>JAZNFV010000001.1:0-84040 GCA_045576155.1 Tidjanibacter sp.
CTATCGGCAACCTCTTCATCGCCATTGGTGTGACTATGCTCAACACCTTCCCCGGTCAGTGGATGTGCTGGGCCGTATTTGCAGGCTTCTGCCTCATCTCGATGGGCGGGATGCTTGGTATGGTTAAGTGGGTCGAAAAAGTTACTCAGAAGAAAACTTAAGGTGAGTTGGGGAATTTCAACGAGTTGAAATCCCGAAACTTCCGCTTCTCAAAGAGCCTCGCTAAGGCTCTTTGACCAAGTCCCTCCTTTGACAAAGGAGGGATTTAGGGAGGAATGTAAGTATTAAATGGGCTTTGCAAAAGCCCTTAACGTAAGTTTTGCGATTTGCGCACAACAGTGGTTATATAGAATCAACAACTTACATTGCGCTAAATTCGCGAAACTAACGTTAAATTTATAATTGCAAATTAACGGCTCATCCTTTGCGGATGGGCCGTTTTTTTATACTTTTGTACTGACAACTAAAAGTTTCCACAAAAGAGAACCCAACCGATTGACTATGTTGAAACTCACTTTTCTTGGCACAGGCACTTCGCAAGGAGTGCCAATGATTGGATGCCTCTGCCCAGTATGCCTATCGAGCGACCCGCGCGACAAACGCCTGCGCACTTCGGCAATGATTGAGGACGGCACAACGAGAATCATCATCGACTCGGGGCCCGACTTCCGCTACCAAATGTTGCGTGCCAATATAAGGGATATTGACGCCATATTGCTCACCCACCAGCACACCGACCACATCATCGGACTCGACGACGTTAGGGCATTCAACTACTTCTGCGCCAAGCCCATACCCATCTACGCCACCAACACCGTTGGGGCTGTGGTGAGAAAGAATTTCGACTACGCCTTTGGTCAGCACCGCTACCCCGGTGTGCCCGACATCAATCTTAGGGCTATTGAGGATGAGCCTTTTAGAGTGGGTACGATGGATGTTACCCCCATATTTGGTCGCCACTACCAACTGCCCGTAACGGGATTTAGGGTGGGAGGCATAGGTTATCTGACCGACTTCAACCACATCGACGACAAAGAGCTGAGTAAGTTGGAGGGGTTGGATGTGTTTGTTGTGAACGCTCTGCGCCACCAGCCCCACCTGTCGCACTACTCGCTCCCCGAGGCTATCGAATTGGCCCGCAAGGTGGGTGCTAAGCAGACCTACTTCACTCACATATCCCACCAGCTCGGACTACACGTTCACGAAGAGCCCCTGCTGCCCCCCAATATGCACCTTGCCTACGACACGCTTACCATAGAAATACCATAGAGCACTATGACCGACATATTACTACTCACACCCCCATTTGTGCAGCCCAACTGCCCCTACCCTGCCACCGCCTACCTCACAGGCTACTTGCGCCAGAGAGGCTACTCGGTCGAGCAGGCCGACCTTTCGATTGAGACCCTCAGCCGCATATTCTCTCGCGAGGGCCTCGCCAACCTCTTCGACAACTACGACGGCGAGGGCGACGAGAATTGCAATCGTATGTGGGCACTCCGAGGCGACTACATTGCCACCATCGACACCGTTATGGCCTTCCTCAGAGGCGACGACCCAACGGTGGCCAACCTCATCTGCTCGCCCGAATTTTTGCCTCAGGCAAGCCGTTTTGAGGGAGCAGCAAACGTGGAGGATAGCTTTGGCTCGCTTGGCACGAAGGATTGTGCCGAGTATTTGGCAACGCTCTATTTGCAAGATTTGAGCGACTTCATAAGAGCCACCGTATGTCCTGAGTTTGAGATTGTTAAGTATGCCGAGAGTCTTTCGCTCGCGATTGGCGAATTTTCGGCCATAGAGCAAGAGCTTGCCAAGCCCCGCAACTTTGTGGAGAACACAATGTGCGAACTGCTCCACGCCCATATTGAGCGCACCGCTCCACGCAGGGTGGGTATAAGCGTTCCTTTCCCGGGCAATCTGCTGGGGGCTTTGCGCATAGGTCAGTACATCAAGAGCAACCACCCCACCATTGAGGTAATCATTGGCGGTGGCTACCCCACTACCGAGCTTAGGGCTATGACCGACAAGGAAATTTTCCGCTATGTGGACTACGTTGTGCTCGACGATGGCGAACTGGCCTTGGAGCGCATCCTTTCGGGTGGCGAACTGCTCCACACCTACACAGCCGAGGGCTACACCGAGGGCTCGGGCCACATATCCCACCGCGAGCGTGGTTGCCCCGACTTCGACGGACTCCCCCACTCGCTCTACTTCTCACTGACAGAGGTGACAAACCCAATGCACCGCCTATGGAGCGACGGCAGGTGGAACAAGATGATGTTGGCTCACGGTTGCTACTGGGCCAAGTGCGCCTTCTGCGACACCTCACTCGACTACATAGGTTGCTACGACGCCTCGCTCTCGGCAGCCGAGATTGTGGACAATATGGAACGTGTGGCCGCACAGACAGGCTCACGCGGATTCCACTTTGTGGACGAAGCCGCCCCACCCAAACTGCTCAAAGAACTCTCGCTCGAACTACTGCGCAGGGGAGATAAGTTTAGCTGGTGGACAAACATACGATTTGAAAAGAGCTATACGGGCGACTTGTGCGCTCTGATGGCCCGAGCAGGCTGCGTGGCCGTAAGCGGAGGCTTGGAGGTGGCCAGCGACCGCCTCTTGGAGATGATTGGCAAGGGCATAACCATCGAGCAGGCCACCATAGCTATGCGCAACTTCTACTACGCCGGCATTATGGTTCACACCTATCTTATGTATGGACTGCCAACCGAGACGTTGCAAGAGAGCATTGACGCAGCCGAGGTGGTTAGGCAGATGTTCCGTGCCGAACTCATAGGCTCGGCCTTCTGGCATCGCTACGCAATGACCATCCACTCGCGCTCGGGACTCTCGCCCGAGGAGTTTGGCGTAAGGCGCAAAGACCGCCTACCCAACCCATTTGCCAACAACGAAGTGCCCTTTGCCGAGAATAGGGGCTACTCGCTCGATATGGTGGGCGAAGGACTCAACCTCTCGTTGGCCAACTGGCTGGTAGGCAACGGCTTGGAGAGGCCTGTTCATAAGTGGTTTGGGGCAAAAGTGCCTGCCACAACCGTCATCCCCTCGCTCATCACCGACCACCTGATTAAGCCCGACGGTTGCCGCATCTACAACGACAAAGCTCGCCTTGTGTGGGTAGGTGGCACACCCGAGCTTACCGATGAGGGCATCCTGATTCACACCCCCTCGTCGGCTAAGGAGATAAAGTTAGGCGAAGAGGAGGCCGAATTTCTCTATGCCGTTATGGTGCAGACCTCCAACCTCTTGGAGAGCTACACCTTCGAGGACATTCGCACTCTCTGGGAAGAGCATTTCGACAAGTCATTTGTTGAGTTCTACTCCTCGAAGAAGTGGGACATCGCCCGCAAATTTGGCCTATTGCAGATTTAGTCTTTGAGTAAGCCATCGATTGACTGCAACAACTTGCCGAAATATGGAAATTTGTTGTATATTTGCACCGCCCAAATGAGCAATGGCTATGTGGTAGGCTGTTAGCAATCATTGGGTTTCGGGATGTAGCGCAGTCCGGTTAGCGCGCCAGCTTCGGGAGTTGGAGGCCGAGAGTTCGAATCTCTTCATCCCGACAGAGAATAAAAAGCAACATTCGCTGTTGCAAAAGTAAGAGAGAAGATAGCAGGCTTGGGAGTTTACCCACATAGGCCTGCTATCTTCTTTCTTTATAATCATACCTTCTAAAAATAATTGAAAATTATTGCAAAATTATTTGGAGTTTTAGAAAAAGTTTGTACCTTTGCAATGAAGTCATTTTTGTAATTGTTCCACATTTACACAGCTCACAATATGAAAACAGCAAAGGAACACTTGGTTAAGTTGGGCATTAGGCCATCGGTGCAACGTGTGGCAGTGATGAACTACCTGCTGAGAAACCGCACCCACCCAACCGTTGATGAGATTTACCAAGCGCTCGTGTCGGACATTCCAACACTCTCACGAACAACGGTTTACAACACACTCCACCTACTCCACGAGCACGGTGCAATACTGGCACTATGTATTGATGGAATCAACGCCCATTTCGACGGCTACACCCACCCCCACGCGCACTTTATGTGTACCAACTGCCATAAAGTCTATGATGTGGAGTTGGACGACACCGAGTTCGTCGAGCGCAACGCACCACGCAACGCTGCCAAGTTGCTCGATGCGCACATCTACTACAAAGGCATTTGCGACAAGTGTACCCCCTCGGCTGAGAGCTAACAGAAAGAAACTCAAAAAAAACAATTAACATAATCAAACACATTAAAAAACACCCTAATACTATGAAAAAATTCCGCTGTACCGTTTGTGGTTACATTCACGAGGGCGAGACTGCACCCGAGCAGTGCCCACTTTGCAAAGTTGGCCCCGAGAAGTTCGAGGAGATTGTAGAGACTGGCGAGGCACTCAACTTTGCCGATGAGCACCATCTTGGCGTAGCTCAGGGTTGCCCCGAGGAGATTTGGAAAGGTTTGCAAGAGCACTTTATGGGCGAGTGTACCGAGGTTGGTATGTACTTGGCTATGTCGCGTCAGGCCGACCGCGAGGGCTACCCCGAAATCGCCGAGGCCTTCAAGCGCTACGCTTGGGAGGAGGCTGAGCACGCTGCCAAATTTGCCGAGCTTATTGGCGAGGTGGTATGGGATACCAAAACCAACGTCTATAAACGTATGATGGCAGAGCACGGTGCTTGCGACGGCAAGAAGCACATCGCCACCTTGGCTAAGCAGCACAACCTCGATGCAATCCACGACACCGTACACGAAATGGCAAAAGATGAGGCTCGTCACGGCAAAGGCTTCGAGGGTCTTTACAACCGCTATTTCAAATAATAGTCGGCCCTAAAAAGCAGACTACAACCCCAACGACCACGCGAGAGCTGACCTCGCAGAATGAGAGTAAAACATAAGTCAGCCCCCTAAACAATCAGGTTTAGGTTTAACATCGACTCGGCAGGACACCATTTTGGCCTCCTGCCGAGCATTTTATTTAACGTTGATAGCAATAGGTATGGCACAAAAATGTGCCATACCTATTGCTATCACGTTAGGGCTTGCTCGGCAAGCCCCCTAATAACGCCCACTACGTGGGCTGCAATTTTCACAGTCCTCCCTAAATCCCTCCTTTGACAAAGGAGAGACTTGGTCAAAGAGCCAAATTTGGCTCTTTGAAAAGCGGAAGTTTCGGAATTTCAACAAGTTGAAACTCCAAAACAAAACTTTATTTTAACGTCGTGAGCAGTAGGCGTAGCATAAAAAATGTGCCGTACCTATTGCTATCACGTTAGGGCTTGCTCGGCAAGCCCCCAAATAACGCCCACTACGTGGGCTACAATTTTCACATTCCTCCCTAAATCCCTCCTTTGACAAAGGAGGGACTTGGTCAAAGAGCCGCATTTGGCTCTTTGAAAAGCGGATGGTTGAGCTTTTCTGCTACCTGCATTTCCGAAACTGACGAACAAATTATTCTGCCTACCCAAAATCAGCCAACTAAAACCGAGCTTTTTTGCACAAAAGCCAACAAAACCGCTATAAAATCCAACTATTTTTTGTATCTTTGGAGGTTTAATGTGCCTTAATAGATACCTACTATAAATTCGGGGCTATTTTTAGGCACAGCCGACAGGCGGTATTTCAGAAGGTTGTCGTTAGACGTTGGTCGTTAGACGTTAGACCGATATAATCGGTGCAAAAAGCACCCGTAAGGCACAGCAGGGCAGTAACAAAACACTTCCACAGAAAGTGGCTGGGTTTTGTGAGATGAATGCAAGGCTTGCGTAGCGCGAGGAAGCGCAGTTTACTTGGCGTAAATGAGGATGGCAAAGACAAAGCGTAACACAGAAAACACCCTCATAGCACAGCCGAAAGCAATAAAAAACCACCCACAGAAAGCGGCTGGGTTTTGTCGAGGATTTTCAAGGCTTGGTTTGGCTTTGACACCGCAGTTTGCTTGGGCAAATGAGGATGGCAAAGACAAAGCGTAACGAAGAAAATACCGACAAGGCACAGCCGAAAGGTTGGGAGAATTACTGAGAAACAATAGAATAAACAAAATATAAAAACACTATGAAACTTGCAGACAAATACGCACCACAAGAGATTGAGTCTAAGTGGTATGACTACTGGATGAAACACAATATGTTTCACTCCGAGCCCGACGAGAGAGAGCCTTATACCATCGTTATTCCACCACCAAATGTGACAGGTATGTTGCATATGGGACATATGCTCAACAACACACTCCAAGATGTGCTGATTCGTCGCGCCCGTATGCAGGGTAAGAACACCTGCTGGGTGCCCGGAACAGACCACGCCTCCATCGCAACCGAGGCCAAAGTGGTGGCCAAACTCAAAGCCGAGGGTATCGAAAAGAGCGACCTGACGCGCGAGGAGTTCTTGGCTCACGCTTGGGAGTGGAAGGAGAAACACGGAGGCATAATCCTCCAACAGCTCCGCAAGCTCGGTGCTTCGTGCGACTGGGATCGCACCTGCTTCACTATGGACGAGCCCCGCACCGAGGGTGTGATTAAGGTCTTTGTGGATCTCTACAACAAGGGCAAAATCTATCGTGGCGTGAGGATGGTAAACTGGGACCCCTCGGCACAGACCGCCCTCTCGGACGAGGAGGTTATCTACAAGGAGTCGCAGGGTAAGTTCTACTACTTGCGCTACCAAGTGGAGGGTACGGACAAATACCTTATCGTAGCTACCACCCGTCCCGAAACCATCTTGGGAGACTCGGCCGTATGTGTCAATCCCAACGACCCTCGCTATGCCGACCTCCCCAAAGATGCTCGCGTAATAGTACCTCTGGTGGGTCGCTCGGTGCCCATCATCAGGGATGAGTATGTTGATATTGAGTTTGGTACGGGCGCACTGAAAGTAACCCCCGCACACGACGTAAACGACTATATGCTTGGCGAGAAGTATGGTTTGGAGACCATCGACATCTTCAACCCCGACGGCACAATCAACGACAAGGTGGGTCTTTATGTTGGTATGGACCGTTTCGAGTGCCGCAAGGTAATTGAGCAAGATTTGGCCGAGGCAGGTCTGTTGGAGAAGACCGAGGCCTACACCAACAATGTTGGCTACTCGGAGCGCACAGGTGTGGCTATTGAGCCCAAGCTCTCGATGCAGTGGTTCCTCTCGATGGAGGAGTTGGCTAAGCCCGCCACCAAAGCAGTTATGGACGACGTGATTAAGTTTGTGCCCGAGAAATACAAAAACACCTACCGCCACTGGATGGAGAACATCAAAGACTGGTGTATCTCGCGTCAGCTCTGGTGGGGTCAGAGGATACCTGCGTGGTATCTGCCCAAGGGTGGTTTTGTGGTAGCCGAGACCGAGGCCGAGGCATTGGAGTTGGCACGCGCCAAGAGCGGCAACCCAGAGCTGACCCTCGGCGACTTGCGCCAAGACGAGGATGTGTTGGACACTTGGTTTAGCTCGTGGCTCTGGCCCATCAGCGTATTCGACGGCATCCGCAACCCCGAGAATCCCGAAATTAAATACTACTACCCCACCAACGACCTTGTTACCGGCCCAGACATCATCTTCTTCTGGATTGCAAGGATGATTATGGCAGGCTATGAGTGGAGGGGCGAAAGACCTTTCAACAATGTATATTTCACCGGTATCGTGCGCGACAAACTGGGTCGCAAGATGTCTAAGCAGCTCGGCAACTCGCCCGACCCGCTGGATTTGATTGCTCAGTATGGTGCCGACGGTGTGAGGGTGGCACTGATGCTCTGCACCTCGGCAGGCAACGACCTTATGTTTGACGAGAGCCTCTGCGAGCAGGGCCGCAACTTCTGCAACAAAATCTGGAACGCCTACCGCTTGGTAACAGGCTGGCAGGTAGATGACACTTTGGCCCAGAGCGAGCATTGCCAGAAGGCTGTGGAGTGGTTTGAAAACATCTTCCGCAAGGCCTACACCGAGATTGACGAGCACTTCAAGGCCTACCGCATCTCCGACGCAATGATGACCCTCTATCGCCTCTTCTGGGACGATTTCAGCGGTTGGTACTTGGAGATGATTAAACCCGCCTATGGCTCGCCCGCCGACAAGGCTACTGTGGAGGCAACCAAAGGCTTCTTCGAGCGCCTGCTGCAACTCCTCCACCCCTTTATGCCATTTGTCACCGAGGAGCTGTGGCAGCACATTGCCGAGCGCAACGAGGGCCAGAGCATTATGCTGAGCCTCTTTGAAGAGCACTTGCCCTACGACGAGAAGATGCTCCAAGAGGTGGATTTGGCACGCGAGGTTGTGAGCGCCATCCGCAATATACGCGCCCAGAGAAACGTTCCTAATAAGGAGAAAGTGGCATTGGAGGTTATTGCCGACGAGAACTACCACCCCGCCTACAACTGCTTGGTGGAGAAGATGGCCGGCTTGGAGTCAATCACCGAAGTGAGCGAGAAGAATCCTACGGCCGCTGCATTCATCGTCAAGACCACCCAATACTTCGTGCCTATGAGCCAGAAGATTAACATTGAGGAGGAGCTTGAAAAGATGCACAAGGAGCTGGCCTACTACGAGGGCTTCCTGCGCACAGTGATGGGCAAACTCTCCAACGAGCGCTTTGTGGCCAATGCTCCCGCTGCTGTTGTGGAGAACGAAAGAAACAAACAGCGTGATGCCGAGGCTAAAATTGCAGCTCTTAAAGAGCGTATCGCGGCACTTTCTAAATAATTATTTTGACAACCGACGACCGACGAGTCTAACGTCAAACGTCAAAAGACCTAAGTTTTTGGATGGCGAAGTTTAGCTAAAAGGAGATGAAACGAATAGTAACCATTGTAGTTTTGCTGTTTGTACTGTGCGTGGGCGAGAGCCACGCACAGTACAACAAGCGCTATATTGCTTGGGCGAGTCGCAATATGCTCGCCAGCGACAACTACAAGGATGCTATCGACATACTCAACGTCTTGATTCGTTCCGACAAAGAGTCCTACGAGGCCTACTACCTGCGTGGTTATGCCAAGCTCGGACTGGGCGACCTGCTGGGTGCTGAACAAGACCTAAGCCGAGCCATAGAGATTAACCCCGTCTATACGGAGGCCTATCACTATCGTGGCATCGTGCACGCCGAGATGGGCAACTACGAAGACGCTGTGCGCGACCTAACGGCTGCCATAGACCTCAGGCCCGACCTTGTGGGTAGTTACTATTCGCGTGGTGTGACCCATATGAGAAACAAGCAGTGGGTGCGCTCGCTCATCGACTTCGATATGGTATTGCGCCACACCGACAAAGACGCACAAACCCACATCAATCGTGGCATAGCTCTGCTCGGTATGGCCGACACGGTGGGGGCACACGAGAGTTTCGACAAAGCCATACGTACCAATCGCGACTATGCCGAGGGCTACACCCAGAAGGCTGTGCTACTGATGCAACAGGGTCGCAACGAGGAGGCACTGAGGATGTTCGATATGGCCATTGAGCGCGACAGCAGCTATCTACACCCCTTGTTCAATCGCGCCTTAACTCATTGTAGGCTCGAACAATACGACAAGGCTTTGGCCGACTTCGAGAAGGTGTTGGAGATTGACCCCTACATCACAAGCGCCTATTTCAATATGGCCATCGTGTGTGCCATATTGGGCGACTTCGAGAGTGCGTTGGCCAACTACAACCTCGTTGTAGAACACGCCCCCGAGAATGTCAAGGGCTACTACAACCGCGCAGGCGTATTGTTCCAAATGGGGCGCAATACCGAGGCTCTGGCCGACTACACCAAAGCTATCGAACTCTACCCCGACTTTGCCAACGCCTACCTCCAAAGGGCTATTGTCAAAGACCAGCTCCACGATGTGGCAGGCGCAGGACGTGACAGAGCCATTGCCAGACGTAAGATTGCCGAGTATGAGGCCCGCTTGGAGGAAGACCCCGAAGGGCTGAGTATGTGGGCCGACACGTCGCGCAATTTCAACCAACTGGTGGCCTTCGAGTCGAAGGTGGCCGAGAGGAAACTTGCCGAGGAGCAAGGCGGCATATCTCTAAGGGGTATGTATCGCTGGACTCCCTACACTCCCAACAAGGCCGACAACCACTACTACTCGGCTCTTATTGAGGAGGCCGAGGTGGCTACCGACACCACAATAGTATTCTCCAACAGCCCCACCACACTCACCACCGAGGAGCTTAGCGCTCTGAATGAACACTACCAAAAGGAGGCCTACACCGACGTGGCCTCGCTCTTCCGTTGGGGCATATCGCAACTGGCTGTAAGACAATACACCTCGGCCATAAACATTCTCTCGGAGGCCATAAGGCTCAACCCTAACGACCCAATGCTCTATCTCAACAGGGCCGTAACGAGGGCCGAGATGATTGATTTCATATCGTCTATATCGGGCACAGAGCGCATAACCTTCGACAGCGATATGGCACTAAGAAATGCCGAAAAGCGCATCTACGACTACAACGATGCAATAGAAGACCTCAACCGAGCAGCAGAGCTTGCCCCCAATGAGGCCTACATATATTATAATAGGGGCAATATGCACGCTCTCTCGGGCGATATGCCCGCAGCCTACGACGACTATTCGCGTGCCTTGGAGCTTGCCCCCTACTTGGCCGATGCATACTTCAATCGAGGCCTTGTGCAACTCTATATGAAAGACACCCACAAAGGCTCAATGGATTTGAGCAAAGCGGGCGAATTGGGTATTAAGGAGGCCTACACACTGCTTAAACGCTATCAAAACTCAAACTAATAAATAACACACTTTTTTTAATCTAAACACTTATGGTACAACAACTTCAAAGAAAAATGAACGACTCGGCCTTCTTGCGCTGGTCGGCTCTGATTCTCATCGCACTGATGATGTTCTTTGCCTATATGTTTGTGGATATGCTCTCGCCCTTGAAGAGCCAGCTCGAAAGCTCGCTCGGTTGGTCAAGCGGCACTTTTGGCACTTATGCTGCCTCGGAGTACTTCCTGAACGTATTTTGCTTCTTCCTCATCTTTGCAGGTATTATCCTCGATAAGATGGGCATCCGCTTTACGGGTATTCTCTCGGCCTCGCTGATGGTTGTGGGTGCAAGCATCAAGTTCTACGCTATGAGCGACCTGTTTATTGGCTCGTCGTTGGAGGCTTGGCTCAACTCGTGGTGGGTAGCACTGCCCGGTACTGCCAAACTCTCGTGCTTGGGCTTTATGATTTTCGGTTGCGGCTGCGAGATGGCCGGCACGACCGTATCGAAAGCTATTGCCAAGTGGTTCAATGGCAAAGAGATGGCTATGGCTATGGGCTTGGAGATGTCTATCGCACGTCTGGGTGTGTTTGCCGCAATGTGGCTCTCGCCTATGGTCTATGAGAAATTCGGTCAGGCTGTGTCGGCTCCCGTAGCCTTTGGCGCTGTGCTGCTGATGATTGGTCTGATTTTCTACGTTGTATTCTCTGTTATGGATCGCAAGTTCGACGGTCAGCTCGAAGCTGCTGGTGAGCTTACCAAAGAGGCCTCGGAGGAGGAGTTTAAGCTGAAAGATTTGGGCAAGATTTTTTCGAGCAAGATGTTCTGGCTGGTGGCTCTGCTCTGCGTACTCTACTACTCGGCCATCTTCCCCTTCCAGCGCTACGCTCCCGACTTTCTGAACACCACCCTCGGTGTGACCAATGGAGCACAGTTGTTCAGCTGCTTCCCCATCTTGGCTATGGTACTGACCCCCTTCCTCGGTGCTTTCATCGACAACAAGGGTAAGGCTGCCTCGATGCTTATGATTGGCTCGCTTGTGATGATTGCTTGCCACTTGGCATTTGCATTCTTGCTGCCCGCATTCCCTTATAGTTGGTTGGCTGTTACCATTGTTGTGATTTTGGGCGTGTCGTTCTCGCTCGTTCCCGCAGCGCTCTGGCCCTCCGTACCTAAGATTATCGACAACCGCATCCTCGGCTCGGCCTACTGCATCATCTTCTGGATTCAGAATATCGGTCTGTTTGCAGTGCCCATCCTCATTGGTAATGTGCTCGATAAGACTGGCGGCTACACCATTCCTATGGTTATCTTCTCGTCGTTTGGCGTGCTGGCTCTGCTGTTCAGCCTCTGGCTCAAAGTGGAGAACAAACGTCAGAACTTCGGCCTCGAAGAGCCCAACATCAAGAAGTAACCCAAAGAATAGCTTAAAACAAAACGAGGAGCAACCCACAAAAGGTTGCTCCTCGTTATTTGTTCTATAACAGCTCCTTAGAAGCTAAGCGAGAGGCTCATACCCACAGCTGCATCGCTGCCATTGGTGGTAGTAACAGTGCCAAAGGCGGGGGCTAAGCGCACATAGTAGTCAGCACCCACAAAGCCGTGTTTCTTGTTCCAAAGCGAGGCCGTCAGAGGGGCATCGATAAGCGAGTAGAGGTAGCAAGCAGCCGCAAGGGTCACACCCGACCAACCTACCAAATCGGAATAATCTCCAGGGGCTACGTTTGCACCAACAGTTGCACCCAATACACCCACCAGAGTACCCGTAAAGAGCAGAGCACCTTTGAGTCCCTGACCGTTGCCAAGCTGACCAAGGCCGGGTATGCAGAGCGAGCGTACAAATGCGTCGGTAACACTCAGCGGGTAGATTGGATTACCCTCGGCATCGAGTTTATATCTCATATAGGGGTCGTGGTAGTAGTTGTGATTCTCGGTTACGACGCGACTACTCACAGCCTCTTTGGTTATGCGCTTGATGTTCAGAGCATCGATTTTGTGGGTAGCACCATCGAGCGTAACGATAGTGTAGGTCACACCGGGGATTTGCTCGACAATAGTGCCTTGGAGAATTAGGCCGTCGTTGGTTTGGATAACATCGGTGTAGTTTTGAGCGTTGTATTGCGCCTGAGTAAAGGTCACAAGCCCCATAATCGCAACGACCAAAAGAAGTGCTCTTTTCATAGTTTGATAGTGTTTGGAAATTAGTAAAAATGGTTTGCTTTTATATATAGACGCTCAAAAGGGCCAAAACGTTGCACTAAGACGAAAAAAATTTTTGTGGGAGGTTAGGGGTTACAAGGGTTACAAGGGTTACAAGGGTTATAGGGGTTATAGGGGTTATAAGCCTTATAAGGCCTTATGGGGCTTATAAGGCCTATTATCTGCGCTTGTTTATTCTTGGGTCATCTCTTTAAGCTTCTCACGATAAGCAGTCAAAATGCGCGACTTGCTCACAAAACCGACATAACGCCTGCCACTATCGACAACGGGCAGATTCCACGCTCCCGTATTCTCGAACTTCTCCAACACACTCGATGCGGCCTCGCCCTCGAAAATAACATCGGCAGGAGGGGTCATATAGCGCTGCACCGAGTTGGGGTACTTGCTCTGGTCGAACATATCCTTGCGTAGCCTATCGAACTCCACAACGCCCATCAGCCTACCCTCGCCATCGAGCACAGGGAAGATGTTGCGTGTGGTGTGGGGAATAACCCTAACGACCATATCGCCCAGCGTATCATACTCACCCACCGAGAGGATGTTGGTTTCTATAAGGTCGCCAATGGAGAGCACCACACTCACCGCTTGGTCTTTGTTGTGCGTCAAGAGCTGGCCCTTCTTGCGGAGGGTCTTGGTGTAGATACTATCGGGCTCTAAGTAGCGGTTGATGACATAGGATACGCACGAAACAAGCATCAGAGGCACAAATAGTTGGTAGGCACTGGAAATCTCGGCAATAAGAAAGACGGCCGTAAGAGGTGCTTTCATCACACCACTCATCAGTCCGGCCATACCCACAAGCGAGAAGGCGGCAATAGAGAGGTTGGCATCGAACCAAGTGTTGGCCACAAAAGCAACCACTGCGCCCATAAAAGCACCCACAAAGAGCGAGGGAGCAAACGTACCGCCCACGCCACCCGAGGCGTTGGTGACAGCCATAGCCACAACCTTCACAAACATAATAGCAACCAAGTAGCCCACAATCACCCACTTGTTGTTGCGGAAGTCATAGAAGCCCGAGTTGTCGAAGACTGCCTCCACGTCGCCACTCATAAAGTGGTGGAAGATGCCGTAGCCCTCGCCATAGAGCGGTGGGAAAAGCATAATCATCACACCCAGCGCAAGGCCACCCACAAGCCACTTTTTCCAAGGCTTCGAGAGGCGGTCGATGAGGGCTTTGATGCGGAAGTTGGTGTTCATAAAGTAGTAACACATAAGTCCGCAGAGCACCGCCAGAAGGGTGTAGATTGGTATGTGCGAAAAGGATAGGTCGCCAATGGTGCTGGCCGAGAGCATAGGCTCGAAACCTCTGACAAAGAAGGTGAGCGTCACAGCCGTAACCGAGGAGATAATCAGCGGGATGATGGCCGTCATACTCATATCCAGCAGCAGAATCTCCATAACGAAAATCACTCCCGTAATGGGGGCTTTGAAGATTGCCGACAGGGCCGCCGCCACACCGCAGGCCAACATAAGGGTCATATTGCGGTAGTTGAGCCTCATAAGGCGGCCTATATTAGAGCCTATGGCAGCACCCGTAAGCACTATGGGGGCCTCGGGGCCGACCGAGCCACCAAAGCCAATCGTGAGAGCACCACCCACAACCGACGAATAGCAGTTGTGAGGCTTAATCTGCGACGAGGATGTACTCATAGCTTTGAGCACCTTAGTAACACCCTCCGAGATGTCGTCCTTGACAATAAACCTCACAAACAGAGATGCCAAGATAATACCCACCATTGGATAGAGCAGGTAGAGCCAACCCACCTCCTCTTTGGGAAACCAACTCGTCAGTCCCCCCTTGATAAGCCCAAGTAGCCACTCGAAAATACAGGTGACACCACCTGCCACCAAACCGATGATGATGGCAAGTATGAATGTGAGTTGGCGAGTGTTGAGCCTGCGGGCCTGCACATTGAGCCACAACAAACCCCTATCAAGCAATGTCATTCTATCTACGCTCCTACTATTCACGATCCTCAATCAACAACTGACTACTGATAACTGATAACTGATAACTGATAACTGATAACTAAAAACTATAAATACCCATAATGCGACGCACCTCCTCGATGGTCTTGCGAGCACTCTCGCGGGCCTTCTCAGCACCCAGAGTGGTCACATCGTGGAGATACTTATCGTTGGAACGAATATCCTCAATGCGCTCACGGATGGGGGCAACGGCTGCAATAATATCCTCGGCAAGTTGCTTTTTCAGGTCGCCATAGCGAATCTCGCACGAGGCATATTTCTCCTTGAAGTAGGCAATTGTGTCGGGGGTGGATACCGACTCCATAATGGTAAAAATGTTCTGGATAGGCTCCGATATGGGCGAGTTGGGCTCGGTTGGGCCACTATCGGTCACTGCCTTCATCACCTTCTTGCGGATTACATTGTCGGGGTCGGAGAGATAGATACCGTTACCCTCGCTCTTGCCCATCTTGCCTGAGCCGTCCAATCCGGGAATCTTCACAAGAGCGTTGCCAAAGTTGTAGGCGGCAACATTTTCGTTGAAAAAGTCGGTCTTGTAGAGCTGATTGAAGCGACGAGCCAAGTGGCGTGTCACCTCCAAGTGTTGTTCTTGGTCTTTGCCCACAGGCACGTAGTCGGCCCTATGGAGCAGGATGTCGGAGGCCATAAGCACTGGGTAGTTCAACAGGCCGATGTTCACATTGTTGGGATTCTTGCGCACCTTGTCCTTAAACGAGGCTGTGCGCTCCAACTCGCCAACATAGGCGTGCATACCCAGCAGCAGCGACAACTCGGCCACCTCGGGCACATCGCTCTGCACATATATTGTGGCCTTCTCGGGGTCGATGCCTGCGGCCAAATACTCCGAGAGTATGTTGCGCACGTTGCCGTGAAGGACGGTTGGGTCGGGATGGGTGGTAAGGGAGTGGTAGTCGGCAATGAAGAAGAAGCACTCGGCCTCCTCTTGAAGTTTGACAAAGTTACGCAGAGCACCAAAGTAGTTGCCCAGATGAAGTTGTCCTGTTGAACGAATGCCACTCAGTACACGTTTTTTCATATCTCTTCTATGGTTTTTCGGTTAAAATTGCGGTTTCTAACATACAAAGTTACACTTTCTTTGCCATAAACACAATTATTTGCGTACTTTTGCGTACTTTTTAGATAAAATAATAAGTATAATCGAATCAATCCGAACAACACATAAGTATGAAAACCTATTGGAGATTGCTCTCTTTTGCACGTCCTCTTGGCCGCTACGCCATACCATACTTCTTCTTTACGCTCTTCTACGCCATATTCAACACATTCAACTTTGTGATGATTATCCCTCTGTTGCGCACACTCTTCGACCAGAGCGCAATGATGGAGGCCGTAACCGTTGCGCCCACCTTCCGAGTAAGCATCGACTATCTGACAGAGCTTCTGAACTACTGGCTCTTTAAGCTCTATGGCACTGAGTACAGCACGATGAACATCTTGATAATACTTGCTGCCTTCATCACCATCTCGGCCCTGCTGAGCAACGTATTCCGCTACTTGGGACAGCGCACTGTGGAGAATCTGCGCATCAACACCCTGCAAACCATACGCAATAGGGTATTCGACAACGTTATGGGGCTCAACCTCTCGTTCTTCTCGTCGGCTCGCAAGGGCGATATGATGTCGCGCATAACTTCCGACGTACAGACCGTTAGGTTTTGTATTGTCAATACGTTGCAAGTGGTCTTTCGTGAGCCATTCCTCATCATTGGCTACATTGTGGCAATGGTCAGCATCTCGTGGCAGCTCTCGCTCTTCTCGATTATCTACCTGCCGCTGATTGCGCTTATAATTGGTAGTGTGGTGAAGAAGTTGCGCCACCCTGCTCTGAAAGCGCAGCAGAACTTTGGCGAGCTGACCTCCGTACTCGACGAGTCGCTCTCGGGCGTGAAGGTCATCAAGGCCTACAATGCCGAGGGTTACTTCCGAGGCAAGTTCAAGGCTATCAACAAGAAATACTCCGACATATCGCGTCGAATGATGTATCGCCAGCAGATGGCCTCGCCTATGAGCGAGTTCTTGGGCATTGCCGCAGCAGCCGGCCTGCTCATCTTTGGCGGTGCGCTTGTGCTGGGTGGCCAGAGCTCGCTCGACGGCAGTGGTTTTATTGCCTACATTGCTATCTTCACTCAGATTACCCGCCCAATGCGCTCCTTTACCGACGCTTTTGCCAACATCAATCAAGGTATTGCTGCCGGTGGTCGTGTGTTGGAGTTGCTGGACACCAAGAGCGACATCACCTCGCCCACCGACGGCGGCATAGAGCTTACGGAGTTCAAGGATAGCATTGAGTTCCGCAATGTTAGCTTCTCCTACGAGGATGACAAGCAGGTGCTTTCGGACATCAATTTCACAGTGCGCAAGGGTCAGACTGTGGCTCTTGTAGGCCCTTCGGGCGGTGGCAAATCGACCACCTCCGACCTCATACCTCGCTTCTACGACGTTACCGCAGGCGACATCCTCATTGATGGCCACAGCATACGCTCCTACAATCTCTCGTCGCTCCGCAAGGCTATGGGTATTGTCTCGCAGGAGACCGTACTCTTCAACGACACCATTGAGAACAACATACGCCTCGGCAACGACACCGCCACAGCCGAAGATATTGAGCGTGCGGCTCGCATAGCCAACGCCCACGACTTCATTATGGAGAGCAGCGAGGGCTACCAGACCAACATAGGCGAGCGTGGAACGAAGCTCTCGGGTGGTCAGCGTCAGCGACTTAGCATTGCCCGCGCCATATTGAAGAATCCCGAGATTCTAATTCTCGACGAGGCCACCAGCGCACTCGACACCGAGAGCGAGAAACTGGTGCAGGAGGCTCTCGACAAGCTCCTTTCGGGTCGCACCTCGGTAATCATTGCCCACCGACTGAGCACAATCAAAAATGCCGACAAGATTATTGTCATCGAGCAGGGTAAAATTGCAGAGGAGGGTACGCACTCGGAGCTTATTGCCAAAGGCGGCCTCTATGCCAAACTGGTTGCTTTGCAGCAGGTGAACTAATGCAATTCAAAATTCATAATTCAAAATTCAAAATTATTTTGACTTAGGTCATTATACCTTAGACCAAAAAAAGAGAGTGCGATTTGTTGAGGAAATTTTGTGCCAAATAAGAAAGTGACACCGCAGCTTACTGGGTGTAAGTGAGGATGTCGCTTGCGTAATTTGGTGCAAAATTTACCAACAAGGCGTGCTCGTTAGACCTTAGACGTTAGACCACAAAAAATATATGAAAATCTGTTTTATTGGCCCAGCCTATCCATATCGTGGTGGATTAGCAACCATAATAGAGAGCCTCGCCAGAGAGTTCTCTAAACGTGGTGAGGAGGTGGAAATCAAGACTTTCACCCTCCAATACCCACGTCTGCTCTTCCCCGGCAAGAGCCAATTTAGAACAGGCGAAGCACCCTCCGACCTGAGCATAAGCCGCGAGGTGAGCACCATCAACCCACTCTCGTGGTGGCGTGTTGGGCGAGCTCTGAGGCGCGAAGCCCCCGATGTGGTGGTGCTCAAATACTGGACTCCACTTATGTCCCCCTGCTTCGGCACTATATGTCGCTTGGCCCGACGCAACCGCAAGACTAAGGTTGTGGTACACTTGGACAACATCACCCCCCACGAAACTCACTTCTACGACAGAGCCCTGAATAGGTATTTTATTGACTCGTGCGACGGTTTTGTGTATATGTCGGAGGCTGTGCTTGACGACCTTAGAACCTACACCCAAACCAAACCCGCTATATTCTCGCCCCACCCGCTCTTCGACAACTACGGCTCGGCGGTTGAGCGCAGCAAGGCTTGCCAACGTCTGGGTCTTAGCGAGCAGCCGAGGTATGCAATGTTCTTTGGCTACATCAGGGAGTACAAGGGCCTCGACACTCTGCTCGAAGCGTGGGCGCTGCTGAAATCGGAGCATCGAACCGAGCAGAGGAAACTACTCGTTGTGGGCGAGGTCTATGGCAACGACGAGCGCTACAAAGCTATGATTCAGAGGCTTGGACTCGCTGATGATGTGGTATTCCACAACGCCTTTGTGCCCGACGAGGAGGTGGCTTTGTGGTTCTCGGCAGCCGATATGGTGGCCCTACCATACAAGAGCGCCACGCAGAGCGGAGTTACACAGGTGGCCTACGCCTTTGGTGTACCAATGGTTGTGACCAACGTGGGCGGACTTAGGGAGATGGTGGCCGACGGCGAGGTGGGCAGGGTTGTTGAGCCCGATGTGCGTGCTGTGGCCGAGGCGATAGATGAGGTGTGGCAACCTGCCAATTTGGCCCGAATGAGAGAGGGTGTTGTGCGCCATAGGGTGCGTTTCTCGTGGCAGTCCACAGCCGATGCAATCCTCAACGTAGTGGAGCAGACAAAAGCCTAACGAGTTGATAATTGAAAGGGAGGTTAGGGGGTAGCCTATAATCCCTATATGCCCTAGACGTTGGACTAAAAATAAACTAACCTCTCCGTCGCTTTGCGACACCTCCCCTGACATAGGGGAGGAGTGGTTGTGGGGCGAAAGACGCCCTTGTGACCCTTGTAACCCTTGTGACCCCTGCTACCCCTGTAAAAAAACGCGGGTATCTTTTTTAATACCCGCGTTTTTTATTTATGATTTAGGTCAGTCGTCGGCTTTGGCAGTCGCGCCAAAGGCGTCTGCGAGCCTACAACCTTCTCGTCGAGGCCCACCAATATCTCGCTGCCCAAAGGCAAAAACAAATCGACCCTCGAACCAAACTTAATAAATCCCACCTTGTGGTTCTGCTCCACCCTATCGCCCACCTCGGGGTAGGCAACAATGCGACGAGCTATCCAACCCGAAATCTGGCGATACATAATCGTTGTGCCCGAGTCGGTGCGCACACCTATGGTCGTATGCTCATTGAGCGACGAGCTCTTGGGATGCCAAGCCAGCAGAAAGTCGCCATTGTAGTGGTTCTTATAAGTCACCTCGCCACTCACAGGAGCCCAATTGACGTGGACATTGTAGAAGGTCATATATACCGACAGCTGGATACATCTACCTCCCATAACCTCGGGCTCATCGACCTCCTCAATAACCACAACCTTGCCATCGGCAGGTGCGTAGGCCACCCCCTCCTGCTGCACAAGAGGTCTAACAGGGTCGCGGAAGAAGCGCACAACAAAGATAATGCGCCAGAGCAAAAAGCCATCGACCAAAGCAATCACCCACCACGCCCAATCGTAGCAGAGGGCTGTGGCAGTAACCACAGCAATAATGAGCGTGAAGATGAACGTATTGAGTCTAATTCCCTCTTTTCCTTCGGGTGTGATTCTCATAGGGCGCAGATTAACATATAGACATAAGCAAATGGAACAGCCAGCAGCAGCGCATCGAACCTATCGAGCATACCGCCGTGACCGGGGATGAGGTTGCCGGAGTCTTTCACGTCGGCCTCCCTCTTAATCTTCGATTCGAGCAAGTCACCCACAACGCCTGCCAGAGCCACAACCAAGCCCAAGCCGCCCCAGAGGTAGATGTTGCCCTCCATCATATAGCCCGCAGCCATAGCAAAGGCCACCGCAAACAGCAGGCCACCAAAGAGTCCTTCCCACGACTTCTTGGGCGAAATAGAGGGACACATCTTGTGCTTGCCAATAGAACAACCCACCAAGTAGGCGAAGATGTCGTTTACCCATACGGTAAAGACCACCATCAGCACTCGGGCAGGCTGCCACTCGCCCGTGCCTCCTCCGATGAGCATCAGCAGGGCCATAGGCAGAGCCACGTAGAGCAGTGCCAACGACGAGAATGCACCATTTTCTATCGTACTATTACTCTTGCGAAATACCTCAACAGCAAATATCGTAGGCACAAAGAGCAAGCCCACAAGCAACATCAGAGGGTCGGGATTCAGAGCCACGCCCGTAACCCAACCACCTGCAAGGCCAATGGTCAGGAAATAGTTGGGCATAATCTGAGGGTTGCGCTTCAAGGCCAGTTCCATAAGTTCGGTTATAGCCCCAACGGTCACAAGCGTAAAGACCACAGCCGCAGGCCAAGGGCCCCACAGCACCGACCCGACAACCACAATTCCGAGTATAGCGCCACTCAGGGTGCGTTTACCAAGATTTTTTCCTTTCAAACTCATCTTCTCTGCTCTTTGATTCTACTCTCTACTACAACTCGCTACTCCTCGGTTATGGTGTAGGAGGGGGCGTCATTATCCTCGGTTGCGACCTCTTCATCAGTTGCCACTTCTTCCTCGGTTGCGGTAACAGCCTCGGCTGCCAGAGCCTCCTCGGTTGCGCTCTTGGCACGTTTGCCAAATATGCGCTCTACATCCTCGGTGAATACCACCTCACGTTCAAGCAACAGCTCGGCCAACTGCACAAAACCCTCGCGGTTGTCGTTGAGGATGGTAGTGGCCATCTCGAAAGCCTTGTCGATGAACTCTTTGACCTCCTTGTCAATCAGTTGGGAGGTCTCCTCGCTATAAGGTTTCGAAAAGGAGTAGTCGCTCTGGCCAGTGGAGTCGTAGTAGGAACGATTGCCCACCTTGTCGCTCATACCATAGTAGCTAACCATAGCATAGGACATCTTTGTGGCTCGCTCCAAGTCGTTCAGAGCGCCAGTCGAAACCGCACCAAAGATGAGCTGCTCGGCAGCCCTACCGCCCAACAGCGAAGCCATCTCGTGCATCATCTGCTCGGTGGTGGTAATCTGCCTCTCCTCGGGCAAATACCAAGCCGCACCCAATGCGCGTCCGCGAGGAATGATTGTTACCTTCACCAGAGGGTTGGCGTGTTCGAGCAGCCAGCTAACCGTAGCGTGGCCCGCCTCGTGGTAGGCGATGGTGCGCTTCTCGCCCTTAGTGATTATCTTGCTCTTCTTCTCCAAGCCACCGATAATCCTATCCACAGCAGCCAAGAAGTCCTCCTTGTCGATGGCATTTTTGTCGTGACGGGCGGCAATCAGAGCAGCCTCGTTGCAGACGTTGGCAATGTCGGCACCCGAGAAACCGGGGGTCTGACGTGCCAAGAAATCAACCGCCACATCGTCGGCTAATTTCAGGCGACGCATATGCACTTTGAATATATCCTCACGCTCTTTCAGCTCGGGCAGGCCCACATCAATCTGTCTGTCGAACCTACCGGCACGCATCAGCGCCTTGTCGAGAATATCGACACGGTTGGTGGCAGCCAGCACAATGACACCCGAGTTAGTTCCAAAGCCGTCCATCTCCGTAAGGAGCTGATTGAGCGTATTCTCTCTCTCGTCGTTGCCACCGAAGCCTGCATTCTTACCTCTGGCACGACCAATGGCATCAATCTCGTCGATAAAGACAATGCAGGGAGCTTTCTCCTTTGCCTGAGCAAACAAGTCCCTCACCCTCGATGCACCAACACCCACAAACATCTCCACGAAGTCGCTACCGCTAATCGAGAAGAAAGGCACGTTGGCCTCGCCTGCCACAGCCTTGGCAAGCAGAGTCTTACCCGTTCCGGGAGGGCCTACAAGCAGAGCACCCTTAGGAATCTTACCACCGAGTTTGCGATACTTATCGGGCTTGCGCAGAAAATCGACAATCTCCATAATCTCCACCTTAGCCTCCTCGTGGCCTGCAACATCCTTGAAGGTGATACGGTCTTTGTTATCCTTATCATAGACCTGAGCCCTCGACTTGCCAACATTCATAATGCCGTTCTGGCCACCCGCACCTCGCGAGGCCGAGCGGAACATTGCAATAATCATCACAAAGAGGAGTATCATTGGCAGAATACCGAAAATCTCACGCCAAATGTTCTGCTGATAGTCGTAGCCGGGGATTGGCACATCCACTCCATACTTCTCGCCCAGCTCCCTAAGGTCGGTGCGGAAGATGTCGGGGTTGCCAACATTGTAGGTAAACTGGTAGTCGTTCTCGGGCAACGACTTAAATGCGGGCTCTTTCTTCAAGCTGTCGATAGCCTCGTCGGTAAGCCAAATGCGGGCTACTTTATCGTTTACAACCACGATTCGCTCCACCTGACCACCAACAATCAGACTCTCCACACGCTTCCAGTCGGCCTTTGCGGGTCGGCCATCGCCACTGACAACCTGCATATAGAGCAGGCCCAACAGCAGCAAAGTCCAAAACCAATACATCCACGACAGAGGGTTGCGCCTACGACGTGGGGGCATCGATGGGCGAGGCCCACCAGATTTACTGTTCATATTGTTGTTTTCCATAATCTATTCGTCTGTACTATAATTTTTTCACAATCAGTAACGCCACACAAGCGGGGTTTATTACCTCGCCGTAGCAAAAAAAACATTCAATCAAGTCGGTTGGGATTACCATCCACCCCACCTCTAAGCCTACTCCTCCGACTCGTAGTGGGTTGCGGGAGCGTCGGCCCAGAGCTGTTCGAGGCGGTAGTACTCCCTCAGAGGAGTGAGGAAGATGTGAACCATAACATCGACATAATCGACAGCCACCCACACAGCATTGGTCTTACCCTCCACCCTGCGTGGTTTCTCGCCCAACTTCTCCTCCAAGTGCTCCACGATGCCGTCGGCTATGGCATCCACCTGAGTGGTAGAGTCGGCATTGCACACCACAAAGGCGTCGCAAATAGTACCTTCGAGGGCCCTAAGATCCAACGAAACAATGTTGTGGCCCTTCTTATCCTGAATAGCCTCAACTATATTGTCAATCAATTTCTGCATATATCGTTTTATATTTCAGTGTTATATATCAAATTCTACTCTTCACAAGCCGCTCGTAGCCCAAATTCTTATCTACGATAAGAGGTGCAAAAATACACATTTCGCACCGATTACCATCTCTTAGATGGATATTTTTTCTCCACACACTCCATAATGGTCTCTCGCAGGGCTGTAATGATGGTCTCTTTGGCGTAGGTACGGCGCACCCCCACCACAATTTTGCGCGAGGCTGCACCACGAGCAAGCGTCTTGACTCGGTTTTTGAGTTGTTCGGGGATGTAGGGCAGAGCCATCTCGGGGATGACCGTCAGCATCGAGGTGGCATCGACAATCCTCATAACCGTTTCGAGCGAGCCGCTTTGGAGCGTATAGGGCAATTCGTTCATACGCGACATACCGCACAACTCGATTATCTGGTCACGCAAGCAGTGGCCTTCGGCCAAGAGTATCAGTTCTTTGGTGTAGATGTCCTCAATGCGGAGGTTGGTGCGAGCCGAAAGCGGATTCTCGGGCGAAACATAGGCATAGAAGCGGTCGTCGAAGAGTTCTTGCTCGGTGATACGCTCGGGGCAAGTGCCACCCGCAAGCAGGGCCGCATCCAACTCGTCGTTGTCCATAGCCTTTACAATGTCGGGCGTTATCATCTCCCTGATTTCCAGCTCCACCTTAGGATATTTCTCGCCAAAGACGTGGACAAATCGTGGAAGCAGATAGGGAGCAATGGTGGGTATCACACCCAAGCGCAATTTGCCCGCCACGCTGCCTCTAAGTTCGGCCACACACTCACGCACATTGTTGTAGGCAAGCAGCGCCTCCTTAGCCTTCTCAATTACCAACACACCCACCTGAGTGGGGACAACAGGTTTTTTGGTGCGATCCAACAAAATCACACCAAGCTCCTCTTCGAGATTCTTAATCTGCATACTCAGCGAAGGCTGCGTCACAAAACACAACTCGCTCGCTTTGGAAAAACTACCGCAGTTGGCAACCGCAATGAGATATTCAAGCTGGATTATAGTCATAACTTATGATTTTTTGCAAAGTTATAACTAAATTTCGAGATTAGAAAATCCAACAGCCCCAAACACCAACTAATTACTTACGAACAAATCCCGGCGCTGTCAAAGGCAACTCCCCACCCTCGGGCGTAACCAACACCGCTCCGTGAGTTGTGATGTGGCCAATGACATCCACCCCGCCAAAGTGCAACACCTTGTCGCGTTGCTCCAAAGGCACAGTGAACATTAGCTCAAAGTCGTCGCCACCGTTGAGCATTGCTACAATGGGGTCGGCGTGCAACTCGTCGGCCATAGCCCTCGTCTCGGCAGCAATAGGAATACGCTCCAAGTAGAGCCTCATTCCACAGCCCGACGACGAGCAAATCTGCAACGCATCCGAGGCAAGTCCGTCGGTAAGGTCAATCATCGAGGTGGGGACAATACCCTCAGCTTCAAGGGCTTTGATAATGTCTAACCTGAGGTCGGGTTTGAGCTGACGACGAAGAATATACTGGTGGCCTTCAAACTCGGGCGTTGGGTTGGGATGGCCATCGAGGGCTATGCGCTCCCTCTCCAACAGGTGGAGGCCCATATAGGCCGCACCCAAGTCGCTGGTGATGCAAACAAGGTCGTTCTCACGTGCGCCATTGCGACGCACAAGCCTATCCTTAGCCACCTCACCAATGGCGTTCACACCTATGGTCAGGCCGTTGAGTGAAGCAGTCGTGTCGCCACCCACAAGGTCGATGGAGTACTCCTTGCAGGCCGACTTTATGCCATCATAGAGCTCCTCGATGTGCTCCACCGAAAAGCGTGCCGAGATACCCAGCGCAACGGTCAGCTGACGAGGAGTACCATTCATTGCGATGATGTCGCTCATTGCCGCCACAACCACCTTGTGGCCCAAGTATTTCAGGGGGCAGTAGGTTAAATCGAAGTGGACACCCTCAATAAGCAGTTCGGTGGAGAAGAGCATATATCTGTCGCCCGCATCCACCACAGCTGCATCGTCGCCAACACCAACAATGGTGCTGCTATTGACACTCTCCAAGCCCGAAGTCAGCCTCTCAATAAGGCCAAAAGGGCCTAATTCGGATATTTCAGTACGTTTACTCATAAAAAAAACAATTTTCGGCAAAGATAATAAAAAATTTTACTAATAAGATTAGCTATTTGCACAAAAAGGGCTATCTTTGCAAGCGTGAAAATTTTTTTTCTAACGTAGATTAAATGAAAAACATAGTACTCTTTGGCCCTCCGGGAGCCGGCAAAGGCACTCAGGCGGCTAAATTGGTTGAGAAATACGGATTCAACCATATTTCGACAGGTCAGGTTATTCGCAACGAGATTGAGGCTCAAACAGCCGCAGGCAAGCAGGTTGAGGATTGCATCGCTCGTGGCGAATTTGCACCCGACGACCTTGTAATTGAGATTGTTAAACACTTTATGGCCACCCACCAAGACGTTGAGGGTAGCATCTTCGACGGCTTCCCACGCAACACCTATCAGGCCGAGAAATTCGACGAGCTGATGGAGGAGTGGAAGAGCAAGGTGGATATTATGCTCTCGCTGGAAGTACCCGAGGAGGAGCTTATCGAAAGGTTGCTTCTGCGTGGTAAGGAGAGTGGCAGGGCCGACGACGCATCCGAGGAGGTTATCCGCAACCGCATCCGCATCTACAACGAGCAGACAGCCGTAGTTGCCGACTACTATGCAGCTCAGGGTAAGCACGTTGCTATCGACGGTGTAGGTACGGTGGAGGAGATTTTCGAGCGCCTGTCGAATGCAATCGACCAACTGGGATAGTTTCACACTCTACAACAAAACAGACGACAGCCTCGGAGCACTCCGAGGCTGTCGTCTATTTTGATACTACCTTATTATAAACGTTAATCACCTCAGAGCAATCCCGCTTCGTAGAGGATGATAATCTGTTCGATGAGTTTGTCCTCGCCCTGAGTGGGGTCGTATTCTTGTTTGAGGTTGGCGCGGAAGATACGGGCAATCGTATTCCAGAATTTGGCCGCAAACTTACCCCTAAACTCCTCCAATATTTCATACGATGTACGTTGCGTTTCGCGGTCAATAAGGCGAATGAGAATCTTGCCCTGCGAGTAGGTCATATTCTCCAACACAGGCGTGTAGCGCTTGACAATCTCCTTTTCCAGATTGCGCGTAATGCGGTCACGCTCTTTCTTGGAGCTAACCGTATCGAGCTGAGCTGTAAGGTCTTGAAAGTAGCGACGTGCATCTAAGGCATAGGGATAGACGGCCTTGACGTTGCGTATAAGTCGGCGGTGGCGCTTGATGTCGCCCACGCTGCGAAAAACGATGATGTCGGAGAGTTGCACCACATAGGCCGTATCAAGTGTAGTGGCATCGACCTCTGTGCCGGCAATATAGCCACCACCATAGCGCGAGTAGGGAACGTGGGCACGTGTAGGATACTGGCGTTGCGCCTGCGCCTCGCCCGCCACACACACCAGAAGTGCAACTATCAGCAGAATCCTTCTCATCATTTGCAAATATAACGTTTTTTTTCGCACTTCTATTTTATCCCCGCCAACTTTTACCTCCAAGCACCCTACCAACCACTTCTATGAAATGGCCCAAATACTTTCTAACTCTTTTATAACGTGAGTTTTGCGAATTTAGCGCAATGTATGATATTGATTCTCTGCAACTACTGTTGTGCGCAAATCGCTTTGGCTTACGTTAAGGGCTTTTGCAAAGCCCATTTAATACTTACATTCCTCCATAAATCCCTCCTTTGTCAAAGGAGGGACTTGGTCAAAGAGCCTTAGCGAGGCTCTTTGAGAAGCGGAAGTTTCGGAATTTCAACACGTTGAAATTCACGAAACTCACGTTTTTATAGAGTTTATTTTGAAGATTATTAAAAATTTTGAAAAATAGTTGTATCTTTGTGGGTGTAAAAGCCCCAACAATGGGGGCTTTGATGGTTAGAACAGGTTAACATTTTAATATAAACATCTATGAAACAAGCTATTGCAATTCTTACAGGTGGTGGCCCAGCTCCCGGTATGAACACCGTTGTGGGCTCGGTTGCTAAGACCTTCCTCACCAAAGGTTATCGTGTAATTGGTCTGCACGAGGGTTACACCGGTCTTTTCAAGGCCGACGCTCGTCACGAGGACATCGACTTCCGTCGTGCTGACGACATCTTCAATCAGGGTGGTTCGTACCTCCAAATGAGCCGTTTCAAACCCACCGATGCAGATTTTGAGAACAACTTTAACCTCAAATTCTTCCAAGACAACAACATCAAGTTGCTTGTTACCGTTGGTGGCGACGACACCGCTTCGACCGCAAACCGCATCGCCAAGTTCCTCGAAGCAAAGCAGTATCCTATTGCCAACATCCACGTTCCCAAAACCATCGACAACGACCTTCCTCTGCCCGCAGGTGCTCCCACCTTTGGCTACGAGTCGGCTATGGACAAGGGTGCTGTGATTGGTAGGGCTGTTTACTCCGACGCTCGCACCAGTGGCAACTGGTTTATCATCGCTGCAATGGGTCGCTCGGCAGGCCACCTCGCTTGCGGTATTGGCGCTGCTTGCCACTATCCTATGATTGTCATCCCCGAGATGTTCAACAAAACCGAGATTACCATCGACAAGATTGTAAACCTTGTTATCTCCTCCATCATCAAACGCAAAATTATGGGTATGGACTACGGCGCAGCTATGGTGTCGGAGGGCGTATTCCACAGCCTCTCGGATGAGGAGATTAAGAACGCAGGCGTAAACTTCTCCTACGACGAGCACGGCCACCCCGAGCTTGGCAAGGTGTCGAAGGCTCACGTCTTCAACGAGATTCTCGAAAAGAAACTCAAAGCCCTGAAAATCAAAGTTAAATCGCGCCCCGTAGAGATTGGTTACGAGGTACGTTGCCAGACCCCCGTTGCAAGCGACCTCTTGTATTGCACCACCTTGGGTATGGGCGTTTACAAACTGTTCAGCGAGGGCAAAACCGGCTGTATGGTTTACGTTGCTCAGGACGGTCAGATTAGCCAGCTCTACTTGAAAGACCTCCAAGACCCCACCACCGGCAAGATTCCTCCCCGTCTGGTCAATCCCGATGGCGACCAGTTCCAGGGCTTGGTAAACAACATCCTTTGCTACATCACCCCCGAGGATTATGAGGCTGCAAAGGCTTATGTGGCTAATCCTGAGGAGTATGATTTCCGTCGCATCCTCAACTGGTAAAAAGCGCATATAGCGGGCGACTGCTGTGTTGCACTGCGATAAGCGGCTTCCTCATTTGCGTTAGCAAACTGCGGAGCCGCTTTCTTGTGCGCCTTGCATTCATCCCGCTATATGCACTTTTACAGGTCGCCCCCACACACGCATCGCTCCGATGCCTGCGGAGTTGCTCCTTTGTTTGGCACAACACAGCCTATGGCTGTGGTCTAACGTCTAAGGTCTAACGTCAAAAGTCCTAAGTCAAAAGACAGCTACCGACAACTGATAACTGATAACTGACAACTGCCCTAAGGGCTTTAAGGGCCTTAGGGGCTTTAAGAAATAATAGGGCCTATGGGGCTTATAAGGCTTATAAGGCTTATTCACTAAACACCCTAATTTCCCTAACCTCCCAAAAAATTTTGAATTTTGAATTTTGAATTTTGAATTAAAAAAACTCGGGTATCTTTTTTAATACCCGAGTTTTTTTGTGCATAAGCCTTTGTGGATGCTCTAATTGAGCGTCATCTCGTCGATGAGGTAGCCTGCGCCACCAATCTTGTCGATAACAAAGAGCACATAGCGAATATCCACCGAAATGTTGCGGCAGATTTCGGGGTCGTAGTCGAGGTCGCTCATTGTGCTGAGCCAAGTGCGGTCGAAGTTAATACCCAAAAGCTCGCCCTTGCCATTGAGGATGGGGCTACCGCTATTGCCACCCGTAGTGTGGTTGCGAGCCAAGAAAGCCACAGGCACAGTATAGCGACCTGCCATCTCCACTCCCCAGCGACCATAGTCCTTCGAGGCGTAAATATCGCGCAAGCTCTGGGGGATGTCGTAGTCGTAAATCTCGGGGTTGTCCTTCTCGATTATGCCGTCGAGAGTGGTGTAGGGTTGGTGGTAAACGCCATCGGCAGCCTCGTAGCCTGCCACAGCGCCATAGGCCACACGCAGGGTGAGGTTGGCATCGGGATAGAAGGCACGCTCGGGCTCAAAGGCCATTTGTCCGCGCATATAGGCGTTGTAGAGAGTGGTGATGTCGCGGTTGAGCGAGTTATAGGGGGTGGCAATAAGGTTGCGAGCCACCTCGTCGAAGGCCCTACGCATCTGCACAGCGGGGTCGTCGGCGAAGTCGTTGCCAGCGGCCACAGTGGCCACAAAACCCTCCTTCGAGGCCAGAGCGGAGTTGTCGTACAGCCACTCCACAAAAGGCTCAACACCACCCAACTCGGCCAACTTCTCGGCATACCACTGGGGTACATATTCGCCCTTGACGTTGGCGTTAAACTCGCCAAGCATAGCCACAGCAATAGCCCTATCGATGGCGGGTGAGTAGTCTTTATAGTTGGCCTCCGACAAGCGACCTGTGCGCCCTGCAAAGCCCACAAGCTCAATAGCATAGATAGCCTCATTGTAGTAGTCGCGGGTAATGGCTACGGGAAGAAGCTCGGCATATTTGGCGTGGAGTTTATCGAGCACGCCCTCATACTCCGACCCTTTGGCCCACTGCTCAAAGCGAGCCTCATAGGCCTGCTTCTTCTCTACCGTCTTGCGACGAGCCAAGCCCAGACTCTCGCCCTGCCACTTCTTCCACGCATTGGCAATGCCGGCGTGTTTGGAGGCATACATAATGCGCGTAGCCACATCCTTGCTCTGAGCCTCGGAGATGATGTCGAGCCTCAGGGTGCGGAGGTGAATCTTGGCGGGGTTGGAGTAGTTGAGTGTGTAGTCGATAAAGTCGCTGGTGACATACTCACGAGTAGAGCCGGGGAAGCCATAGACGAAGGTGAAGTCGCCCTCGGCAGCGCCCTTAGTCGATATGGTAAAGTGGCGCTTGGGGGTGTAGGGCACATTTTCGGGCGAGTAGTCGGCAGGCTGATTGTCCTTGTCGGCATAGATGCGGAAGATGGAGAAGTCGCCCGTATGGCGTGGCCACATCCAGTTGTCCGTATCGCCACCAAACTTACCAATGCTCGAAGGGGGCGCACCCACAAGCCTCACGTCGCGATAGACCTGATAGACAAACAGATAGAACTTATTGTTGTAGTAAAGGCTCTCCACCGAGGCGGAGTATTTGCCACCCTCGCGAGCCTCCTCCACTATGGAATCAATGCTCTGACCTGCCTCAACACGCTCGGTAACATCCTCCATACGCTGCAAGAACGACACGGTGAGTCCGGGGTTGGGAAGCTCCTCGCGCTGATTCATAGCCCAGAAGCCGTTGGTCAGGTAGTCGTGCTCAACGGAGCTATGGTACTGAATCTGTCCGTAGCCACAGTGGTGGTTGGTCAGCAAGAGGCCATTGTCGGATACGAGCTCGCCAGAGCAACCCCTGCCGAAGAGCACAATAGCATCTTTCAGAGCGGCCTGATTGACGCTGTAAATATCCTCGGCCGTTAGCTCAAAGCCTTTGGACTGCATATCGGCCAAGCGCTGCGATATGAGCGAAGGAAGCCACATACCCTCGTCGGCCTTGATGGTAGCAACTGCGGCCAGAAGGGTCAATAGAGAAAGTAGGATTTTCTTCATAATAGAATTAGGGTTATAGTTTTAAGTTACACAAAATTTTCCAACTCTACATAGAGCATCTGTATGGGTAGGCCCATAACATTGTAGAACGACCCCTCAATGCCCTTGATGGCCACATAGCCAATCCACTCCTGTATGCCATAAGCACCCGCTTTGTCGTAGGGGCGGAAGGTGTCGATGTAGTACTCTATCTCCTCCTGAGTGATGGTGCGGAAGCTCACTCGGCTACGGCACGAAAAGCTCCTCAGGCGGTTGGTGCTACGCAACGTCACGCCCGTAACAACCTCGTGGTCAGCCCCCGAGAGCAATCTGAGCATACGCACAGCATCTTCTCTATCGGCAGGTTTACCCAAAATCTGGCCACCGGCAATTACCACCGTATCGGCCGTAATGAGCACATCGCCTTCGGCAAGAATGTCGGCCCAGAGGCTACTTTTCAGACCCGACAAGTATTCGGCCACCTCCTCGGCAGCCATACCCTCGGGATAGACCTCCTCGGCCTCTCTACCATCGACAATCTCGAAACTCAAACCACACCCTTCGAGCAGTTGGCGGCGACGGGGCGACTTGCTGGCCAGCAGCAAGCGGTGGCCCGAGAGTTTATCTTTCAGCAACATATATATAATTCTATTTAATATCGAAATTAAGCAACTCTACACCCTCCAACGAGGCCCTGATGACATCGCCCTTCTTCACAGGCCCAACCCCCGAAGGAGTGCCGGTGAAGATGTAGTCGCCCATACGGAGGGTCATATAGCGCGAAAGGTGGCTGATGATTCTATCGACCGAGAAGAGCATATCTTTCGGCTCGCCCACCTGACGCAACTCGCCATTGAGAGTCATCTCAAACCTCAGCTCATCGACCCTCTTGCCAAGCTCCGAGAGCGACAGGAAGCGGGGCGAAATGGCAGCCGAGCGGTCGAACCCCTTAGCCTTCTCCCACGGATGGCCTGCGGCCATAGCCTTGCGTTGCAGGTCGCGTGCGGTAAAGTCGATGCCGAGTCCCACCTCGTCGTAGTAGCGGTGGGCGAAACGCTCCTCGATAGACTTTCCAACGCGGTTAATCTTCACCACCAGCTCCGTCTCGTAGTCCACCTGCTCGGAGAAGGTGGGGACAAAAAACGGGTCGTTGTTCCTCAACAGCGCTGTGTCGGGTTTGAGGAAAAAGAGGGGCTCTTCGTCGGGCATACGGTTGTCGAACTCCCTGATGTGGTCGGCATAGTTACGGCCTATACATATAATCTTCATTGAGTTGTGGTCAATTATTGTTTACAGAAATCTATTTATTTGCCTCCCTAAGTAGCTCCACCATACGGCCGGCAAACCTCTCGGAAGCACCCGCACCGCCAATTATAGCGCTCAACTCCTTGTAGTCGGCCTTCATCTGCTGATGACGCTCTCCGCCCGGGAGTATGGCCCTAAGCTCCTCGGAGGCCTTCTCTACGGTCATATCGTGCTGAATCAGCTCCCTAACAACCTCACGCCCCATAACTATATTGACCAGCGAGATAAAACCAATCTTCACAAAGGCTCTGGCCACCCTATACGAAAACTCATCCATACGGTAGCAAACCACCTCGGGTGTGCCAATCAGAGCCGTTTCCAAAGTGGCCGTACCCGAGCAAACCACAGCCGCATCGGAGAGGCTGAGGAGTTCGTAGGTGCGGTCACAGACAAAGGTTACATCGCTGCCTGCCAAGTACTTATCATAGAGCTCACGAGGTTGCCACGACACCCCCGCCACAACAAACTGATAGTCGGGGTGGGCCTTCGAGAGAGCCACCATAAAGGCCAAATTGCGCTTTATCTCGTTCTTGCGCGAGCCCGCCAGTAACGCCACCTTGGGGCGAGCATCGAGTCCACACTCGGCATAGAACTCCTCTCTCTTGGGAGCGCCGGCAAGTCGCCCTGCTATCGAATCGACGATGGGGTTGCCCTCGTAGATGGCCTCTATACCCTTCTGGCGGAAATACTCCACCTCGAAGGGGAAAATTATGAAGAGCCTATCGACCCACTTGCGAATCTGCTCCACCCTGCGCTCCTTCCACGCCCACACCTTAGGCGATATGTAGTAGAAGGTTTTGAGGCCATTTTGCTTAGCAAACTTGGCCATCTTGAAGTTGAAGCCGGGGTAGTCGATGCAGATGAGCACATCGGGCGCAAAGGCCACAACATCGCGCTGACACTCCGAGAGTTGTGAGAGAATAGTGGGCAGGTTTTTCAGCACCTCGGCCACCCCAAAAAAAGAGGTCTGGCGGTAGTGTTTGGCAAGATTGGCTGCACCTCCCACCTCGGCCATCATATCGCCTCCCCAGAAGCGGAACTGCGCCTCGGGGTCGGCCCTAAGGATGCCCTTCATCAGATTGGAGCCGTGCAAATCGCCACTTGCCTCGCCGGCTATAAGATAGTATTTCATTCTTTACTTTTTTGTCTAACGTCTAAGGTCTAACGTCTAATGTCCTAAGGCTTGATATACACCAAGGCCTTAGTTAGCATAAGTTGCCTATCCCTGTAATTATTTTTCAAGCAAATCGGGCCTTAGGCGTTTGGTACGCTCGTAGGCCTGTTCCTCGCGCCACGCCTCAATCTTGGCGAAGTTGCCACTGGTAAGCACCTCGGGCACTCGCCAACCGTTAAACTCGGCAGGGCGGGTGTAGATTGGGGGCGCTAAAAGGTTGTCTTGGAACGAGTCGGTAAGGGCCGACTCCTCATCGCCAATAGCCCCCGGGAGCAGACGCACAACACTATCGGCAATGATGGCAGCAGCCAACTCGCCACCCGTCAGCACATAGTCACCAACGGAGATTTCGCGAGTGATGAGGTGTTCGCGGATGCGGTGGTCGATGCCCTTGTAGTGGCCACAGAGGATGATGATGTTGCCCAGCGTGGAGAGGCGATTGGCCTCCTGCTGGTTGTAGGTAATGCCGTCGGGCGAGGTAAAGATAATCTCGTCGTAGTCGCGCTCGCTTTTGAGCTTCTCGATAAGCCTATAAACAGGCTCAATCATCATAACCATACCTGCCTCACCACCAAAAGGATAGTCATCCACTTGGCCGTGTTTGTAGGGAGTGTAGTCGCGTATGTTGTGTACGACAATCTCGGCCAACCCCTTCTCTTGTGCCCTGCGCAAAATCGACTCATTCAGAGGCGAGGTCAAAAGGTCGGGCACAACGGTAAGTATATCTATTCGCATAGGGAAAAAATCGGTTTTAATCGGTTCTGAAAAAAGGGGCTACGACAAGGTGGTATCCTTATTGAAACCGCCATCGAGCACTTCGCCAATAAAGGGATTGACATTAACCTCCTTGCCTATGGAGGTTTCGCCACCGTGACCGGGCCATACACCAACGCCACCACCCAAAGGCAAGAGCCTCTGCATAATGCTATTCATAAGCTCGTCGTAGTCGCCACCGGGCAGGTCGGTACGGCCAATGCTACCCGCAAAGAGCGTATCGCCCGAAATAAGCACTCCCTCAGAGGCCACATAGAGGCAGACACCACCAGGCGAGTGACCCGGAGTGTGGATAACCTCCACCCTACTCTCGCCAATGCGAAGCTCCTTCTGCTCGGCAAGGTCTATCTCGGCCTCCAAAGCGGCAATCGTAAAGCCCATAGATGCGCCATAGGCGGGAGCTATCTGCAAGAGTTGAGCGTCGGCCGAGTGGAGAGCCAGAGGAATCTGGTAGTGATTCTTTATAAAATCCACACCGCCCATATGGTCGGGATGGGCGTGGGTAAGTACCACAGCCACAGGCCTCAGATTGTGCGCCTCAACAAAGCCGGTGAGCCTACTTTGCTCGGTCTGATTGACACAACCCGGGTCGATAATTAGCGCCTCACCCCCCTCGTCCCAGAGGATGTAGCTATTGACACCGAAGTGATTGAATGTAAATCGTGCTATCTTTACCATAGTCAAATCCATTGTTTACTCCTCCCAAAAACGGGAAAATCGCATATTTCCTACAAATGTAGGGAGTTTTTTTGAAATTTTCAGTATCTTTGTTTACTAAACGTATCATTTAACACTATGGCAAGAAATAGACATCCCCATTTGGAGGGACTCAGGATAACTTCACTCGCTGCCGAAGGCAACGCTATGGGTAAGTGGAACGACATTGTTGTTTTTGTTCCGCTGACCGTACCCGGCGATGTGGTCAATGTGCAGATTCGCACCAAGCGTCGTCGCTATATGGAGGGCTATGTGACCGAGTACATCGAGCGCTCGCCTATGAGGGTAGAGCCCTTCTGCGCCCACTTTGGCGTTTGCGGTGGCTGCAAGTGGCAGAACATCCCATACAGCGAGCAAATAGCCTTCAAGCAGCAGCAGGTGGTAGATCAGCTCACTCGCATTGGCCACCTTAGCCTGCCCGAGATTAGCCCCATACTCGGCTCGGCCAAGACCGACCACTACCGCAACAAACTCGAATTTACCTTCGCCCCCAAGCGTTGGAAGACCTACGAGGAGGTGGCACGTGGCGAGGAGATTGCCGACTGCCCCGCACTCGGATTCCACATCCCCTCGATGTTCGACAAGATTCTCGACATCGACTACTGTCATCTGCAACCCTCGCCCTCAAACGAGATTCGCAACTTCCTGCGCAAGTACTGCATCGACAACAACTACCCCTTCTACGACATCCGTCAGCACTCGGGACTGATGCGCAATGTGGTCATCCGCACCGCCTCAACGGGCGAGGTGATGGTAATTGTGGTCTTTGCCGAAGACAATCAGGAGATGATTGTGCCTCTTATGGAGAGCCTTAAAGAGCACTTCCCCGAGATTACCTCGCTGGTCTATATGATTAACGACAAGCTCAACGACTCGCTCGGCGACAGAGAGGCCATACTCTATGCCGGCCGCGACCACATCTTCGAGCAGATGGAGGAGCTGAGGTTTAAGATTGGCCCTAAGTCGTTCTATCAGACCAACTCGGAGCAGGCCTACGAGCTATATAAAGTAGTGCGCCAGATGGCCGCACTGACTGGCTCGGAGGTTGTTTACGACCTCTACACCGGCACCGGCACTATTGCCAACTTTGTGGCCGCTGGGGCTAAGAGCGTTGTAGGTGTGGAGTATGTCGAGGAGGCTATTGAGGATGCTAAGGTCAATTCGGCAATCAACAACATCCACAACACCACCTTCCTTGCGGGCGATATGAAGGATGTTATGAACGACGAGTTTGTAGCCCACTATGGTCGTCCCGATGTGGTTATTCTCGACCCACCACGTGCGGGCGTACACGAGGATGTTATTGCCACAATCCTTAGGGCCGCACCCGAGAGGATTGTATATGTTAGCTGCAACCCCGCAACGCAAGCACGCGACTTGGCGCTGATGAACGACCAATACGAGATTGTGGCCGTACAGCCAGTAGATATGTTCCCCCACACCCACCACGTTGAAAATGTTGTAAAACTTATAAAGCGATGAAAAAACTTATCCTTACCCTCGCCACCCTCGCCTCTTCGTTGGCACTTGTGGCACAGACCAAAGTAGTAGAAAATCCCCAGACCGACGCTGTATATCGTCTGCCACTGGAAAACGGCAGCAAGGTTGTTGCCACCAAACTCTCGCCCATCGACTTGGGCTTGGCCCGCGCACTCAACACAGTGGGCTTCTGCGCTTGGGAGCTTACCACCTCAACCGAGAACGACGTTGTAGCCCCCCGAGCAGGTGTTGTTGAGGAGGTTTCGGAGAGCAAAGTCGTTATCCTCCACGAAGATGGCATCTACTCCATACTGAGCCGTCTGGGCGGTGTGTGCGTCGAGCAGGGCGCTACGGTCAAGCGAGGCGACAAAGTGGGCACAACCAGCCTGAGCAAAATCACCAACAAGTGGAGAGTATGGATTGAGGTACTCCACCTGAGGAGCAACCCCAACTATGGCGAGTTGGCTCTCAGTGGCACTCACGAGAACCTCAAACAATACATCGACCCCATCTTCACCACCCGACAAAAATGCAAGGTGCAACTTAGCGACGGCGGTAGCTACACCGTCAAAGCTCGCACTTGGTGCTGGCCCTGGGAGTAGGCAGAGCAAACGGAGGGTGTAGGATGGCCCTAAGTGGCTCTTCCGCCCAAACAAACCAACACTAAGGCACAGAATTTGCCCCGCAAAGAGGCAAACCTAACAATCAACAACCAACTATTATGGAGAAGAATTTAACTCTGGAATATAGGCACTACACCTCGTTGGAGGATATGCCCGCCGAGGAGCGAGAGCTTGTTGAGGAGGCCCGCAAGGCCACCCAGAGGGCTATTGCCGACTACTCACACTTCCACGTTGGCGCTGCTGCAAGGCTCGAAAGTGGCGCTATTGTTACGGGTAGCAACATCGAGAGCGAGGTCTATCCCGCAGGCTTGTGTGCCGAGCGCACGCTGCTCTACCACCACCAAGCCACCCGTCCCAACGACCGTATTGTGGCGCTGGCCATAGCCTCCAACCCCAACCATAGGGAGTGCTATCCTTGTGGCCAGTGTCGTCAGGTGCTACACGATGTGGAGAAACGTCAGGGGCTCGACTTCAAAGTAATTATGAGCGGTGCCGACTCGGCCACCGTTGTTGAGAGAGCCAGCGACCTCTTGCCATTTACATTTTCGCTCTAAGTGAGCCAATAACACATTCAAACCCAAACCATTAGGAAATGTTCACTAAACACGACATACTCTACGAAGACAACCATATCATAGCTGTCAATAAACACTCGGGCGACCTTGTGCAATCCGACACCGAGGGCACTCCCGGCTTGGAGGACGAGATTAAGGAGTTTATCAGAGTGCGCGACCAGAAACCCGGCGAGGTATTTCTCGGTGTGGTGCATCGTATAGACCGCCCTGTGAGTGGTGTTGTCATCTTTGCCAAGACCAGCAAGGCGCTTGTGAGGCTCAACGAGATGGTGCGCCAAAGGGATATCGACAAACGCTATTGGGCTGTGTGCGAGGAGGCCCCCGAGGAGTTGGAGGGTACGTTGGTACACTTCATCACACGCGACGGCAAGACCAACAAGGCTGTGGCCTACAACTCCCAGAAGGGCGACGCCAAGAGAGCCGAGTTGCAGTATAAGATGCTGGGCGGCAGCAAGAACTACAAACTCTTGGAAATCAAACTCATAACTGGCCGTCATCATCAGATTCGTTGTCAGCTCGCCAAGGTGGGATGCCCCATCAAGGGCGATTTGAAGTATGGCGCTAAACGTTCCAATCAGGGCGGTGGCATTTCGCTCCACTCGCGCAGCGTTGAGTTTATCCACCCCGTCAGGAAAGAGCCAGTGAGGATTGTTGCTCCCGTACCTACGGGCGACCCCCTGTGGAGCTTCTTCGAGGAGAGCCAGTCGTAGGGAAAGAGTAATTTTTTTTGGGTGCGATGCAACGTTTTGACACCCTTGTGCATCTATATGTAAAAGAGCCCCTGCAAACTACTAAAAAACGAGGCTCTGCCACAACAAACCAACACAACTGTAAACACCTATGAAAAGAGGAGTAAAAAACATCCTGCTGAGCTTGCTGGGATTCTCGGCAAGTCCACTGCTTACGGCTTGCTACGGCATCGGGCCAGACGTTTATCAGAGAATCGACGGTATAGAGGGTTATGTTGTCAATGAGGAGTTGCAACCCATTAAAGGTATTGAAGTTAGCGACGGAGTAAGCGTTCAACTAACCGACGAGAATGGCGAGTTTAAGTTCTTAAACAGCTATTTCGACCCCACCGTATCACTCACAGCTACCGACATCGACGGCAGTGCCAACGGAGGCGACTTCCAAACGCAAAGCGTCAGTGTGGACTCTTCCTCCTCCAAGACCGCCTGCATCATTATGACACCCAAAGAGTAGTTCCTCAGGGCTACTCCAAACTCAAACAATAAGCCCCATCCGAACAAGATGGGGCAAATAGTTTAGGGCTACACCCAGCCCCTCCTCCGAACAACTTTGTTTTCATCCACCCAAAACACCCCACTCCCACTATGGCTAACATAAAAATCGGACTCCGCAAACGCCTCGCACTCAAACTCTTCGCAGGCATCAAACACGAAATGGCCGCCAAGCACGAGCTGAAAGAGATTTTCTGGGAATGTACGCTGCGTTGCAATCTCAACTGCCGTCACTGCGGTAGCGATTGTCGTGCTTCGTCGGCCACGCCCGATATGCCGGCCGAGGATTTTCTCTCGGCGGTGGACAAAATCACTCCCCACGTCAATCCCAACAATGTGATGGTTGTAATCACCGGTGGCGAGGCTCTGTGTCGCCCCGACTTGGAGAAGGTGGGACTGGCACTCTACAAACGTGGCTACCCTTGGGGTATTGTCACCAATGGTATGCTCCTTACACGCGAGCGTATGAATGCATTGGTGCGCTCGGGACTACGTTCCATTACACTCTCGCTCGACGGATTCGAGGAGCAGCACAACTACATTAGGCGCAACCCCAACAGTTGGAAGAACGCCATCAGAGCACTCGATGTTATGATTTCCACGCCCAACATCGTCTATGACGTGGTGACGTGCGTCAATAGGGACAACTACAAGCACCTCAATCAGTTGAAGGAGTTTCTTATTGAGCGCGGCTGTAAGGCTTGGCGACTCTTCACAATCTTTCCCGTAGGCCGAGCTGCCGACGACGAGTCGCTACAACTACCCCCCGAGGAGTATCGTGGACTTATGGAGTTTATTGCCCAGACCCGCAAGGAGGGCCGCATCAGTTGCAACTACGCCTGCGAGGGATTCTTGGGCGGCTACGAGGCCGAGGTGAGGGATAACTTCTTCGGCTGTATGGCCGGTGTGGGCATAGTGGGCATTAAGATTGACGGTGCAATATCGGGTTGCACAAGCATACGTGCCGGATTCGACCAAGGTAACATCTACACCGACGACATCTGGGAGGTGTGGGACAAACGATTTGAGCCCTTCCGCAACCGCAGTTGGGCACGCAAGGGGGAGTGCAAGGATTGTAAGGTGTGGCAATTCTGTGAGGGCAACGGTATGCACCTCTACGACGACGACCACAACCTACTCCACTGCAACTACAAAAGACTCTGTCAGTAGGGGAAAAATTCTATCACAAACCCTTATGGGCCAAAAGCCAAGCCATACGATTGTAGAAGCTATGCACCCAGCCACGCACACACCGAGGCAGACATAACAAGGCTTGGAGTTTACGCAGACCTCGACGATACTCTCTTGTGTAGCCAAAGTTGCGCACCACCCTATGGCCAAAGTCGCCATCGCCCTTTGCGGTGAGTGTCAGGGCCTTACCTATGGCGCACTTGGCTATAAATTCTCTGCGCCAATAGCCACTATTATCATCCAAGTGGGCCTTTCGACGTTGGTTAGGGCCACCCTCGGGCAGGTCGAGGAAATCTTCGAGCCTATATGCGGTCTTTTCGGGTGTATAGATGGCGCTACTACGATTGGAGGCCACCATCGAATAGTCGCATCCACGATAGGGCGAAAAGCACACGTCATAGCGACTGGCCACCTTAATCCACATATATTGGTCGCCACCCATCTTCATACCCTCGGGAAATCCTCCCAACTCCTCTACCACCCTACGGGCCAGCACCGTAGCCGAAGGAATCGTAACGTAGTGGGTCATACTAAGTTGCCAGAAATTCTCAACCACACCCCTCTCCGTAGGGCACTTAGCCGCCACCCTACCCGTTGGGCTAACAATGTCGAAGGCGGTGGAGTAGATACCACAGTCGGGCCACTGCTCAATCATTTTGGCCACCTCGGCGAGCATATCGGGCTTCCAGCAGTCGTCGGCATCAATCAGTGCAAAGTAGTCGCCCACAGCCTCACTCATAGCCCTATTGCGAGCGGCACACTCGCCACCATTGGCCTGACGCACCAACCTAACAAGAGGCGAGCCAAGCCTCTCGACCACCTCGGCGCTACGGTCGGTAGAGCCGTCATCGACCACCACAATCTCCTCGGGCAGAAGCGTTTGGGCCAACACCGAGCGAAGTGTGGCCTCAATCTCGGCCTCCTTATTGTAGAGCGGGATGATAACCGAAAAACGAGGTTTATTTGAGCCGAAAGAATTACTACTCATAGGTAGGGCCGTTTTTGGTATCGAAAGAGAGTTTCAGAGGTGCGTGATTGACTTTCTGTTCGTCGGGAATATCCTTACGCAAGACGGGATAGTGGTGGTGGAGGTAGCCATCCAAGTCGGCAGGCACTTTTATGGTCAGGCGACCAAAGGGGGCATCCTTAGGTTGGCTGGCCGAGCTATATTCGGCCAAGTCGATACCCAAGCGCACCACATCGACCCAACGGCAATCCTGCCTATGGTTGTAGCGGGTAAGCAGTCGGTTCATCTTGCCATAGAGCCACTCCCTACTGCGCAGACGATAAATCATCCCCAACAACAAGCGACTGGGCAGGCTCTTCTTGGTCCAGAGCGACCCCTCGCGAGGGAGCTCCTTGCGGTGTTCCCACCACGCATAGAGGCTGAAAGCACTCACCCACCACGCCGAAACAGCCCTATGCAAGCCTCTCACAAGCGGCTTATTGGGCACTCTGTCAAAGGGGAATAAATCGACAAAAAAGCCGTGACACATATCGCACCACTCCACACCCTGCTCCAAAAAGAGCGTATTACGCTTACGCACCTTAGCCCAATAGAAAGGTGTGTTGGGCTCGGTGGAGAACTCCTGCAACTCAAACTCCTCGCCCAGCAGTGCGGGAGCTTCGCGCACGAAGCGGTCGTAGTCGGCACGTAGCATACCGAAATCTACGTCGTCGTCCCAGGGCAAAATGTTCTGCCAAAAGTGTACGCCTATGGCTGTGCCACCAATAGCGAAAAAATTAACATCAATAATGCGGCATACACGCTGCATCTCTTCGATAATCTCGAAGAGTACAGCGTGTATGCCACCGAGTATTTCAGGAGTGTAACGCATCAAGTTTTTCTAAACCTTTTTGAAGGAGCGACTACAACCTATGTAAATTTCTACATTCCTCCCTAAATCCCTCCTTTGGCAAAGGAGGGACTTGGTCAATGAGCCGCATTTGCGGCTCATTGATAATTCTGCAACTCTTCGATAATCTCGAAGAGTACAGCGTGTATGCCACCGAGTATTTCAGGAGTGTAACGCATCAAATCTTTCTAAACATTTTTAGAGGAGCGACTACAACTTATGTAAATTCCTACATTCCTCCCTAAATCCCTCCTTTGACAAAGGAGGGACTTGGTCAATGAGCCGCAAATGCGGCTCATTGATAATTCTGCATCTCTTCGATAATCTCGAAGAGTACAGCGTGTATGCCACCGAGTATTTCAGGAGTGTAACGCACCTATTTGAGCGATACGAGATAGCGCTCGCAGTCCATAGCAGCAATAGCTCCGCTGCCTGCGGCTACAATACCCTGACGATAGTGGGGGTCTTTAACATCGCCTGCGGCAAATACACCCTCAACCGAAGTCTTGCTCGAAGCACCCTGAGTGATGATATAACCCTCCTCGTTGAGCTCCAACTGGCCTGCAAAAAGTTTAGTCTGGGGAGCGTGGCCAATGCCAAGGAAGAAGCCGTCGATGGCAATATCCTCGGTGTGACCGTCGGCGTGGATGAGCCTTACGCCCGTAACGCCATTCTCGTCGCCCAAAATCTCCTGAGTGTTGCACAGGTAGTGAATCTCGATGTTGGGAGTAGCCTCAACCCTCGCCTGCATAACCTTCGAAGCACGCATATAGTCCTTGCGGATAATCATATGCACCTTGTTGCAGATAGAGGCCAAGTAGGTTGCCTCCTCGCAAGCAGTATCGCCTGCACCCACAACTGCCACATCCTTACGGCGATAGAAGAAACCGTCGCAAGTAGCACAAGCACTCACACCCATACCTCGGAACTTAGCCTCGCTGGGCAAGCCCAAGTATTTGGCAGTAGCGCCAGTGGCGATGATGATAGCCTCGGCCTCAATCTCGTCGCTATCGTTTACAACCACCTTGAAGGGGCGCTCCGAGAGATCGACTTTGGTAACAACACCTGCGCGGATGTCTGCACCAAAGCGGAGTGCCTGACGGCGAATATCCTCCATCATCTGTGGGCCATTGACACCCTCGGGGTAGCCGGGGAAGTTCTCCACATCGGTAGTTGTTGTGAGCTGTCCACCGGGCTCAAATCCCTCATACAATACGGGAGCGAGGTTGGCACGCGAAGCGTAAATAGCAGCAGTGTAGCCGGCAGGGCCACCACCAATAATAAGGCATCTTACTTTTTCCATTGAATTTTGAAGTTTATAGTTTTAGTAATCGTATTTTCCAGAGTACAAATATAACATTTATTTGTGAAAATAGGCATAAACTCTCTCGGCTTTTGCTACTCAGCTACCGCAATGTCGGCCTCGGTGAGTGTGAAAGTCCAAGCATTGTGGTAGATGATGTAGTAGCTCTGAGGTCTTTCCCAACTGCGGTGCTCCCATTGGCTCTCATCAAACAAATCGTGTTCTCCGTTGTCAGCTCCCATTACCCACTCTTTCAAAATCTCGTCACTACCAGATGGAGTAAGATAAACCCTACAAGCCGTTGTTTGTTCTAATCTGCTATACAAATCTAAAAACTCCACTTGCTCCTCTCTATCACCTAAAAACTCTTGCCAAAAACTATCTTTATCGGGTAACACATAAGTTTCAATATCTGTATAAACTCGATGGGCTGCATTGACGCTCGTTATCTCCATATACAAATCCAGATTACACCCAGTATTGTTCGTAATTGTCCATTCACTCTGATATGGAGGGTCAAATATATGTCCCGGCTCACAAGCAACAAAAATCGCACAAATCAATAATACTAATAAGCGTTTCATAACCTATATTTTTAATTGTTTCATAAAAATACTATCTATTTGTCCTATGTATAATTCATTATCTTCTTTCAGTTTCTGCTTAAATTTAGGCAAAGTAATAACCTCTTCTTGCATACTGCTACTGATTTCTTTAAGAGTTACTCCGAGTTTGTATAATTCCCATACAATTTCTGGTTTGAACCAATACTTTCCATTGGTGGGGCATGTGCCTAATGATACTCCATAGTTTTCATACTCCATAATATGTCCTACTGCGTGAGCCCACATTTCGGTCACACCTACTTTACCGTTTTTTTCTAAACTCGGATGCTCATAGGGACTATTGCCTCCGTTCAAAACACCACAAGCCACCTCATAGTCTATTACGTCGCCCCACCATTGGGCTCTATTACTAACATCATCTCCAACCTGTTGAAAGTGTGATGCGTGGGCCAATTCGTGACATGTCAACCTATATAGTTGTTGCGAATTATATTCGTCTACATTAAATATGAAAATATCTGGGCAAATGGCGTTTATCACTATATTCAACCACGCATTTGAAATAATACCTAAATCTGGACCAAATAGAAATGTATACAAGGGTATTAAATCTAAATTTGATGCACTATATGTGCCGTGATTGAACATTGGACAAGCTGCTCCGGAAGATATTTCCATTGCCCATATATGGATATTTCTTGGTGGCATAGACATTTCTTCCTCCTCGCATCGTTTATACCAGTCGTATGCAGCATTATTTATTAAACTTAACACCCTAGCCTTTTCTTCTGCCCTTTTTTCATTTGTAGTAGTAAACATATGGGTAGTACGCGCCTTCATATCAAACGTTTGGGGCATAATTAGTTCTACGTTATAGCCCAATTTGAAACCGTACTTATTTTCAAATCGCAACTCAAAACGCGGATTTACATTCTTAAACTCGTTCAAATCTATAAAGTATCTACCAGATTCTTCTGTATAAGTCGTGCGAATTTTCCAGAAGTGTCGAGCTCTAACCTTCACCCCTTTAACGCCTAATCTAACACCTCTATCATCTATGACATAGATGCGCCCAATGCTTGGGGAATAATCTCCTGTTGTTTCGTTATTAGTCGAATCATTATCTGTGTGCGAACCTGTGCCAAGAGTTGTTCCGCCCACCGAATTATATTCAAATTCATTAATCACCAAGCCATTAGCAATAGATTCGATTCCCGCTAAGTCATAAATACTATTAGGGTCATTGACGGGGATAAAACCAACATCAAGCACCTCACCATTATCTATTGGGAACGTTTGTTCTATTGGCATAACCGTATATTGCCAAGTAATTTGTTCTGGTGGTAAATTAGGGTCGTGGTAGTCGCTTGGATCGCCCAAAATATCATAATCCAATGGATAGTTAAACAATTCAAGACCCGACTCCGAAAGTAGTCTAAATTCTGTCGAATCGGTTGGCAAAAACCTTACATATTTAACATTGGGAACAATGAGCGAATCGGACACAGGTGTTTCGCCTCGTGTTGGCGGGTACAATATATCACACGCTTTCTTCATCACCTCAATGGTATATGGATTCTGTAACTTTTCTCCAATTGTAACACCATCGGTGAGATTTAGTGTATCAAAAAGCGGTGATTCTTCAATCACAACAATCTCCTCTAATCTATTTGTGCACGAAACGCAAGTCACAATTAGAATCAAAAATAGTATAAAACGTTTCATAACGACCAGCAATTTAATGGAACTATATAGTTAATTTTCCCAAGTGAGTTACGCAGTTTGGGGTGGAACTGTGCGGCAACAACAAACCAATGTTGAGATTAGCCGAGAATATAAAAAATAATCATTATGGTAGATATTTTCACAAAGATAACATTTATTTGTGAAAATAGGCATAAACTCTCTCGGCTTTTGCTATTCAGCCACCGCAATGTCGGCCTCGGTGAGTGTGAAAGTCCAAGCGTTGTGGTAGATGGTGTAGTAGCTCTGAGGCCTTTCCCAACTGCGGTGCTCCCATTGGCTCTCATCAAACAAATCGTGCTCCCCGTTGTCAGCACCCATCACCCACTCTTTCAAAATGGTTGCACCATCTGGCGAGGTGATATACGCACAACAAGAGATTAACTCATCCGAATTATAGAACAGCCCTGAAAACTTACTTACTTCTTTATTGTTGCTGCTGAAATCCTGATAGTAATAATCATCTTGCTCCAAATCAACACTCCCACGATCTACGTAAATTTCCTGTTTGTCATTAGCATAAGTAATATTTAGATTGAATCTTATATTACGACCCGTTCTATTGAAGACAATCCACTCACTATAATATGGCGACTTTTCTTCAAAAACAATCAATGGTCTATCACACGCCAAAGTCAATATACAAATAATTACTATCAATGATTTTTTCATCAGTACAAAAATGTTGCATTAGTAAACAAATAATGAATCTATCAGTTCTGCAAAAGGTTCATTATCATTTATCATTATATTCGCCTACATTATTTGTGAAAATAGGCATAAACTCTCTCGGCTTTTGATTTTCCGACAACTTCGGCAATTTCATCCAAAGAGGCCCTAACCACACCCTTGACACTCCCAAAGTGGCTCAGCAGTTGGCGGCTGGTCTGCTCGCCTATGCCCTCGATGGTGGTAAGCTCGGTGCGTGTGAAGGCTGCCGAGCGTTTGTTGGGGTGGAAGGTGATACCAAAGCGGTGGGCCTCATCGCGGATGTGGCGCACAACTTTCAGCGGCTCGCCATTTCTATCGAGGTTGTAGGGCAGAGGGTCGCCCGGGAAGAAAATCTCCTCAAACCTCTCGGCCAAGCCCACAACAGGCACGCGGTCGAATATGCCAAGTTCCCTAAGCACCTCCACAGCCGACGAAAGCTGTCCTTTGCCACCATCGACCACAATCAGGTCGGGCAGTTCGCCACCCTCGGCCAGTACACGTGAGTAGCGGCGCGAGATTATCTCCCTCATTGTAGCAAAGTCGTCGGGGCCAACAACACTCTTTACGTTGAAGTGGCGGTACTCCTTGCGCGAGGGTCTTCCATCGCGAAAGACCACGCAGGCAGCCACAGGGTTAGTGCCCTGCAAGTTGGAGTTGTCGAAACACTCTATATGTCGGGGCTGGTGGGGCAAGTGCAACTCGCGCATCATCGAGGCCATAAGTCGCTCTGTGTGGCGCTCGGGATTCTTAATCTCCATATTTTTCAGCCTCTCGGCACGGAACATAATGGCACTACGCTGGGCAAATTGGAGCAGTTTGAGCTTGTCGCCACGCTGGGGAACGGTGAACTTCACCCCCTCGAACTCCTCCTCGGCATCGGCAGGCATAACCGACACCACCACCTCGCTCGCAAGCCTTCCCTCGGCCACCTCGGGTATCATCTGACGTATGGCAGCGGCCAAAATCACCTCTTGCTCGCTCTCTGCGCCAACCGTAAGCATCATTGTGCGCGATGCCACAACCGTACCGCGCGACACCCTAACAAATGCACAATAGGCCTCGACATCCTCAACAATAATGTAGAATACATCCACATCGCCCAACGTGGGGCTGACAATCACACTCTTGGCCTCGTACTTTTCGAGCGCATCGAGCCTCGACTTATAGAGGGCTGCCTTCTCGAAGTTAAGCACCTCGGCTGCTGCCTGCATCTGCTCGGTGAGGTATTGTTTGGCAGGTCGGAGGTCGCCTTTGAGGTGTTTTTTCACCAGCTCTACCATTGTGCCATACTCCTCCTCGCTCTGGCGGCCCTCACACGCGCCCGCGCAATTACCAATGTGGTATTGAAGGCAGACACGATAGCGACCTCGGGCAATCTGCTCGGGCGAGAGATTCAGAGCACAGGTGCGTATCTGATAAATCTCCTGCAAACTCTCCAACACAGCCCTCTGAGCCACCACCGACGAGTAGGGCCCATAGTAGAGCGAGCCGTCGCGCACCATACGGCGGGTGGACTCCACACGAGGGAAGGGTTCGTTGCGCACCACAATCCAGGGGTAGGTTTTGTCGTCTTTCAGCAGGATGTTGTAGCGAGGTTTGAGAGTCTTGATGAGGGAGTTTTCCAGCAACAGAGCGTCGTGCTCCGAGGGGGTGTCGATGTGTTTGAGCGACGCAATCTTCGACACAAGCACCTTGACTTTGGCACTATGTTTTTTGGAATCAACAAAATAGGAACTTACCCTACGGCGCAGATTAACCGCCTTGCCCACATATATAACCTTGCCCGAGGAGTCCATAAACTGATAGACACCCGGGGTTGTGGGCAGCAAACCTACCGCCTCCTTCAAGCTCTCTATGTTGCGATTCACAGCCATTTTTCCAACTCCACAGAGATGGCCCAAAAAACCTTTTTGTACGACAAACTACCTCTATTCTCCAATGGTGCTACAAATTAACGACTTTTTGTTGATTTTACGAAAAAAAATAGTATTTTTGTCTTTTGAATGGCAGTCTATTTCCACACACACGAGATGCCATTTTCATTGATTTACTCAAAGTATGAGCAACAAACTTTTTAACGCCGACGAGTTTACCTTCGGTCATAAGGGCTTTTTTGCGCGCCTTTTGGCCAAGTTTGTTTTGTGGGTATTTGGCACCCGCAAGGCAAACGAAGCCTACGAGCGCCTGACTACTCAGACCGACCAGAGTCTCGACGCCATAATCAACGAGCTGCAAATCAGTGTCGATGTCGATAGCAAAAGCCTCTCGAACATCCCCGCCACCGGCCCAACTATAATCATCTGCAACCACCCTACCGGCATTGTCGATGGCATCATTATGTTGCAGGCCGTGACGAAGATACGCCAAGACGTCAAGTTCCTCGGCAACTTCCTCCTCACTCGTGTTGAGCCTATCAAGCCCTACCTCATTGCGGTCAATCCCTTCGAGGAGCGCAAGGGTGGCAACCTCGCAGGCCTCAAACTTGGCCTAAAACACGTCAGCGAGGGTGGCTGTTTGCTGCTCTTCCCTGCGGGCGAGGTTTCAACTTGGCAGAAGGGTTGGCATCACATAGCCGACAAGAAGTGGGATTCGGCAGCCGTAAAGTTCATACGCAAGAGCAAAGCTACGGTTGTACCCTGCTGGATTACGGGTCGCAATAGTTTGGCTTTCAGGCTCTTGGGCAAGATTCACCCCCGCCTGCGTACTGCAATGCTCTGTCGCGAGGTATTCAACAAGAGAGGACAACGTTTCCCCATAATCATAGGCTCGCCACTCTCGGCCTCGCGCCTGCAAGAGATTGAGTCATTGGATACCTACCACAAATATCTGCGTGCTACGGTGGACTACCTGCGCGATTGCAGGGAGAAGCCTGTGCGCTCCTACGAGGATATACTCAGCGACCAAGGCGATATGAGCGACATCCACGCCCCAATAGACAAGGCGTTGCTCAGGGCCGAGGTGGATGCTCTCGCGCCCGAATGTAGGGTGCTCAATCACGGCGACCACTACTCCATCTTTTTGGCCAAGAGTGAGGATATACCCAACCTTATGATAGAGATTGGTCGTCTGCGCGAGATTACCTTCCGCTCCATTGGCGAAGGCTCAATGAAACCGCTCGACATCGACGAGTACGACAAATACTACCGCCAACTCTTCATTTGGGACAACGAGGAGGATGCACTTGTGGGCGCTTACCGCATAGGTTTCGGTGGCGAGATTATGCCTCGCTACGGATTGGAAGGCTTCTACACCCACTCGCTCTTCCGCTACGACAAGGAGCTTTCGGAAATGCTCTCCCACTCGCTCGAACTCGGACGTAGTTTCATCACCACCGCCTATCAGCGCAAGCACACATCGCTGCTGATGCTCTGGAAGGGCATATTCTACACCCTGCTGAGCCACCCCGACTACCGCTATTTGGTTGGCCCGGTGACTATTTCGGGCGAGTTCCAACGCTCATCGAAGACCATCATTATGAAGTATCTGACCAGTCGCCACTTCAACCACGAGTTGGCCTCGAAGATACACCCCATAACTGGTGCAGAGGGCATTGATGCACCTATTGACGGCTCGCTTGTGGAAGATGTGGAGAACTTGGCACTGGTGGATAAGATTGTGGGCGACATCGAGAAGGACTACCGCAACATACCCGTATTGTTTAAGAAATACCTCCAAATGGGTAGCTGTATCCTCGGCTACAATGTCGATCACGACTTCTGCAACGCTCTCGACGCACTGATGTTGCTCGACATCGAACAGACCTCCGAGCAGATGTTGCAAATGCTTATGCGCGACATCAACGAGGAGCTTGTATTGCGCCGCTTCGGCCGAGCAAAATAGTCCTTGTTGGCAAATAGATATACAACAACGCGGGCATCGGTTTCGATGCCCGCGTTGTTGTATTTGAAAGCTAGCACTCAGCGGTCAGCGTTCAGTTTTCAGCACTGCGCCTACGGCGCGACTAACCTCTCCGTCGCTTCGCGACACCTCCCCTGACATAGGGGAGGAGTGGTTGTGGGGCGAAAGACGCCCTTGTAACGCTTGCGCCCCCTGTAACCCCTGTAACCCCTGTAACCCTTGCGACCCCTGTAAAAAAACTCGGGTATCTTTTTTAATACCCGAGTTTTATTTTGGACTTAGGTCTTTCGACGTTTGGGGCGAAAATCGCCCACAAGGCGCGCTCGATTACTCTTCAACGAGCTTTATGCGCAAATCAACCAACTGTGCAGGGTCGATATTGGTGGGCGAATCAACCATCACATCGCGGCCCTGATTGTTCTTGGGGAAGGCGATATAGTCACGAATAGAGTCTGAGCCGCCAAAGAGCGAACAGAACCTATCGAAACCAAAGGCGATACCTGCGTGAGGAGGTGCGCCAAACTTAAATGCGTTCATCAGGAAGCCAAACTGAGCCTCGGCCTGCTCGGGAGTGAAGCCCAACAGGCGGAACATCTTCTGCTGCAACTCGCTATCAAAGATACGCACCGAGCCTCCGCCCACCTCAACACCGTTGCACACGAAGTCGTAGGCGTTGGCACGCACACGTCCGGGGTCGCTCTCCATCCACTCAACATCCTCGGGCTTAGGCGAGGTGAAGGGGTGGTGCATAGCGTAGAAGCGCTGGGTCTCGTCGTCCCACTCCAACAGGGGGAAATCGACAACCCATAGGGGTGCAAACTTCTTGGGGTCGCGCAATCCGAGGCGGTCGCCCATTTCCAGACGCAGCACATTCAGAGCCGAGAGGGTATGTTTCCTATCGCCGGCGAGGATGAGAATAAGGTCGCCTGCCTTAGCGCCACACTTGGTAGCCAGAGCCTGCAACTCCTCCGAGGTGTAGAACTTGTCGATGCTCGACTTGATGCCACCCTCCTCAATACGAATCCAAACCAGACCTTTTGCGCCCACCTGAGGACGTTTCACAAAGTCGGTAAGCTGGTCGATTTGCTTGCGGGTGTAGCCCGAACAGCCCTCAGCCACAATAGCACCCACATACTCAGCCGAGTCGAAAACAACAAAGTCTTTGCCCTTAACGTCGGCAGTGATGTCGTTGAACTCCATACCGAAACGGATATCGGGCTTGTCGGAGCCATACTTAGCCATAGCCTCGTGCCACGACATACGGGGGAATGAGTAGTCAATCTCCACACCCAAAACCTCTTTGAAGAGGGTCTTGGCAAAGCGCTCAAAGATGTTGAGCACATCCTCCTGCTCGACAAACGACATCTCGCAGTCTATCTGGGTAAACTCAGGCTGACGGTCGGCCCTAAGATCCTCGTCGCGGAAGCAACGCACAATCTGGAAGTAGCGGTCGTAGCCTGCCACCATCAGCAACTGCTTGAAGGTCTGGGGCGACTGGGGCAGAGCGTAGAACTTGCCGGGGTTGAGCCTCGAAGGCACAAGGAAGTCACGCGCACCCTCGGGGGTGGAGTTAATCATATAGGGGGTCTCAATCTCCATAAAGTTCTCGCCCGAGAGGAAGTTGCGTGTCACCTGAGCCATACGGTGGCGCAACATAAGCGCATTTTTCAGCGGGCCACGCCTCAGGTCGAGGTAGCGGTAGCGCATCCTCAGGTCGTCGCCACCGTCGGTATTGTCCTCGATGGTGAAGGGAGGAGTCTCGGCAGCGTTGAGAATACGGAGGGCCGAAACAGCAATCTCGATGTCGCCAGTGGGGATTTTGCTATTCTTGCTTGAACGTTCAAGCACCTTACCGCTGGCTTGGATGACATACTCACGTCCGAGCTGCGAGGCTACCTCCTTAACTTGGTCGGAGCAGCTATCATCAACCACCAACTGAGTGATACCATAGCGATCTCTGAGGTCGATAAAGGTCATACCACCGAGGTTGCGTACACGCTGTACCCATCCTGCGAGGGTTACTTCCTCGGTGAGATTTTGTAGGCGAAGTTCGCCACAAGTGTGTGTTCTATACATAGAGTCTATTTATTGTGTAATTATTTTTTGTATCTTTGTGGTGTATCACACGAAAAATCCTTCAAAGGTACAAAAAAGATGGAAACAGACTACAACATAGAGCATTTTTTTATGCAAAGAGCCATTGCCGAGGCCAAAGTAGCCGCCAATGAGGGCGAAATACCCATTGGTGCGGTGGTTGTATGTGGCCAGAGGATTGTTGGCAAGGGCCACAACCGAGTGGAGGCTCTGGGCGATGCCACAGCCCACGCCGAGATGTTGGCTCTGACGGCAGCTATGAACGCCCTGGGCAGCAAGTATTTACCCGAGTGTACGCTATACGTCACCGTTGAGCCTTGCGTGATGTGTGCCGGAGCAATCGCGTGGAGTCAGGTGGGAAGGGTTGTCTATGGCACAGCCGAGCCCAAAAAGGGCTTCACAACCGTTCAGGGCCAGATTCTCCACCCCAAAACCGAGGTCAAGGCGGGAGTTATGGAGGAGGAATGTAGGGAACTTATGGAGGATTTTTTCAAAAAACTAAGAAAGTAAATTTGTTTTCCACAGAGTAATTTATACTTTTGTAGGCTGAAAGGACAATTTATTCGTCGTCTTAGACGTTATACATTTGACATCGAACAATAAAACTAACACAATAAACGGATAAAAGAATGAAAATCAAATCGCTTATCGTAGCTCTTGCTGCACTTTTGCTTGGTAACTTTACCACCTACGCTCAGGATCTCAACGAGGTAAAGAAAATGTTCAACGAGGCTGCCACAACCCTCAAAGCTAAAAACTATACCGAGGCACTGACTATGCTCGAAAAGACGGTAGAAGCCGCCTTCAATGCCGACGCTATGGATATTGCCGAGAAGGCTCAGAAATATATTCCCGAGTGCTATTATAGGCTTGGTGGCCAGAGCGTTAATGCCGGCAATTTGAACGAGGCCCTCGATTACTTCAAAAAGGCCAACGAGACCGCACTGCTCTACAACGCCAGCGCAACTGCTCGTAAGGCAAAAAATGCTATCTCGGGCACTTACAAATCCCTCGGCGCCGACTCCTACAACAATGGTGACTACGCTACCGCAGTGAGCTTTTTCAGCCAAGGCTACGAGGCCAACCCTCAGGATACCGACCTTGCACTCTACTTGGCAAACAGCTACTGCCAGCTGAAAGACTTTGAGAATGGTGTTCAGGTTTATACCAACATCATCGCTCTGGGTCAGAGCAACAGCCGTTTTGCCGAGCACGCAGGCAAAGCCAAAGAGGAGCTTACCAACCACCTTCTCGTGAAAGCTCAGGAGGAAAACTTGGCAGGCAACAAAGAGGCCGCTTATGCAACTCTCGAAACCCTCATCAATGCCGATCCTATGAACACCGGCAACCAGATGTACCGCTTGCAGTTGGCAGGTAGCCACGAGGATTGGGACAACATCATCGCTTGGGGCGAGATGGCCGCAGCATTTATGACCACTCCCGAGCAGCAGAGCGAGGTTTACTACCTTATGGCAGTTGCTAACGACAGCAAGAACAACAACCAAGTGGCTGTTGATACCTACAAATTAGTTGTAGCTGGCGACAAGGTAGAGGCTGCCCAGAAACGTATCGCCGAGTTGGAGGCTTTCATCAAAGCTGAGAAAGAGGCCAACAAATAGTCAATAGGCAGGGTATCTAAGCCCTCTATGATATTTATTTACAATAGTCTGTGGGGCATTCACTTTGGGTGAGTGCCCCACCCTTTTACCCACTCTCGCTATGAAACAACTGCTTCAACTCGCTCTGGCCACCCTGCTATTGCTTGGCGCTGCCACACCAAGCTGGGCACAAAGCCAAGCCGACAAACCAACCAGAGTCGATGCGCTGAAAATCACCTTCCTCTCGTGGGGCACGGGCAGCAGCAAGCTCTCGTGGGAACACGCCCTACCATCGCTTGGCCAGACCACCGAGATATGTGCAGGCTGGATAGGCGCGGGCTACGACAAATACGACAACAACCCTCGCGGACTGACACTCCGCTATGGTCACAAATTTTTCGTCGGTGGCTACGACCCCGCCCGCCCCTTCGACGGATTCTACCTCCGCCCCGAGGCCATCTATTCGCGCTTTCACTATACCCACTCGCTCAGTGGCACTCGCAGCCTTGCCGAGATGGGGTCGCTCATTGCTACGGTTGGCTATCAACGCACTTGGGGAGGCTTTGTGGCCGACCTGTGGGTGGGCGGTGGCTACGCCTTTGGCACACCTGCCGAGACGGGCTATCACCACGGCTTCCAACTACTCGACCACCTCGGCCTGCGAAATGACAACGTGGCCCTGAGTTTCAGCATCCGAGTTGGATGGTGTTTTTAGTTGAAAGTGGTCAGCTGGCAGTTGTCAGTTGTCAGTTATCAGTTTTCACATCTGCGCCTTCGGCGCAGGACAGACCTCTCCCCTGCTTCGCAGACCCTCCCCTAACTTAGGGGAGGAGTGGTTGTGGAGCGAAAGACGCCCTTGTAACCCTTGTGACCATTGTAACCCTTGTGACCCCTGTAAAAAAACTCGGGTATCTTTTTTAATACCCGAGTTTTATTAAGCCTTAGGTCGTTAGACGTTAGACTTTTGACGTTTGACGTTTCCACCAACATAATCACAGAGCAACGAAGCAAGGCGTGCAAAAGAAAAATCCCCCGGCGCTTACTGAACGTAAGTGCGGGGGATTCTTTCTGACAATAACGAAGCAGGCGCTCGTTACAAGAGCGTTTACTCGTCTTTGTCCTCCTCTTGGTATGCTTTGAGCAGTTTGTCCTGAACATCGGCAGGTACTTGCTCGTAGGATGCAAACTCCATAGTGTAGGTAGCACGACCCAGAGTAAGTGCGCTCAATGTGGTCGAGTAGCGATAGAGCTCTGCCAGAGGTACACGAGCGTTCAAGCGGCTATATGCACCCTCGGCGTTCATACCCATAATCTGAGCACGACGACCATTCAAATCACTCATAATGTCACCCATATTCTCGCTGGGAACCAAAATCTCAACGTTGTAAATAGGCTCCAAAATCTTAGGACCAGCGTTGCGGAAAGCCTCCTTAAAGGCGTTGCGAGCTGCCAAAACGAAGGAAATCTCATTCGAATCTACGGGGTGCATCTTACCATCGTAGATAACAACGCGGATGTCGCGTGCATACGAACCGGTAAGAGGGCCTTCGTTGAGTTTATCCTTAATACCCTTCAAGATAGCGGGCATAAAGCGTGCGTCAATAGCACCACCAACGATTGCATTGTAGTAGATGAGTTTGCCACCCCATTCGAGGTCGAACTCCTCTTTACCCTTGATATTAACCAAGAGCTCGCGGCCATCTACTTTATACTGCTTAGGCTCGGGCATACCCTCGTAGTAGGGCTCAACAACCATATGAACCTCGCCGAACTGACCCGAACCACCCGACTGTTTGCGGTGGCGGTAGTTAGCAGCAGCTACCTTAGTAATGGTCTCGCGGTAGGGAATCCTTGGAGCCAAGAACTCAATCTCAATCTTATTGTTCTGGATGATGGTCTTCAAAAGGTTGATGTGCATCTCACCCTGACACTGAACGATGGTCTGTTTGAGCTCTTTCGAGTACTCTACCTTGTAGGTCAAATCCTCAGCTTTGATGCGGTTGAGCAACTCGCCAAGTTTCTCCTCGTTGTTCTGGTCGAGAGCGCGAACAGCTGCACGGTAGCGGGGTGCGGGGAAGCTGATGGGCGAAATCTCTGCCACGTCGCCAAGACCAAGAGTATCGTTGGCCTTAGTACCTTTGAGCTTAACGGTACAACCAATCTCACCTGCTACAAGCTCGGTAACTTTCTCACGTTTCTTACCTGCAACAGCGAAAATCTGCGAAATTTTCTCTTTGTTGCCGTTGCGGGGGTTGGTAAGCTCCATACCCTCGGTGAGTTTACCGGTCACTACGCGGAAGTAGCTAACCTCACCTACGTGCTGCTCAACAGCATTGCGGAATACGAAAATCGAAGCAGGAGCCGAAGCGTCAGCCTTAACCTCGTTACCCTCAACATCGGTCATAGCGTTAGCCTGTGCGGGGTCGGGAAGAACGTTGATGATGAACTCCATAATGCGTTTCAGACCAAAGCTCTTCTTTGCCGAGCAGCAGAAGATGGGCATAAAGTCGCGATTAGCAACACCATCCCTAAGACCCTGACGAATCTCGTCGGCCGAGAGGTCGTTGGTCTCAAAGAATTTCTCCATCAGAGCCTCGTCGTTGATGGCAGCAGCCTCCAAAAGCTCATTGTGGTACTCCTCAGCGCGGTCGGCCTCCGAAGCGGGAATGTCCAACTCCTCCTGACCACCGTTCTCGTCTTTGGCCTTATACATCTTCATCGTCAGAACGTCGATGATAGCGTCGAAGCCCAAGCCGGGATTAACGGGGTACTGAACAACAACGGGGTTGATGGGCGAGTTGTTCTTCAAGCTGTCATATACTTTCTCCCAAGTTGCGTTCTCTTTGTCGAGCTGGTTGATGATACCAACTACGGGCATCTTAGCCTGAGCAGCATAGCGGCTGTGAATCTCGCTACCTACGTCGAAGCCCTGATTGCCATTGATTACAAGAGCTGCCAAGTCGCACACCTTATAGGCCGAGAATACGCCACCACAGAGGTCATCCACACCGGGAGTGTCGATGAAGTTGAATTTGTGACCTGCGAACTCGGTGTAGATAACAGCGGGGTAGAGACTACGGCCCTGAGCCTGCTCCAACTCGGTGTTGTCCGAAAGGGTGTTACCTGCCTCAACGCTACCTTTACGGTCGATGAGTTTACCTTCAAATGCGAATGCCTCGGCAAGAGTAGTCTTGCCGCTACCTGTGCCGCCAACGATAGCCACGTTGCGGATGTTTTGAGTTTGATAAGTTTTCATTTTGATGCTATTGTTAGTTTGTTAGTTGCTACTTAGCTCTAATTTCAGCCCTCTAAGGTAGGTATTTTTTTTCAATTATCCACACCTATTTTCATATTTCCAAATGTTTTTATTATCTTTGCTTTCGAGATGGTTGATTTTTCTGAAAAAATTGAGAGCCTACGAGGCTTTTTGAGTGGCAACAACAAGCAGATTGCCATAGTTACGCACACCAATCCCGACGGCGATGCCATCGGCTCTTCGCTTGCGTGGGCCGAGGTACTTAGGGGTTGGGGGCACTCTCCTCGGGTGCTTGTTCCAAACCGCTATCCTGCATTTCTCGATTGGATGCCTTCGATTGAGAGCGTTGTTGTGGCCAAGGAGAATCCCGAGCTGGCAAACGAGATAATTCGCTCGGCAGAGCTGATTTTTGTTATGGACCTCAACAAGATTGACCGTCTTGATTCGATGAGTGAGCCTCTGGAAGAGAGCACTGTGCCTCGCATCCTGATTGACCACCATCTGATGCCACCCGACGACTACACATTGCAGTTCTCCTACCCTGAAATATGTTCCACAGCCTTTGTGACCTACAAACTCATTGAGGCCACCGTTGGCGCTGAGGCTATCACCACCGAGATGGCCGAGAATCTCTATGCCGGCATTATGACCGACACAGGCAACTTTGCTTTCAGCTACCTCACTCCCGACCTTATGAGGGCGGTGGCGGTGTTGCTCGAAAGAGGACTCGACATACCCAAAGTACACAACGCTGTCTATAACTCCTACACAGCCTCGCGCGTGAAGCTATTGGGCTACTCGCTGGGACGCAAAATGGATGTCATACAGAATGGTAAGGCTGCCTATATCTCCCTCTCGGAGAAGGAGATGCGTCGCTACAACTTCCAGCTTGGCGACAGCGAAGGTTTTGTCAATTACCCCCTAACTATTGCGGGTATGAAGATGTCGGCTCTCTTTACCGAGACACGCAAATTCATCCGCGTATCGTTGCGCTCGCGAGGTGACGAGGTGGATGTAAACATCTTTGCTCGCAAGTATTTTGGTGGTGGCGGTCACAAGAATGCCGCCGGGGGCAAATCATTCGTATCGCTCGAACAGACGATAGAGAATTTCAAGGCTGCTGTGGCAGAGTTTTTTGCCGACAACGGCATCGTCTAACAAAGACATAAGTACCATAATTTAGAAAAATCACTCTTGGGGGCTAAAAAAATGCAATCACGATGCAACGTTTTGCCCCCTTTGTGCATCTATACATAAAAGAAGCTGTATGAGATGCAAGCAGTTTCTAAACACAAAATTGTATTGCTAAACAATAGGCCTATGAAACGCATATTACTAACTCTACTTTTGGTTCTATCAATTCCCTCGGCTCTCTTGGCACAACTGCCCGACGGGGGCATTGAGCTAACTCCAAGCCGACTCACTGCCGAGGGCACACAGAGCGCAGTGGAGACTGACGAACTCAACTCACAAGTGCCCGAGGAGCTACCCACCATAGCTGCCGAAATAATGGAAGAGCCCGAGGAGAAAGTTACACTGTGGGACAGATTTACCAACTTTAAGACTCCCAACAAGGAGTGTAGGTTTGAGTTTCGCATAGGTAACACTGCCCTGAGCCAGCTCGACATCTTAGACGAGCCCATCGAAAACCGCTACAACCGCACCCCTTACAATCAATACCTTGCGGCCACACAAACCGCCGGCCCATACCATTATAGCGATTCGCCCTACATCTACTTTTCGGTCAATAATGGTCGCTACTTGGAGCTGGGTATGGGTGCATTCTACTCCACCCGCGCACGCAACACCTACGACAACACAACCAAAAAAGTTGTCAAAGGTTACTCGGGATTTTGCGCCACCTTCACACCCCAAGTTAAGTGGACGATAATCAAGGGGCGCTGGGCACGTTTCCACATTGGCGTTGGCTCTAACCTCTATCTCTCCAAAATGGAGGGCAATGCCATCCACCACCCTCTCAGGCTAACGGTTGATTATATGTTCTCCTACGGCATAACCATTGGCGCACGTCTTTACTACTTCCTCGAAGAACAGCTATCTAACGAGGCCATCGTCACATTTTCAGGCATTGGCTATCGTTTCTAAATCATCCACCACAACACCAAACAAAAAGTAAGAAAGAGTATGAAAAAGTATCTATATAATATAATGGTAGGTGCGGTGGCGGCCTTCGCCCTTGCCAGCTGCACAAGCATCGAGGAGCAGGATAGCGATTTTGTCAATAGCCTCGACGAAACGAAACCTGCGCTTGTGGTATTTGCCCAGAGCATCAACACCATAAGCCACTCCACCGGCGCACTTGTGGCTGCCCTCAACTTCAACGAATACCTCAACGCCCCAGAGGAGACGAAAGAGATTGTCGAGGATGAGTACTACAAATATATGAAAATACGCCACTCTGGCGAGTTATGGCGCATCTACAACGAGCGTTGGAACGAGAAGTACAGGCTTAACAACTCTCTCTCGCTCAGCGACGAGGGCGCAGAGTGGGACATCATCTCTTCGCCCTACTTCTTTGGCAACGAGGAGCAAGACAAAGCCATCAGAGTGGAGCGTGTCGATAAGGACATCTTCGTAATAAGGCTGACCAAGGCCAAAATTCCCGTATTTGCTCAGTGGTACAACTTGGGCGAAAGATGCAACGCCATCATAGATGCCGAACTAAGGGTCGCGACCAACGACACCGAGCAAAGAGCCATAGGCAAATCGGAGTTTACCTACAATGTCAGTGGCAGCGGTAGGTTCTACGACTCCGAATACGAAACCTACTCGGTACACTTCACAATAAACACGCCTATTGAAATTACCCACAGGAATGACGGTGCATTCATCCCTCCCTGCGTGGGCGATATGGATATTACTGTTTCGCAGGGCGAGTACAGCGAGTACGTTAGCGCCACAATGAGCCCCTACAATGCCATTATGCTCCAATACAAGACTATGGGCGAGACCTACACAGGCTACTACAATTGGAGTTTGAACAACATTTCGCCCCGTTAGCAAGCCACTGACCAAACACAACAAAAACGCAAGAGGGAAAGTTCAGCCGAACTTTCCCTCTTGTCGTTGAGCCACCGAGACTCGAACTCAGAATGACAGAACCAAAATCTGCAGTGTTACCATTACACCATGGCTCAATGAAACCTACATTTCCGATAGGCGGTGCAAATATACAAAGAAAATTGAAAATTGAAAATTGAAAGTTGAAAATTATGACTAATTGGTCAAAATAGTCCTAATTCAACTCCGAAGAACATTTACGCCCCCTAACAACATATTGCCAAACCATCCACTTGGGGTAGATAGTCTGAGGCTCGGGGCAGACGACATTGCTCCACAGCTCTCGTCGTTTGGCATCGAGCTCTGCCCTCTGGTGGCGATAGTCGCGGTGGGCACGGCAAAGAGCGCGTGCAAACGACCAACGGCCACTGAGAACATACGCCCCCCACGAAAGCCAGTCCATAGCCTTGCGCACCCCGAGTCGCCACATCTGTCCCTCGGGCAGACACTTATGCAACATCGAAAGCGAGTTGCGGAAGTTGAAATATATCTTACGAGGCGAGTTGTTGGGCAGAGTGCCACCGCCAACGTGATAGACCACACTACGAGGCTCACACTCAATCTCATAGCCCATAAGTTGCATACGCCAGCAGAGGTCAATCTCCTCCATATGGGCAAAGAAACTGCCGTCTAAGCCACCCAATTTGCGCCACACATCGCTCCTAACAACAAGGCAAGCGCCCGAGGCCCAAAAAATTGGTTCGGCCACATCGTACTGTCCCTCATCCTTCTCGACATGACTCATAACCCTGCCACGACAAAATGGGTAGCCATACTTATCAATCCTACCGCCTGCCGCGCCAGCATACTCAAAATAGTCGGGCGCAGCCCACGAGCGTATCTTAGGTTGGAGCGCACCCACCTGAGGATTGGCCTCCAAATGTGCAACCAGAGGCTCTAACCACCCCTCGGCAGGCTCGACATCGCTATTGAGCAAAACAAAAACATCGCCCTCCAACTGAGCCAAAGCACGATTGTAGCCCTCGGCATAGCCGTAGTTCTCGTCCAAAGGCAACCACTCAACCCCTTCAAAGCCACTCACAACGCTCTGTGACGAATCGGTAGAGCCGTTGTCGGCCACAACAACACTCGCCCAAGCGGGCATAGTAGCCACCACCTTGGGCAAAAACTGGGCGAGGAACTTCTCGCCATTCCAGTTAAGTATGACAACTCGGGTGCTAAGCATTATTATTCTCGGGATTTGCGGTAGAGAGTGTTGGGGTATCTTCACTCTTCGTAGGCTCGGCAACTACGGTTGCTGGCTTTGCGGAGGGTTTATTTTTCCAGCGGCGGTGCGACCACAGCCACAGCTCGGGTGCGCGACGTATGATACGTTCCACCTCGGCCACATAGCGATCCATAATCTCCTGCTCGGAAATATCCTCCTCTCCATCGTAGAGTTGCACAAAATTACACCTATAATGCGATGGTTTGACCTTTACAATATCGAGCGTATAGACCATCATTCCAAATTTTTTGGCATAGTTGCCAATGCCCCCAAAGAACAACGAAGGCTGATTAAGGAAGGTGCGCCACACCTTGTCGCTCTCACGGAATCGGGGTCGTTGGTCGGCAATGAGTCCGAGGGCCATCTGCTCCTTTGCTTTGAGATTCTTCATCACCGGGCGGGCCAAGCCATTCATTGGGGCTACCTCCATACCAAAGCGACGACGTATGTAGAGCATAAACCTATCCATAATCTTGCTACTCAGGGGATGATAGACACCAATGTTGTGGTAGGGGTGGTCGATTGAATAGACCGAAAAGTACTCCCACTCGCCATAGTGAGCCAGCGCAGCAATCCAGTTGCGAGAGCCAATGGCAGCGTCGGTCTCGCTCTGGTTCTCCACCACCATTCGCTTTTTCAGTTCTCGGGGCGACATACTGGTCATATCGATAACATCGACAAATATCTCGGCCAAGTGGCGGTAGAACTTACGTTCAATGGCTCTGCGCTCCTCCTCGCTCTTCTCGGGAAAGGCGGCAGCAAGATTGCCCCTTACTACCCCCACACGATAGCCAAGCAGGCGGTAGAGAACAAAACTAATAAAGGGTGCAAGCACATAGTAGAGCACACAGTAGGGCAGGTAGCCAATCAGTTTAGCCCCACCGAGCAACAGATAGTACCCCACCCTCTGGGCAAAGTTCATATTATCTTTTGCGTTGTTTGCCATAGCAGCCTAATCCTCCTCAATAACTTTCACATTGCCGTTTTTTGTGCGCACCGAGAGCCACATACGAATCTTCTCCACGTCGATTGGTTTCCACCTATCGGCACGTTTGACAATAGCCACCACCATAGTACCCTGAGGCTTGCCCTCGGCATAGGTGGTATGTTTGGAGAGCGACACCGAGCCTACATTCTCGGTCACAAGAGCCAACTCACGCGAGATGTCAGCCCCCGAGAGGGTGTCAATAGTCGTAAGCGACGCAAGGCGACCACGTAGCTCCCTAATCTGGGTATTCTTCTCGTCGATAATGTCGGCATAGCTCTTTTGGAGTTTGCTAATGTCCATCTTATCGTCGCTATCGGCCTGTTTGACAATTAGTTCGGTACGATGCAGACCATAGTCCTCCATTTGGGCACGGGCGTTGTCGATAACATCCTCCGAAAGAGGCTCACCCACAAGGCGAATCTCCACACGCGATGTTTTACCCTCGTAGTGGAACTCCTTTTGGTAATCGACAATCATCGTGCGGTTGAACTGGAACACCTTGGCCACATATCTATCTACATTCTCCTCGAAGGTGGTGCGACGCACAATATCTGCGCCAAAAATAATGCTTGGCACACCAACAAGGATGATTATTATAGTAATATAGCGATTGTTGCGTTTCTGCTGTACGGGGTCGAGGATGGTCTTTTTGTCGTAGCGCAAAAACAGCACCACGAGGTAGGTTGCCAGCGCAATAAATACGGCATTGATTGTGAAGAGGTATATTGCACCCAAGAAGAAGCTGAAATTACCGGTGGACAAACCATAGCCCGCCGTACACAAAGGAGGCATCAGCGCAGTAGCAATAGCCACACCCGACACCACAGTCACCGCCCTATCTTTGCGCGTCTGGGCCACCATACCCGCCAAGCCACCAAAGAAGGCAATCAGCACATCGTAGGTTGTGGGCGAGGTGCGAGCCAACAGCTCACTCTGGGCCGTAGAAATGGGCGATACAAAGAAGTAGAGCGTACTGGTAATAAGGCTCACTACAACCATCAGCAGGAAGTTGCGCCAAGCCGTTTTGAGCATATCGAAGTCGTTGGTTCCCAGCGACAAGCCTATACCAATGATTGGGCCCATAAGGGGCGAAATCAACATTGCGCCAATAATCACAGCCGTTGAATTGACATTCAGACCCAACGATGCGATAAACACAGCAAACATCAAAACCCACAAGGTTGTGCCCTTAAAATCGATGCCCTTGCGAATCTCCTCCACCACAAGCGCCTGCGAAGCGCTGTCGCCGTGAAGGTCAAACCTGCCGTGCATAAACTCTTTCAAATTGCGCCAAATGCGGAGGAAAACATTGGCCACCTCGACACGGCTAACCGTATCGTCCACTCTGGGAGTATCGCCACTCGCGTCGGCCACAACACCCTCCACCTCGGGAGTGGATGCAGAGCTTGGAGCGCCCTGGCCAAGTGGATTCAAGCCATCTTTTATCTCTTCCTGATTGTTATTCATAGTAGTATCGTTTTTGCTTAGACTTTTTGTGTAAATCAAATTGGTTAGTCTGAGGGGGGGGCAACAGAGCTACTCTCCGTCGGACTCCTCGCCCTCGTCGGACTTATGTCTGAAACCTTTGCCCTCAACCACAATCACAAACTCCCCCTTAGGAGGATGAGCCTCGAAGTGGTCGATAACCTCACGCAGAGTGCCCCTTACGGTCTGCTCAAACTTCTTCGACAGCTCGCGCGACACACTCACACGCCTATCATCGCCAAAGCACTCGGCCAGTTCGCCCAGCGCCTTCAACACCCTAAACGGCGATTCGTAGAAAATCATTGTACGGCTCTCCTCAGCCAGTGCAGCTATTCTCTTTTTGCGGCCCTTCTTCTGAGGCAAGAATCCCTCAAAGCAGAATCTATCGCAAGGGAAACCACTCTGCACCAATGCAGGCACAAAGGCGGTAGCACCGGGCAAGGTCTCCACCTCCAAGCCTCGCTCCACACAAGTGCGGGCAAGCAAAAAACCGGGGTCGGAAATACCCGGAGTGCCGGCATCGGATATGAGCGCCACGCTCTGGCCGGCCTCAATCTGCGAGGCCACAAACTCCACCGTAGCGTGTTCGTTGAACTTGTGGTGGGAGTAGAGTTTGCGCTCAATGCCGTAGTGTTTGAGCAACACCTGCGAGGTGCGCGTATCCTCGGCCAAGACAACATCTACCTCCCTAAGAAGGCGCACCGCACGATAGGTCATATCTTCCAGATTACCTATGGGGGTTGGGATGATATAGAGTTTCGACATCTTCCAACTAACTAAAACATTGAACTAAAACAGCTTGCGGGCCAAAAGCTCCATCAGCAGGCGAGCACCCTCGCTATTGGGCGACCAGCGGAAGTTGTCGTAGATGTAGAGCATAGCCTCGTCGAGATTATCAAACTCATCGAGTTTGTCAATAGAGCTCTCGTAGTAGTCGTTGTCGCCAGCAAAAAGGTCGCGCAGGAGGATAAACTTATCGTTGATACCGATGGACTGACGCAACGACATCGAAGCCGACGCTGCGGTGGCAACATCGACAACCTGAGGCTCAGCAACCCCATCATACTGAGGCTCTTCGACAACTACTGCATCATCCTCAGTAGGCTCTTCTTCCTCTTCTGCGGCCTCTTCTTCAACCTCTTCGGGCTCGTCATCGTCGTCGGCCACATAGAGCACCTCGCCCTCCTCTAACTCCTCCTCGGCTTCGTCGTCATCGTCGTAGAGCGACATAGCCTTATGGTGGTCTATTTCGGTGGGAACAGGCTCTTGGGCAGGCTCTTGAATAGGCTCTTCTTCGGCTACTTCCTCCTCGGTAGGCTCTTCCTCAATCTGTTGCTCGGTGGGCTCTTCAACCTCTTCCTCCACAACCTCTTCGGTAGGCTCAGGCGTGGTCACACACTCCTCAGTGGCGGGCTCTTCCTCAACCTCCACCAAAGGCTCTTCCTCAACCTCCTCAGCAGGCTCTTCTTCGGCAGCCTCCTCGTCGGAGGGATAGATGCGCTCGACCTCCATTTCGGGCTCTGGCTCGTCGCCCTCGGCTACACCTGCAACCACACCCAGCAGAGCATCAATAACCCTATCTTCCTCTGTCACAACATCGAGAGCCAACACCGAGGCATAGACCCCACGCAGCCTTTCGAGCAGCAAATCGCGCTCTATCTCATAGATTCCAGTCTCGGAAAAACTCTCAATCTGCCCTTCGAGCAGTTCAATCAATCGCAAAGTATCTTTCATAGTAGTTATATGGCTTTATTAAGTAATCGTTTTATATCCCTCAAAAATACAAACTTTCCTTTTAGTAAACAAATTTATGGCACGAGAATTTAGTTCTATGTTATAAGAAATCATAAAAATATAGTTATCTTTGCAGACTACAAACGTAATTTTTCGATAGATATGGCATTACAATGCGGCATAGTGGGTCTGCCCAACGTGGGCAAAAGCACCCTTTTCAACTGCCTTTCCAGCGCAAAAGCTCAGGCAGCCAACTTTCCTTTCTGCACAATCGACCCCAACGTGGGCGTAATAACCGTACCCGATGAGCGACTTGCAAAACTCGCCGAAATCGACAACCCCAAACGTGTAATCCCCACAACCATAGAGATTGTAGATATTGCAGGTTTGGTGAAGGGCGCATCCAAAGGTGAGGGCTTGGGCAATAAATTCCTCGCCAACATCCGCAACACCGACGCTATAATCCACGTTCTGAGGTGTTTCGACAACGACAACATCACCCACGTCGATGGCTCGGTAAACCCCGTTAGGGACAAAGAAATCATCGATACGGAGCTGATAATGAAAGACCTCGAAACGGTAGAGAGTCGCATTGGCAAGACCCAAAAGCAAGCTGCCGCAGGCGACAAAGTGGCCAAACGTCAGTATGAGATTCTGTGTCGCTACAAAGAGGCTATGGAGCAGGGCAAGGCCGCACGCTCGGTGGAAATCGACAATAAGGAGGATGCAAAGTGGGTGGCAGAGCTGTGTCTGCTGACCAACAAACCCGTACTTTACGTCTGCAACGTCGATGAGGCCAGCATCACCTCCGGCAACGCCTATGTAGAGGCAGTGCGCGAGGCCATCCGCGAGGAGAATGCCGAATTGCTCGTTGTGGCCGCTGCCACCGAGGCCGACATTGCCGAGTTGGAGAGCTACGAAGAGCGTCAAATCTTCCTCGAAGAGCTGGGTATTGAGGAGTCGGGTGTGAGCCGTCTTATCAAGGGTGCATACAAGCTCCTCGGCTTGGAGACCTTCTTCACCACCGGTGCAGACGAGTCGAGGGCGTGGACATACACTCGTGGCTACAAAGCGCCCCAAGCAGCAGGCGTTATCCACACCGACTTTGAGCGTGGCTTCATCCGTGCCGAGGTTATCAAGTACGACGACTACGTTACACTCGGCAGCGAGAAGGCTTGTCGCGAGGCCGGCAAGATTGGTATCGAAGGCAAGGAGTATGTCGTTCAGGATGGCGACATTATGCACTTCCTCTTCAATGTGTAATTAAAAATTCAAAAAAATAAAAGTATATGAGCAGGAAAACACGAGTTCGTTTTGCGCCCTCTCCCACCGGCGCACTCCACATTGGCGGTGTTCGTACCGCACTCTACAACTACCTCTTTGCACGTCAGAGGGGTGGCGACTTCATCCTCCGCATTGAGGATACCGACTCGACTCGCTATGTCGAGGGAGCTGAGGAGTATATTATGGAGTCGCTCGAATGGTGTGGAATAAAGATTGACGAGGGTGTACGCGAGGGTGGCCCTCACGCCCCCTATCGCCAGAGCGAAAGGAAAGATATTTACCTGAAATATGCGCTCCAACTCGTTGAGTCGGGCCACGCCTACTACGCCTTCGACACCCCCGAAGAGCTCAATGCTCTGCGTGCAGAGTTGGAGGCTAAGGGCGAGACCTTCTGTTACAACTACGCCGTAAGGGAGCAACTTGCCACCTCGTTGCGCCTGAGTGCCGAGGAGGTAGAAGAGCGCAAAGCTCGTGGCGACCAGTGGGTTATCCGCTTCAAGATGCCCGAGGGCGAGGTGGTCGAGATGGACGACCTCATTCGTGGTCACGTTGAGATGAACACCTCGACGCTCGACGACAAGGTGCTCTACAAGTCGGCCGACGCACTGCCCACCTACCACTTGGCCAACATTGTCGATGACCATCTGATGGAGATTTCGCACGTCATCCGAGGCGAGGAGTGGTTGCCTTCGTTGCCTCTCCACTACTTGCTCTATCGCGCCTTTGGTTGGGAGGATAGCCGCCCCGAGTTTGCACACCTTCCCCTGCTGCTCAAACCCACAGGTCAGGGCAAGCTGAGCAAACGCGACGGCGACAAGCTCGGTTTCCCCGTATTCCCTCTGAGGTTTGTTGCCCCCTCGGGCGAGGTATCCAGAGGCTACCGCGAGGATGGCTATTTCCCCGAGGCTTTCATCAATATGCTTGCTCTGCTGGGCTGGAACCCCGGCACAGAGCAGGAGATTTTCTCGATGGAGGAGCTTATTGAGGCCTTCTCGCTCGAAAGAGTGGGCAAATCGGGCGCTCGTTTCAGCCCCGACAAGGCACATTGGTTCAATGCGCAATATATGCACACACGCGACAACGAGGAGATTGCGGCCATCTACGAGGCTCAGCTCCAAGAGCGTGGCATTGAGCTTTCGCACGAGAAGATTGTGAAAATTGCATCGCAGATTAAGATGAGGGCCACCTTCCCCGATGAGTTCTGGGCTCTCTCGTCGTTCCTCTTTGAAGCCCCCAAAGCCTACGATGAGAAGGCCACGAAGAAGTACTGGAAGGCCGACGCTCCACGCATCATTGGCGAGCTGAGGAACATCTTGGCTGGCTTGGAGGAGTTCACCGCAGCCGAGATGGAGAGGGTTGTTGGCGGTTGGATTGCCGAGAATCAGATTGGTATGGGCCTCATTATGAACGCTTGGAGGCTCTGCATTGTGGGCGAGCCCAAAGGTTTCGGTATGTATGATATGTGCGACGTGCTGGGCAAGGAGGAGACCCTCAGCCGATTGGACGCTGCACTGGCCACACTCCCCAAAGCCGAGTAGCCACAGCGCAACACACAGTTGCAATAAAAAGATAATTTTACTATCTTGCGCCTAACTAAATTGGTAGTTGGGCGCTTTTTTTGTGTGAAAAAATGAAAATTTTTCTCGCCTCGTGCAACGTTTTGCCCCGCTTGTGCATCTAATAGGAAAAGCCCCTAACCAACAAAACCAAAATGTTATGAAAAAGACTCTTCTACTTCTGACCACATTTTTTGCGTTTGCCGCCTGCGACACCGAAGCGCAAATCGACAACCGCAATGAGAATTACACTCCAATACAACTCACTCGCGCTCAGCAAGAATTAAGCACAAGTGTCAACACTCTGGCATTTAACACTTTGGATAGAATCGTCAATGAAAACTCCGAGGAGGATTTGCTACTCTCGCCACTGAGTCTTTCGGCTGCCCTCTCGATGGTTGCCAATGGAGCTGACGGCGACACACTCTCGGAGATTATCGCCACACTCGGCTTTGAGGGCAAAAGCATTGAGGACGTAAATGCCTACTATCGTCTGCTGATTGACGCATTGGTCAATGCCGACCGCAAGGTTGATTTCATCTCGGCCAACTCGGTGTGGGTTGCTCCCGACTTCACTATTCTAAACTCGTTTAAGAAGAGTGTGGAGGAGAATTTTATGGCCAAAGTGGATAATGTGGATTTCGGCTCAACAGCAGGCATTGAGCGCATCAACGACTGGTGCTCGGAGAATACAAATGGTAAAATCCCAACTTTCTTCGACAAACCCGACCCCTCGCTGAAAGTATTTCTTGCCAATGCCCTCTACTTCAACGGCTCGTGGAAAAAAGCGTTCAAAAATGTTGAAAACAAAGACTTCCACCACGCCAATGGTGACGTATCGCCCACAAAGTCGATTGTGGAAACTCGCGATTTGAACTACTATGCCGACGAGCACCTACAATTGGTTGAGATTCCCTATGGCAACGGAGCTTATGCTATGGATATAATTCTGCCCACCGAGGGCATCTCTCTCGACCAAACTGCTGCCCACCTCGCCCAAGAGGGTGTATGGGAGAGCATCATACACCAAAGCAACTACCAAGAGGTCAATCTGCAATTTCCCAAATTCCGTATTGAAAACACCCACAATCTCAACAACATACTCATTGAACTGGGTATGCCAACTGCCTTCACTCCTATGGCCGATTTCTCCAAAATGGCCAATAGCAATTTGATGATTTCGTGGGTAATACAGAAGACCTACATAGACGTAACCGAGAAAGGCACAACAGCAGCAGCCGTAACCGGCACGGGTATGATAGAGTCGGCAGGCCCTCCCTCGGAGCCTGTCAGCTTCATTGCCGACCGTCCTTTCTTCTTCCTGATTAGAGAACGCAGTACGGGCATTGTGCTCTTTATGGGCGCAAAATGCTAATTGTCACAACAAAAGTTTCACATAAAACCAACTATTGGAGCTATGCAAAAAGGTATTATCAAATGGATTCTGTCGCTTCTCGGCTTTTCCAGCGTAACCTCCTCGTGCGAAAAAATGGTGTCGGCAATGTATGGCACACCAACTGCCGACTATGTGTTTAACATTGAGGTTGTGGATGACCAGACAGGCGAGCCTGTGCCAATGATTCTCACCTCGGCCTACGAAGGAAGCTACAAAGAAGACCACCTACTCGACTCTCGTCTGACAAACAAGCAGGGTAAGGCAACACTAAGATTTCAGGAGTTCCCGTCGGGTAGCCACACCATTGTGACAGAGGACATCGACGGCCCCGACAATGGTGGCGACTACCAAAAGGCCTCTACCACCATCACCACCAAATCCGACGACTTTGTTGAGCCCAACGGGGCTTGGTATTCGGGCACAGCCACCCACGACATTACCATACGCCTTGTGAAAAAGACAGAGATTAACGAGCAAGAGGCGCAGGAGTAGGTCATACCAACCCACTCCACCCTCCCCTGCTCAACACCTCAACCACAAACCCCTACGCCTATGAAACTACGCAACACAACGCTACTTGTAGCTCTCGTATGCACCCTTACGACCACCTCGGCAATGGCTCAACATCTGCCCTCGAAGGATGCGATAACGAGCATTGGAATTGGTTGCAACGCCAACAATTTCACTGCCAACAAGAGCCAACTCAACTATACATTCTCCATAGAGCAATTTCGGAAACCTACGGCAGCGCCTTGGTCGGTGTCGTGGCAGTTTGCCCTAAGCAGCTACAAAAATGGCGAGTTTCGCAACCTGCTCTACAACTTCAACACCTTTGCCGACTGGAATTTCACTCTCGACGACGAGTACACCCCCTTTGTGGGCATAGGTATTGGAGGCTCAATCGAGAGTCTGTTTCAGCAGTTTCTAAATATGCTTAAATCGCTACTATCGCTCGCCACTCCCAACCCCAAAGATTATATGGAAGACCATACGTTCTTCTCTGTAACACCGCGCTTTGGCCTCTACGCCACCGACCACCTGCGTATTTCGGCCGAGCTGCAAATAACCTCTCAGAAACAATACTTTGCTATGTTGAGCGTTGGCCTCCGTTTCAACTCCGACAAGTGGCTCAACTTCTTCGACTAACCCATCCCCAATAGAACCAATACGATGAAACGACTCATTGCCATACTGATTGCATTGCTGGGGCTAACACTCTCGGCAAGCGGACAACTGCTCCCGGGTAGATTGTTGGACTTCCTCTCCCGCCCCACCGGAACGGCAAAAAAAGCTGTCAACATACACTTTGGCCCCGCGATGGAGATAATCGAGGGGGGCGACTATGTTCTTTACACCCCAACAGCACTCTTTGAGGTGAGGGTGAACAACCTAAGCGACAATGGCGATATGTCGCTACGCATAGGTTACAACCATTTTCAGGTGGGCAAGCTAGACGACGCGCTGGGACACCGCGATGTGAAAGCCTTTACTATGATTAACTATTTCGACTACAACCTGCGCTACTGGGACAACGTTGCACCCTACTTTGGTATGGGCGTAGGCATCTCCTATCAACCCACCATCCACACCGAACTCGTCAATGGTAGAGAGAAAGTCTATGAGCACGCCCGAAACCACAGTGCGATAGGCCTGCGTATGGGCGTGGAGCTGTGGGACTGGGTGAGAGTGGAGCTTTCCCAAGAATATCGCACATTATTCACCTCCACCTACCTGATAATCAGCATTGTACTATAACACCAAAAGCAACATACAACTATGAAAACCAAACTCTACCGACTACTCCTTGCCCTGCTCGGCTTTGCAGGCTTTGAATCGTGCGACGGGCCCGATATGTATGGCTGCCCACCCATACCCGCACCCGAATATGGCTGTCCGTCGGCCACCTTCCTCTTCAACGCCACTGCTCGCGACCAACTAAGCGATGAGCCTATTAAGCAAATCAGAGTGAGCGTTTTGGAGCGAGGAAGATATAGCTACTGGGACAAGGAAACGGGGACAAATCAATACAAAGAGTATTGCGACACCCTCGCACAAGGATATACAAACGCCGAGGGAAATGTGCTACTTTTAGTTCAGGGAACATCACTCACCACCCACGAGATTGCTTTCGACGACATTGATGGCGAGAAGAATGGCGGCGACTATGCCTCTACAAATGTGGTGGTTACAACACAGCCGGAGGAGTTCGACAACCCCAACGACGGCGACGGTTGGGAAGGAGCTGTAACTCACGAGGTGAATGTAAAGCTCGCGAAGAAAATTGAAAATTGAAAATGGAAAATTATGGTAAATGCTCACGCACTTTGGCGTGAGCATTTATTTTGTAAAATAATGACAGATAAACCGCAGTTTGCTTGGGCAAATGAGGATGGCAAATACAAACCGTAACGAAGAAATTCGCCTTTTTAGTCGCTTTTTTTGCGGGAGAGTTGCCAAGAATTTATAAGATTCTGCCAAACAATATAGGCCGCAGGAGCGACCGACGAGAGCGGATTGAGATAGCTCTGGGCAAGCAAAATGGCCAGTAGCGTATTTTTCTGACCCACCGACTGACCGCCTGCAACCTTGTCGCCACAACGCCTACCCCACCAACGACCAAGCGCAAACTGACCCACACACAGCAGACCCGCAACTATGGCCATAGCCACCTCCAAGCCAACACTCTCGCGGGGCTGAGCAAGGATAAAAGTGGTGGTCGAACCCATAAGAATCGTTAGCGACACAATCCACAAATAGAACGACCACGACTGGTGTTCGCGCACATAATCGTAGGCCTTGGGCGCAACCCGATTGAGCAGTTGGGCCGCCACAAAGGGCAAGACAACAAGCAACAACAACCTGCGGAAAACAAGCCAAAAAGAGGTCAAAAAAGGCAAGTCGGTGTGAGTGCCGACAAAGGAAAAAAGCACCGGCGCAAAGAGGGCAACGAGCATATTGGAAAGCAGGGTGAAAGTGGTCATTGTGGTGACGTTTGCACCCAACATTCCACCCACCACCACCGAGGCCATTGCGGTGGGTATAAAGACACAAATCAGTGCCCCCTGACAGATGATTTCATTTACCCCCAACCACCTCAACAAAAGGTAGAGCACAACACTGCCAACAAACTGAATAGCAAGCTGTCCGTAGTGTATTACCTCAACCTTTAATTCAGCTGCCTTAACCCTTGTGAAAGTAACAAACAGCATAGCCGCAATCAGGTAGGGCGAAAGCACATCAAGCGCACCGATAGTGCGGTGAAAAAGTGCACCTACAACCATCGCCACTGGCATCGAATATGTCCTTACTTGGGGGCTCATCTCATCATTGATTTGTTGCACCGCAAAGGTAAGAAAAAATTGAAAATTGAGAATGGAAAATTGAAAATTGCTTATGCAAGGGGGATTAAAATCAGGAGGGAGCTTAGGGAGCTTAGGGAGCTTAGGGAATTTAGGGAGTGTAGGGAGTGTAGGGAGTGTAGGGAGTGTAGGGAGTGTAGGGAATTTAGGGAGTAGGGCCTATAAGCCCTATAAGCCCTATAAGCCCTATGCCCCCTGCTACCCCTGCTACCCCTGCCACCCCTGCTCCAAAAAAAACTCGGGTATCTTTTTTAATACCCGAGTTTTATATTGGCCTTAGGTCGGGAGAAGGTCGAGTGCGATTTGTGAGGCGAGTTTCGTGCCAAACAAAGGAGCGAGTACGCAGCCTACTGGGCGTAGGTGAGGAACTCGCTCTCTGACGGTTGGTGCGAAAATCGCCCACAAGGCGCGCTCGAAAACAAGGCACAGCCGCAGTACTACTTCTGTCGGAAAAATATCTGCATCGGCACTCCGCAAAAATCCCAATGTGAACGAATCTTATTCTCCAAGAAACGACGATAGTGGTCGCGGATGTACTGGGGCAAATTGACAAAGAATGCAAACGATGGTGTGGTCGTTGGCAACTGAGTGACGTACTTGATGCGGATATATTTGCCCTTAGTCATTGGAGGAGGAGTCTCCTCAATGATGGGCAACAGGTAGTCGTTCAGCTCACTTGTAGAGATGCGACGATTGCGAGCCTCATAGACCTTGATAGCGGTCTGCAAGACATCCATAATGCGCTGTTTGTTGATGACGGAGGTGAAGATGATGGGCACATCGTTGAAGGGGGCGAGCTTCGCAAGCAGAGCCTCGCGCCACTCTTTCATTGTATTGTTGCCCTTCTCAATCAAATCCCACTTATTGACCACAATCACGCAGCCCTTCTTATTGCGCACAATGAGCGAAAAGATATTCATATCCTGCGACTCAATGCCCTGACGAGCGTCGAGCATAAGCACACACACATCGGAGTTCTCGATAGCCCTAATGGAGCGCATAACCGAGTAAAATTCAAGGTCTTCGGTAACTTTGCCCTTCTTGCGCAAACCAGCCGTATCGACAAGGTAGAAGTCGAGGCCAAACTTGTTGTAGCGGGTGTTGATACTGTCGCGAGTAGTGCCTGCAATGTCGGTCACAATGTTGCGCTCCGTGCCAAGCAGTGCGTTGGTAAGCGACGACTTACCCACATTGGGACGACCTACGATGGTGATGCGGGGCAGATTCTCCTCCACCTCGGGCTTATCCTCGGGCAACATCTCGACAATCTTATCCATCAAATCGCCCGTACCGCTACCGCTCATCGAGCTGATGCAGTAGGGGTCGCCAAGACCCAAAGCATAGAACTCGTTGGAGCCATAGATGAGGTCGTAGTTATCGACCTTATTGACCACCAGCAGACTGGGCTTCTTGCAGCGACGCAATACGTCGGCCACCATCTGGTCGAGGTCGGTAATGCCGGTGGAAACCTCCACCATAAAGAGAATCAGGTCGGCCTCGTCGATGGCCAAGTGTACCTGCTTGCGAATCTCCTCCTCGAAAGCATCGTCACTACCCACCGAATAACCACCTGTGTCGATGAGCGAAAACTCACGACCATTCCAATCGGTTTTACCATAGTGACGGTCGCGCGTTGTGCCGGCCGTAGAATCGACAATTGCCTGACGCATACCGACTAAGCGGTTGAAAAAAGTGCTTTTGCCCACATTGGGGCGACCTACTATTGCGACTAAACTCATAATCAAAAATCTTTAATTCTGGCTACAAAGATAAGGAACTTTGAGAAAAATACATCGTTTTGCACAATTTTTGAAAATATATGCTATATTTGTGGCGTAATATAATTATAAATCTAAGGTATTCAAACTTCATCAACTTATGAGAAAATTTACTCTGACACTCATTGCACTGCTTAGTACGGTTGTTATGGCCAACGCTCACAACAACATTTTGGGCATTATTGGCATCGGTGGCCGTTTGGGTATGATCTCTTCGAGCGAGCAGCTGCCCACCACTGGCGACCAGCTCAAAGAGTCTATCACAGCCAAGGGTACGGGATGGACCGGTACACTCGTTGTGAAACTCAACATCCCTAAGCTGCCCATATACATCCAGCCCGAGTTGCAGTACACCAACACCACAATCAAACTCCCCTCGCTCGACCTCGACACCATCTTGGGCGGCGAGAAAGAGCCCGAAATCGAGAGCCATCGCTACATCGATATGCCCGTATTGATTGGCGCTGAGTTTAACCTCATTGGCTTAGTAGGTGTGAGGGTAAATGCAGGCCCTGTGTTTGCCATTAGCTCCGAGAAAGGTTTTGGCGACTTGGAGAAGAACGACTTTATTGCAGCCTACGAAGACCCCAAGATGACTTGGACCGCAGGTGTGGGTGTCTCGGTGCTCAACTTTGTGGGCGAGGTGCGCTACAATGGCAACTTCAACGGTGGCAAAATCGACACTGAGAACATCGCCGGCAGTATCGACACCAACCGCACAAGCTGGAACATCAGCATTGGTATGATGTTCTAAACCAACACCAAGTGATATATTTTTGGGCCAAAGGGCCTCTATTAAAGAAACGACGTTTAACTAATACCAAATAATGTTATTATGAAGAGAATTTTTATGTTGGTAGCTGTTGCACTTTTAGCAATCTCTACCGTTAATGCACAGAGTCACAAATGGTTTTGGTTTGGTGCCAAAGCTGGTTTGACCTCTACCGCAAGTGATGTTCAGATGGATGGCGAGAGCCTCCAAGGCGTATTTGACGGCGCTATGGGCTACAATGCCGGCCTTATGTTCCGCTTGAATGTACCCATCTCCATCTTCTCGCTCCACCTCCAACCCGAGGTTATGTATAACTGGCAGAAGGGCGACTTGAAGAACCCCGAGACCGGCAAAGTTGAGCTCAAAGACGTTGCTCTTAACGAGTTTAGCATTCCCGTTTTGGCAGGTGTAGGTATGGACTTGGGCTTGTTCAACGCTCGCGTTCAGGCTGGCCCTGTTGTTAAGTTCAACTCCAACGCTGTTGTTTCGGGTGAGAACGCCAACACCGCCGGTATCAACTGGCAGGATGTAAGCTACACTTGGGCTGCCGGCTTGGGTATCGACCTCTTCAACTTCATTATGGTTGATTTCCGCTACTTGGGTGGCTGGAAAGAGGGTTGCGAGCCCAAAAACTTTGGCGAGCTCTTCAACTTCGACAACGTAAACCAAGAGACCAACACTTGGTACGTATCGCTCGGCGTTATGTTCTAATTCATTAGGACTTAACTGAATGGCTGAGAAGAACATATCGATTGACGGTATTGGCCTTCTCGACTTCTATGGGGTCGCAAATTCTAATTTCAACAGGATTTGCGACCTTTTTCCTAAGCTCAAAATCGTTGCTCGCGGCAACGCTCTGAAAGTTATTGGTGCTGATGATGAGATTGAGCGATTGGAACAGAAGTTGGAAGACCTCGAACTGTATTACAACAAATACGGTCACATCTCCGTAAGCGTCGTAAACCAAATCTTCCAAGGGGGACTTCCCCGAGGCGAAGCTCAGGTGGGCGACGCCGATGTTATTGTCTATGGCAACAACGGACTTATTGTCAAGGCACGCACTAAAAACCAACAAAAGCTCGTTGAACTCTATAAGACCAACGACCTACTTATGGCCATAGGCCCTGCCGGTAGTGGCAAGACCTACACAGCCATTGCGCTGGCGGTGGGCGCACTGAAAAACCGCGAGGTAAAACGCATAATCCTCACTCGCCCCGCTGTGGAGGCCGGCGAGCGACTTGGATTCTTGCCGGGCGACCTAAAAGAGAAGCTCGACCCCTATCTGCAACCGCTCTACGACGCGCTGAACGATATGATTCCGCCCGCCAAGTTGCAGAAATTTATGGAGGAGGGTGTGGTGCAGATTGCGCCATTGGCCTATATGAGAGGACGCACATTGGACAACGCCTTTGTTATCCTCGACGAGGCTCAAAATACCACCCTGCCCCAAATTAAGATGTTTCTGACACGAATGGGACGCAATGCCAAGTTCATAGTGACGGGCGATATGACGCAGATTGACCTTCCGCGCAAAAGCGATTCGGGACTGGGCAAGGCGGTGGAGATGCTTCGCAAGATTGAAGGCATAGGCATTGTGGAGTTCGACGACAAGGACATCATTCGCCACTCACTCGTCAGTCGCATAGTCCGCGCCTTTGAGGGCAAGGAGGACGAATTGGCAGAGGCTTCCGAAAGAGAAGAATAAGTTTCAAACAGTATATAAATAACACACAAAACTAAACTAATAATACAACTATGGACAAAAATCTGGCAAAACTTGCCCCTCAGGCAGTTTGGAAAAACTTTCAGGGACTTACCCAGTGCCCCCGCCCCTCGCACAACGAAGAGGCTGCACGCAACTACATCATTGAGTTTGTTAAGGGACTCGGTTTGGAGTATGAGGTAGATGAGGCTACCAACATCTTGGTTCGCAAGCCCGCAACCGCAGGTATGGAGAATCGCAAAACCATCGTTCTGCAAGCTCACGTCGATATGGTACCCCAGAAGAACTCCGACAAAGAGTTCAACTTCGATACCGACCCCATTGAGGCTTACATCGATGGCGAGTGGGTTACTGCCAACGGCACCACCCTCGGCGCAGACAACGGCATTGGTATTGCTGCTATGATGGCTATTTTGGAGGACAAGAGCCTCAAACACGGCCCTATCGAAGCTCTCTTCACCGCAACTGAGGAGACCGGTATGGACGGTGCATTTGGTCTGAAAGCCGGCTGGCTCAAAGGCGAGATTCTGCTGAACCTCGACTCCGAGACCGAGGGCGAGTTGTATGTAGGTTGCGCTGGCGGCTTGGATTTCAACGCCACTATGCGCTACGGCACTGGTCGTATCTTCAAGAGCGATTTCAGCGGCTACCGCCTCGAAATCAAAGGTCTGAAAGGTGGCCACTCGGGTATGGAGATTATCCTCCAAAGGGCCAACTCCAACAAACTGATGGCAAGGTTCTTGAAAACCTTTATGGATAAGTTTGGCATCCTTCTGTGCGACATCGACGGTGGCGGTCTGCGCAACGCTATCCCACGTGAGGCTTTCGCAACTGTGGCTGTGCTGAAACAGTACGAAAAGAAATTCCTTGCCGCTGTTAAACGCTACGAGAAACTCTATCAGGCCGAGTTCAAAGGCATTGAGGACAGCATTTCGTTCAAGGCTGTGCCCGTTAAGTGCCCCTCGAAGTGCATCGACATTTTCGACACTCAGGATTTGATTGACGCAGTTCTCGGTCTGCCCAACGGCATCGCCAAGATGAGCACTGCTATGCCCGGCTTGGTACAGACCTCGACCAACCTTGCAAGGGTCGTTTCGGAGAAAGGCAAGTTCCACATCTTGTGCCTGCTCCGCAGCTCGGTACGCAGCGAGAAAGAGGCTTTGGCTCAGCAGATGAAGACCATCTGCGAGATGGCTGGTGCTTCGGTTAAACTCAGCGGTGCTTACGACGGTTGGAACCCCAACCCCGAGTCGCCCATCCTCCACACTATGAAAGAGGGTTACAAGGCACTCTACGGCAAAGAGCCTGAGGTTATGGCTATCCACGCAGGTTTGGAGTGCGGTATCATTGGTGGCGTATATCCCAAGATGGATATGATTTCGTGTGGCCCAACCATTTGCTACCCCCACTCGCCCGACGAGAAAGTTAATATCGCTTCGGTAGAGAAGTTCTACAACTACCTCTGCTACACTCTCGAACACGCTCCCGAGAAATAGCAGAACATAAAAAGTAGCAACAAATAAAAAGGGTTTCTCAACTACCCAATGCTGACACCACCATTGCTCCCTCTGCCCCAAGGGTGGAGGGAGCAGGGAGGGTGGAAAGATTAAATGAAGAATAGATGAACAAGAATAACAGATGGCTCGCAATTGTCAATCTGCTCTCGGGCAGTGGACGTTGTGGCCGCGATTGGGAGCATATAGCACGAATGCTCTACGCCAAAGGGATTGACTTCGACACCGTATTTACGGGTCATCGTTTCCACGCCATAGAGCTTACAAAAAGGGCTATTACGGAGGACGGTTATCGCAACCTGATTGCCATAGGTGGCGACGGCACTGTCCACGAGGTGGCCAACGGTATTTTGCTCCAAACGGAGGTTCCCTCCACCGAGATTAGGTTAGGTATTATTCCTGTGGGTACAGGAAACGACTGGATTCGCACTTTTGGTATTCCGAGGGATTATCAGGGTGCGGTTGATGTGTTGGCAGCAGGCAAAGAGTTTGTGCAGGATGTTGCCAAAGCCACCTTTGTGGGCCGCTCGGGAGAGTCTGAGTGCCGCTACTGCATAAATGTCAGTGGCACAGGCTTGGATGCGGCCGTAAACTTGAAGGTGTGCCAAATGAAAGATAAGGGCAAAAATGGCAAGATGTCCTATATGACCCAGTTGGCTAAGTCGGTTGTGTCGTACCGCTCGTGCCGTATGGCTGTAAGGGTCGATGGCGACAACGAGGCCAAAGGTCTTATTATGAGCGCTTCGGTTGGCATTGGCCAGTATAATGGTAGCGGTATGCAACAGCTACCCGACTCGGTGGCCGACGATGGACTGCTCGACGTGACTGTAATCGAAACAATGTCCGTACCTCGCATTCTGACCGTTGTGGGTCGTCTTTACGACGGCAAGATTTACTCCGTCAAGAGAGTCCACAACTACAAAGGTCGCACTGTGGAAATCACCTCCGACGAGCCCAGAGAGGTGGAGGTCGATGGCGAGGCACTTGGCACAACGCCCGTTAGGTTTGATATTGAGGACAAGCGTCTGAAAGTACTCGTTCCGTCGTGTTCGGAACAATAATTATAATCACACCACTACCCCAAAGTTAGGATGGCGATAAGGCTACACATAACCCCTACTGATAGCTCTCTTGTTGGCAAAAGCCACTGGTGGGGCGCACCCGACCTACCGAGCGACATCCCCTACCCCTTTGTGGAGGTGCAAGACGACGATTTGGAGCTATACAACGAGCCACTGACGTTTGTGTGTCAGATACGTTGCTCCGACATTGCCCCCTTCGACACAGAGCATCTGCTGCCACAGAGAGGTATGCTCTACATCTTCGCCCCAATAGACTATTTCTTGGGCGACGAGTTCTCTACACTCGACCACTTCAATCCTCCGGTTATAATCTACTCCGAGCAAGAGGAGGGGCTTACCCCCTACGACCTACACTGGGAAGATACGGGCGAGAGTGTCTTTCGCCCCGCCGAGCAGATTGAGTTCAGCCTCTCGGAAAAGGAGAGCGACGACGGTATGAGGATGCTCACAGTGCCCTATCAAGACGATGTGGCCGAGCAGAATCCCGGCCTGATAGCTCTGTTGCAAATTGACGAGGAGGAGCGCTGGGGGCTACGTTTCTACGACTGTGGCACATACTACATTCTGCTCCGACCCGAAGATATTAGGGAGGGTAGGTGGAGCAATGCAAAGGGCGAGCTTTTCTTCTACTAAACCGCCCTCAACAACCACAACCATAGGCTACCGATTTGGTCAATTTTTAATTTGATTGTATCTTTGCGCTACTTATGTATTTGAACGAATATAATGTGATAGTCGTTGGCGGCGGAGCTGCCGGACTTATGGCCGCAGGAACGGCTGCTCAGAGTGGCAAGAGTGTCTTGCTGCTGGAAAAAATGGAGAAAACCGGACGCAAAGTGCGTATTACCGGCAAGGGTCGTTGCAACCTCACAAACGTGTGTAGCGACGAGGAGTTTCTGGCCAAAGTGCAAAATGGCGCAGGATTCTTCACCTACGCCTACACCCAGTTCAACAACAAGGCGCTGATTAGATTTATGGAGCGCAAGGGTGTCAAGCTCGAAACCGAGCGCGGAGGACGTGTATTCCCCAAGAGCGGCAAGGCTTGGGACATCGCCCAAGCACTTGTGGATTGGTGCAGAGAAGAGGGTGTGAAGGTGGAGTGCAATGCCAACGTCAAGAGTATCGACATTGTGGCCGGCAAGGTGCGTGGCGTGACCTATCGCAACGCACGAGGTTTTGAGCGCAGGGCCGAAGCACCAGCCGTTATTTTGGCCACAGGAGGAGCTTCCTACCCCGCCACAGGCTCTACGGGCGACGGCTACCGCATTGCCCACAACGTGGGTCACTCCATTTCGCCCATCCGCCCATCGCTCGTGCCTCTGGAAACTTCCTACGAAGAAGCTCCCTATATGGCAGGTTTGTTGCTGAAAAATGTGGAGGCACAGCTTGTTGTCGATGGCGAGGTGGTGCAGAGCGAATTTGGCGAGATGTTCTTCTCAAAGAGAGGCGTGGAGGGAGCTATCATACTCCGTATGAGCCGCAAGGCTGTCGATGCACTCATCGAAGAGAAGAGAGTGGAGGTTGTGGTTGACCTCAAACACGCAATGAATCACGACGAACTGCGTGAGCGCATACTCCGCGAGATTGCCGAGCAACCCGCAACACTCACCGTTGGAGAGCTATTGCGTAAGATTATGCCCCGAGAGTTGGTTGTGCCTATGGCTAAGGCTTGTGGCGCACACGCCAAGCACTCGATGGGCGAGCTAAAAGAGGATAAGATTGAACGTCTGGTGGCTGCACTCAAACGTTTCGTACTGCCCATTAGCGACTACCGCCCATTTGAGGAGGCTATCGTTACGGCTGGCGGTGTGGAGCTGAGCGAGATTGACCCCCACACAATGCAGTCGCGTCTGGTTGAGGGACTCTACTTTGCTGGCGAGCTGATGGATGTGGATGCCAACACCGGTGGTTACAACCTCCAAATCGCATTCTCCACAGGCCGTCTGGCAGGTCAGGTGCGCCAGAGTCAAGACGTTATGCTTGCCAAATAGGGCGACTATTACACCCCACCCCGATAATCATTACTCCCCTATGTGGCTCGAAGAACATCTGCGCCATAGTCGTGGCTACGGCATCCACTCGCCATTCCTCTACCGAGTTGTGCGCGAGGCTATGATGCCACAGAGAGTTAAGGGAGGCGACAAAGCTCTCTACGAGGCTCTACGGGCCAAAGGTGTGGGCAGGCGAGCCGCCACAAGGGCGCAAAACCTACTCAACGCAATGGGCTACACCAGTTGGAGTATAGACAAGCCAAATGGCAGCGACCGAGGACTTACTATTGCCACCCAAGCGTGTGAGCCACAGACGATTGCGGCAATGGTAGAAGGGCTGAACGAGAGGAGTGGCGCGGTGTGTGTGATTCATCGCCTCGGCGACCACAAAAGGCGTGCAATTTGCAAAAGCCTAATTGGCAGACACCACTGCCTGAGCGCATCGAAACCAACAATGAAACTCTATTTTAGCCAGCAAGGAGTAAGTAAACAACACGTAGTTATATAATAAATAGGTACTTATGGCACGTATTTATACACGCAGTGGCGACAAAGGTACAACCTCGCTCATCGGAGGCGAGCGAGTGGCCAAAACCGACCCCAGAGTGGAGGCCTACGGGTGTGTCGATGAACTTGGAGCACAGATTGCCCTACTGAGCGATTTTGCCTCGGAGAGCGGACTCTGCAAGATGGTGGAGGTGCTTGACTGTGTGGCGGTTAAGCTAATGACCGTCGAGGCCGAATTGGCTCTCTCGGATGACTACAACGGGCCTATCGGACGCATTGTGCCCGACGATGCCGAGGAGTTGGAGAGATTGATTGACTCGTTTACAGCCCATCTGCCTGCCCTTAGAGGCTTTACCATACCCGGCGGACACCGCGTTGTGTCGCAATGTCACATTTGTCGCACAGTGTGCCGTAGGGCCGAGCGCCGAATACTCTCTTCGGCACAAATTCACCCCACCAGCGAGGCCCTTTTGAGCTACATCAACCGCCTTTCCGACCTACTCTACACACTTTCGCGTTGGAGCGCTGTGGAGCTTGGTGTGGAGGAAAAAGTGTGGCGATAGAGAAAAAGTATTGCATTGTTATAATTTTTTTATACTTTTGCAGACCGAAACAAACAAAGATTAACATAATAGCTTAAAAATCAGAGTTTTATGTATTGGACACTTGAATTGGCATCGAAACTTGAAGATGCACCTTGGCCTGCAACAAAGGAGGAGCTTATCGACTATGCAGTGCGTAGCGGTCTGCCTATGGAGGTAATTGAGAACCTCGAAGAGATTGAGGACGAAGGTGACGTTTACGAGAGCATCGAGGACGTATGGCCCGACTACCCCAGCAAAGAGGACTTCCTCTTTAACGAGGACGAGTATTAAGAGGTTGGGAAAGGTTAAAAAACCTAAATATCAACGATTTACAATGACCGATTGGGTAGTCCCATCGGTCATTTTTTGTCAAAATACTGCCCAAAAACTACCCAAAATTGAGCGAAAACTGCCCAAACACTGCCCTGATGCTCTGTGGAGCACTTTTTGCCCAAACTGACCGAACCGCCAAAACTGCTCATTGAAGTCAAAAATTACCCATTATTTTTCTGCTTTCACTACCCTGAAACAAAAAAGGACAAAACCGAAGTTCTGTCCTGATGTTAATATATGATGATTTGACTGGTGGATTTGGAACTTTG
>JAZNFV010000002.1:0-68962 GCA_045576155.1 Tidjanibacter sp.
CCTGTAACCCCTATAACCCCTATAACCCCTATATGCCCTATAAGCCCTATTATTCCTTAAAGCCCTTAATGCCCTTAATGCCCTTAATGCCCCTAACACCTTTAATGCCTTCGTTCGGCTGTCGGTCGTCGTTAGACGTTAGTCGTTTTCTTTCGTTTTCCGACAACCAAAGCCACCACAACGCCCACGAGGATAAGGAGCGAGAAGCCAAGCGTAACGCCCTCAACCAAAGCAAAGTGGGGTGCTTCAAAGCGCCACTCGACGGTGTGGCTACCTGCGGGCAGAATCATAGCCCTGAGCAGGTAGTCGGCCCTGAGGTAGTCGCACTTGTGGCCATCCAAATAGGCCGTCCAACCCTTGTCGTAGTAAATCTCCGAGAAGATGCACAGACCCCACTCGGAGGAGGTATAGCGATAGACGAGGTTGTTGGGTCGATACTTAACCAGCTCTATCTCGCCAGTGCCAAGTTTCACGTCGGCTAATTTGGAGGCATATTCGGTGGAGAGCACTGCCGTATGGTCGGTGGAGATGCTGCCAAGCAGCTCCATCTCCTCTTGTGGCGAGGAGGCAAAGACCACATCGCCTACAAACCAAGCCGCACCATTAGCCCCCTCGTTGAGCACCGCCTCGGGAGCAGCATCGCCCTCACCGGGAACAATGAAGTACTTGGTGTTGAGCATATCGTAGGCCTCGGGGTTGCCCCTGAGGAGTTGGTGGTCGATGAGATCCTGATAGCGCGATAGCTTAGCTCCGTGATAGCCACCCACCGAGCGGTGGAAATAGCTCGTTGTGGCATCGTTGAAGGTGCTCACAGCGAAGTTGGCCACCCTATAACCCAGTTCCTTGTCGGCCATAATAGCGAGGTTGGCCTCGGTGGGCAGAATCTCGGTCTTGGAGGGGGCAACAAAGTCGTCCCAGAAGAGGTAGCGGCTATCTACGCCAATCATATCAACCGCAACAATAGCTCCCAAGCCCAGCAACATAGCCTTGGCGTTGATGCGCATCTGGGCAAATAGCCACACGCACCCTGCCGAGAGCAGCACCATAACAAGTGAGCGCAGAGCGTCGACACGGAGCATCGAGGCTCGCTCCAACTCCATAGCCACAACCACATCGTCGGGCAAACCCATCTGCGAGTCGTAGGGTGCTGAGAAAGAGAACATTGTGCCACCCAAGAGCCACAAGACCAGAGCTACACCGGCCGTAATGCCCGTAGCCCAAGCGAGCGCACGAAGAAGTTGTTGTTTCTGGAAGTCGCCTCGGTAGAGATTCCACAGCACCAATCCTGCCAGCAGAGGCACGCTCCACTGCACCACCACGAGGGCGGTAGAGACAGCTCGGAAGTTGTTGTAGGCGGGCAAAATATCGAACATCAGCTCCGTAAACCACATCAGGTTGGAGCCCCAAGCCAACATCACAGCAAAGATGCTCACGCCCAACACCCACCACTTCTGGCGACCCCTAAGCAGAAACATACCCAAGAGAGCCAAGAAGAGTGTCGCAGCGCCCAGATAGGTTGGGCCTGCTGTGCCGGGCTGGTCGCCCCAGTAGGCCGGCAACGACACCGCCAACGAGCGAGCACCATAGGGGCGCAGTGCGTCGGCCACCTCGCCATTGGGGGCGAAACCTCCTGCCGACGAGCCTCCCATAAGGTTGGGAATAAACATATTAAGGCTCTCGGTGCGGCCATAGCTCCAAGCCGTAGCATAGGCCAAGTCGAGCCCCTCGCTACTGCCCTTATCGTCGGCCGAAGCACTACTCAGCACACTACCGCCACGAGTGGTGTCGGGCTGATGTTGGGCCGTATAGTAGAGCGACGAGAGGTTTGCACCCACAGCCAGCACCGCCGCCAAAGCGAGCACTCCCGTAGCCTTTGCAAAGCGAGCAATCTGCCTCTCGCGGATGGCCACAACCAAGTAGTTTATCCACACCGCCACAATAACAAAGGCGAAGTAGTAGGTTATCTGGGGGTGGTTAGCTCCAATCTGCAAGGCAGCAAACAGAGCCGTCAGCATACATCCCGCAAAGAGCCTTCCGCCACGCAGCGTATAGACCACACCGCCCACAAGCAAGGGGGCATAGGCAAAGGCAAACATCTTGGTTATGTGTCCCGCGCCAATAATCAATATGGAGTAGGTGGAGAATCCGTAGGCTATGGCCGGCACAATGGCCACCAAAGGATTCACACCCCACAGCAACAACATAGCCCAGAAGCCCACCAAAGCCAAAAATATCAGCACCGCAGGGCGGCCCATAGCATTGGCAGCCGCCGTTGACCAATTCTTAATCAGCATCGAGGGGTACTCGATGTTAATCATATAGGCAGGCATACCGCCAAAAGCATTGCCCGTCCACTGGGGGTCGTCGCCCTCGGCCTGCATCTGTTTAATATCGCGGCTCATACCCTCATACTGGGTTATGTCGCCCATACTCAGCTCCTTACCCTCCATCTGGGGCGCAAAGTAGAAGAGCGACAAAGCCAAAAAGAGCAACACCGCACCCACATACTTGGGCCACGGAGCAATATGTTTATTAGTCTTTTTCATCATCTCAAACCATTGTTAGTCATCCTTAGACTCTTGCTACTCGGTAATACGCCAACCCTCATCGGTAAGCACGAGTTTATAGGTAGCCTCAATGCGTTGTCCGTCGGCCAGCACCACAGCCGCCTCAATAGTGGCCTCCTCAGCGCCCACACTACTGCCCAGCAGCTCAAACTCCTCAACGCCACCAGCCCTCTGCAACTCGCCCGACTGCTCGGCATAGATACTCTGGTAGAGCTGGGCCTCATCCTGACCGACATTCATCAGCGCCACAGCCTTGGCATACTCGCCCTCGGCAAGATACTCCCAGCACCTCTCAACAACCTTCTCGGGAGCATCCGTCCCAGAGCAACCAACCACAAGACTCAGCGCACACACCGCCAAAGTCACAATCAATCTACTTTTCATATCTATTTTGTTTTTTAGTTATTTTCTTTCTTCTGTCGCTTTTCGCAGCTTTTTGTAAAAAGCTGCACCAAAAACTTTTAGTGTTGGTGCGGCTGTCCAAACACTTTCGCCCTTCGTAGCTAAACTCGCTAACTTCTTAGAGAGCTTAGGGAATTTAGGGAGCTTAGGGAAGTTTCCTATATGCCCCATTATTCCTTAATGCCCTTAATGCCCTTAATGCCCTTAAAGCCTTTTAGGCCCGCTGTCGGTCGTCGGTTGTCTTTTTGCCTTAGGTCGTTAGACGTTTGACGTTAGACGTTTGACGTTAAACGTTAGACTATCGTAGCAAAACATACTCGCCACACTTATGCACATAGCCGGCTTGGCCATCGACCAAAACCGCAGCATAGCCATCCACAAAGGGTGTTATGCGGTCGAACATCGGCTCACACACCACCTTGCCCGACCTATCGACAAGGCCTCGTTTGTCGCCCATCATAAAGGGAGCTACACCATCGGTGAAGTGGCCCACAGCGTCGTAGGCACACCTAACAAACTCACGGCCGTCGCGCCCCACAAAGCCCCATTTGCCACCCACTCTCACAGCGAAGATGTCGCCACCCAAGCTACGTACCTTCTCGTAGAGGCAGGGGACAATCTCGTCGCCACGACTATTGACAGCGCCAAAGCGACCTGCACGCTCTACTATCGAGTGGCCATTCTCAAAGGAGGTGGCACTGGTATAGCGGCTCGTGAAGGCCACACGCCCCGTAGGGTTGATAAACTCGTCATTGGAGCGGTGGCGTACTTTGGCAAGTCCCTCGCGGAAGGGCTCGGCCGAGGTGTAGCGTGGAGCAACAATCTCAACACCCATAGCGTCGATATAGCCCCAGAGGTCGTCTTGCTGCACTGCCGCATACCCCTCCGAGAACTCGCCTATGGCCGAATACTTACAAGGAACAAGCACCTCGCCTGTGCGACTAACCACACCATAGCGCCCCCTATAACCAACCACCCTACTACCCGTAGCAGCCACCTGAGGCCCTCGGTAGTCGTAGAGGCAGTTGCCTCGGTGGTCGATGTAGTAGTCGATGCCGTTGAGAGTGGCAGAGGCAAGGCCTCCCTCGAAACTCTCGGCCCTATCGAAGCGGGGCGAAATAACCTCACGCCCCGAAGAGTCTATATAGCCCCACTTGCCATTCTCGTCGCAGACTGCCGCCACACCCTCGCTGAACGAGCGAGCATCGCGGTAGCGGGGACTAACAACAACTCCCCCACTGCGACCCACATAGCCCCAGTGGCCGCGCGACTTGACAGCCGCAAGCTCCCCTGCGAAGGCTTTGGCCTCCTCGTATTTGCAGATGACCACCTCGCGGCCTTGTTCGTTGATAAATCCATAGCGGCCATTATAGACCACCATAGCCAGCTCCGAGCCGCCAAAGCCGTCGATATAGTCGTACTTGCAGGGAACAATCTCGTTGCCACCATTGCCAATAACGCCCCACTTACTACCAACGCTCACAAGGGCAATATCCTGCACGTCGAAGCCCGTAGTAGCATCGTAGGTGCAGGGAATCACAACCTCGCCCACATCGTTTACAAAACCCCACTTACCCTCTCGCATCACTGCGTGGAGCACTCTGCCCTCGGCATAGCGCACCTCGTCCCACTCGGGGGCTATAATCTGCAAACCATCGCTGCCTACCACACCCACCTTGCCATCCAAAGTGGCCTTATACACCCTTGTGCTACCCTCGATAGGCTCTAAGGAGTCGTAGGTTGTGGCGCTATTTTGTTGAACATCCACAACCGTTGTGCCGACAATCATACGTCCGCCACCCTCCTCTTCGAGGTGGGGTGTGAGGACAACCTCGTAGCTATCGTTCATAACTCCCCACTTATCGGCCCTGCGAATCCAAGCAAAGCCGTTGTTGAACGTAGGCTCTAAGTCGAGCTCGGGCTCAACAAGCACCCTGCCGTCTTTGGCTATAACGCCCCAACCGCCATTCCACTCTCGCCACATCGCCTCCTGACTGCCAAAGTCGGGGCGTTGGAGGAAGGTGCTTTCGAGTATAACCTCGCCACCTCTACTAACCACACCCCAGTGGTCGTTCCACTTGACCCACGCATAGTTGGCCGAGCCGAAGTTGGGCTTCTCGGGGAGCATTGGGCGCAACACCACCCTACCGTCGTAGGAGATGACACCCCACAGGCCACCCCACAAACCCCACGTCAGGTCGTTCTCGTCGAACTGAGGAGTGTTGCGTAGCAGGGGGTTCATAATAATCTCGCCCTTGCGGCTGACAATACCCCACGCACCACGCCACTTGGCCCAAGCCGTAGAGCGCTCTCTAAATTGGGGTCTTTGGTCGAGCATAGCGTCGAGCAACACACGTCCGTCGCGGCTGACTACGCCCCACAAGCCGTTCCATCTGACCCAACTGCAATCCTCGCCCTCGACAAATATAGGGCGTGAGGAGAGTATGGCATTGAAGGCCACCTCGCCATTGGGTCGAATAGCGCCCCAGTGGCCATTCCACTCCACCCAAAGAATCTCGTTGTCGCCGGCAAAAACGGGGCGTGAAGAGAGCTGTGCATCGAAAATCACCTTGCCCTGAGTATCTATCGCACCCCACTTTTCGTTCCACCTGACCCAAGCATAGCCACCTTCGGCAAAGATGGGTCGGTCGCTCACAGCCACCTCGGAGATAATAGCGCCGTGATTGGTGACAACCACCCACTCGCCCTCGCGTTCAATCCAAGCCGCCCTGCCTCCGTCGAAGAGCGGACGCTCCGAGGCGGTGGGTGCAAGCAACACCTCGCCATTGTGGCGCACCACGCCCCACAAGCCGTTCCACTCGGCCCAACCCACCTCCTCGCTATCGAATATGGGGCGTTGTTGAACAACCGCATCGAAGACAATCTTACCCTGTCGGTTGATTGCTCCCCACCTATTGTGCCACTTCACCCAAGCCACACCGTCGCTCTGGAAGAGAGGGCGTTCTTCGATGATAAAGTCGAACAAGACACTGCCGTCGGTACGCACCGCACCCCAATAGAGTCCGTTGCGTATCCACGCCACACCCAAGTCGTCGAACTCGGGGCGCTCGTCGAGCTGTGCATCGAAAACCACCCTACCATCGCGGTGAATAGCACCCCAACGGCCATTCCACTCAGTCCACGTAACAGCACCGTGAAATAGGGGTCGGCTCTGCAAAACAGGGTCGAATATAATCTCGCCACTCTCGGCAACCACGCCCCAGCCGTCATTCCACTTGGCCCAAGCGCGTCCATCCTCAAATGGCTCCAACTCATCTATCATAGGCTCAACCACAACATCGCCCCTGCGGCTCACAACGCCCCAGTGGTCGTTCCACTTGGCCCAGCAACTCTCGCCCCCGCCAAAGTCGGGCAACTCTTGGAGCTGTGGCTCAAACACCACCTTACCCCTGCTGCTGATAACACCCCAAGCGCCATTCCACCGTGCCCAGCTACGGCCCTCCTTAAACTCGGGCCTAAGCTCAAACTGCACAGGGAAAATCTCGTCGCCAAGCTCGCTCACCAGTCCCCAGAGGCCATCTCGTTCTATCCATACGCTACTCTCGCCACTGGCCACAACAGTGCCATAGCGACACTCCAAAACCTCGTGGCCCTTAGTATCAACCACACCCCAGCGGCCCTCGCGCTTAATCCAAGCCCTACCCTCCGAGAAGGGGGTGATGGTGTCGTAGAGAGGTTCGAGCAGGTAGTCGGCATTGCGCCTGAGCACGCCCCACTTATCCTCGTAGCGCACACGAGCCAACGTGTCGGCAAAAGGCTCAACCTCCGTAAAGATGGCCTTGATGACACTTCGGCCACGCTCGTCGGCATAGCCCCACAGCCCCCTGCGCTCCATTGGCACAAGCCTACCTTCGAGGTTTTTGCCTCGGAGCGTGCGCAAGCGGTAGTTCTGGGCCTCGGCTGTGGCAATGCCGGCCAGCCACACCACCACACACAGCACCACCACGCGCAGAATTGCTCTCGCACGTCGAGCCATTGTTTGGGTTGGGTGTAGCATAGCTTTATTGCTCATCGTCAAAAAAAAGTCGGTTTCTTGTGCTGCTCTGTCGGTTGCGGTGGCCAAAGGCCACCCCCGCTTCCTTCGAGGAAAATGGCACAGAGTGTTCAACTTACAAAAATAGTGATAAAATGGGGAAATCTGCAACCCCAAAAGGGTAAAAAAACACTACCGAGGCAAAAATGCCTCGGTAGTGTTCTATTACACCTCTCACACAAAGTGTGAAAGTCCAATTATGCCTATGCTCAAAGCGCCCCAATCACCCTTTCAAGGCCCACTCCTCGTGAGCCTTTCACAAGCACAAAAGCCCTCTCCAACGGATGCTCCCCAAGCCACTGGGCAAGAGAGTCGGCCGAAGCGAAACTCACAAGGCGGTCGGAGCTCATCTCGGCTGCCACCTCCGCAAAGCAACTACCCACAACCAGCACCCTCTGAGCATCGCTCGCCAAAGCGCTATCCAAGACCCTCTGGTGCTCGCTGCGACTCCACTCGCCAAGCTCCAACATATCGCCCAAAATCAAGACCTTAGCAGGATAGTCGGCGTGGTTGGTGGAGGCGTGGTTGGCAATAGCCACAGCCATACTCGAAGGGTTGGCATTATAGCAATCGACCGTCAGCAGAGCACGCTCGGTGGTCAGCATTTGCGAGCGGTTGTTGGTGGGCACATACTCCCCAATAGCTCTCTCGGCCACCTCGCGCCCAATGCCAAACAACTCAGCCACAGCTAAGGCCGCAGCAATGTTGAAATGGTTGTAGTCGCCCACGAGGTTACTCCTCACGCCCTCGGCCAAGCCCGATGAGTAGCCCTTAGTCTGCAAGCCCCTCCTCTCGGCCACCATAGCCGAGAGCACTCTGTCGTCGGTACGGTAGAGCGCCACACCAGCCGTAGAGGCCAGATAGTCATAGAGTTCGCCCTTGCCCTTGCGCACTCCCTCCTCGCCACCGAAGCCCTCCAAGTGGGCACGACCGACATTGGTCACAAGGCCATAGGTGGGTTGGGCAATAGAGCAGAGCAGAGCTATCTCGCCCTGAGCACTCGCACCCATCTCCACAATGGCCACTTGGGCATCGCGGGGGATGGAAAGAATCGTCAGCGGAACGCCAATATGGTTGTTCAAATTGCCCTGAGTGAAGTAGGTGCGGTAGCCCTCGGAGAGCACCGCAGCCACAAGCTCTTTGGTGGTAGTTTTGCCATTTGTACCAGTTATGGCCACAACAGGAATAGAGAGCCTCTGGCGGTGGTAGCGGGCCAAATCTTGCAGAGCACTAAGCGTGTCGTCCACAACCACATAGCGCTCATCAACAGCCACTTCGGCCCTATCGACCACAGCCGCCACAGCACCCATTTCGAGAGCCTTGGCGGCATAGTAGTTGCCATCGAAATTCTCGCCCCGAAGAGCAAAAAAGAGCTCCCCCTCGCGCACCTTGCGGCTATCGGTCACCACCCCTCGGGATGCACAATAAATATCGTATAACTTCTTCATATTCATAGTTTTCGGCTGTTAGCTGTCGTGGGGCGAAAGTGAATTCAAAATTCAAAATTCAAAATTCAAAATTTTTAGGGAGGTTAGGGAATTTAGGGAGTTTAAGGAGTTTATGGGGTGGTCTATATGCCCTATAAGCCCTATAAGCCCTATATGTCACTAAGGCCCTTAAAGCCCTTAAAGCCCTTAAAGCCCTTAAAGCCTTTAAGGACTTAGGTCGTTAGACGTTAGACCCACAGCCAAAGGCGCAAAACTAACCTCTCCTGCCCTTTGGGCATCCTCCCCTGACATAGGGGAGGAGTGGTTGTGGAGCGAACATTCGGTCGGGAGCACCACCCTAACAAAACAGGACTTGTCCTGCGGCTGGGTTTTGTGAGGCGAGAGCAAGGCTTGCGTAGCTGAGGAAACCGCAGTTTGCTTGGGCAAATGAGGATTTCCGAAGCAAGCGTAACGCAGCTATCGCCCACAAGGCACAGCCGAAAAGACGTTAGACCCTAAATATGCTTATCTCCCAGCTCAAACTTAACCGTCTCAACAAAGCGCTTGATGTGCTGCTCCTCCGAGCGAGGACATATCATCAGCACGTCGTCGGTATCGACCACAATATAGTCTTTCAGGCCGTCGAGCACCGCCACCTTACCCTCGGGCAGACGGATAACGCAGTTCTCCGTATCGAAGCCGAAAGTGTTGGTGCTAAATGTGTTACCCTTATCGTCTTTGGCCGAGTGTTGGTAGAGTGAGCCCCACGTTCCCAAGTCGCTCCAACCGAAGTCGCTGCAACGCACCCACACATTCGACGAGCGCTCCATAATACCATAGTCCACCGAGATACCGCCACACTCGGGATAGACCCTATCGATGGCGGCCTGCTCCTCGGCTGTGCCGTAGGCATCGCTGATGGAGTTGAGTATCTCGTAGGTCTCATTCTGGTGCTCACGGAAGGCCTCCAAAATGGTATCGACACGCCACACAAAGATGCCCGAGTTCCAGAAGTACTCACCACTATCGACAAATATCTCGGCCAGCTCGCGGTTGGGCTTCTCGGTAAAGGTCTTGGCCTTGTTGAACTTGCCGTAGGTCAGACGTTTGCTCACCTGAATGTAGCCATAACCCGTCTCGGGACGAGTGGGTTGGAGGCCGATGGTGAGCAACGTATCGCTCTTCTCGTCGATGAAATCCAGACACTGCTGGATGACCTCGCAGAAGTGGTGTTCGTTGAGGATAAGGTGATCCGATGGTGTAACAACCATCGTGGCCGAAGGGCAGATGCTACGGATGTGCATAGCCGCATAGGCAATGCAAGGGCCCGTATTTTTGCCCACAGGCTCACACAACACCTGAGAGGCTTGAATCTCGGGCAGCGTTTCGAGCACCAAGTCGCGGTAGGCTGTGTTGGTAGCTACAAGGATGTTCTCGGTTGGGATGATATTTGCAAAGCGCTCAAAGGTTGAACGGAGCAGACTCTTACCCGTACCGAGTACATCGAGAAATTGTTTTGGGCGGTTACGACGACTCAGAGGCCAAAAACGGCTTCCTACGCCACCGGCCATAATGACACAAAATTGGTTATTATTCATTACTTAGGCAATGTTTTGAGGATAAATTGCGTTATTTTTCCACAACTTCCCTCGGTTAGCTTGGACAAAAGTACGAAATTTTACTACCTTTGCCAATTATTATACTACTTAATTTAATAGGTTTTCTATTTTTGGAACGCATTTTATGAAAATAAAGTATTTTACTCTTCCGAATATCATCACTTTATGCAACCTTTTGAGCGGATGCCTTGCCACTATATGTGCTGCTGCACACATCTGGTCGCCCGACGAGGTTTCGCTCAAACTGCCCCTGCTGTTTATTGTAACCTCGGCCATCTTCGACTTCCTCGACGGCCTCACAGCAAGGCTCACCGGCCAATACTCACCGCTGGGTGTGCAGCTCGACTCGCTGGCCGATATGGTTAGCTTCGGTGTTGTGCCTGCCCTGACTCTCGCAGCAATGTTCTCTGCCGCAGGAGGCGAGGGTTGGTGGTGGCTCATTACGCTGAGTGTGGCACTCTGCTCGGCACTCCGTCTGGCACGATTCAACATCGACGAGGAACAGCACGAGAAGTTCATCGGTCTGCCCACCCCCGCACTTGCAATAGCCATAGGCTCGCTTGCTTGGGCTATGGAAACGGACGCTATTATGCTCTCGCCCAGCGTCATACTGGCCATAAGCGTTGTTGGAGCGTGGCTGCTCATCTCGCCCATAGGGATGTTCTCTCTCAAATTCAAGACACTCTCGCTCAGGGAGTCTGTAAACAAACTCCGCTACATCTTTGTGGTAGCTGCGGCAGCCATAGCCATCATTGGTGGCCCTGCGTGGGTGTGGTGCATCATTGTGCTCTACATCCTACTGAGCATTGTGGCCGAGATAGCAGGTTGTTGCAAAAATAGAACCAAGAGAGCATAATTAGCAAACAAATTCCAGAAGCTTCTACGTGAAATACAGATTATCATACCTACTCCTCGGACTACTCTTTGCCCTTGTGTGCCACACCACCTCGGTGAGCGCACAAAATATGGGCGCACGAGATTTGGGCCGCGATGGTGGTGCTGCACTCGCCGCACTCCAAAATGCCAACAACAACCCCTATGCCGGCGAGCAGGAACTCGACGAAAATGGCAACCCCATTGAGCAAACCGACCAAGCCGACTCGGTGAAGGTTAAGGAGATAATGCCTTTGGAGTCCTACTTCTTCGACGACACAATCCGCAGGCAAAAGCACTTCCGTTGGGTGGCCGACACCTACGCCAACCACGTCCGTATGGAGAAGGTCGATACGCTACTGGGCCTCTTCAACCGCGACTACCCATTCCAGAGGGAGGATGTGGGCGATGCCAACGTTGGTATCTTGGGCGGTGTATCTACCCCGCTCAACTACTTCCGTAGGCCCAAGGGTAACGATTTCGACTTTACTCACGGCTACTACTCCTACCTCTTCACTATCGACAACGCCTACCACCTGAACAACAAGCGCCCCTACACCACCCTCGCCTATCAGACCGGTGGTCAGAAACGCTATGCCGAGGATAAACTCGAACTCGTACACGCCCAAAACATCACCCCCTCGACGGGTCTGTCGTTGCGCCACAACAGCTACCACTCGCGTGGTATCTACACTTGGCAACGTGGTAAGGTACAAGACTTTGCGGCCGCCATATACCACACCGGCAAGCGTTACTCGGCCCACGCAGGCGTGATTACCAACTCCATATCACAGCGCGAAAATGGTGGCGTGGTGGAGGCGTGGCACATTGCCGACACCGTATATGAGTCGGCCCAAGGATTGCCAATGAAGATGACCGACCCGCTCAACAAGGCCAACAACCTCGCACTCTATGCTGTGCAGAGCTACGGCATACCCTTTGTGCCCCTTACCGACTCGGTATTTACGATGGCCGACCGCACCGCCATCCACTTTGGCCACGCCATAACCTACAACCGTTGGGGCAGGCGCTATTCGGACACCTACAAGGGTACGTCGTACAACATCACCGACCGCGAAACAGCAAACATAATTGAGAAACGCAACTTCTACGAACACTGGTACATAGACCCCGAAAAGAGTAACGACACCCTCACCGAAGAGTTGCTCTCCAACAGGCTCTTTGTGCAGTTTGTGCCCTACAACCGCGAGGGTGTGATTGGCACAATCGACGGTGGCATTGGTTGGGACCACCACACCTATCGCCAGTTCCGTATGAAGGACTACATTCAGGGCAAGATAACTGCCGAGAAGTTTGACACCTACTACGCCTATGCCGATGCGCGAGGCAAGCTGGGAAGATGGATGGATTGGCAAGGCAGGGCCAGAGTGAATGTGGCGGGCTATCGTGCGGGCGACATCGACTTCGATGCACGTGCAGCCCTTCGACTCTACTTGAAGGATAGGCCCATAGAGCTCAGCGGACACCTATCCTACGACCTGCAAAGCCCCTCCTACTGGCAAAACCACTACTTCTCCAACCACTTTGTGTGGGAGAATAACTTTGAGCGTCAGAACATTACACAACTTTCCGTAACGCTCGATGTGCCATTTACGGGCACAAGGCTCACATTCAATCAGGCACTCGTGGGCAACCCCATCTACTACGGCTACGACGCAATGCCGGCACAGACTATGGGCATTGAGAGTGTCACAGGTCTGCTCGTGGAGCAGAACTTCAATATCGGAGGACTCCACCTCGACCACAAGCTACTGTTCCAACGTAGCAGTTCGGATATTTTCCCCCTACCCACTTGGGCGGCCAATATATCCTACTACTATGTATTCCAGCCAGTTAAAAATGTGCTAACAATGAAGGTGGGCCTCGATTGTTGGGCCAACACCCCCTACTACGCACAAGACTACAACCCCGCACTGATGACCTTCCACAACCAAAATCACACACTTGTGGGCAACTATCCCTATGCCAACGTGTTTGTTACGGCCAAGTGGAAGACGGTGCGCATATTTGTTCAATATCAACACGCCAACGAGGGGCTGCTCGACAACTACAAGGATGCGTTCAGCACCCCCTTCTATCCCTACAACAGAGCACTTATTAAGTACGGACTTTGCTGGTATTTCGATGATTAGACCCCACACAACACCCCCCACCCAAGTCGTTTGGATGTGGAGTATTGTGGCAAGCCTGATGGTTCTGCTTGGCAGTTGCAAGCCTACACCCACCACCACCGACTGGACAACACTTCAAGTGGCTCTCTCGCAAGAGATTGCCGGATGCGCTGTGGTTGGAGGTGAACGCTACGGCTTTGCCACCGACGTGGCCGACACCATAGCCAACCGACTCGGCAAGAAGTTCCACGCCTCGACGCACCACACCACCAAAGCACTGCAAGAGCTACTGGCAACAGGTGCGATAGACATTGCGGTAGTACCTCGCAACCAGAGGGTTGAGTTCCATCGCTACCCCTCGGAGAGTTTCTACACCTCCAACTTTGTGCTACTTATGCCACAGTGGGCCTCGATAGCCGCAGGCGTGAGCACCGAGGAGGCGTGGCGTGGTAAGCGTGTGCTGACCGACTGCAACTTCCGCCATACTAAAAGCTATCGGGAGCTTATTGAACTCGGTGCTGTTTGCCCCGATGGTCACATCGAAGGCATAGATATGGCCCGCAGTGTCAATGAGCGCAAGGCCGATGCCATTGTATGCGAGCGCAGCGAGGCCGAACTGCTCAAATACCTCTACCGCAATCTGCGCGAGGTGGCCTCCATAGGCGAGGCTACGTGTGAGGTGATACTCATCTTCCGCAATGCTCAGCTGAAAGAGCTTTTCGTACAGAGCCTCAGGGAGTTTGCCCAGACTGAGGAGTATGCCTTTATGGTGGAGCTGTACTTCGGCGCAACCTCCATTGGCGAGCGCTTCACCCAACTACGCTACCGCCCCACACGAGTGGTGGGAGGCATATCGGTGTGGGACGATATGATTCGGCGCATCTGCGCACAGCAGGGGGTTGATTGGCGACTGATGTCGGCTATGGCCTACCACGAATCGCGCTTCCGCAACGACCAAGTATCCCACCGAGGAGCTGTGGGACTGATGCAGGTGACACCCATAGCCGCACAAGACCTTGTGGGCGAGGATGGCGACTACGACCTGAGCGACCCCAACACCAACATCACTCTGGCAGCACGACTGCTTAAACGTTATAGTCGAGCCTTGGGTTTCGGCCCTACGCCCATCACCGACGACCAGATGGCTATTGTGGTTGCGAGCTACAACTGTGGCATCACCCGAATGATTGAGGCTCAGCGCCTTACGGAGCTAACAGGGGGCAGCAAAGAATCGTGGAGCGACGTTTCGACAGCGCTGCTGAATATGAACGACAAGCAGTGGCGCGAGACCTACGGATGTCGCTACGACAGCTTCCGCGATGCACCCATCACCATAGCCTACACCAACGGTGTGATGGAGAGTTTCAACACCTATCGCAGAGCAATTCAATAGTCCTCAGGCCGAGGTCACAGAGCAGCACATCCCCCACCCACACGCACTCACAAAGTAGAGAATAGCAGACAAAAAAGAGAAAAAAATCAATTTGAAGGGGGTAGAGTACTAAAATCTCCAAAAAATGCGTTACCTTTGCATAATTGTGTGCCTATGCGCGCGAAAACCAAAGAGTAACAACAAAGAGTCCCTATATGGAAAAAATAATCAAAGTTTTGGGTCTTGTGGCCACACTCGCAGTTGGCGTGGTTATGGCATCGTGTAGTGCCGACCCCAAAGCCACCGACCTCGAATTTAGCTACAAATCGTTCAGCTACGACGAAGGCTCCGATGGTGGCTACGTCTCTGTCTATCTGATGCAAAGCCCCTACAAGTATCCCGTTGTGGTAGATATGGAGGTGGAGATGCTCTCGGGCAAAGACAACTTAGGAGGCACGCTCAACCTCGACGATGTACTCACTTTCAACACCACCGACAAGAGCTACACCATAACGCAAACAAGCCCCCGCACCGCCACAATCGAAAACGTGGAAGTGACCTATGCCAACTACAACCAAAGGGTACTCTTCGATTGCCACGACAACGACTATCTGCAAAACGAAACAATAACACTCGAATTTCGTCTGACAAAAGTGGATGGCTCCGAGAAGGGCTCTATAACATCCACCATTGTGACCATTGTCGATGACGAGAAAGCTCCTCGCATCCGCACCGGCTACTACGACACCACCTACGACGCTCCCGCCGACGCTACCCGCGAGCAGAAGGGTCAGTTCTACTTGTCGCTGAGCAAAGTGGGTAAGTATGAGTATGTTGCAAGCGGTTGGTTTGGTCTTAATCGTCCTCGCCTTGTGGGCCAGTACGACCCCGAGGCCAAGACCCTCACTTTCGACGGCACAGACTACGACCACCAGCTCTGGGAGCTCAAAGAGCCTGTGAGCGCCTTCCAGAACGACACCATCTGGGCCTACAACTACGAGGGTGGCACCATCACACAAGTGTTGCGACTAAGAGGTGCTGGCGCTGAGGGCAACGACCCCATTGTGCTCTCCACCGAGGAGATTGCGCAAGATGCTCAGGGTCTGCTCCTTAGCATCGACAACGAGTGTGGTGTGGAGATTCGCAACTTCAACGCAAGCACTTCCACCGCTGGTGCTGTGGTGGGTATCTACGACTCAATGCCCAAGAGCAAAACATTGGAGTTCTCCGAGACCAACTACCCCAGCGAAGCAGCTGCAACCAAGGCCTCGGCCAACACCACCACCCAGCCCACCCCCTTCCACTCGTGGAGCATAGCAACCAAATAGCAGGGCCGGCACAACAAACCGACTGAAAGAGAACAACAAGGATACTTTCCGACTATGAAAAAGATAATTGCAATACTCGTAGCTCTGATTTCGACCACAACAATTATGGTGGCCCAGAGTGGCAAGAGCTCCAAAGAGATACGCCAACAATACTTCGTCTTTGGCCCAACAGCGGGCCTCTCGATGCCCTATCAGCACATTGTGACCAACACCACAGCCCTCAGTCAGCTCCTCGGAGCGCCCAATGTGGGTGTGCAGTTTGGTGGTTACGCACGCGGTATTCTGCCGCTGAAAAAGACCAAGATTGTGCTCTACGCACAGCTCGATGCTACGTGGGCGATGGACTTCTATGTTGGTGGTGGCGGCTCGGCCTCGGCAGGATGTTTCAACTTCCCCCTGACGGCGGGTGGTGGCTACAAACTCTCCGATAAGACCCTGCTACGTGTTGCCTGCGGCCCTACCCTAACGGCCAATGTCTATACATCGGCCAATACGGCCTTTAAGGACACCGACGACAAGTACCAGAGCGAGGTGGCCGATATGCTGAACCGCAATCGCTGGGGCTGGGTGGCTGTGATTGGTGCCGACTATAAGGCGTGGACATTCGATTTGCGCTATATGAACCAGTTTAGCTCCAACGCCTACAACCGCATCGCCGACGAGTGCCGCTTCATCTCCCTCGGCCTCACCGTAGGCTATAAGTTCTAAACTGCGGATTTACAATCATTACCCAAAAAAGGGTTGTTGCTATTCGAGCAACAACCCTTTTACTATACGACTAACCACCTACTTGCAGACCACTGCGTCGGTGAAGGGGAGGTAGATGACCATCCTCAGGCCAAATGAGTGGGCATAGCCGCCACCGAGGGCAACCATAGGCTCATAAGAGCCTCCCACACGCAAAAATGGGGTCAGCATATAGGAGGCCTCGTAGCTCAGGCCCAACAGCGTGCGTCTATCGCGGAAGCTCTCTACCCCGTAGCGCTCATCATTTCTGCCCCCTTCGGCAGTATTGGCAGCGTTGTAGGCGAAGTTGCTACGTCCCCACACCAAACCTCCGCCAAAGTCCCAGCGACCCTCGTGCCAGTGTGCTCCAAGCGATAGTTTCAGTTGCGAGAGCGAGCACCAAGCATCGTGGATATTCCACCTTAAAGCACCGCTCCACCCGTTGCCAACATAGCCCACCGTAGCCGAAAGGCGCATATTATCCACAACGAAATATCCGCCCTCCAAGCGCACGCCAAAGCTACCTGCGCAACCATATCGTCCCCCTGCAAACCCCTCGGAAATGGGGTGAGTAAGCCCCACAACGGGCTCAATTCCGAGGCCTACGCTCCACACACCCTCACGGCTCATTGTGCGATAGCGGGCCGCATCGTGGCGGTTGATACTCTGCGCCAAGCCCCTACCGGGCAGCAGCAGGCAGAGCGTCGTTAGGGCAGTTGCAATAAAGATGTTAATTTTATTCATCGTCTAAACGTTTAATCTCAATCTCAAAACTCTTATACTCTTCGGCCAAGTAGCTCTCGGCAAAGCCCGTGCGGCACTCTTCGAGCAGCACAGAGGGGTCTTTATAACGCGAGGAGAAGTGGCCAATAATCAACCTCTTAGCTCCGCTCTCGGTGGCTGCTCGGGCCGCTTGGAGCGTTGTAGAGTGGCCTCGCTGTTTGGCCTCAGCACGCAAGCTGTCGGCATAGGTGGCCTCGTGATACAACAAGTCCACACCACGCACAAGGCTCACCGCCTTGCCCGAATAGTTCGTATCGCTCAGGTAGGCATAGCTACGCGGCTCGCGTGGCACGTAGGCCACCTCGCCATTGGGCACAACCTCGCCACTATCAAGCACCACATCCTCGCCTCGTTTGGCAGCCGTAATCTGGCCAACGCCAAGCCCATAGCGTTCTATGGCCTCCTTGCGGACATTCAACCCCGCAGGCTTCTCCTTAAAAAGAAAACCTGCTGTGGGCACTCGGTGGCGCAGAGGTATGCTCCACACCTCAACAGCGTTGTTCTCGAAGAGCAGCTCGTGCTCGGTGGTATGCACCTCGTGCCACACCACCTCGTAGGGGAGCTGGGTGTCGAAATAGCGGCAATGGTAGTCGAAAATCTCGTCGAAAGGTCGTGGCGCATAGATATGCAGAGGCTGACGACGGCCCATAAGTCCCAAGCTCGAAATCATTGGGAAGAGGCCGAAGACGTGGTCGCCGTGAAGGTGGGAGATAAACACAGCCGTAAGACGCATAGGATTGACACCCACACGCATAAGGCGACTCTGCACACCCTCGCCCGCATCCACCAAGAAATGTTGCTCACAGACACTCACCAGTTGCGACGAAGGGTGAGTGGTGGCTGAAGGTTTGGCACTGGCCGAGCCGAGTATGGTTACTTTGAAGGTCATACTACAAAGATAACATCAAAATCAGAAATCCCCAGCCTTAGGCACAAAAAAAGTTGCCTCGCCACGTGGCGAGGCAACTCCCTATTTATGAATAGTGCCTATACTGAGCGACTATTTCTCCTCAGCTTCGAGTTTAGCTTTCAACTCAGCCAAACCTGCAATGTCACCGAGAGTGGTCTTCTCTACCTGAGCGTTAATCTTCTTAACGGTCGATTTGGTAGCCTCAGCAGCTGCACGACGCTCAGCCTTAGCTGCGCTCTCCTCAGCACGTTTTGCCTCCTCGAAGATGCGAGTGTGCGACAAGCTGATGTGTTTGGTCACTTTCGAGAACTCGATAACCTTGAAGGGAAGAACATCGCCTACTTTGGCGGTAGTGCCGTCCTCCTTAACAATCTGTTTTGCCGAAGCGAAGCCCTCAACGTTCTCGCCCAAAGCTACAACAGCGCCTTTCTCGTTAACCTCGATAACCTTACCCTCGTGTACGGAATCAACTGCGAACTGAGCCTCAAACTCGTTCCAGGGGTTCTCCTCCAACTGCTTGTGGCCAAGGCTCAAACGACGGTTCTCTTTGTCAATGCCGAGAACGATAACGTCGATGTCTGCACCAAGCTGAGTAAGCTCTGCGGGGTGTTTAATCTTCTTAGTCCAGCTCAAATCGCTGATGTGTACCAAGCCGTCGATACCCTCTGCAATCTCAACAAAGATACCGAAGTTGGTGAAGTTGCGAACTTTTGCAGTGTGGCGCGAGCCGATGGGGTAACGCTCCTCAATAGCCTCCCAAGGATCGCTGGTGAGCTGTTTGATACCGAGCGACATCTTCCTCTCCTCGCGGTCGAGGGTGAGGATAACTGCCTCAATCTGGTCGCCAACTTTCATAAACTCCTGTGCGGAGCGGAGGTGCTGATTCCACGACATCTCCGAAACGTGGATGAGACCCTCAACGCCGGGAGCTACCTCCACGAATGCGCCGTAGTCGTACATCATAACAACCTTACCGTTGATCTTGTCACCAACCTTCAACTCTGCATCCAGAGCCTCCCAAGGATGAGCGGTGAGCTGTTTCAGACCAAGAGCGATACGTTTCTTCTGGTCGTCGAAGTCGAGGATAACAACGTTGATCTTCTGGTCGAGAGCAACAATCTCCTCGGGTTTGTTTACGCGGCCCCAGCTGAGGTCGGTGATGTGGATAAGACCATCTACGCCACCAAGGTCAACGAATACACCGTAGGAAGTGATGTTCTTAACAGTACCTTCGAGAATCTGACCTTTCTCCAAGCGCGACATAATCTCCTGTTTCTGCTGCTCGAGCTCAGCCTCGATGAGAGCTTTGTGCGAAACAACAACATTGCGGAAGTCCTCGTTGATTTTAACAACTTTGAACTCCATAGTCTTCTCAACGTAAATATCGTAATCGCGGATAGGCTTAACGTCAATCTGGCTACCGGGCAAGAATGCCTCAATACCAAATACGTCAACAATCATACCGCCCTTAGTGCGGCACTTGATGAAGCCCTTGATAATCTCATCATTCTCCAAAGCCTGCTTAACGCGATCCCAGCTTTTGAGCTGACGAGCTTTCTTGTGCGAAAGAATAAGCTGTCCTTTTTTGTCCTCGGTGCTCTCTACATACACCTCTACTTTCTCGCCAATAGCGAGCTCGGGGTTGTAACGGAACTCGGTAACGGGGATGATAGCATCGGATTTGAAGCCAATGTTGATAACAACCTCACGTTTGTTGATGGAGGTAACAACGCCCTCAACTACCTCACCTACCTGTACTTTCTGCACAGACTCGTCGTACTGAGCGGCTACCTGCTCTTTGCTAAGCTCACCATAGAGCTCTGCATCGGTCTCATAAGCGGTCCAATCGAAGTTCTCGTTTGCAACCATTTTTTCGTTTGTCATAAGTTTAATTTGTTGTTTATTAAAAAGTTAGACTTTATTTATAGACTTCCCCTCGGTCTAACCTGCGGGAAAGAAGCGCGCAAATATACAAATAAAATTGAAAATTGAAAATTGAAAATTGAAAATTATTGAAAATAAGTAAGAAAAGGGGTGGTTGGAGGTTGTCAGAGGGGGGTTAGGGAGCTTAGAGAATTTAGGGAGTTTAGAGAGCTTAGGGATAGGGCCTATAAGCCCTATAAGCCCTATAAGCCCTATAAGCCCCATAACCCCTGTGACCCCTGTGACCCCTGTGACCCCTGTAAAAAAAAATCGGGCCCGAGTTTATACCAGCCTTAGGTCGTTCGACGTTAGACCTTAGACGTTAGACCGAAAGAATGGGATCTACTTGGTCGAAAGTACCGTATAATTGTTCGCTGGCGGCTCGGCAGCCACCCTTGCAGCGCGACCAAAGGCCACACCCCTCGCAACGGCTCGGCACAGAGTCGAAGTAGCCACTCTCTTGTGACTGGCTAATTATCTGGGCCAAAGGTGTTTGGTGTATATTGCCGAGCACTCGGGGCGAGTGGTTGCAGAACCTCACGTCGCCACGATAGTTTATAGTCAGGGGGCGGGTTGAAAGGTCGGTGGAGCAGTGCGAAAAGCGTATGTTGGGGTAGTCGAGTGGGTCGAGCACACAGACGGGAGTGCAGACACCGCTCTGGATGGTCATACCGAGCTCGCCCGCAACCCTATCAACTCTGCCGAAGAGCTCTTTCAGTTCCCTCTGCGAGAGGTTTAGTTCGGCAGCATTGCGCAGTCCCAAACCGCCTATGTTGAAGCGATTGACCATAGCCCTCTTTGCGCCAAACTCGCTGTGGTAGAAACGTAGCAACTCCTCCGACTGATGGGCATTGAGCTTGCTTAGAATCAGCACCGGCACGAGCCAGTCGCTCTTGGTTGCGCACACCCTCTTGGCCGCGCCCACAGCTCGATGCCACGACCCTTTCAGGCCTGTGGTGTAGTCGTGTAGGTTGGGGTCGGTGGCGAGTATGGGAATCTGGATAGCGCCCAAGCCAATGTCGTTGAATATGGCCACATCGTCGTCGCCAAGCAGTGTGCCATTGGTCAGCAGATTGACATTAGCACCCGTAAAACGCGCCCTCAGAGCCAAGTCGTGGATGTGGGGCATAAGCATAGGCTCGCCTCCCGAGAGCGAAAGACTACCTACGGTGGCCTCTTTCAATAGACGACTCAGGGTGCGACGCGCCATACGGAACTTGGGAGGCTCGGGGGCAGCGTGGCCCTCCTCGCCCTTCCAGTAGTTGTAACAGAACTTACAGGCCTGATTGCAGGCATCCGTTAGCTCAAAGACTACAAATGGCAGGTGGTGTTTCTTACTCGACGACATTGAGCTGTATTACGCAAAGTGGAACATCGTGTTCGCCTCGGATGGTCGATACAACCAACTCGGCCTCACCCACATAATCACCCACATCGAGTTTGAAAATCAACTCTCGTGTGGTAGCACCAACAGCAAAGGTTTGTCGTTGGAGTTCGAGCGAGCCAGAGTCGAATACAGTCACAATAAACTCATCGGCAACAACAAATTCGGTACAGAAAGGAATCTCCTCGCCATTGCGCACCTCATAGGGGGTGGAGTTGTTGTAGTCTTCTACCCATACAACATTTTCGGGTGCAGGGTCGTAGCAGTTAATCGCAGGCTCGTAGCAGGTGGTGGAGTTTGAGCCCGGGCCACACGCCACCAAACCGGCCAGCGACAAGAGAGCACCACCAAGACGAAACTTGGCCCTGACTGCCTTGGCACTACGGCCACGCGAGAGCCACACCCAGAGCGACACAGCCACGAAAGCTACACCCAATGCAACAAAGAGAAGCGTTTTTTTCATAAGAGTAAAAATGTGTTTGAATGGTTAGTCTTTTCTATTAGATGCACAAGTATAGCAAAACGTTGCACGAAGGAGAAAAAAAATCAAAATTGGTTAGGGAGGTTAGGGAACTTAGGGAGGTTAGGGATAGGGCCTATAAGCCCTATAAGCCCTATAAGCCCTATAAGCCCCATAAGCCCCATAACACCTTAAAGCCCCTAAACCCCTTAAAGCCCTTAAAGCCCTTAAAGCCTTAGGTCGTTAGACGTTAGACCCACAGCCAAAGGCGCAAAACTAACCTCTCCGTCGCTTACGCGACACCTCCCCTGACATAGGGGAGGAGTGGTTGTGGAGCGAACATTCGGTCGGGAGCACCACCCTAACAAAACAGGACTTGTCCTGCGGCTGGGTTTTGTGGAGATTATTTTGTGCCAAGCCGAGCGAGCAAACCGCAGCTTACTGGGCGTAAGTGAGGATTTGCGAGGCGATGGTTGGTGCAAAATAAGCCCACAAGGCACTGCCGAGAAGTTATGGCTGTGCTCTAAACACCAACCTCAACTCCCCACCACTCAGCAACAACAACTTATCGCCCTCAATAACAAATGAATCTATCTTGCTCAGGGTGCGGAAAAAGGCCATTTCCAACTCGTCGTTGGGGCACATACGTTTGGTGGAGAAGATGTCGCCAAACTCGATTGTGCCGGCCACATCCTTCTGCGAGCGGGCCTCCGAGGGGGTCATCTTATATTGTCCGCCCATAGAGTTGCAACCGCCATAGCCGCCAAACGAGCCATCGTCACCGAGGATTAGGCGTGCGCCTTCGGACGAAGAGGTGGCCGAGGTTACATTTTGCCCATCCATCTGCACCAGCACCCAAGTGGTGGCCAGCAGAGGTTGGTGTACTTTATGTGAGGCCTTGCGGCAAGGACAGCACGAGGTGGCCAAGAGGGCCGAGAGGCCCACAATCAGCAGGGAGAGTGATTTTTTCATAGTCGGCAATGATAGTTAAAAAAAGGTTTGACAATTTGTTATTTCGCCTACAAAGATATAAATTTGTGCCAAGAATTTTCAGAAAACCAACAAACAAAACATCAAAACAAACTTTTTTCTATGAAACGTATTATTTGCTCGCCCGAGGCTCCCGCAGCCGTAGGCCCTTATTCGCAGGCTATTGAGGCCGGTGGTGCTCTCTACGCATCTGGTCAGCTTCCTCTTGTTCCCGCCACTGGCGAGATGCCCGAAGGCATTGAGGCTCAAACCCGTCAGTCGCTCGACAACCTTGGTGCTATTCTCCGCGAGGGGGGCTACACCTTCAACGATGTTGTTAAGACCACCGTACTGTTGCAGCACATCTCCGACTTCGGTGCAATGAACGCTGTTTATGCCGAGTATTTCACTGGCGACAAGCCCGCTCGCATCTGCTACGAGGTGGCTGCCCTGCCCAAAGGCGCACTTGTTGAGATTGACTGCGTTGCAGTGAAATAGCATACTCAATACCTACGATTGATTAGAGGGTGGCGCATAGGGCGCTACCCTCTTTTTGTTTTGGGCCGCAAAAAACACAAAAATAGGGTATTGAATTTCTTTTCTCTTCGCCATACTTTTGCATCGCAAATCAAACATTAAGCAAATAGTATAAATAATAATTATAATAAGAATAGTATAGTATGGTAAAGAGAATCACGCTACTGGCGGCCCTGCTTTGGGCAAGCACCCTTAGTATGCTGGCGACCAATCCCCCAACATCGCCCCTATCGCAAACCCCCACCGATGCACACATCTTCGGCCACGTTGTCGATGCCGACACCGGCGAACACTTGGCCTATGTGACCGTTGTGCTCAAAGGTACTCCCGTAGGCACTGTCACCGACGCTACGGGTCACTTCCTGCTGCGCAACCTTCGCCCCGGTGACTACATCTTGGAGGTGGAGACCATTGGCTACGAGAGGGCCGAGAAGAGTGTCCACATCAGGGAGGGTCACACTCTCGAAGTGGATTTTGCCATCCGCCCCCAAGCACTTATGCTCGACCAAGTGGTGGTGTCGAGTAGTCGCAGCGAGAGGCTCAAACAGGAAGCCCCCTCGCTGGTGAGTGTCATCTCGTCGGAGATGTTCGACCGCGTGGCCTCAACCTCGCTCAGCGGTGGTCTGACGTTTCAGCCCGGTGTGAGGGTGGAGAACACTTGTCAGAACTGCGGTTTCCCACAAGTGAGAATCAACGGCCTCGACGGCAAGTACTCCCAGATTTTGGTCGATTCCCACCCTCTGTTCTCATCGCTGACGGGTGTCTATGGTTTGGAGCAGATTCCTGCCAATATGATTGAGCGTGTGGAGGTTATGCGTGGCGGAGGCTCGGCACTCTACGGTTCGAGCGCCATTGGTGGCACTATCAATGTCATCACCAAAGAGCCTCGCCTGAGTATGGCCGAGATGTCGCACACAACCACCTCCATAGGTCTTACGGGCGCTATTGAGAATGCCACAACCCTCAACGCCTCGCTCGTGTCGGCCAGCCGCAAGGCAGCCATCAGCGTCTTTGCCCAGAGTCGCACCGGCGACGGCTACGACCACGATGGCGACGGCTTCACCGAGATACTCCAAACCAACACCGAGGCGCTGGGTATGAGGAGCTTCTTCCGCACAGGGCCCTACTCGCGCATCACAGCACAGTATCACCGCATCAAAGACTACCGCAGGGGTGGCGACAACCTCGACCTGCCCCAGCACGAGGCTATGGTGTGTGAGATGGCCGACCACACCATCGATGGCGGTAGCATCTCGTTTGACTGGTCGGACCCCACCCACACCAACCGCACCAACGTCTATGCCTCGTTCCAGAACACCGCTCGCAAGAGCTACTATGGTGCTTACAAAGACCCCAACGCCTATGGTCACACCGACGACCTGACAGCCTCGGCCGGTGTGCAATACATCCACGAGTTCGACCACCTTATCTTTATGCCTTCGGAGTTTACCGTAGGCTCGGAGTGGAGCTACAACTTCCTCCACGACACCTCGGTGGGTTACGACATCAACACCCTCCAAAAGACCAACATCTATGGCGCTTACTTCCAGAATGAGTGGAAGAACAAGTCCGTTTCGTTGCTCATTGGTGGTCGCCTCGACAAGCACAACCTCATCGACTCGCCCATATTCTCGCCCCGCATCAACCTCCGCTACAACCCCACCGAGGATTGGAGTTTCCGACTGAGCTATGCGGGTGGCTATCGTGCTCCTCAGGCCTACGACGAAGACCTCCACATAGCCATTGTTGGTGGCGAGCGCACACGCATCCAGCTGGCCGACGACCTCCGAGAGGAGCGTTCCACCTCGGTGAGTGCATCGGTGGAGTATGCCAAATCGTTTGACAATATGGCCCTCAACATCATTGCCGAGATGTTCCACACCGAGCTGCACGACGTGTTTGCTCTGCGCGAGATTGGCCACGACGACAAGGGCGTTGCCTTGCAGGAGCGCTACAACGGCTCGGGTGCAACTGTCGAGGGATTCAACATTGAGGGTAGGGCTATGTTTGGCTACAACTGCGAGTTGCAGGGCGGACTGACCATACAGCGTAGCCGCTATGCCGAGGCCGAGCAGTGGAGCGAAACAGCCGAGGCCGAGATTAGGATGTTCCGCACTCCCGACCACTACGGTTACCTGACGCTGATGCTTAAACCCATCAAAAACCTCTCGCTCAACCTGACGGGTAACTACACCGGCTCGATGCTCGTACAGCACTACGCAGGCTACATCGAGGCCGACACTGCCGTGCAGACCAAGAGTTTCTTCGATGCAGGCGTGCGCGTGGGCTACAACATCAAGCTCTACACCGATGCCAACTTGGAGCTTTTCGGCGGTATGAAAAACATTTTCAACTCCTACCAGAGCGACTTCGACAAGGGTGCCGACCGCGACTCGGGCTACGTCTATGGCCCTCTGCAACCCCGCAGTGCCTACTTGGGTGTGAAGATTAGTTTCTAAGGAGCTGATTTTTCTAAGCCTCGCAAGGATAGTGGCCGGTAGGCCACTCATTATTGGAACGGATTTTGTAAAAAAAGAGCCTACACAAAGGTTTCATTTTACAAAATCCGTTTTTCTCTATGGAAAGATACTCCACCAGACTTGTTGCGCTCCTACTTTGGGCCACCACAATCTGCCCCGCATCGTTGGAGGCACAAACCCTATCGGAAGCCACCGACCACCCCTCTGTAACACTCACCACCGAGGGACTTTGGAACACCACAACAGGCATAGCCAACTGGGTCAGCCTGCTCGGTGTGGACTACGACTTTGCCCTATGGACTGAGGGCCACTTTACAATAGACCTTCTGGCTGTGGCCAACCTCCGCCAAGAGTTGGGCAAGAGCGGTGTGGCCGACAACCTCCACCTCTTCTCGGCAATTGAGGATAGCCCTTCGACGTTGGCGCTTATGGCTATGGGGGTGGGACAACACCTCGACGAAGGGCGCTGGCGACTCTTTGTGGGCATACGCAACTTAGGCAAAGACTACTTCACCTCGCCATGGAACTCCATATTTACCTCGGCAGAGAATGGTCTGTTTCCATCTATTGCCACCAACTTTGTTGTGGCCGACGCACCCAATTCGGCTATGTCGCTCCACGCCGAGTGGCATCCTTCACCCCACTGGAACATCAAAGCCTCCATCTACGACGGTGTGGCCTCCGACAAGTGGAGCGACCTATTTAGGCTCAACATTGGGCGCGACGGCATATTCTCCATTGGACAGGTAAACTACAAGGGTAAAGAGGGGAGCTATGTGGGCAACTACTCGCTTGGTGCAACCTTCGGCTACGCCCCCACAGCCTCGGAGTTGGCACGTGGAGGTAGTCACAAATCACGCCGAGCCTCGCTGTGGCTACTGGCCGAGCAACCCTTGTGGCTCGACCACCACTCGCCCCGCAGTCTGGAACTAATAGTTCACGGTGGTTGGGCCCCACAGAGCGACTGCGACCTCTATGGCGCTCTGGCCGTTGTATGCCGAGCACCCTTTGCCAAGAGCGACTACTTGGGACTGATGTTGGGCCGAGGGCTCTACAAGGGTGGCTACGAAACCAAGTTGGAGCTAACTTGGGCCTACACTTGGCAGCAACTCACACTCCAACCCGCCCTCCACCGCGTCTATGCCCAACGGGGCAAATTCACAATAGCTATGATGAAGTTGGTGCTGGCCATTTAGCCAGCACCAGCTTTGTTTTGCTACCTTACCATTGAGCGACCAGCCCAAACAAGCAACACACCCACAACAAGGCTGAGGGCTACATAAAGGCCGAAGTGTAGCCACTGGCCTCGTTGGAGCAACAGATAGATGTCGTCGGCAAAGGTGGAGAAGGTGGTAAAACCGCCACAAAAACCCGTAATGAGCAATGCACTCATAGATGACGACAACACCCCTCGGCTCTCGGCAAAGCCAAACAGTAGGCCAATCAAGAAACTACCAACAACATTTACTGCAAATGTTCCCAGAGGGAAACCTCCCAAGTGGATGTGGTCACACAGACGACCTGTGAGAAATCGTAGGCAAGTGCCGGCAAAACCGCCGCACCCTGCAATTAACATAAGTTTTATCATAGCTATCAAAAGATTAATAAAGTTCTCCTTGGTGGTCGCAATAATTATGCCCTAAGCGCGACAGCTTGGCAAGAGTTTTGCACAATCCAATACCCAGGCGCACTCGCCGCACAACAGATAACCTGCGAGGGCCTCACTCTCAACAAACAACAAGGCAAAGATACAAACAATAAAGGGAGGTTATATAAATTAGGTCGAGGCGATTTTGAATTTTATTTCGAGTCAGATACCTCACTCTCTCGCGAGGGCGCAATGCGCGGACATTGTAACCGAGCGAAGATGAGGTAGGTGCCGAAAGAAATTCAAAAGCGACCGAAATATAAAACTCTTCCAATACAAACTAACTAATTTATATAACATACCTAACTATGCATTTAACACCAAAAGAACAAGAAAAACTCCTATTACTAACAATGGGAATGATTGCCGAAAGGCGCAAAGCCCAAGGGCTTAAACTCAACCATCCCGAAGCTGTGGCCTACATCACCTCAAAAGCCCTCGAAGGAGCAAGAGCAGGCAAAGATGTGGAGCAGGTTATGACCGATGCCACCAAACTGCTCACTCGTGACGACGTGATGGAAGGGGTGGCCGAGATGATTGGACTCCTGCAAGTGGAGGCCGTATTTACCGATGGCTCACGCCTTGTGAGCATCCACAACCCCATTAAATAACGTATGATAAAATGGAAAAGAAGTCAAAAACAACCAACTGTCCCATTGGGGCGATAGAGTTTGCCTCGGGCGAGATAACCCTCAACGCAGGGCGCAAAGTGACACTACTGAAAGTACGCAACACAGGCGACAGGCCCATACAGGTGGGCTCACACTTCCACTTCTTCGAGGTGAATCGCTCACTCGACTTCGAGCGCGACAAAGCCTTTGGCTGTCATCTGAACATCCCTGCCACCACAGCCATACGTTTTGAGCCGGGCGAGGAGAAGAGTGTAGAGGTTGTGCCCTATGGCGGCAAGAGGCGAGTTATTGGATTTGGCGGACTGGTGGGCGGCTCGGCAAACACCTCGCTCAGCTATGCCCCCACCCACCAAAAAGCTCTCCGCAAACTCCACAAACGTGGCTACCTCACAACCAAAACAGAATAATTCCACACAACAATCAAAAGACAATGGCAACCATTTCACGCAAACAATACAACGACCTCTATGGCCCAACGGTGGGCGATAAAATACGTCTGGCCAACACCGACCTCTGGGTGGAGATAGAGCGCGACCTTCGTGGCCCCTATGGCGACGAGGTAATCTATGGCGGTGGCAAAACCCTCCGCGACGGTATGGCCTTAGACAACACCACAACCTCTTCGCAAGGAGCACTCGACCTTGTGATAACCAACGTCACCATCATCGACGCCATATTGGGCGTGGTGAAGGCCGACGTGGGAATAAAAGATGGGCGCATTGCAGGCATTGGCAAGTCGGGCAATCCGAACATTATGGATGGCGTAACGCCCGGTATGATTACCGGCGCTGCCACCGATGCCATAAGCGGCGAACACCTCATACTCACAGCCGGAGGCATCGACGGACACGTTCACGTCATCTCGCCCCAGCAGGCCGAAACAGCCCTCTCGGGAGGCATAACAACACTCATTGGCGGTGGCATTGGCCCAACAGACGGCACTAACGGCACAACCATCACCTCGGGCAACTGGAACATCGAAACAATGCTCCGCAGTGTGGAGTCGATACCCATCAACATTGGTTTTCTGGGCAAGGGCAACTGCTCAACCGAAGCCCCCATAGCGGAGCAGATAGAAAAGGGTGTTATGGGTCTGAAAATCCACGAGGACTGGGGCTCAACACCCAAAGCCATCGACACCGCACTCAGGGTGGCCGACCAATACGACGTGCAGGTAGCAATTCACACCGACACTCTCAATGAGGGTGGTTTTGTGGAGGATACTATTGCCGCCTTCGATGGGCGCACAATCCACACCTACCACACCGAAGGCGCTGGTGGAGGCCACGCACCCGACCTGTTGCGTGTGGCCGCCGAGCGGAACGTTCTCCCCTCCTCGACCAACCCCACACTCCCCTATGGCATAAACTCTCAGGCCGAGCTATTCGATATGATTATGGTATGCCACAACCTCAACCCCAAGATTCCCTCCGACGTTGCCTTTGCCGAGAGTCGTGTTAGGCCCGATACTCAGGCGGCCGAGAATATGCTCCACGACCTTGGCGTGCTGTCGATGATTTCATCCGACTCGCAGGCTATGGGTCGTGTGGGCGAAAACTATATGAGGGCTGTGCAGATGGCCTGCTATATGAAAAACAGAGTTGGCCGACTCGCCGAAGATGCACCAGACAACGACAACTTCCGCCTTAGGCGCTACATTGCCAAAGTGACTATCAACCCTGCTCGCACCTTTGGTATAGCCAAAGATTTCGGCTCGGTGGAGGTGGGCAAGGTGGCCGACTTGGTGTTGTGGGAGCCTGCTATGTTTGGCGCAAAGCCCAAGATGGTCATCAAGGGCGGAATGATTAGCTGGTCGATTATGGGCGATGCGAATGCCTCGCTCCCCACCCCGCAGCCAATCCTCTACCGACCAATGTTTGGCGCATACGGCAGTGCGCTCAGCACCACCTGCTGGACTTTCGTGTCGAAGGCCGCACTCTGCTGTGGCATAAAGGAGAGGCTCTCGCTGAGGCGCAACGTGATGGCCGTTGAGCAGACACGCTCGCTCACCAAAGCGGATATGGTACTCAATGGCAATACACCCGAGATTGAGGTCAATCCCGAAACTTTCCGCGTGAGTGTCGATGGCAAGGTGGTGGAACTTACCCCTGCCGAAACACTCCCCTTAGCACAGCTCTACTGGTTTTCGTAGGGATAAATCAACAATATCATTGGAAAAAAGAGATGGAAGTATATAGAAAAGTTATTGGCAACAGCCACTCGCCCGAGTGGGCCGAGCGCCTACAAGGAGCTCAAATTGACTACATCGAGCTTGACGGGTGGAACGCACAAAAGAGTCGTCTGCTGGCCGTTGGTGCAAGTGGCAAGACCTATGCAATGGCCTTTGAGCGAGGGCACAAGCTCTCCGATGGCGACATCATCGACTTCTCGCCCGAGGCAAACTGCGCCTCGGTAGTGAAGCTCAAACTGGGCGATGTGATGGTAATAGACCTCTCGTCGTTGGAGCGACGAGGCCACAACGAGGCTATGGCTCTGGCTATTGAGCTGGGGCACGCCATTGGCAATCAGCACTGGGCCGCACTGCTTAGGGGCAACTCGCTGCTTGTGCCTCTGGCTGTCGATAGGAAGGTTATGCTCAGCGTCTTGCGCACCTACAATTTCGAGGGGTTGGAGTTTAACTTCCGCCCCGGCAGCGAGCTTATACCCTATCTCACTCCCACCGAGATACGCACGCTCTTTGGCTCAACCTCGCCCAACAACACTCACAACTCCCACCGCCACACCAACAACATCCACACAATAGAGGAGTATGTCTAACGATACCACCACACTGCTCTCGCTATTTGGTCTGGCACAGCTTGCCGACAGCACACTGCCCGTTGGGTCGTTCAGCTTCTCGTTGGGGCTTGAAGGGGCTGTGGAGTCGGGTATGGTTACATCTCTGGGGGAGCTTGAAGAGTACACCATAGGGGCACTCTATGGGGCAGCCGAGTGTGACTGCATTGCTCTCTTGGAGGCTTTCAGGAGTGGCGAGAGGGGCGACTACGCAAGGCTCAGGGAGGCCGACCAGAGGCTTATGAGCTACAAGTCGGCCATCGAACAGCGCTCGATGACACTACGTATGGGCCACCGCCTTGCCGACCTCGTCCGCTCGATTGCCCCCACCCCTCTGAGCAACGACTTCTACGACTGGATTAGACACGAGCGCACCCCCGGCAGCTACCCCATAGCACAAGCCATTGCGGGTTTGACTCTGGCCGTTGAGGAGCGCGGGCTCTATGCCGCCCACCTCTATGGCGTGGCGCAGACCATACTCTCGGCAGCACTGAGGCTGATGCGCATCACACACTTCGACACTCAGCGCATTCTCCACAAGTTGGCCCCTCTGTGTGAGAGGCTCTACAACAACTACGGGGAGCTAACCATAGAAGATATGACCTCGTGGTCGCCCTCGCTCTCACTGGCCACCTCGCTCCACGAGAAGGGGTCGGGCCGACTATTTATGAATTAGCACCACAACCAACACAGATGCAACACCACTACCACAAAAACACCTGCCGCATAGGCATTGGAGGCCCTGTCGGGTCGGGCAAAACGGCTCTCATCGAAACACTCACACCTCGACTTCTGGCCGAAGGACTGAGCGTTGTAATCGTCACCAACGACATCGTAACCACCGAGGACGCACAGCACGTCAGGCGCATACTGCGTGGCACATTGGCCGAGGAGCGCATTGTGGGTGTGGAGACGGGCGCTTGCCCCCACACAGCCGTGCGCGAAGACCCCTCGATGAATTTGGCAGCGGTGGAGGAGATGGAGGAGCGTTTTCCCGACACCGACATACTCTTCATCGAATCGGGAGGCGACAACCTCACACTCACCTTTTCGCCCGCACTGGTCGATTTTTTCATCTACGTCATCGACGTGGCCGCAGGCGACAAGATACCCCGCAAAGACGGGCCGGGCATATCGCACAGCGACATACTGGTTATCAACAAGATAGACCTCGCACCCTATGTCCACGCCGACTTGCAGGTTATGGAGCACGACTCACGTCTGATGCGTGGAGAGAAGCCCTTTGTTATGACCAACTGCTTTACGGGCGAGGGCATCGACACCCTCTTGGGTCTTATTGGCCAGATGGCACTCTTCGACAAAAGCAACACCGCACGATGACTACCACAAGAGGAAAATATGGAGTAGTTGAGCTGGGATTTCGGCTCGACAGCGCAGGGCGCACCACGCTCCACCACCTCCACCGACGTGTGCCTATGGTGGTGCAGCAGGCCCTCTACTTTGACGAGCAGTTGCCCAATATGGCCACCGTCTATATGCTCTCTTCGGGCGGGCCGGTGGTGCAAGGCGACCGCTATCGGGTGGAGGTGGAGCTTGGCAAGGGGGCTATGGCCCACATATCCACCGGTGCTGCCACCATAGTGGCCTCAATGGAGCAAGGCGAGGAGGCCGAGCTACGTCAAACCATCAGGCTCGACGAGGAGGCCTACCTCGAATGGCTGCCCCTGCCCCTGATTCCCTCGCGCGAGGCCTCCTACAAGGCCACAACCGAAATAATCATCGCCCCCAATGCGTCGCTCCTCTATGGCGAGGTGGTGGCCTGCGGACGCAAGCACCACAACGAGTACTTCGACTTCCGACAGCTCCAACTCTCGCAAGTGGTCTGCCACCCCTCGGGCCGTGTGGTGACACGTCAGTCGCTGCGTATCACTCCTGCGGTGCGCTCGCCCGAGCAGTGGGCGTTGATGGGCCGATTGAGTCACTTTGGCTCGCTACTTATTGTAGCTCCTCCGCCCAAGATTAGCTCTCTCTACGAGGCTCTCCACCCCACCCTCGGCCACGACCTGAGGGTGAGCGTGGCCCTGCTGGCCGACCATTGCGGAGTGGTTGTGGGGGTGGCAGGCAACTCCTCTGAAAGACTCCTCACAACACTACGCACGATAGCCTCGGCTGCTCGCAGAGAGATTAAAGGGGTGGGTATGCCACCAGAGTTTGCGTGGCGATAGGCAACCAAAACAACAACACACTCACAAAAAACACTATGAAAAAGACAGCAATGGCTCTACTATCGGGCCCGGCACAGATAATGTTTCAACCAAGTGCCACCACTGGCGTGCTATTCTTGGCAGGCATCCTCTGGGGTGCAGTGACCTCGGGGCACGTCGAGGTGGCTCTGGGGGCGGTGGTGGGCCTTGTGGTGGCCACACTTACGGGCTACATCCTCGGCCTGCCACACGACGAGGGCGAAGTGGGACTCTGGGGATTCAATGGCACGCTGATGGGCATAGCCATCCTCACATTCCTCCGAAGCAGCCCCGTGACGTGGGTGGCCCTTGTACTCTCTTCGGCAATGACCACTTGGGTGCGCACAGGCCTCAACAACATCTCCTCGGCTCACGGCATCAACTCCCTAACATTCCCCTTTGTGCTATGCAGTTGGCTCTTTTTGGCCTCCTCACGCATATTTGCAGGGCTTGACGGGGTGGCTCTATCGCACCCAATGCTACCAGCCATACACCTGAGCGACTGGGCCGCCACCGCGCCCACGTCGGTGTGGGAGGCGGTGGAGTGGCCTCTGAGGGGTATAGGGCAAATAATGTTGCAAGATTCGTGGGTGTCGGGAGCCCTCTTCCTTGTGGGACTACTGGTTAGCTCTCCGAGGGCAGCACTATGGGCATTCATAGGCTCGGCCATAGGCACTTATGGGGCTATATGGATGGGTGGCTCGACTGTGGCAGTGGAATCGGGACTCTACGGATTCTCGCCCGCACTGACAGCCATAGCTCTGGGCGCAGTCTTCTATCCCGCCTCGCCGGGGAGCACACTCTGGGCACTACTGGGCACTCTGGCGACAATCTTTGTGCAGGGGGCAACCAACATCTTCTTGGAGCCACTGGGCCTGCCCGCACTGACAGCCCCGTTCTGTCTTACGACGTGGCTCTTTCTGCTGCCCCGCATTGCCATTGGCTCGCACCACACCGCCACTCCAAGCTCTCCTCCCGACCACTCCCACTGGCACAAGCCCAAGGCCGAGAGCAGGGCATAGGAATACGACTTTCACCAATTTTTCATACACACTTACACTAAACACACTGTTATGCACACACCTAATCATCTCACATCGCCAACGATGGCTATCGTCGGTGGTGTGGTGGCCATAGCACTCATTGCGGTGGCCATCAGCAAAGCAAGCAAGCAGGACTCTACGCGCGAAAAGTTGCCCCTTGTGGGAGCTTTGGGTGCATTTATCTTTGCTTGTCAAATGTTCAACTTCCCCCTCGCCACCATAGGTTGCAGTGGCCACTTGGTTGGAGGGGTGCTACTGGCCGCACTGCTCGGCCCGTGGCTCGGATTTCTCACCCTCGCAGGAGTGCTGACACTCCAATCGTTGCTCTTTGCCGACGGCGGACTCCTAACGCTCGGTTGGAACATAGTCAATATGGCAGCCATAGGTGCGTTGGTGGTCTATCCGCTCCTATTTAGGCCCATTGCTCGTGGTAGTGGCGCTTCGCCCGCGCGACTATTTGTTGCCTCATTGGTCAGCTCCACCGTAGCCATTGCGCTGGGAGCTACGGCTGTGGTGATAGAGAGCGCACTATCGAACATCTCGGCCCTCCCGATGGCCACCTTCTTTGCCAATATGCTCCCCATTCATCTGCTCATTGGCTTGTGTGAGGGAGCTATAACAGGCCTTGTGGTGGCTATTGTGGCCAAGCGTGAGCCCACAACATTGGAGCTGTACTACACCCCCACCAAACACCTCAGAGCCAACTTCGGAGGCACTTACAGCACCTTTGCCATCTGCGCCCTACTCATTGGAGGAGTGCTCACATTGGTGGCCTCCGAGAGCCCCGACGGTATGAACTGGGCCATAGAGAGGACACTCGAAGGTGGCTCAATCGCCCCCTCGGCCCTCCACCACAATGTCGAGCTCTTGCAGTCGAGCATAGCCATCGCCCCCGACTACCAGGGCAACTACACCGGTCTGATAGCCACCGCCGCCATACTCCTCTTTGGTTGGGTGGCCACATCGCCCTCACGCAAAAAAGCCCCCCAAAAGAACAAAGCATCATAAAACAACGACAAATGGGTTGCCCTTTGCGGGGCAACCCATTTACTACTGAGAAAGGAAGGTTAGGGAGTTTAGGGAATTTAGTGAGGTTAGGGAATTTAGGGAGTGGCCTATAAGCCCTATATGCCCTATAACCCCTGCTACCCCTGCCACAAAAAAACTCGGGTATCTTTTTTAATACCCGAGTTTAAGTTGAAAGTATTTGACTTAGGTCGTTTGACCTTAGACGTTAGACGTTAGACACTTGTGGAGCACCCCCCCCACAAAACAGGACTCGTCCTGATGCTACTATTTGTTGAACTCGGCAATACCGCCGTCCATCCACTCAACGAAAGCTGCAACATCGAGGTTGTAGCCACGAGCGTCGCCCAGCTGCTTGCCATCAGCGTCGAGAATCACATAGTGGGGCTGAGCATTTGCGCCAAACTGCTCCAAAGCAAAAGCAGAGTTGATTTTGCCCAGAGTTTTCAGCACCTTGCCGTTGGCAGAAGTCACCCAATCCTCCTTAGCCACCTGCTTCTTGTCATCGACATAGAGAGCGCAGATAACAAAGTCGTTTTCGAGCTTAGCCTTAACAGCAGGGTCGCTCCATACCCTTGCCTCCATCTCGCGGCAGTTTACACAGCCGTGACCAGTGAAGTCGAGGAAGATGGGTTTGCCAACTTTGGCAGCGTAGGCCTTAGCCTCCTCCAAGTCGAAGAAGCCATCCAAGCCGAGGGGCAATTCGAGGAAGTCGCCATACTTAACAGTGGTGGGAGCAGAAGCCTCGCTATCGGCAGCAGCAGTAGCCGAGCCACTACCCATAACAAAATCCTGAGTCTGCATAGGAGGCAGGTAGCCCGAAAGACCCTTCAAAGGAGCACCCCACATACCGGGAATCATATAAACTACAAAGGCAAATACGCCAATGGCAGCAAACAAGCGGAAGGTCGAAACATACTTAACCTCCGAGTCGTGTTTGAATTTAAGCTTGCCCAAGAGGTAGAAACCAAGCAGAGTGAAGCATACAATCCAAATGGCAAGGTAAATCTCCCTATCCAACAGACCCCAGTGGTAAACCTGATCGGCAGTCGAGAGGAATTTCAGACCCAGAGCTACCTCAACGAAACCAAGCACAACCTTAACCGAGTTGAGCCAGCCACCGCTCTTGGGCATCTTGCTGAGCAGGCCGGGGAACAATGCACACAACACAAAGGGAAGTGCAAAGGCCAACGAGAAGGCCATCATAGCAAAGATAGGAGTCCAAACCTCACCCTGAGTAGCCTTGATAAGTACCGAACCTACGATGGGGCCAGTGCAGGAGAAGCTAACCAACACGAGGGTCAAAGCCAAGAAGAATACACCGCCCAGACCCTTCTTCTTATCGACATTCTCGTCGCTCTTATTGACAAGTTTCGAGGGCAATACAATCTCGAATGCGCCAAAGAACGAAGCAGCGAAAATCATAAATACGATGAAGAAGATGATATTGGGCAGCCAGTGTGTAGCAAGCCAGTTGAAGATGTCGGCCGTAACAGCGTCGCCACCCACAACGCGAGTGATGATAATCAGAGCAGCAATAGGCAAGGTGTAGAGCGCAACGATAAATACGCCATACATAATTGCACGGAACTTAGCCCTTGCTTTGTTGTCCGAACCCTTCATAAAGAACGAAACGGTCATAGGCACCATTGGGAACACACAAGGAGTCAGAAGAGCTGCAAAGCCCCAGATGATAGCCTCGATAATCATAGCCCAGAAGTTGCCACTGTTGCCACTCTCCTCTGCTGCGGGAGCAACAACCTCGGCAGTCTGCTTGCCAAGTTTAACCTCCAACTCCTGCTCACCCATATAGCAGTTCTCGTCGGAGCACTCCTGCCACTCGATGGTGATAGCAACCTTGGCGTTCTTCTTCAAAGCAGCCACCTTCTGAGTGAAAGTAACCTCGCCGGCGTAGTCGCCCATATCGATCATAAAGATGTCGTCGAAATACTTGTGGGGCTCACGCGAAGGAGTTGTCTCGCCTTCCAGAGAGATGTTCTCCGAAGCGAAAGTGATGATGGTGGGGTTGTAACCACCAAGCTCTCCCATTGCATAGATGTGGAGATTCTCGGGCACTTGTGCCGTTACGTTGATGTTGTAGTAGCCTTCGCCGAGGTTCTCAACCTCTGCGCTCCACTTAGTACCGGTTGTGGGCTCCTGAGCTACAAGAGTAGTCGAGAAGAGGGCAACCACCGCCACCAAAATAGTTTTCAAAAATTTCATTTGCGATAAAAAATTAAGTGTATTTTAGGTTTGTCAATTTGGCCACAAATATATCTATTTTTTTCTGATTATGAACTCTCGCACCTCTTACCACCATTTTTTTTAACACATTTCTCTCTTTTTAGAGAGATTAGACAAACTAAATGGCAAAATGGTACGTTATATGCATAGCTAACATACCCCCCCGACAGGGCAAAATACTAATTTGTAAATGCTATGAAAATCATCCGAACAACACATCTTTTCACACTCATTGCAACTATGAGCCTCGTTCCAACACTCTATGCACAAACACCTCGTGGCAACGCCCGCGACGGCAGCTTCTTCACCTCCGAAGCTCTCCCCAACAGCGTTCTCAGGATGCGCGAATTTATGCCCACGACCAATGTACCTCGTGGCAACGCCACCCCGCTTAGCTCGTTTCGCTATCGTCTTGACGAGGAGAATATCGACCGCATCACCTTCCTCCCCACAGGTGGCACAGTGCGTATGAGTTGGCGCGAGAGCCTCGAAAACAACTTCGCCGACGGTGTGATAATCCTCCACAGAGGCAAAATCGTTTATGAACGCTACTTCGGCCAGATGAACTCCGAGAGCCTCCACGCCCTGATGAGCGTCACCAAGTCGTTTACCGGCACTCTGGCAGCCACACTCGTTGCCGAGGGCAAGATAGACCCCTCGATGAGAGTGAGCTACTACCTGCCCGAGCTGGCCACAAGCGGATTTGGCTCGGCCACAGTGCGTCAGGTGATGGATATGACCACCGCCATAGACTACTCCGAGGACTACACCGACCCCAATGCCGAGGTGTGGGCCTTCTCCCAAGCAGGCAACGCCTTAGTTGAGCACCCACAAGGCACACCCCAAGGCTACCACGACTTTTTGGCCACCGTACAACCCAGCAACCTCGCTCACGGACAAGCATTTGCCTATCGCACAGTCAATACCGACGTGCTGGGCTGGATTGTCGAAAGGGTTGGTGGCGCACCTATGGCCGAACAACTACGCCAGAGAGTGTGGAGCAAGATGGGTATGGAGCAAGATGCCTACTATCAGGTAGATGCCACAGGCACAGCCTTTGCGGGCGGAGGACTTAATGCCGCACTGAGAGATTTGGCCCGCTTTGGCGAGATGATGCGTTGCGAAGGACGTTGGCGTGGCCGTCAGATTATCCCTCGCGAGGTGGTCAGCGACATACGTTTCGGTGGCGACAAAGCCCCCTTTGAGGCCTCGGAGTATGCGGCCAAACTCCCCGGTTGGAGCTACCGCAATATGTGGTGGGTAACAAACAACGCCAATGGCGCATTTATGGCGCGTGGCGTACACGGCCAAGCAATCTACATCGACCCCACAGCCGAGATGGTCATCGTCCGCGTGGCCCACAACCCCAACGCCTCCAACACCCTGAACGACCCCATCTCACTGCCCGCCTACCAAGCCGTAGCCGACTACCTGATGGGGAAGTGACAAATTCAAAATTCAAAATTCAAAATTCAAAATTATTTAGGGAGCTTAGGGAGTGGCCTATAAGCCCTATAAGCCCTATAAGCCCCATAGGCCCTATGCCCCCCTGCTACCCCTATAACCCCTGTTACCCTTGTTACCCCTGTTACCCTTGTTACCCCTGCCACCCCTGACACAAAAAACGCGGGTATCGAAAATGATACCCGCGTTTTCTATTAGGACTTAGGTCGTTCGACGTTAGACCTTAGACGTTAGACAAAAAAGAAGAGAGTGCGATTTGCGAGGCGAGTTTCGTGCCAAACAAAGGAGCGAGTCCGCAGCCTACTGGACGTAGGTGAGGAACTCGCTCTCTGACGGTTGGTGCGAAAATCGCCCACAAGGCACAGCCGAAAACAAGGCACAGCCGAAAGCCTATAAGTTGGAAAGCACCCCAATCAAATCCTCAACCGTTGGGTCTTTCATCATCACACGTTTCTGAGCGTCAAGCAGATAGAATGTAGGTATGGCTTTCAGGTCGTAGAGGTCGTCACGACGTATGCGACCCCCTTTATCGTAGGCCGAAATCCACCACGACGGGTTGTCGGCAAGGTGCTTGCGCCACTCGGTCAGCTCCTCGTCGGGATGGACGGCCAAGACCTGCAACACACCACGTGCGTGGAGTGCATCCAAGAGGCCCGAAGCATCCAACTGCGCCTTGACACGACCACACTCGCTACACCCGGGGTTGTAGAAATAGATGAGCAACAGGGGCGAATCAATCTGGTGCAAGCGCCCACGACTACCGTTGGCACAAGTGTATTCAAAGTCGGTGGCCACACTCCCCTGCTGGTTGCGCGACACTATTGCGAGCAACATCCGATAGCGCACCTTGGAGTCGTCGTCCAGAGGGCTTTGGGGGCTGATGGCGTGATGCAGAAAAGACTCCCAAAGAAGGTCGTTGCGCAGGGGCGAATTGGGGTCGTAGAGGAACTTTTCGGCCAGCTCCAAGAAGTACCAGTAGCCATCCTCGGAGGCTGAGGCGAGGCTCATCATACGCTCGATAGCCTCGGCCGAAAGAGTTGGATTGGTGGCATAGAGTGTGGAGATAAAATCGACAAAACCCCTTCGATTGGCCTCGGTAGCATACCGGCTCTCGGCAGCAGCAAAGTCGTAGGCCGACCAAAAATTAAGGGCCACCCACTCCGCCTCGGCCACCTCGCCACCCAAAATTGCGGGCGGTGTGACATAGGGGAAAGGAGCGGCTTGCTGCGCTCGGCCGGGGCAGAAAAAGAGGCAAATGGGCGTAAGAAGGGATAAAATGAGTTTTTTCATAGTCAAAAAGTTGTTTTCACAACGACAAAGTTACCCAAATAATTGTGTTATTCAAAAAACAATGATAACTTTGCGGAATTAAAGCCCTTCCTATGGAAGGGGAGCGCTCACGGAAAGCGCCACAATCACGAGCACAAAAAACAACAAACTATAAATAACACATTAATCTTTTAACCTAATTTTTTATGAGTGGAAGTATTTTTACCTCTTCAATCGGCAAGAAGATGTTTATGAGCATCTCGGGCTGTGTACTGGTTTTGTTCCTCACATTCCATATGTGTATGAACTTGGCCTTGGTATTTGCCGACAGCGCTTACAACGCAATCTGCGGCTTTCTTGGCGCCAACTGGTATGCAGTTGCAGCTACCGTTTTGCTGGCCATAGTAGTGCTGTTGCACTTTGCGTTGGCAATCGTTCTGACCATCCAGAACCGCAAGGCTCGTGGCACTATCCGCTACCGCGTTACCGAGCGCGAGAATGGCGTTGAGTGGTCGAGCAAGAATATGTTGGTTTTGGGCTTCGTAGTTATCATTGGTCTGGCTCTTCACCTTGCTCACTTCTGGTACAAGATGATGTTTGCTGAGCTTATGGGTGCTCACGAGGTTGCTATTGGCGCAGCTATGGTTGCTCCTACCGACGGTGCTGCTATCGTACGCTACTACTTCTCGCAGTGGCCCTATGCACTCCTTTACCTTGTATGGTTTGCCGGCATCTGGATGCACCTGACTCACGGTGTTTGGAGTATGATGCACTCGTTGGGTTTGAACAGCAAAGTGTGGTTCAAACGTATGAAATGCATTTCGTGGATTGTTGCTACCCTCATCTGCGGTGGTTTTGCTCTTTGCACCATCATCCTCTTCTTGCAGGGCAACGGTATCCTTCCCTACCCTCTTTTCTAATCTGAAACCAAAAATACTATACACGATATGATTAAGCTTGATTCCAAAATTCCAACTGGCCCTATCGAAGGCAAGTGGACAAAACATAAAGGTGACATCAAAGTCGTTAGCCCCGCTAACAAACGCAAATTGGACGTTATCGTTATCGGTACCGGTCTGGGTGGTGGCGCAGCTGCTGCTTCGCTCGGCGAACTTGGCTATAACGTAAAAGTATTCTGCATCAGCGACTCGCCCCGTAGGGCTCACTCGATTGCAGCTCAGGGTGGTATCAACGCTGCCAAAAACTATCAGAACGACAACGACTCGGTATATCGTCTTTTCTACGACACCATCAAAGGTGGCGACTACCGCGCAAGGGAGGCCAACGTCTATCGTTTGGCCGAGGTTTCTAACCTGATTATCGACCAGTGCGTGGCTCAGGGCGTACCTTTCGCACGCGAGTACGGCGGTCTTTTGGCCAACCGCTCGTTTGGTGGCGCACAGGTATCGCGTACATTCTATGCTCGTGGTCAGACCGGTCAGCAGCTCCTCTTGGGTGCTTACGCAGCTCTGAACCGTCAGATTGCTGCCGGCACTGTTAAGAGCTTCCCCCGCCACGAGATTTTGGACATCGTACTGATTGACGGCAAGGCAAGGGGCGTTATTGCTCGTAACCTTGTGACTGGCGAGTTGGAGCGTCACGGTGCTCACGCAGTTGTTATGGCAACCGGTGGCTACGGTAACGTATTCTTCCTCTCGACCAACGCAATGAACTCCAACGGTTCGGTGGCTTGGCAGGCTTATAAGAAAGGTGCAGCCTTTGCTAACCCCTGCTTCACTCAGATTCACCCCACTTGTATCCCCGTACACGGCACTCAGCAGAGCAAACTTACCCTTATGAGTGAGTCGCTCCGTAACGATGGCCGTATCTGGGTTCCCAAGAACCTCTCCGATGTTAAGGCACTCAGGGCAGGCGTGAAACAGCCTTCCGACATTGCCGAGGAGGATAGGGACTACTACTTGGAGCGTCGCTACCCCGCATTTGGCAACCTCGTTCCTCGTGACGTGGCTTCGCGTGCTGCCAAAGAGCGTTGCGATGCCGGCTATGGTGTAAACGAGACCGGCTTGGCTGTATATCTCGACTTCAAGACCGCTATCGCACGTCTTGGTATCGACAAGATTCGTGAGCGCTACGGCAACCTCTTCCAGATGTACGAGAAGATTACCGCTGTAAACCCCTACGAGCAGCCTATGCAGATTTATCCCGCTGTTCACTACACTATGGGCGGTACTTGGGTCGATTACAACCTTATGACCACCATCCCCGGTCTTTACTCCATCGGTGAGGCCAACTTCTCCGACCACGGTGCTAACCGTCTGGGTGCTTCGGCTCTGATGCAGGGCTTGGCCGACGGTTACTTCGTATTGCCCTACACCATTGGCGACTACCTCTCGCACGAGATTCAGTCACCTAAGGTAGATACCAACGACCCCGCATTTGAGGAGGCCGAGCAGGCTATCCGCGCTAAGATTGAGAGGCTCTATGCAATCAAGGGTACTCAGACCCCCGACGAGTTGCACAAGAAACTCGGTTGCGGCATTATGTGGGAGAAGGTAGGTATGGCTCGTACAAAAGAGTCGTTGGAGCAGGCTATCGTTGAGATTCAGGCTCTGAGGAAAGAGTTTTGGAGCGACCTGAAACTCACCGGCAAACCCGACGAGTTCAACCAAGAGTTGGAGAAAGCTCTCCGTCTGGCCGACTTCTTGGAGCTTGGTGAGCTTATGGCTCGCGACGCTCTGAACCGTAACGAGAGCTGCGGTGGCCACTTCCGCGAGGAGTTCCAGACCGCCGAGGGCGAGGCTTTGCGCGACGACGAGAACTACGCTTACGTAGCCGTTTGGGAGTATCAGGGCGACGACAAAGAGCCTATCCTCCACAAAGAGCCTCTGACCTTTGAGACCATCCACTTGCAGCAGCGTAACTACAAAGACTAACTCTCTCAGGTAGGAAACATCCAATTTTAGATAACTAAAAACAGAAAAAATAGATATGAATTTAACACTTGAAATCTGGCGTCAGCCAAACGCCAAAGCAGAAGGTAAGTTCGAGACCTATGTTGTAAAGGATGTCTCGACCGAGAGCTCTTTCCTTGAAATGCTCGATATTCTGAACAACCAGCTCATCCACGAGGGTAAAGAGCCCGTAGCATTCGACCACGACTGCCGCGAGGGTATCTGCGGTGCTTGCTCGTTGCGTATCAACGGCCACGCCCACGGCCCCGAGAGCGAAGTTACCACTTGCCAGTTGCATATGCGTAACTTCAAGGATGGCGACAAAATCGTTATTGAGCCTTGGAGAAGCCGCGCCTTCCCCGTTATCAAAGACCTCGTTGTTGATCGCACCGCCTATGAGACCATTCTCCAAGCAGGTGGTTTCGTGTCGGTAAACACCGGTGGTGTGCCCGATGCTAACGCTATTCCTATTGCTAAGGACGACGCTGAGGAGAGTATGGACGCAGCTGCTTGTATTGGTTGTGGTGCTTGCGCCGCTACCTGCAAGAACGGCTCGGCAATGCTCTTTGTGGCTGCTCGCGTATCGTCGCTCGCCAAACTGCCTCAGGGTCAGGTTGAGGGCGCACGCAGGGCTAAGGCTATGGTTGCTAAGATGGACGAGCTTGGCTTTGGTAACTGCACCAACACCGGCGCTTGTCAGGCTGAGTGCCCCAAAGGCATCACCATCAACCACATCGCTCGCCTCAACCGCGAGTACCTCAAAGCTAAATTCCGCAGCTAAGAGTAAATCACAAGCAAGGTGGGTGGCATAAGTGTCACCCACCTACTTACGAAATTATATTACACACACAAGTTAGGTTAATTAACAACTATTATTAAAAATTTAGAAAGACTATGTCAGAGATTTTAGGCGTACACGCAAGAGAGATTCTCGATTCGAGGGGCAACCCCACCATCGAGGTAGAGGTAACTACCGTAAACGGTTATGTAGGTCGTGCTGCTGTTCCCAGCGGTGCTTCCACTGGCGAGAATGAGGCTCTCGAACTTCGCGATGGCGACAAAGGTCGCTACCTCGGCAAAGGCGTTTTGAAAGCCGTTGCTAACGTAAACGACAAGATTGCTCCTGCTGTTATCGGTATGAACGTATTTGATCAGGTGGGTGTAGATAAGGCTATGATTGAGCTCGATGGCACTAAGACCAAGAGCAACCTCGGCGCAAACGCCATCCTCGGCGTATCGCTCGCAACCGCTCACGCTGCTGCTGCTGAGCTTGGTATGCCCCTGTACCGCTACATCGGTGGTGCAAACGCCAAGAGCCTTCCCGTACCTATGATGAACATCATCAACGGTGGTTCGCACTCCGACGCTCCCATTGCATTCCAGGAGTTTATGATTCGCCCCGTAGGTGCTCCCACCTTCCGCGAGGCTCTTCGTATGGGCGCTGAGGTGTTCCACAACCTGAAAAAAGTACTCCACGCACGTGGTCTTAGCACCGCAGTGGGCGATGAGGGTGGCTTTGCTCCCGCATTGGAGGGTACTGAGGACGCTATCGAGAGCATCTTGAAGGCTATCGAGGCTGCCGGTTATGTTCCCGGTAAGGATGTTATGATTGGTATGGACTGCGCTTCGAGCGAGTTCTACACAGACGGCATCTACGACTACACCAAGTTTGAGGGCGAAAAAGGCGCAAAACGCACTTCGGCTGAGCAGGTTGAGTACCTGAAAGGCTTGGTTGAGAAATATCCCGTTGATTCGATTGAGGACGGTATGGCCGAGAACGACTGGGAGGGCTGGAAGATGCTCACCGAGGCTATTGGCGACAAGTGCCAGCTCGTAGGCGACGACCTCTTCGTTACCAACGTTGAGTTCTTGAAGAAGGGTATCGAGATGGGTTGCGGTAACTCCATCCTCATCAAAGTAAACCAGATTGGCTCGCTCACCGAGACCCTCGACGCTATCGAGATGGCTCACCGCGCAGGCTACACTTCGGTTACTTCGCACCGCTCGGGCGAGACCGAGGATAGCACCATCGCCGACATCGCTGTTGCTACCAACTCGGGTCAGATTAAGACCGGTTCGATGAGCCGTAGCGACCGTATGGCTAAGTACAACCAGCTGCTTCGCATTGAGGAGGAGCTTGGTGATGAGGCTGTTTATGGTTACAAGAAAATCTACCGCGTAAAATAGCGCATCTAAGCGGCGTCTTTGGCGTTGCACTTCGATAAATCCCCTCCTCATTTACGTCAGTAAACTGCGGAGGGGGTTTTCTTGTGCGCCTAAAATCCGCTCGCTTATATGCGCTATTTGGGTGGGAAGAACCACCAGCACAAGTCGGAGCTTGCTCCGCGTCTTGCCACGACTGCCATAAGGCAGGCGGTTGGCATCTACCGCTCTGAGCGGTCAGCAGTCAGCAGTCAGCAGTCAGCGGTCAGCTCTGCGCCTCGGCGCAGGACTAACCTCTCCTGCCCTCTGGGCATCCTCCCCTGACATAGGGGAGGAGTGGTCGTGGGGCGAAAGACGCCCTTGCGACCCTTGTAACCCCTGTGACCCCTGCCACCCCTGTAAAAAAACTCGGGTATCTTTTTTAATACCCGAGTTTTATTCAGCCTTAGGTCGTTAGACGTTAGACCTTAGACGTTAGACGTCTATTTAATATCAATCCTCCTCTGCTCGTGCTTACGCTCCGCCTCGGGACGCTTGGGCAGATGGATGTGGAGTATGCCACGCTCCACTTCGGCCTCGATTTTGCTCCTATCGACATCCTCGGGCAGGAGCATTGTCTGCTGGAACTTCGAGTAGGAGAACTCGCGACGTAGGTAGTGGCACTCCTTGTCCTCGTCGTGGCACTCGGCACGCTTTTCGAGGGTCACAACGAGGTCGTTCTGGTCGTTCAGATGTACCGAGAAGTCCTCCTTAGTAAGTCCCGGTGCGGCCACCTCTACGGTGTACTCTTTCTTGTTCTCCTTCACATTGATTGCGGGTGTCACGCCAGCGCCTCGGCCATCGAGCCACTCGGAGGGCAGCAGGTCGCTAAAAAGCGAGGGAACCCAGCCCTGATTTCGTCTTACAATTGATGCCATAATGGTAAAAAAATGTTTTATGAAGCTGTTTATAATCTATTTACTGGTCGTAAACAAACCCAAACAGTTTCGAGGTTGTGATTGAATAAATGTAAAAATTGGACATTGAGCAGAGGTGCAAACTCTGTGCCACAGAAAAAATTTCTCTCTGACGATACAACCTACCGCTATTTGTGCTATATTTGTGGTGCTGTTAGGGGTGCCAACCCCACCGCGAGGTGGCTTGGCTGAGAAGATACCCTCTGAACCTGATATGTATAATGACAGCGCAGGGAAACGGTGACGATATTTTTGGAGTTCTCTCTTTTAGGAGTGCTAAGCCGCATAGGTGGAGGCCCAATGAAGCAGGACAAGGAGGAGATGAACGTGTTTTGTGGCCGTATTCCCAGCGTTTTTGGGGGATACGGATTTTTATTTTTCAACCATAAAACAGACCAAAAAACTATGAAAACTACAATCACCACCGAACAGTTACGCACTGCTCTGGCTGCTGTCAGGGAGCAAAGCCCTCTGGTACACAACATCACCAACTATGTTGCAATGAACAACTCGGCCAATGCTCTGCTTGCCATTGGAGCATCGCCCGTAATGGCCCACTGGAAAGATGAGATGGAGGAGATGGTCTCCATCGCGGGCGCGCTCGTAATAAATATAGGTACGCTCGATGGGGAGTGGATAGAGGCTATGGAAATTGCAGGTGTGGCTGCCCACAAGAGGGGAGTGCCCATTGTTCTCGACCCCGTAGGTGCAGGAGCTACCTCGGGCCGCACCGCCACCGCACTGCGACTGGTGGAGCTGTGCCACCCCACCATCATCCGAGGTAATGGCAGCGAGATTATGGCCCTTGTGGATGCTTCGGTGCGCAGCAAGGGTGTAGATAGCAGTGCCCAGAGCCACGATGCTATTGAGGCAGCCAAGAGTTTGGCCCTCAGCTCGGGAGCTACGGTGGTTGTGAGTGGCCCTACCGACTACATCACCAACGGCAAGGAGCTCTACACTGTTGAGGGTGGCGATGCTATTATGACCTCTGTTACAGCTATGGGCTGTACGGCCAGCGCCATTGTGGGTGCATTTGTGGCCGTAGAGAGCGACCCTATGGTGGCTGCCACAGCTGCTATGGCCACAATGAGCCTTGCGGGCGAGAGGGCTGCGGCCCAGTCCAAAGGAAGTGGCTCGATGCAGGTGGCCTTCCTCGACGAAATGTATAATCTAACCCCCGATAAACTGTGAAAACAGAAGAGATAAAATCGGCACTACGCCTCTACCTTGTTACCGACAGCGCACTCTCGGCTGGTCGTAGCTTGGAGGAGGTGGTTGGCGCTGCCATTGAGGGTGGCGTTACTATGGTGCAGCTACGCGAAAAGGATGCCCCCACAGGCGAGTTTGTGGCTCTGGCCCGCAGACTCAAAGCGCTGCTTGCCCCCGCAAGCATACCTCTGATAATCAACGACCGAGCCGACGTAGCGCTGGCAGTCGATGCCGACGGACTCCACATTGGCCAAAGCGATATGGCCTACGAGGATGCACGCCGACTGCTCGGAGCAGAGAAAATCATTGGACTCTCGGTGGAGTCTATGGAGGATGTGGAGAGGGCTAACGCATTGGATGTCGATTACATTGGCATCTCGCCCATCTATGGCACTCCCACCAAGCAAGATACCGCCACACCCTTTGGTTTGGAGGGGCTACGCAAGGCTGTTGCTCTCTCGGCCCACCCAACGGTGGCTATTGGCGGTATGAACGCCTCGACCATAGGCGAGGTTATTGAGGCCGGTGCTGACGGTGTGGCTGTTGTTTCGGCCATTTGTGCCGCCCCCTCGCCCCGCAAGGCAGCCGAAGAACTTAGTAGCATAATCAACAATAAAATAGCAACAATGAGCTGGACAAAAAAAGTGTGGGAGGCTTCGCTCCCAATATATGAGCGCATCATCGCTCACCCCTTCATCAAAGAACTCTCCGACGGCACTCTGGCCACCGAGAAGTTTGTAAGATACATTGCACAAGACGAAATCTACATCAAAAACTACGGCGAGGAGATGTTCCTGCTGGCCGATATGATGCCCGACGAGCAGATGAGAGAGATGTTCCGCGCCTACGCCAAAGAGGGTATGGAGGCCGAGGGAGCTATGCACAATCTGCTGATTGAGCGCTTTGGCATTGATACGGCTGTGGAGGCCTCTGAGGTTACAAAGGGCTATATGGCCCACACCCGCAGCCACGTTGAGAGTGGCTCGCTGGCTCTGGCTATGGCCGCAATGTTGCCCTGTATGTGGATTTACAACGAGGTGGGTCTTTACATCTACCGCCACCGAAACCCCAATCCCAACCCCTATGCCGAGTGGGTGGCTACCTACGCCTCGGCAGACTTCACCGAAGGCACAAAACTCATCCTCGACCTCTGCGACCGCATAGCCCGAGAGGCCACCGACGAGGAGCGCGAGAAGATGATGGAAGCCTACCTGATTGCTGCCGAGTATGAGTGGGCCTTCTGGAACTGGGGCTACTATGGCGACGAGCCCTCCGCAACCAAATAACAACACCAACACTCACTCCACAACACCCGCTTCGCAATGGCAAAAAAAGGCGAATTTAGTCTGATTGACTTCATCAGCACCCACTTCAAAGCCCCCAAAGGGATGGTGGGCATAGGCGACGACTGCGCCATCATACCCGACTTCGGCGAGGATACACTCGTATCGACCGATATGCTCCTCGAAGGCATCCACTTCCTACGCGACAAGGCTACACCCGAAGACATTGGTTGGAAGGCTGCTGCTGTCAATCTCAGCGACATTGCCGCAATGGGAGGCATACCTGTGGCCACATTTCTCTCCATAGCCCTGCCCAAAGATGCTCAGGGCGAGTGGGCCGAGAGGTTTATTGAGGGTTATGCCGCCATAAGCAATCTCTACGGAGTGCCACTGCTGGGTGGCGACACCACCTCGTCGCTGCGCGACATTGCCATAAATGTGGGTGTTAAGGGTCGTTGCGACCACGGCAAGGCTCTGGGTCGTTGCGGAGCAAGAGTTGGCGAGAGCATATTTGTTACCGGCCCTCTGGGCGACTCGGGCGCAGGCCTGAAAGCTCTGCTCGGCAACCTCAGCCGCAACGCCGACATCGACTATCTCATCGAGAAGCACCACCGCCCCACACCTCGCATAGCCGAGGGGCAAAAACTCTTGGCCACAGGCAAGGTGGGGGCGATGATGGACATCTCCGACGGCCTTGCCTCCGACCTCGGTCACATACTCCGAGCCTCGGGTGTGGGGGCTACAATCGACCTCAAAGCGCTCCCCCTCTCGCCTCAACTACTCAGGGTGTGCAGGCAGAATCGTTGGCGTGCAGCCGACATTGCCGCCTCGGCAGGCGAGGACTACGAGCTACTACTAACCGCACCGAGCGAGATTGTGGCAGATGTCGATTTTCCTCTCTACCCCATCGGAACAATCACCGAGGGCGAGGGCATTGTGTGGACAAGAGCAGGCAAGCCCGCACGATTCAAAAAGAGAGGTTTCAGCCATTTCTAAACTTCTTGTAAGGCGACATTTCTATTACAACTAACCCAACAACAACGACAACTATGAAACACTATAATAGGGTACTAACTATTGCCGGCAGCGACTCGGGTGGCGGTGCAGGCATTCAGGCCGACATCAAGGCCATATGCGCTATGGGCTGCTACGCATCGTCGGCCATAACAGCCATAACAGTGCAGAACACACTCGGTGTTGAGGCCGTACACGCAGTGCCACTCGACATACTCCGAGGCCAGATTGAGGCTGTTATGGAGGATATTGGTGCCGACGCTGTGAAGATTGGTATGCTCCACTCGGCCGAGGTGGTGGAGATTGTGGCCGAGGCTATTGAGAAGTACCACATACGCAACGTGGTGCTCGACCCCGTTATGGTCTCCACTTCGGGCCACCGACTCATCGAAGAGGATGCCATAGGAGCTTTGCGTGAGCGTCTGCTGCCTCTGGCGAGGGTTATCACCCCCAACATCCCCGAGGCCGAGATACTTGCCGGAGTGAGCATTGAGCGCAACGACTCTCTGCCCGCAGTGGCCAAACAGCTCTCACTGGGTGGCAAAGTGTCGGTATTTCTCAAAGCGGGCCACCTTAGCGACGAGCGACTGGTCGATTACCTCTACAATGCCGAAGATGACACCCTCACCCCCCTACCCTCGGAGCGCATCGACACCCCCAATACTCACGGCACAGGCTGCACCCTCTCGTCGGCCTTGGCTGCGGCACTTGCACGTGGCGAGGCACTAACCGATGCTGCTCGCTCGGCCAAAGAGTATATCAACAAGGCCATAGTCAGTGGCGCTAACTACACCATTGGTCACGGTCACGGCCCTGTGAACCACTTCTGGAATTTCAGGTAGTTGCTCAGACAGAATTGCAACACAGACCCCTCGCAACCAACTGTTACGAGGGGTCTTGTTTTTGCGAGCCACTATCGCTGTGGCCAGAGGTTACATATCAATGCGGATGAAGTCGCCGTCGAGCGAAAATTCGAGGTCAAGACCAGTGTTTAGCTCCACATCGTAGCGACGCTCACGCTCAATATCGACAACAAAATCGTCGGGATAGTTGGTCGTGAGGTAGTCCTGAATCTTGGTCGGGATGACCGAGGTAGGCACACCCTCCACACGATTCTCCACCTCTTTCCACTCGCCACTCTTGCGGAACTCCACGAAAGTGCCGTCGGAGAGGGTCACTTTGTAGGTGTGGGTTGCGTCGTCGTAGTCCTTCACAACCGTCTTAACGGTGGCGTTGGGGAAGTTGGTGTTGAGGAAAGTCTGTGCCTCGGAGGGCAACTTATTGGGATTGACCATCTCGTCGTTCTTCTCGCACCCTACAAGAAGGGTAAGCGCTGCGGCCATTGTGGCCAGCAAAGTTGCAATCTTTTTCATAATAGTACTTGTTTTTCAATCGTTTAACATTATTTCACATTGCTGCCCCTGAGAGTGAGGGCAAGCTAATTAGTCATACCATTTGACCCTGCCACGCTGGTCGAAAACAATCTCCACGTCGTTGGTAAGGCTCACCTGAAAACCTTTGCGCTCACGCTCCACCTCCTCGATTTTGGTATTGGGGTGGGTAGAGTCGATGTACTCCACAATCCCCTGAGGAAGAATGGCTTGTGGCATTGTGGTGCTGCGCGAACACTCCACCTTACGCCACTCGCCTCGGCGGTTGAAATCAATCTTTGTGCCGTCGGTAAAAACAACCTCGTAGTCGTGGTCGGTGATGTCGGTGTCGTATTTGGCATAGGAGAATGTCAGCTCGGCAAAGTGGGTCGAGATGAAAGTTTTGGCCTTCTGGGGAAGGTTGTTGAAGCTCACCATACGCTCTGTGGCACTTGCGGTGGCAATCGAAAAAAGCATTATAGATGCAAAAATCAGTCGTTTCATAGTCGTGTTTGTTGTTAAATTGTTGTTTGTTGTTGTTACATTTTTGTATTTATTACAAAGATAGAATATTTTTTCATAAATACCAAAACGAAAATAGGGCCAAAGTGGGATTTTTAACAAAAATTTAACACATTTAAAATTGAAAATTGAGAATTGAGAATGGAAAATTAGCTGTCAGCGGTCAGCTCTGCGCTACGGCACAACTAACCTCTCCTGCCCTTTGGGCATCCTCCCCTGACATAGGGGAGGAGTGGTTGTGGGGCGAAAATACGGTCGGGAGCACCACCCTAACAAGACGGAGCTTGCTCCGCTCTCCCGCGCTTCGCGCACCCTCCCCTAACTTAGGGGAGGGAAGTGTCGAATTGAAAATTGAGAATTGAGAATGGAGAATGGAAAATTATTTAGGGAGATTAGGGAATTTAAGGAGTTTAGGGAGTGTAGGGAGAGGGCCTATAAGCCCTATAGGCCCAATGCTACCCCTGTTATCCCTGTGACCCCTGCCACCCCTGCCACAAAAAACTCGGGTATCTTTTTTAATACCCGAGTTGAGTGTTGAGCATTTTTGCCTTAGGTCGTTAGACTTTTGACGTTAGACGTTAGACCGGAGCTACGCTCCAAGAGTGCGATTTGTGGAGGGATTTTTGTGCCAAACAAGAAGGTGGCTCCGCAGTTTGCTTGACGCAAATGAGGAAGCCACAGTTTACTGGGTCGGGAGAGGGGCGAGTGCGATTTGTTGAGGAAATTTTGTGCCAAATGAGAAAGCGACACCGCAGCTTACTGAACGTAAGTGAGGATGTCGCTTTTGAAATTTGGTGCAAAATTTACCAACAAGGCGCACTCGTTATATGTGATTTTTTTCTATGTCCTTGAAATACTTGTAAGTATTCACCTTCAACTCGCCGGCAGCATCTTCGTCGGCTACGAGTATGCCGTGACGGTGGGTTTGCAAGCCGGTGATTGTCCAGCTATGCGAATAAGCACCCTCGACACCCTCCTTGACGGCCCTTGCTTTCTTTGGGCCAAAGGCGAGGATGATAACCTCGTGAGCCGAGAGGATGGTTGCCACGCCCACAGTGAGGGCCAACTTAGGCACGAGGTTGATGTCGCCACCAAAGAAGCGCGAATTGACAACGATAGTATCCTGAGTGAGAGTCTTGATGCGGGTGCGCGAGTTCATCGACGAGAAGGGCTCATTGAAGGCAATGTGTCCGTCCTCGCCAACACCGCCCAAGAAGAGGTCGATGCCGCCAGCGCTCTCGATGCGTTTCTCGTAGTCCTCACACTCCTTGGCCAAATCCTCGGCGTTGCCATTGAGGATATTGACATTATCGGGGTCGATGTCGATGTGCGAAAAGAAGTTCTCCTTCATAAAGGTGTGGTAGCTCTGGGGGTGATCCTCGGGCAGACCCACATACTCGTCCATATTGAAGGTTATAACATTGCGGAAGCTCACGTAGCCCTCTTTATTGAGGCGGATAAGCTCCTTGTAAGTACCCAGAGGGGTAGAACCAGTGGGCAGACCCAACACGAAGGGTGCGCTGGTGACGGCAGCCTTGCGGTTGATAGCGTCGGCAATGTACTTGGCAGTCCAAGCCGAGCCTTGCTCTTGTGTTTCGTGAATCAGAAGTCGCATAGTCGGTTGTCTTTTAGAAGGTTATAAGCGAATAAACGGGGGCGATAGATTCAAGCAACTCTTTGCCGTGAAGGAAGCTCAGGTCGGCCAAGAAGATAAACTCCCTAACCTTAACGGGGTACTCTATGCCATCTTTCTCTACGGTGAGGGCTTCGAGATGTTTGGCCATTTCGAGTGCTGTGCCACCAGTGGCAAGGATGTCGTCGAGGATGGTAATCTCCACCACATCGCCAGTAATCTGTGCATTTTGCAGGTCGCTCTTGCGGAAGAAGAGGTTGTCCTCGCCATACTCTTTGACGATAGAGACCTTTTGGAGGTCGCCCTCGTTGGCGGGCAACTTACCGTTCTTACGGAAGGTAATGAGGTTGTGAGCCTTGCTCTCGGTCACAAGCAGGGGGGCTGCAAAGAGGAAGCCACGTGCCTCGGGAGCAGCCACATTGGGAGTGGTAACGTGCTTACCCAACTCTTCGATTATAACGCTGAAAGTGTCGGCATCGCTCAGCAGGGGGAGCAAATCGACAAAATTAACACCCTCCTTAGGCCAGTTGGGGTAGAACTGAATGAGTTTCTTCGCCTCTTCGAGCGAAATGTTGTGTTGTTTCATTGTAATATCTGAGTAATTTTATATTGTCAAAACCATTCTCAAAGATAGTGTCTTTTGTCGAAAAAACAAAAAATTCATATCTTTACACCAACAAATCAAATAACCCACCTATATGAAACTACTCTTATGTTTATTACTTATGAGCCTTGCCGCCCCCTATGGCGCTGTTGCTCAGGATAAAAGATTGCTAACTATGGAAGAGACAATTCTCTCTCGCGAGCTAAATCCCAAGACATACTTCTCAATGTGGGGTGTGGACCAGAAGGGCAAGCCCATCTATGCCGAGCTAAAAGGTGTTGGGGAGCACTATTGGTTCTACCCCGCTACGGGCAAACCTGCCACACCGGCCGAAGAGCAACAACAGGCCGCCCGACCTCGCTACTTCACCGAGGAGAACAATCTGCTCGCCGAGATTGACGGGCGCAAGGTGGCCATCACCAACAATGCCGACAAAAATATCGTCAGTGGCTCTCACGTCAGCCGCAACGAGTTTGGTATTGAGGGTGGTATATTCCCCTCGCCCGATGGTTGGAGCGTAGCCTTCTACCAGAAGGACGAAAGCCAAGTTACCTCCTTCCCTCTCTTAGACATCACCACCCGCACAGGCTCGTTGGTGGAGATTAAGTACCCTATGGCCGGTATGCCCTCCGAGCGTGTGAGGTTGGGTGTTTGGAACGCCCGCACCGAGCAGACTGTCTGGATGAATGTCACCGACTTCGACGAAGAGCGCTACCTTACAAACATCACTTGGAGTCCCAATGGGGAGCTTATCTACATCCAAGTGCTCAACCGCGCCCAAAACGAAATGCATCTCAACAGCTACTCTGCCACCACAGGTGAACTGGTAGAAAACCTCTTCACCGAGAGCGATAGTCGCTACGTTGAGCCACTCTACCCCCTCCGCTGGTTAGACGACAATGGCGATAGGTTTATCTACTCCACCAATGTGCGTGACGGCTACTGGAATCTCTACCTCTACGAGCGCAACGCCAAGAGTGGCCAGTGGCAGTGGCGTAGGCTGACCGAGGTGGATGCCGATGTTAAATATGTGGCTCACGACACCAAATGGGTATATTACTACACCGCCGAGTTCTCCTCGGCCGAGCAGCATCTGGCCAAGGTCAATCTGAAAAATGGCAAGCGTGTACGCCTTACCCACGAGGAGGGCTGGCACAACTGCCGCGTCAGCCACGACGGCAAGTGGTTTATCGACAACTATTCGTCGTTGAAAGTGCCTCGCGTGGTAAACATCGCCTCAACCGATGGCAAGACTCAGCGCACAATCTTCACCGCTCCCGACCCCACCGAGGGCTACAACTACACCGAGATTGAGCTCGGCACAATACCCACAGCCGACGGCAAGTGGGAGAACTGGTATCGTCTAATTTACCCCCTCGACTTCGACCCTGCCAAGAAATATCCCGCCATTGTCTATGTCTATGGTGGCCCTCACAGCCAGATGGTCAATAACTCCTACTTGGCCAACCTGCGTCGTTGGGAGATGTATATGGCTCAAAGGGGTTACGTTGTATTCGTTATGGACAACCGAGGCACACTGGGTCAGGGCGCTGAGTATGAGAAGGCTATCCACCGCCAGTGCGGTAAGTGCGAGATGGAAGACCAAATGAAGGGTGTTGAGTGGCTATTGTCGCACCCCTGGGTGGATGCCGACAGGATTGGTGTTCACGGATGGAGCTACGGCGGATTTATGACCATATCGCTTATGACCCACTACCCCGAGGTCTTTAAGGTGGGTGTTGCCGGAGGCCCTGTTATCGACTGGAAGTGGTATGAGGTGATGTATGGCGAGAGGTATATGGACACCCCCGAGGAGAATCCCGAGGGCTATGCCGCCACCTCGCTGATTGCTCAGGCCAAAAACTTGAAGGGCAAGCTGCTCATCTGTCAGGGCGCTATCGACCCTGTTGTGGTATGGCAACATAGCCTCAGTTTTGTTAGGGAGTGCGTCGTAAACAACATTCAGGTCGATTACTTCCCCTATCCTCGCCACGAGCACAACGTCTTGGGCAAAGACCGCGTTCACCTTATGGACAAAGTAACCCTCTACTTCGAGGATTATCTGAAATAGGGAGAGTTGGAAATTCAAAATTCAAAATTCAAAATTCAAAATTGTTTTGACTTAGGACTTTTGACGTTAGACGTTAGACGTTAGACCCGACAAAAAAAACCACTTGCCCGTTGGCAAGTGGTTTTCTTTTTGTCGTAAGGCCTTACTACAAGCCCTCGATAACTTTTGTCCAACCGTGAGTATCCTCAACGCGGCCATACTGGATGTCCTGCAAGAGAGTGTAGAGCTTAACACTCACTGGGCCAGCCTCAGCGCCATACTCGTAGTACTCCTTGGTCAGAGGATCGTAGATGCGACCAACGGGCGAGATAACAGCAGCAGTACCGCAAGCACCAGCCTCATCAAATGTAGCAAGCTCCTCAACGGGGATAGGACGATTCTCAACCTTCAAGCCAAGATCCTCTGCCAGAGTGCGGAGCGACATATTGGTAATCGAAGGCAATACCGACGACGAGTCGGGAGTCACATACTTACCCTCCTTGATACCGAAGAAGTTGGCAGCACCAAACTCGTCGATATACTTCTTCTCGCTGGGGTCGAGGTAGAGCACGTTGGCAAAGCCTGCGGCGTGAGCGCGCGAGCCCGAGCCAATCGAAGCTGCGTAGTTACCACCAACCTTAGTGTGACCCGTACCGTGAGGAGCAGCGCGGTCGTAAAGACGCTCCAAAGTTACGGTGATAGGTTTGAAACCCTCTTTGAAGTAGGGGCCTACGGGGGTTACAAACACTACAAAGGTGTACTCGGTAGCCTCCTTAACGCCCACCTGAGCACCAGTACCAATCAGCAAAGGACGCAAGTAGAGCGATGCGCCAGTGCCATAGGGAGGAATGTACTCTGCGTTGGCCTCAACAGCCTTGGTACACATCTCCTCGAAGAGCTCGATGCTGGGCACCTGCATACGCAAATACTCGCCCGAGCGCTGCATACGTTTGGCGTTCTCCTCCAAGCGGAAGAAACGCACCTTGCCATCAACACCGCGAAAAGCCTTCAAGCCCTCGAAAACCTCCTGACCGTAGTGGAGACAGGTAGCCGCCATATGAATGGGGAGGTACTCGCTGTCGCTTACCTCAACCTTACCCCAAGCGCCATCTTTCCACACACAGCGGGTGTTGTAGTCGGTTTTTACATAGCTAAAACCAAGCTCTTGCCATTTAATGTCTTTCATTTCAAAATAGTTTTAGGAAAATGTTTGTGATTATAGTTAAACTTTTTTGAGTTTCATCTTCTCCATTTACTCCCCTATCCTCTCTACTAACCAACCTGCGAGCCATTGGGCACTTTCTCCTCAGGCGCAAGCAGCGTGAGCTTGCCCGTAGCATCGGAGGCCATCAGAATCATACCCTCCGAGGTGATACCCTTCAACTCGCGAGGCAACAGATTGACAAGCACCAAAATCTGGCGGCCAACCAACTCCTCGGGGGTGTAGTACTCGGCAATACCCGACACAATAGTACGAGTATCAATGCCCGTATCAACAGTCAGCTTCAAGAGTTTCTTGGTCTTGGCCACCTTCTCGGCAGCCACAACAGTCGAAACCCTGATGTCCATCTTGCCGAAGTCGTCGAAGCTAACGCTCTCTTTCTGCTCCGCAACCTTAGCATTGGCAGCCTCATTGGCCCTCTTGGCATCTTCGAGTTTCTTCACCTGACGCTCAATAACCTCGTCCTCAATCTTCTCAAACAGCAGTTCGGGAGTCGAGATGGTGTGGCCTGCCTCAACGATGTTGCTGCTACCAATCTGCTCCCAATCAATCTTCTCAATTGCAAGCATACGGAGCAATTTCTCGGCACTGAAAGGCATAAATGGCTCGATAGCCACAGCCGTATTGGCCACAATTTGGAGCGCCACATTGAGTATGGTCTTAACCCTCTCGGGGTCGGTCTTAACCACCTTCCAGGGCTCGGTGTCGGCCAAGTACTTATTGCCCAAGCGAGCAATGTTCATAGCCTCTTTTAGCGCCTCGCGGAAGCGATAGTTCTCCAAGTTCTCCTCCAAAGCAACCTTGATGCGGGGCAGCTCGGCAAGAATCTCTTTGTCGTAGTCGCTCAGCTCGCCAGCCTCGGGCACTACGCCACCATAGTATTTGTGGGTAAGCACCAGTGCGCGATTGACAAAGTTGCCCAACACAGCCACAAGCTCGTTATTGTTGCGTGCTTGGTAGTCTTTCCAAGTAAAGTCGTTGTCCTTAGTCTCGGGGGCATTGGCGCAAAGCACATAGCGCAACACATCCTGCTTGCCGGGCATATCCTCCAAGTACTCATTGAGCCACACAGCCCAGTTACGCGAGGTGGAAATCTTGTCGCCCTCCAAGTTGAGGAACTCGTTGGCAGGCACATTTTCGGGCAAGATGTAGTCGCCGTGAGCCATAAGCATTGCAGGGAATACGATGCAGTGGAATACGATATTGTCCTTACCAATGAAGTGAACCATCTTCGTATCCTCGCTCTTCCAATACTTCTCCCAGTCGGGGGTGAGGTCTTTGGTGGCCGAGATGTAGCCGATGGGGGCATCGAACCACACATAGAGCACCTTACCCTCTGCGCCCTCAACAGGCACAGGGATACCCCAATTCAGGTCGCGGCTTACGGCACGAGGCTGCAAGCCCAAATCCATCCACGACTTACACTGGCCATAGACGTTGCTCTTCCACTCCTTGTGGCCCTCCAAAATCCACTCCCTCAGCTTGGGCTCATACTTATCCAGAGGCAAGTACCAGTGGGTGGTCTCCTTCATCACAGGAGCCGAGCCCGAAATCATACTCTTGGGGTTGATAAGGTCGGTGGGGTTCAGAGTCGAGCCACACTTCTCACACTGGTCGCCATAAGCGCCCTCGGCCTGACAGTGGGGGCAAGTACCCATAATATAGCGGTCGGCAAGGAAGGTTTTGGCCTCCTCGTCGTAGTACTGCTTGGAGGTTGCCTCCGAGAATACACCCTTGTCGTAGAGTGTGCGGAAGAACTCCGAAGCTGTCTTGTAGTGGGTGGGCGAAGTGGTGCGCGAGTAGATGTCAAACGAAATGCCCAAGCCCTCAAACGACTGCTTGATGATGGCATTGTACTTATCGACCACATCCTGAGGGGTCACACCCTCCTTACGCGCTTTAATAGTGATGGGCACACCGTGCTCGTCGCTACCGCACACCCATACTACATCCCTACCCCTAAGGCGCAAGTAGCGCACATAGATGTCCGAAGGGATATACACGCCGGCCAAGTGGCCAATGTGAACAGGGCCGTTGGCATAGGGCAGAGCCGATGTCACCAAATATCTCTTATACTCTTTATTGCTCATTGTTGTTATCTCTGTTATACTCTTATTTACCTAACTAACACTCTTTTTATCTGCGAGGGGCACACAGCCTAAAAATTATTAGATGATACCCTCGGTCTTCTTGACAGCTTTGAGCTCCTTCTTGCCGGCAATTTTATATTTGTCGAAGCCCTCGCCATAGACACCCATAACGTTGGCCACCGAGATGAAGGCACGGCTATCTACACCCTTAATAGCCCTCATCATCATACCCAACTCGTTCTTGCGGCACACAATCATCACAATCTTCACATCCTGTTTGGAGTAGTAGCCCGTACCATTGAGCAGGGTAACACCACGCTCCAACCTATTGGAAACCACGTCGGCAATGGCGTCATAATCCTTCGAGAAGACGAAAATCTGCAACGACTGTTTGTCGCCCGAGAGCACCATATTGCTGGCATAACCAAAGACTGCTGTGGTGATGAAACCGTAGATGGTAATCATAATGTCGCCACCAAACACAAAGTAGGAGGAACCGATGATGAAAATATCTACAAACACAACAACCTGCGAATAGCTCAGGTTTAAGTACCTTGTAACAATCATTGCAATCAGGTCGCTACCACCTGTCGAGCCACCCATAAGCAAGCAGCTGGCCACACCGATACCCATAACGATACCACCGAGGATGGAGGAGAGGAGTTTATCCTGAGCCAGTGCGGGGAAGATACCCTCGTGGGGCAGGATGCCCTCAAACAGGGTCATCAGCACCGAGGTCATCAAGATTGCGTAGATGGTCTTGATACCAAACTTAGCGCCCAGCAGCAGCACACATATAATCAGGAATACGGCATTGAAGATGAAGAAGGTCACACCGATAGGCACACCGCCACCATCAATACCGCCGGTAAGCTCACACACCAGACGTGCAAAACCGGTTGCACCGCCACCCATACCGTTAGCAGGGTTGATAATACCAGTCCAAGCAAAGGCGTAGATTGCTACACCAATCGTAATAAGAAGGAGGTCTTTGACCCAAGTCATCACACCCCCGAAGGTAGGTTTTGAGAGTTTCATTTCATTAAACTTTATAATTCGTCACGAAGGTACAACCTTTTTCCCGATTTTTATCTATTTTTGTAAAGAATTGTTTACCCCAAGGGAGTAATTTAGTTTTCCTTGTCCTCTACGAGGACAGCAAGCGAGCTTTTTACACCCCCAAACCCCACCCTATTATGCAACAACTCTATGCCGATGTTATCCTTCCGCTGGCCCTACCGACGCTGACGTTTGTAGTGCCCGAGGAGTTGTCTGAGAGTATCGACGTGGGGTCGGGTGTGGCTGTGCCCTTGGGTAAGCAGAAGCTCTACACAGCCATAGTCTGTCGTCTGCACCACAACACCCCACCCTACAAGCGCATACGTCCCATAGGCTCTATTGTTCGCTCCGAGCCTTTGGCCAATGTGGCTCAGCTTGCCCTCTGGGAGTGGATTGCGAGCTACTATATGTGTACCATTGGCGAGGTTATGCGTGCGGCCCTGCCGTCGCTACTGAAACCCTCAGCCACCGACGACGACCTCTTCTCGCAGCAGATTTTCTCGCTCGGACGTGAGCAGGTGCTCTCGCTCTCGCCCTCCATCGACTCCACCGAGCGGCTCAACCAAGCCCTCGACTCGCTCCTGCCACGTCGCAAGGCCCAGTATGCAACTATGATGGAGTTTTGCGAGGCGTTGGGCGAGGAGCACATCTTCGATGGCGAAGTGCCTCGTTCTATGTTTCAGGCCTCGTGGAGTGTGGTGATGAAGTTGGTCGAGGGTGGCATCTTGGAGCTTCACACTCGTGAGCGCACGCCCCACTACCTCGCTGCCCGCCTAACACGCAAGGCCACCCTCTCCGATGCGCAACAAAAGGCGCTGAACTCTATCCGCACCTGCTTCGAGCGACACAACACAACCCTCCTACACGGCATCACATCGAGTGGCAAGACGGAGCTATACATTGCTCTTGCCGACCAAGTCTTGCGCGAGGGGGGCTCGGTGCTCTACCTCATACCCGAACTTGCTCTAACAGAACAACTTGTCACACGCCTAAGGAGTGCTTTTGGCGACGGCTTGACAATCTACCACTCGGGCCTTACGGCTCGTGCCCGCACCGAGATGTATATAAAACTCAGTCGCTCCGAGGGTGGCGAGATTGTTGTTGGCACTCGCTCGGCCATACTACTACCGCTAAACAATCTTCGCCTCATCATTGTCGATGAGGAGCACGACGCAAGTTTCAAGCAGAACGACCCTGCACCTCGTCTTTCGGCACGCGATGTGGCGGTGTGGATGGCCCACAATCTTGGGGCTAAGACCCTCTTGGGCAGTGCCACTCCCTCGTTGGAGAGTTTCCACAATGCCTACATTGGTCGCTACGGCTACGTCTGGCTTGGCGAGCGCTACGGCCGGGGAGCGCTACCACAAGTGACCATATCCGACACCATAAAGAGCGCCCAGCGTGGCGAGCGCAAAGGCCACTTAGGCAAGGAGTTACGCGATGCTATCGACTCCGCCCTTGCCGACCAGCGACAAGTGATGCTCTTCCAGAATAGGCGAGGTTTTGCTCCCTACATTGAGTGTCCTTCGTGTGGATGGAGCGCCCGTTGCCCTCAGTGTGGCGTAACGCTCACCTACTACAAAAAAGGCTCTCAACTACGATGCAACCTCTGCGGCTATGCAGGGGAAGTTCCCACCACCTGCCCCTCGTGTCACAAGGGAGAGCCCCTACCACAAGGATTTGGCACAGAGAAAATCGAGGAGAGTGTGGCCGAGCTCTACCCCGAGGCTCGTGTGGCAAGGCTCGATGGCGACGTTGCCTCCTCGCCCGGACGACTGAGGAGTGTTGTTGGGGCTTTCGAGCGTGGCGAGAGCGACATACTTGTTGGCACTCAGATGATTACCAAAGGCTTCGACTTTGCCGGAGTGTCGGTTGTGGGCGTACTCAATGCCGACAACCTACTCTGCCGTCCCGATTTCAGGGCCGAGGAGCGAACATTCCAAACCATTGTGCAGATTACGGGTCGCTCGGGTCGCACCGACAGTCAGGGTCACACCATAATCCAAACCGCCCAGCCCAACAACCCCACCATCGTGCAGGCCGCCCGAGGCGATTATAGGGCTATGGCTATGGCACAGCTTGGCGACCGCAAGGCCTTTGGCTACCCACCTTTCACACGACTGGTGGTGCTGACGCTCAAACACACCTCCCCCGAGTTGCTTGCTCGTGGTGCAAGAACACTCTCGGCTGAGCTTCGGGCGCTGCTTGGGCGTGGCGTGACCGAGGCCCACGTGCCTGCCGTTGGTCACATTGCCCAGACCTACATTATGGAGATTATGATTCGTATTGAGCGAGGAAGCTCGCCTGCCGACACCAAAGTGCTCATTGCCGAGGCTCTGAGAAAGTTTGGCAAAGACCAATTCTTCCGACGCATAGCCGTCAGCATCAACATTGACCCCCAGTAGTAGCAAGCCCAACCATCACAAGAAAAACATCCAACACCTATGGGCCTACTTGGCGATATTCTCCACCTATTTGTTCCGCGCATCTGCCCCGTATGTGGTAAGTCACTTGCCGAAGGCGAGAGGCTTGTTTGCACCCTTTGCAGAGCCTCAGCACCCCTAACAGACCATCCCCACAAAGCCCACAACGGACTGCTCGATAGGTTGCGCGAGATGCAGCACATAGAGCACGCTGCCGCCCTTATGGAGTTTCCACGTCAGAGCGGTTGGCGCAACTTGGTTTACCAATTCAAATATGAGGGATGTTGGCGCGAGGCCCTCGAAGCGGGCCAATGGCTTGGGGGAGAGCTTGCAGCAGGGGGTTTGTTCTACGATGTGGAGGTGGTTGTGCCCGTACCGCTCCACGTTGCCAAAAAGTTGCGTCGAGGCTACAATCAGGCCGAATACATAGCCGAGGGGGTTGCCGAGGCGCTATCACGTCCATTGGATAGCCACACTCTTGTGCGCCACACCAACAACCCGAGCCAGACACTCAAACACCGCGACGAAAGGTGGGACAATGTGGCCGACATATTTCGCCTGACCGCTCCCGAGCGACTGGCAGGCAAACACATACTCCTCATCGACGACGTGCTAACCTCGGGAGCAACCATACTCTCCTGCGCTTCGGCCATCACAGCGGCCTGCCCCGATGCGAAGATAAGCATTGCCGTATTTGCCACAGCCAAAAAAATATAGCCACAGCCCCCGAAAAAAAGGAGATAGACGACCTACTCTACCTCCTTCTCTTTTCGCCACACAGCCCCAACCACAAGAGCAACTGGCCGACAAAGTAGAACGCCAGCGAGAGCCTTAGTAGCTGTGGGTTGGAGGCGACGAAAATCTGTTGAGCAAGCATAAAATCGGAGAGCATAAAGAGCACTGCACCTATCTCTATGAGCCAACTCTTCGAGAGCCGAGCGACGGTGGTCATAGCGCCAATCAGCAGCGCATAGACAACCACCCCCACCTTCACAACTCCCTCGTTGATGGCCGGCACAAAGTAGATAGCAGTCACAACCATCAGAGCCAGAGGGATAAGCGCAGCCACAGCGACCCTTGCGACCGTTACCTTACCCTCTCTGCGACGTAGCAGCAGTAGCAGGTAGCAAATTTGCGCCAGAGCGAAAGCCCCAATCTGCCACAGCACCCCTCCCGTAGCTCCAAACCAATCGCCCAGAGCCGAGCAAGCCAGAGCCAAAGTGAGCATTGGCGTGTGGCAAAAGAGCGACGAGAGGGTAAGCCACGAGAGTGGATAGACGAGTTTGTAGGGCAAATCGAGTGGGGAGAAATATAGCCCGCAGAGCACCACATAGAGTGCTGCCACGCCCCACCTCAACCACTTATTCTTATTATTGCAACCATTTTTCATAACTTCCACAAAGGTACAAAAAAAACACAACTTGGGCGACCGTTGTGCCCAAGTTGTGTTTTACAATTTCGGTGCAAAGTCCTATTTCTTGGTAGTTTTCTTTGCGGGAGTTTTCTTTGTGGCGGCCTTCTTAGGAGCGCACTTGCGAGCGGGTTTCTCCTGCTCGGCAGGTTTCTCCTGCTCTGCCATAGCCAAGTCGAGTTCGTTGGAGAAGTCGCTCAACACATTCATATAGTTGATAAAGGCATTGTAGGCCGAGTCGTAGGGATTGAAGTAGCTATGCACGTCGCCATCCGAGAACCACTTGGTTGCCATATAGTAGAAGTGGTCGGAGGCCTTCATAAAGTTCCATACATAGTTGAAATCGGGCGAATTGAGCGCGCGCACCTTCTCCTGCAAGCCATAGAGCTTGCCGAAGGCCTCGTTCTGCAACTCATTACCCAACCAAGCCGTAACATCCCTCTCCTCATCGGCCCACGACATTGCGTGGGTGCAGTAGAGAACACCTGTGGGCTGATTCTCGGCAGCAGTCTCTGTAACAGTGCCAAAGCGCAATGCGCCAGTCGAGAGCATAGCCTTAGGCAGTGCGGCCATAAACTCAAAGATACCACACGAGGACTTCTGGTGCTCGCCAAAGGTCTCGTAGTCCATAAAGAGGTTTACAACCTCGCCCGTAGTATTGTCGTCAGCAATCCAACCTGCATACTTATCTGCCGTCAGAGGCCACTCACCCCAACCCTGATTCGAGAAGCGGAAAGCGATGTCGTCGCTGAGCTTGTAGTTGCGCAACAAAACCCTCAACTTCTGGTCCAAAGCGTTGGCATAGACAAAGTTGGGGCTCTTCCAACCCAAGACGTGGCGGGCACCCTCGGCCAACATAGCCTTGAATCCCATAGCAGCTACCTGCTCGCCAATCTGGTCGGAGTAGATAAGCTCCGTATTGCGGAACGAGGTGGGCGTATAGCCAAACTCGCTCTTAATGAGCTCAACGTGAGCATCTACCTCGCTCTTAAACTCCTCGGGCGAGATGAGCGACGAGAGCGAGTGGGAGTAGCTCTCGGCCAAAAACTCCACACAGCCCGTTGCAGCCAACTCGCGGAAGCTGTCCAAAACCTCGGGAGTATAGCTACGGAACTGCTCGATAGCCAAACCCGAGATGGAGAAAGTCACCTTAAAAGCGCCCTCGTTCTCGCGGATGAGCCTCAGCAAGAGATTGTTCATTGGCAGATAGCACTCGGCTGCCACACGCTGCATAATCGAGCGGTTGGCCGAAACGTCGAGATAGTTGTGGTCCTTACCCATATTGAAGAACCTGTAAGTTTTAAGTCTCAGGGGTTGATGAACCTGAAAGTATAGGCATACTGTTTTCATATCTATTGTGCTTTTTTATTTGTTCTCATTTATCACTCGCTCGTAGCCGGCCTTAATCTTGGCGGCTGCATTGTTCCATTTAAGGCCCGTAACCTCCTCCAAGCCCTTGCGTGCAAACAACTGGCCCAGAGCGGGATAAGTAACCAAACCATAAATAGCATCGGCCATTGCATCAACGTCCCAATAATCAACCTTAACGGCGTAGTCGAGCACCTCGGCCACACCCGACTGTTTGGAGATAATCGTTGGAACATTGGACTTCATAGCCTCCAAAGGCGAAATACCAAAAGGCTCACTCACCGAAGGCATAACATAGACGTCGCTCAGAGCAAACATCTTCTGCACATCGGCTCCACGAAGGAAGCCCGTAAAGTGGAACCTATCGGATATACCCAAGCGGGCCACACGACGGATGACGTGGTTCATCATATCGCCGCTACCCGCCATAACAAACCTCACATTCGAGGTACGTTTGAGCACCTTGGCAGCGGCCTCCACGAAGTAGTCGGGGCCTTTTTGGTAGGTGATACGTCCGAGGAAGGTGACAATCTTGTCCTTCACACCGCGCTCCTCCTCCATATTATTGTCGGCAAAGCGCACAGCGTTGTGAACAGTGATGACCTTCTCGGCAGGAATGCCATACTTATTTATAATTATATTGCGCGTGAGGTTACTAACCGCCATAACCAAGTCGGCAGCCTCCATACCTCCGCGCTCAATAGCATAGGTCTGCGTATTGATGTTCTCGCCACTACGGTCATACTCGGTGGCGTGCATATGCACCACCAGAGGTTTGCCCGAGACCTCCTTAGCAGCAATACCCGCATAGTAGGTGAGCCAGTCGTGGGCGTGGATGACATCGAACTGTCCCTCCAACTCAATGGCCACCTGACGAGCCACTACCGCATAGCGAGCCACCTCCTCCAACAAGTTTGCTCCATATTTGCCCGAGAAATTGTATCTCTCGCGCCACACATCGCCCTCGTGGTGAACGCTGCCCACCTTTTCGCTGCGGCTGCGCTCCTGCTCCCACTGCTCAGGCGAGATGTAGGGAACCATATTGGAGTTAATCTCCATAAACTTAACGTGTCGCCAGATGTCGCTATCGGCATCGCCGCTACGATAGACGGCATCAACGTCGCTGGCATTGACAACCCTAATAAAACGTTGATCCTCATCACCATATGCTTTGGGGACAACAAAAATTACATCCACACCATTGCGGGCCAAACCGCGCGTCAGGCCATAGCAGGCCGTACCCAGACCGCCTGCAATATGGGGTGGAAATTCCCAACCGAACATTAAAACTCTCATAGCGACTATTTTTTCTGTTTCTCAATCATCTGGTTAATACGAAGTATTGCTCCAACACTCCAAGCCTGCGAAATCGCACCGCGCGCATCGTGTGGTGGGTCGCCCTCGTAAATCTCCGAGATAGAGCCAATACCCTTGGTGTTCATCTCCTCCTCGAAGGCCTCCAATATCTCCTCGGCCTTGTAGAGAAATCCGTTGCCCTGAACATCAAACTTGGCCTTCACATAGTGCTCCAAAGGCCATACCCACACAGTGCCCTGATGGTAGGCCTCGTCGCGGCTACGCTGGTCGCCACCATAGCGGCCCTTATAGAGGGGGTTGCGGGGCGAGAGGGTGCGCAATCCGCGAGGAGTCAGAAGGTGGCGTTTAACCACATCGGCCACAGCCTCCTGCTGCACCAGCGAAAGCATCTTATAGTTCATCGAACAAGCAATAATCTGGTTGGGGCGGATGAAGGTGTTTGCTCCCTTGTCGTCCACATAGTCGGCCAAGTAGCCATCTTCGAGCCAGAAGAGCCCGAGGAACGACTCCTTAGTCTGGGCGGGAACTCCCTTCCACTCCTCCACGAAGGCTTTGTCGCCAGCCTCCTCGGCACACTCCAACGCATAGCACAGAGCATTGTACCAGAGTGCATTGACCTCAACTTGGTAGCCATCCCTGCCTGTTACGGGCTTGCCATCAACACAAGCATCCATCCAAGTGATGGCATACTCGGGGTGGGAAGCCCACACGAGGCCGTTGGTGTGGAGCGCAACCACGCCATCGATACCCCTGCGGTAGGCGGCCAATACATCTTTCACATACTTACCATAGCGCTCCCAAGTCTGCTTGCGGCCAATATGCTCTTCGAGCTGTTGGAGAGTCCACACAAACCACAAAGGCGCATCCACCGAATTGTAGGCTGTACCCACATTGGGGAAGAGGCCATCTTTCATCTCGCGTGTGATGGTGTCGAGCACATCCAAACAAGCCTGCACATCGCCCTGCGCAAGAGTAATACCGGGCAGCGACACAAAGGTGTCCCTACCCCAGCGGCCAAACCACGGATAGCCGGCCACAACCTCACTCCTACCACCCGAGCGGGTAACAAACTGGTGGGCGGAGTGTTTCAGGAGCGATATGAAGTCGGTCTTGGAGTTGCGCTCGGATAGCTCCTTCTCGAAAGCCTCTTGGAGCTTCTCGGGGTCGATTTCTTCGAGCGAGGCGGAGAAGACAAGGGGTTTGTTCTTGGCGAGTTTCACCTCAAAGTAGCCTGTGGTCATCAAATCCTCGTGGTGGTCGTAGCCACGTTTGGCCTCCTCGGCATACTCGAAGTCGTAGTACCAGTCGGGCGCAGCCACAAACTCTGCCATAGGGTCGGAGCACTGCATATAGAGGTAGGGGAACTCCTCATACAAGCGACACTTCACACCGCCCTTAACATCCCACGAGTGGCCATTGGCATACATATTGGCCTTACTCAGGGCGTGTTTCTCGCGGAAGGCGAGGAAGGGGCGCAGGCGCAGAGTGGTTTCGCTCTTAGCTTCCAAGAGAGTGTAACGCACAAAAAGTCGCGAGTGGGAGGTGTGCTGACGCCAAAGAATCTCCTTCTTCAACAGTACGCCTCCTACACGATAGAGAATTGTTGGCGTGGGGTTGTACTCGAAGTCCACAATATATTTGTGGCCTCGGGGCTCATAGATTCCGGGGAAACGGTGCAGAGCAAGGTTAAATTGCTGACCGTGCTGGATGACGGTCTCGTCGAGCGACGAAAGAAGCACATAACTCTTCTCATCGCCCTCTTTGATGGGGCAGACCATAAGGCCGTGATACTTGCGTGTATTGCAACAAACAATGGTGGTGCTCATATAACCTCCCGTGCGGTTGGTCGAGAGCATCTCCCTTTGGAGCGAATACTCAAGGTTGCCCAAGCTGTTTTTGTCAAATGTTAATACTGCCATATCTCTTGTGCAATAATATGTAAAAAATAAATTTTGTTTGCTCTGCTATTTACTTTGTCTAACGTCTAACGTCAAACGTCTAACCGACCTAAGACCTTAAAGGCTTATGGGGCTTATAGGCCTTATAGGGGTTACAGGGGTTATAGGGGTTATAGGGGTTATAGG
>JAZNFV010000003.1:0-38513 GCA_045576155.1 Tidjanibacter sp.
GCGTTTTATTTTTTGCCTTAGGTCGTTAGACCAAAAAAAGCCTGCCAAAAATTGGCAGGCGTTCTAATTAAATCTCGTCGCGGAGGTTGTCGATGTCCTCGTCCTCGTCGGCGTGGTCGGCAAACTCGTCCGCACCCTTCAAATCGTCGCTGTAATAATCTTTGTCGTCGTCCTCCTCAATGTGGTCGTCTATCTTCACAGCCACCTTCACCAAATAGATAACCTCGTCGGTCTCAAATGGAACGGCATAGAAAAAATCGCCATTGGGCTTCTCAATTCGCATCATTGCCTCGTTGTAACCGGTGGGGTAGAGGCGTTTTACCTCCTCCTGCAACTCGGGAGCAAGGTTCGCAAAGCTCACTACGGAGCGGCGTTTAACTACTTTTGTTGTCATATCCTTTTAGTGTCGTTTCAAAATTTTGTGCAATTATAAGGCAAAATTCTCTATTCGGTACTCTTGTTAATAACTTTTTTTCATTTTTTGACCCAAACAACTCGTGGCACGCTTTTTCTTCGACTAAAATTAGTACCTTTACATCGAATTTCTAAGCCAAAAAACTATGCAGAAAACAATAGAACAACTGCGCGACAGGCTCAACCTGCTCAACTATAAATACTACGTCGAGGCCAACCCCGAAGTGAGCGATTACGAGTACGACCAACTCCTCCGTCAGCTCCAACAACTCGAAGCCCAGTACCCCCAGTTTTTCGACCCCAACTCGCCCACACAACGAGTGGGCAGCGACCTCGCCAACTCCTTCAACTCCGTTGAGCACCGCTATCCAATGCTCTCGCTCTCAAATACATACTCGCTCGAAGAACTGCACGACTTCGTGGCACGCATCGAGCGCGAAGAGGGAGAGTCGGAGTTTGTCTGTGAGCTGAAATTCGACGGCACAGCCATATCCATAATCTACGAAAACGGCCGCCTGCTGAGGGCTGTGACTCGTGGCGACGGTGTGCGTGGCGACGACGTGACGGCCAACATCCGCACCATCCGCTCTGTGCCCCTTGTGCTGCGTGGCGACGACATCCCGCCCTACCTCGAAATGCGTGGCGAGGTGATTATGCCTCACGCCTCATTCAACCGACTCAATGCCGAGCGCGAGGCCGCAGGCGAAAACCTCTTTGCCAATCCGCGCAACGCCGCCGCCGGCACTATAAAACTGCAAAATTCGGCCGAGGTGGCCCGTCGTGGGCTCGACTGCTTCCTTTATTATATGGTAGGGGAGGGGCTGCCTTGCGACAACCACTGGGACAATCTCCAAAAGGCCCGCTCGTGGGGCTTGAAGATTTCCGACCGTATGGTTAAGTGCCACTCTTGGAGCGAGATAGAAAATTTCATTACAACCACCGATGCCGAGCGTTCCACACTCCCCTACGACACCGATGGCGCAGTTGTTAAGCTCAACGACTACACCAAGCAACGTCGCCTCGGCTCGACCGCCAAAGCTCCTCGTTGGGCTGTGGCCTATAAGTTTAAGGCCGAACAAGCCCTATCGCGCCTGTTGTCGGTAGATTTTCAGGTGGGTCGCACCGGTGCAATCACGCCCGTAGCCAACCTCGAACAGGTGCAGTTGGCAGGCACGATTGTCAAGCGTGCCTCGCTCCACAATGCCGACCAAATTGCCCTCTTGGATGTTAGGTTGGGCGATATGGTTTATGTCGAAAAAGGAGGCGAAATTATACCCAAAATTACTGGCGTAGAACTATCCGAAAGAGGTGCGGAAAGTGTGCCTTTTGAGTATATAAAAACCTGCCCCGAATGTGGGTCGGAATTGGTCAGAATCGAGGGCGAAGCGAAGCACTATTGTCCCAATTCCGAGGGGTGTACTCCGCAGATTGTAGGCCGCCTGATTCACTTCCTTTCGCGCAAGGCGATGAACATCGAAGGCATTGGCGACGAGACTGCCGAATTGCTCTATCGCTGTGGGCTGGTGAGAAACGTGGCCGACTTCTATGATGTTAAACCTCAGCAAATTGCAGCCCTGCCGCGTATGGGCACAAAGAGTGCCGAGAACATTATGCGTCAGCTCGAAGCCTCGCGCTCAGTCCCCTTTGCGAGAGTGCTTTTTGCACTGGGAATTAGGTTTGTTGGCGAGACTACGGCCAAGTATTTGGCGGCCCATTTTGGCTCGATGGATGCGCTCGCTTCTGCCTCGCTCGAAGAGCTTGCCGAAGCCGACGAGGTGGGCGAAAAAATTGCGGCCAGCATAAGGGCATTTTTCGACGACGAAAACAACCAAAAAATCATCTCTCGCTTGCGTCAGGTGGGAGTGCAAATGGAGGAGGGCGAAAAGCAGACTCTCTCCTCTGTTTTGGAGGGTGTGTCGATAGTCATCTCGGGTAGTTTTGAGCGCCATTCGAGGGACGAGCTGAAAGCGCTGATTGAACTTCACGGAGGCAAAAATTTGGCCTCGGTTTCGGGCTCTACCGATTTTCTTCTTGCGGGCGATAAGATTGGCCCTGCTAAGTTACAGAAAGCTACGAAGTTGGGAGTGAAAATCATCTCCGAAAGCGACTTCGAGGCGATGATTGAGGGGGTGGAGGTTACAAGCCTCCCCGAAGCGAAAATTGAAGAAAAACTACCCTCGGAAGAAAATAATTCGATTCAAGGTGTGTTATTTTAGTATAAAATACTAAATTTGTATTTGGATTTAGTTGAGAATAATAAATAACACAATATGATTTCCAAACTTAGAGGCCTTGGAGTGGCGCTTGTGACCCCCTTTACCGATACGGCAGAGGTGGACTATGCCGCTTTGGATAGGCTTGTTGATTATGTTGTAGAGGGTGGTGCCGACTACCTTGTTGTTATGGGTACAACGGGTGAGACTCCAACGCTTACAATGCCCGAGAGGGTGGCGGTGCTTAGGGCTGTGAAGGCTCGCAATGCAGGCCGTCTGCCACTTGTTGTGGGTGTTGGTGGCAACGATACCAATCGTGTGGTGGAGCTTATCGACCAGACCAACCTCGACGGTGTGGATGCCATCCTGAGCGTCACACCATTCTACAACAAACCCTCTCAGAGAGGTCTTTTCTTGCACTATAAATATATTGCCGAGCGCTCGCCACGCCCCATTATACTCTACAATGTGCCCGGACGCACAGGTGTGAATATGGAGGCCGAGACGACGCTGAAAATTGCGCGTGAGTGCCCCAATGTTGTGGCAATCAAGGAGGCCAGTGGCAATATGGAACAGATAGGCAAAATCATTGAGGGTGCGCCCGAAGGATTTTTGGTAATCTCGGGCGACGACTCGCTGGCGTTGCCTGTGATGAAAGCGGGAGGTGTGGGCGTTATTTCGGTGGCGGCCAATGCCTTCCCTTGTTATTTTAAGCAGCTTATCGAGAACCAACAAGAGGGCGGTAGTGAGCAGAACGACCAGATGTTTGAGGCCATTCGTCCAACCGTAAGGATGCTCTTTGCCGAGGGTAATCCTCCGGGTGTGAAGGCGGCACTTACGGTGAAGGGCGTTGTGCGCAACAATCTGCGCCTGCCTCTTGTGCCTGTGAGCGAGGAGCTGTATGGGCAGATTGAAGGCTCTATTGTTGAGAATGGTTTTTGTTAGAGCAGAGCGCAATAGGGGTGTGGTGAAAAAGAGGGTGCGCATATTGGTTGTGATGGCTGTGCTGGTGGCTGCGTGGGGACTTTTCCCCTGCGGTGCGATGGCTCAGTCGTTGCGTGTGCCCGACAATGAGGATGTCTTGCGTAGGACTATCGATGCCGAGTCGCCCTACTACATCGACCGCCTGCTGGGTAAATACTTTGCCGGCGATGAGCCGATGAGTGCCGAGGAGATGCACTACCTCTACTATGGCTATGCGTACAGCGAGTTCTACAAACCTCTCGAACCCATCGCGGCCGAGGATAAGGTGTTGTCGGTGGTGGAGGAGATTATGACCGAGCCCACCGAGGAGCGTATGCACCGACTGGTGGATGCGGCTTTGGAGGTTATGGAGCGCGACCCTTTCAGCCCCAAGAATCTCAATTTTTTGGCTTTTGCTTATGGCTCATTGGGCGATAGCGTTGCTGAGCGCAAGTGTTTCGATAGGCTCGAAGCGGTGCTTGCAACCATCGAGTCGTCGGGCAGTGGCGAGAAGGAGAGCGAGCCTATGCACGTTCTGATGTTCTCCCACGCTGCCGATGTGCTCTATGCACGTGGTCTGAACATCAAAAGCCGCGAGGTGGTGTCACGCACTGCGGAGTATATCTACCTCACGATGAAAGACGATAGGGGCAACTTGGGCTACTACTTCGACTTCTCGCGCATCTATTGGGTCAAGAGCGACCAGCCTGCTGTGCGGAACGAAAAACGAGGCTGGAAGCTGAACGATATGCCGTTGAAGTAGTTGCGTATTAGGTGGCAGATGAATTGTTTTTGGACAAATACAAGGAGTTGGATTGGAACGATTGGCGTGGCTTTGGTGGCTATGCTGAGCGTTGGTTGCGCTGTGGGCGACGAGGAGATAGTGGAGCTGTCGGCTGGCGAGGCCGAGCATACGCTCATTATGTACCTGATTGCCGACAACAACCTTGCCGGTAGCCTCTATCAGAACGCCCTCGATGCCGAGAAGGGTATGGTGGGTGCAATGCCTCAGACGCGACTGGTGGTTTATCTCGACAACGCCAACGAAACGACTCTCTACGAGATTACATATAGGAACTACGGCAGTGGCGAACACGTCCGCCAGTGCAGGAAACTTAAAGAGTACCCCCACCAAACCTCCACAACCCCTAAGGTTATGAAGAGGGTCTTGGAGGATGTCATGAGGCTTGCTCCGAGCCGCAGCTACGGATTGGTTATGGCCTCTCACGGCTCGGGCTGGTTTCCAAAGCCCGCTTCGGGCACGAGCTACAACGAGCAGAAGGTAGCCCCTCTGTATCCTATGGTGGCAGGTGGCAATGAGGTGGAGTATGACTTCGGGCCACTTATGCAGGGTGGCGCTACCCGCTATATGGGCTGGGACTATGTGCGCAACGAGAGCGGAGGAGTCCAGCAGACCGACGATAGCTTTATCTCGACTGCCGAGGTGGCCGAAGGACTCTCGCCCATCCATTTCGACTACATCATCTTCGACGCTTGCTTTATGTCGTCGGTGGAGTTTCTCTACGACGTGAAGGAGTGTGCCGACTATATCATAGCCTCGCCTGTGGAGATACTCTCCTGTGGTTTGCCCTATGAGGCTATTGTGGGCAACCTTATGAGTAGTGAGCACAGCTTGGCCGAGATTGGCGACATTGTTATGGATGTCTATATGCGCGACAACGATTTTTCGTTTATTAAGTCGTTGGCTATTGCGCTGATAGATTGCTCCAAGTTGGAGGCGTTGGCCGATAGTGTTGCGAGGATATATTGGGCCGAAAAGGTGGGCGATGTGGTCACTACGGTGGAACAAAAGGTCGATTTGGAGAGGGTGCAGGTGCTCGATAGGATGAAGCCCGCAGCCTTCTACGACTTGGAGGACTTTGTGTGCGAGATGACCGACAACGAAAAATTGCTCAGTAGGTTTAGAGAGGCGCTTGCAAAGGCAGTTGTTACCGCCTCCAACACCGAAGAGATTAACTCGCTGGGCTATACGCCCGACGGAGAGGCGTTTGGCTACGACAATATAGAGATGAAGGTGGACGGTAAACTTGACCTTTGTGGCCTGAGTTGCTATGTGCCACGTCGCTCTGCTCCTGTGACCTTCAAGTGCTATGAGCAGACGGGCTGGGCCAAGAGGGTCTATTACTCTATGGCCGGAAATCAGTAGCGGCCAAGAGAAGAGAGAGGGAGAGGATTTTTTTGACAAAACTTTTAATATAGATAAACTTTAATTATTAACCCAAAAACTAATTTATTATGAAGAAAGTTTTACTAATTGCAGCTGTGGCTTTGGCATCGATTTTTGGCGTGCAGGCTCAGGAGGCTGAGGTAAACCAGTATGGCCAGAAGGTAACTTCGTTGCCTATTAACGCAAGCGTTCAGGATGGTATCTTGGTTTTCCAGAACAAAGATGCTAACTACAAAATGTGGTTTGACGTTCGCGTTCAGGGCGACGCTGCTGTTTACTTTGGCTACGACAAGAATCTCACCCAGATTGGTAATGGTATGAGCTTCCGTCGTACTCGTTTTGCTGTGAAGACTCAGATTAACAAAGATTGGTACGCCGAGTTCGATACCGACTGGACCAGCGGTTTGCCCGAGATTAAAGATGCAATTTTGCAGTACGACGGTATTGAGAATCTGCAAATTAAGATGGGTAACTTCAAGGAGAACTTCTCCATCCAGCGCAACTCTACCAGCCGCTATTTGCTCTTTATGGAGCGTGCAATGGTTACCTACTTGGCTCCTTCGCGCCATATGGGTGTAAACTTCCGCTACACTACTCCCGCCTTGTGGGCTTCGTTTGGCGTGTTTGGTCCCGAGCTCAAAGGTGCTGAGGAGCAGACCTTTATGGAGGATGGTAACAAGGACTACGGTCTGAACGAGGGTTTGAGCTATACCGGTAAACTCGTATGGCGTCCTCTGCACAAGATGACCAACGGTTCGTTGCACATTGGTGCAGCTGTTTCGTATCGCGAGCCCAAACTTACCTCGACCGATGGTTACAACGCTATCCGTTATAGCACTCGTAACTCTACCAGCATCAACCGTAAGAAATTCCTCGATACCGATGCTATCAAGGGTCTTGACCACGAGCTTTTGTGGACTGTTGAGTTGGCAGGCCACTACGAGGCTTTGCGCTACGAGGCTGCCTACATTTCGCGTCAGGCTTACGTTGATTTGAACAAGAACGAGAAGGGTGCTGACCTCCGTCCCGCAAGCGGTTGGTATGTGCAGGCAGGTTATATGCTCTTTGGTGGCAAACAGAACTACGATGCAGGTGGTGCTAAATATACCCGTTGCACTCGCGGTAAGGACTGGGGCGACTTGGAGCTTGCTCTGCGTGTTGATCAGATTAACCTGAACCTCAATAAATACTATATGGGTGGCTCGGCTATGCAGTATGCTATCGGTCTGAACTACTATCCTATTGAGAACGTTAAGTTTATGATTAACTACCAGTTTGCCGACAACGACGTATTTGCCAACGGTAAGGGCGAGCAGGATGGTACCGATAAGACCGCTAAGGGTCCCTATTCGACTGGTTACAATGCGGATGGTGAAGTTACTCCCTTCCCCGCAAATGTTGATAAATCGAAAGGTGCAAACGGCGTTGACTTCCATATGATTTCGTGCCGCTTCCAGGTTGCTTTCTAATCAAAAAACATTTTATACAATTTTTTATTAACCAATTCAATTAACACAAAACAATTATGAAAAAACTTTTCGTATTTGCAGCTATGGCTGCTTTGGCACTCACTTCGTGTGGTGATGACAACTTTGGCGTAGAGGGTGGCGATGACTACAATGTAGGCGTAAAAGGTATCGTTCTGAACGAGCTTTCGGGTGCTGACAAGTACATCGAGCTCTACAACACCACCGATGCTGAGGTATCGCTCAGGGAGGTATATCTCGTGAAGTACGACAGCTCGAAAGATGGTGGCAAGAGCACCACTTGGACTGGCGCAAAGGATATGGTTATCCCCGCTAAGGGTTATGTAGTATTGGAGAGCTCCGACCTTGCTGACGAGGCTGAGGGTGGCGATCCTAACTATGCTTACGAGAGCGAGAACCACGTATTCAAAGGTGGTCTTTCGGGCAAGAAGAACGTATTTATCGAGCTATACAACGCTAAGGATGAGGTTTTGAGCGAGTTCAAACGTGGCGACGAGGGTGCTGGTTGGAATCAGGTAAGCGGTTTCAACAACGACAAGAAGCACAGCTTCTCGCGCGTACCCGATGGTGGCGAGTGGGCATACGCCGATCCTACTAAGGGTGCAGCCAATGGCGCAAAAGTTGCCGACATCGAGCAGCAGCCCGAGATGTAATTTGGGACAATAATTGCAAACGGTTTTTGTAGGGCCTCATCCCGAGTAAGGGGTGAGGCTCTCACAAAAAATCAATCAACACTCTAAATCAATTAAGAGAAACAATGGCAAAAGAGAAAATGGAGATTGGAGCAATCTCGAAACCCCGTTTTGAGTTCCGCTCCTTTGGTCAGAATTTCGACGAGGCTCACGCTCGTATGGCTCGCCTCTCAGTACCTGTACCTGAGAAAGTTTGGCATCGCACCAGCGACGAGATTTATATCATCTCGCGTGCCAACGACATCAACAACACCAAAATCCGCGACGGCAAGATGGACATCAAGACCTATGTTCAGACTGTCGATGGCTTGGAGCAGTGGAATCCTCTGATGAAGGGCGAGTTCCCCATTTCGAGGGAGGTTTTGGAGCAGGAGGTATTCCCCGCATTTATGGTGGAGATGCCCGCTCTGGACAAAGATACCTACACCTTTGAGGAGTTCTTGGCTATGGTTGAGGCCAACCACGACTTGGCAGCCGTAAGGGTACACAAGGAGAGGTTTGGTTATATGGTAAACGACACTATCTGCGAGGTTGGTAATGTGCTTATCAACGGTGCTAAGGTTGTGACTATCAACTCTGAATCGACCGAGATTGAGGACATCAAAAAGACTATTGCCGACTGCCACCTCGATGGCGTTGAGAACATCAACTACTTGCAGGCCATCAAGCGCGTTATCGGTATGAGCCGCAAACCCCTTGCAAACGAGTAGAGGAACTGTGTTGAATCTGTTTGTTGAAAAATTTTTATAGAATTATGGCACAGGAAATTGAGAGAAAATTTTTGGTAGCCGGCGAGTTTAAGTCGCTTGCTAAGAAGGCTACCCGCATCACTCAGGGCTATCTTTCGTCCGTACCCGAGCGCACTGTTCGCGTGAGGATTAAAGGCGAGAAGGGCTTTATTACTATTAAAGGTATCGGCTCGGCCAGCGGTGCAAGTCGCTACGAGTGGGAGAAAGAGATTCCCACCAGCGAGGTTGAGGAGCTGCTGAAAATCTGCGAGCCCGGTGTTATCGACAAGACTCGCTACCTCGTTGAGGCAGGCGACCACACCTACGAGGTCGATGAGTTCTATGGCGACAACGAGGGTCTTGTAGTGGCCGAGGTGGAGCTTTCGTCGGAGGAAGAGGCCTTTGTTAAACCCGAATGGTTGGGCGAGGAGGTCACTGGCGACGTTAAGTACTACAACTCGATGTTGATGAAAAACCCCTACAAAAACTGGTAGGGTGGAGAGAGGTGGCCAATCCTCGCGCGGGATTGGCCGCTTAATCGACTTATTGTTAATTTATTATAGACGTTTGGTTAGGTATGAAAAGAATGTTTATTTGCAGCCTGCTCGCTTTGGCTATGCTGGCTTGTGGCGACCCCGCCAATGGCGAGGAAAATGAGAATAAAGAGCCGGGAGTGGAGAATCAAAACCCACCAACTCCCACACCTAAGCCCGAGCCCGAGCCCGAGCCTGCACCCGCTCCCAACATCTCGAAAGATGTGCCCGAGTGCTCGATTCAGGAGTTTACCAACTGGCAGACACACTTTGCCAGCGGTAGGACTATTGGCGACTTCTCGGGTCTTTGCTTCAATGCCGACCGCTCTGGGCTGATTGGTGTGAGCAACTATCAAGGCACGCTGTGGCACATTGGCTTCGATGGCACAAGGGACGACAAACACTTCTTGTGGAGCGGTAGGGATATGGAGGGTATTACTCTCGATGCCGAGACTAATACTATCTACCTCTGCGACGAGGAGCACAATAGGGTCTATTGTGTGCCCGATGGTGCAACCGGTGTCCAGAAGATGTTTGAATTTAATACTGGCGCTTGGGACGATAATAGCGGTTTGGAAGGTATCACCTACCACGATGGCTACCTCTACCTTGCAAATCAATCTCCCGCCCGCTTGTTTATCTACTCCTTGGAGCACGAGGCTATGGCTTTGAGCTACGATGCTACCTTTATGAAGGAGTGCTTCTCGGACTTGTGGTTCGACACAACCAACAATACCCTTTGGGCTGTGGATGCTTGGGGTAATGAGATTGTCAATTTCACAATCTGGGGCGACTTTATTGCTCGCTTCAAACCAAGTGCAGTGCCTTGGATTGAGGGTATCTGCATCGATTTTGAGAACAATAAGGCGTGGTTTGCTTGCGATAGCACAGGCCAGCTTTTCAGCGCCGATATTGTTCGCAACAATCAGTAATGCTGAGGATTACGCTCGGAGTTAGCCTCGCCTTTGGGGCTACTCCGAGTGATTATCAGCCTGCAAAGGGTGGGGTGGAGAGATGTGTGACCCACGCCCTGCCACCCGAGAGGAGGAAGGACTCACAGCAGTCGCCCTTGTAGGGGGTGGCAACGATGGCTACCCTGTGGGGTGGCCCACCAAAGATGAAACTTCAAAATTAAAAAACATATATTATGGCTGAAACTACCAATCTGAATCCCGAGGAGCAACACGAGTTCGACCCTCTGGATATGAATAACTACAAGGTTGAGAAACTGCCCAAGATGCAGAAAAGCGGATTTGAGAAATGGATGGCCCGATTGGGTGGCCCTCTGGCAATCTTGGTCTTTGTGCTACTCTATTGGGTGGTTGATATACCCTTTATCGACAACCTCGACCCCTCGAAGCTCGACAAGAAGGCTAAGGCTCGCTACGAGACCCTCTGCCCCGAAGCACCCGCTGTGGTTGCTGCCACCAAAGAGGTGAAGGCTGCCGAGGCTGAGGTTATTGAGAATGTCAAAGAGGTTGCTGTGACCAACTCTGTGGAGGCATTTAGTATGACCGACGCTGCGAAGATGGTGGAGGCGCAGGATGAAGCAGTGGCTATTAGGAGCGATAATCCGCGCGACAACTCGCCCTTTGTGAGGATATGCTACGCAATGTTGGCAATCTTCTGTGCCTCAATGATTTTGTGGGTTACGGAGGCTGTGCCAAGCTATATGACCTCGCTGCTTGTGATTCTTACCATTGTACTCACAGGCGTGACCACTCAGAAGGAGGCCTTCGCACAGCTGGGTCACCCTGTGATGTGGCTCAACATACTCTCGTTTGTGCTGGCCAGTATGCTGGTTAAGACGAGGGTGGCAAAGAGGTTGGCACTGTGGTTTGTGCTGAAATTTGGCAAGAATGCTACGGGTATCTTCATTAGCTTCATCATCATCAACGTCATCTTGTCGCTCTTCATCTCGGCCACCACTGTTAAGGCTACCATTCTGTTGCCTATCTTTATGGTTGTGGCTGCAATCTATGGCGCAAGCAACGGCTCACGCAACAACTTCGGTAGGAACATTGTTTTGCAAAACCTCTTCCAAGTAAACATTGGTGCCAGTGCCTTTATGACCGGCTCGGGTGCCAACCTGCTGGCTGTGTCGCTCATCTTGGGCGCAGGTGGCAGTATGGTATGGAAAGATTGGTTCGTTGTGGGCTTCCCCTTGGCTATGATACTGCTCATCTTGGGCTGGTTGGTGGGTACGAAACTCGTATTCCCAATGAAGAAGAGCGAGCAGACCCCCCAGATTGATGGCGGTATTGAGACCCTGCGCCGCGAGTACGAGTCGATGGGTAAGATGACCTTCGAGGAGTATAAGGCTATCGGCATCTTCCTTCTGGTGCTCTTCTTGTGGGTTACGGGTGGCGACGACGGCAAAGGACTCCACTCTATTGACGCAACTACGGTGGCTTTCATAGGCGCTGTGCTGGCTCTTATGCCCGGTGTGGGTGTCGTTAAGTGGAACGACGTGGATATTCCTTGGCACTTGATGCTCTTCTCGGCAGGTGCTTACACGCTTGGCTCGGGTCTGAATGCTACCGACCTCCCCGCGCTGGCTGTCAATGCCGGTTTCGATGCTTTGGGCATTTCGCAGGATACTCCTTTTCTGGTGCTGTATGTGATTCTTACGGGCCTTATGCTGTTTAGCGGCTTGGTATTCCAGTCGAAGACTATGCGTGCCCTTATCTTCATACCCATTGCCATTGGCGTGGCACAAAGGTTTGGCTACCCGGTGATGAGCTTTGCTTTCCCTATGGCTCTGCTTATCGAGCACGTCTATGTGCTGCCCTTCAATAGCAAACCCGCAGCTCTGCTCTACACAACCAACCATTATAGTTGGAGCGATACGTTCAAGTTTGGCATTATTATGATGCTTATTGCTTGGGTTATGATTATGCTCTGGGGCGAGACTGTGCTCAAATGGGCAGGCTATACCCCCGGCCTCTTTTAGTGCTTGTGGCCTCTGATGTTTAACTCTCACATTTGCAACGATGATTACCATACAACCCAAAAAACACGATAACTTCTCCGTAGAGTTTAAGTTCGGATTCGAGGGCGACCCTCAGGTGAGGGTACACGACTTTGTGGTCAATACGTGGATTTTTGTCCCCAATAGCCTCGATATTACCCCGCAGACCTACGGCAAGGAGCAGTTCTATCGTGACATCAAGTCGAATGTGAGGCTCATCACGCCTGTCTATCTGCTTCGCGAACTCTCCGAGGCCGACTCTCTCCCCTTTGTGAGCCTGCGCTCGTCGCTCGAAATGCTCGCCTCAGCGCCTACGACTATCAATGTCGAACACTATGAGTCGCAGATTAAGATGTTTGCGGCCATATTTAAGAGCGCCCTGCGCAACCACTCGCTGCATATATGCGGATTGGAGTCGGTGGCCGAGGTTGCCTATCTTACCGAGGACTTTGTGAGCAACGTTAAAGCCATCGTCAGGGAGTATCGCAACCTCTACCAGATAATCAATGTCCACACCGTCGAGGCTAAGCTGCGCAACTACTTCCTCTTTGGCGACGAGATGATGAGTCATATTATTGATGTGCAGAGTGTTAGGATTCTCAAAAAGATTGACTTCCTCGGCTCCGATGAACTTGTCGCTCCACGAGGAAGGTTGGTCGAACTGCTGGCTCAGGAGAAGGAGTATAAGAGGCTCAAAGGCTACGACACCATCGAGCCCGACGACGATGCTGAGTCGAATCGCGAGTTGGTATTCCGCTACGGACTGCTGAAAAAGTATATCGAAAGCGAACTCTACATCCGCTTGAATAAAAAGCGCGATGCCTTTGCCATTGAGCAGGTCTATTATAGCTTGGCAGCAGGTGCGGCAATGATTTTCGCTACTGCTGTGGCTTGGTTTGCTCAGCTGCGCTATGGCAACATCACAGGCCCTTTGTTTGTGGTGTTGGTGGTGAGCTATATGCTCAAAGACCGCATCAAAGACCTTATGCGCTACTATTTTTCCCACCGCCTCGATAGTAAGTACTACGACAACAAGGCCGAGGTGCGTATCCTCGACCATAAGGTGGGACTCATCAAGGAGGACTTCAACTTTATTAGCGAGGCCAAGACCCCCAAGGAGGTGATGGATATTAGAGGCCGCTCGTCGCTTGTGGAGGCCGAGAATCGTATTTTCGAGGAGAAGATTGTGCTCTATCGCAAGAGGGTTGCCATTGATAATGCCGAGTTGCAGGCTGCCAGTGTCTATCCTGTTAAGGGTATCAACGAGATTTTGCGCTTCCACCTCCACCGCTTCACTCAGAAGATGGATAATGCCGAAGTGCCGGTTGAGACGGTTGATTCGGAGGGTAGGGTTACGAGCGTGAAGGTGCAGAAGATATACTATATAAATATGGTAATGCAGCTTGTTGATGAGTCCAACGTGAGCTACCGCCGCTTCCGCATCCTTATGACCCGCAACGGCATCATCAAAATCGAAGATGTCGGATAGGGCGGGTGAGAGGAAGCTATACCAAGAAGAATTACATTTAATTATTATTAACCTAAACATTTATTTACTATGCGTTTTTTACAAGTTGATCCAATTCAGGTTGATTCTTTGGCAAACAACCTGAACCACACTGTTGAGCAGATTAAGGAGATGCCCTTTGAGGAGGCTCTCTCGTTTGTAACCAAAGGGTTGCTCGGTTTCTTCTGGGACATCCTCATTTGTATTGCGATTTATATCGTAGCTCGCTGGATTATCCGCTACATCGATCGCCTGCTCAAACGTGTATTTGAGCGTCGCTCGGTAGAGGTTTCGCTCGGTAAGTTTATCCGTTCTCTGGTACGAGCCGCACTCTATGTTATCGTAGTCATCACGATTGTTCGCAAACTGGGTATCGACACCTCTTCGTTTGTAGCTCTGCTGGCCTCGGTTGGTGTTGCCATTGGTATGGCGCTGAGCGGCACTTTGCAGAACTTTGCTGGTGGAGTGATGATTCTCTTGTTGCGTCCTTTCCGCATTGGCGACTACGTTCAGACTCAGGGTATTGAGGGCTCTGTAAAGGAGATTAAACTTTTCAATACTGTTATCAATACCGTTGATAATAAGCTCATTACCTTGCCCAATGGCCCTATCGTAAACAACATCATCAACAACTTCTCGGCCGAGTCGCGTCGTAGGGTTGATATGAGTGTTGCGATTTCTTATGGCGACGATTTAGACGCTGCACGCGCTGCCATCTTGGAGATTCTCAACTCCGATGAGCGTATCGAAAAAGACCCTGCACCTTTTGTGGCTTTGGGTTCGCTTGGCGAAAGCTCGGTGAATATTACCATCCGCGTTTGGGCTAAGAGTGGCGACTACTGGGGCATCTACCACGATATGCTCGCTCGCTTCTACAAAGAGCTTCCTGCTAAGGGTGTTCACTTCCCCTATCCCCACTTGGACGTTTCGGTCAAGAACGAGAAGTAGGAGCTTGGCAGTTGGTACTATCCAACGTGGCAACAAAACAGACAGCGAACCCAAATCGGGTTCGCTGTCTGTTTTGTTGTATGTCCCAGAGGGTGGCGACTACTACCTCATAGCTTTGTTGAAGTAGTCCCAACCACTTGTAAGCATACCGAGAAGGCGGGGCATAAGGTCGGCAACATCGGGGGTGTGGTCGAGCAGAATCTCGGCCAAAAGCCATACCCTGTCACCCATAAGTGCGCCCTTGATAACTTTGCGGTCGAGGGCGAGTCGGCTGATTGCCTCCAAGGCCATATAGCGGTTTGCGTCTGTTACCTGCATAATGCCGGGCAGAGCCAACTGGAAGAACGACTCATCGTCGTCGTTGAAGAAGTAGATGAAAGTGCCGTTCTGATACTCAAAGACGATGCGTTTGCCATCTTCGATTTGGGGACGGAAACCTTGTTCACGAAGGTAGTTGAATACGAGTTCGCTTGTTTTCATAACTGTTTTGTTTTTAGGAAGTTATACAATGAGTTGATTTATTTCTGTTGAAAGTTATTTGATGTAACCGATGCGAGGACGTGTGGTGGCGTTCTTGCGGGCCAAACCGTCCATCTTGCTACGGATTTCGTCGTATATCCTGAGCGATTCGGGGCGCAACGAGGGCGGGGTAGTGCCAACGGTCTCCTCCAACACTTTCTGCGTGATGAGGCTGCTTGTGAAGGCTGCCACGAGTGCCGACTCATTGACTATGAAGGCCAAGTCGCTGGCGATGTAGCCCTCGGTCAAGTCGGCCAAGCGTGCTGTGTCGATGTCCTCGCTGCAAGGACGGCCTTTGAGGTGGATTTTCAGTATCTCCTCACGCGCCACCTTGTCGGGCAGGGGTACAAATACCTGCTTGTCGATACGGCCGGTGCGCAACACTGCGGGGTCGATTTTGTCGGGTCGGTTGGTGGTGGCCACCACGAATATGCCCCTCTTGTTGCAGTTGTTTAGTTGCGACAGAAACTCGTTTACCTCGCCTGCCGTATGTTGAGCTGCGGGGTTGGAACGGTCGGGCACAAGTGCGTCAAACTCGTCGAAGCATATCACAATGGGAGCGTTCTGCTCGGCCTTCTTGAAGAGTTCGGCAATCTTCTCCTGCGAGCCGTGAACGTAGATGCTGGCCAAGTCCGACGACTTTACAAGCATAAAGTTGAATCCTGTCTCCTCAGCAAATTTCTCGGCTACAAAGGTTTTTCCGCATCCGGGAGGGCCGTAGAGCAACATACCGTTGGGGGCTTGGAGCTTATACTTCTCGGCCATCTCGTTGTTTTGGATGACAAATATGACACGCTGTTTGAGATAATCTTTCAGCTCGGCCATACCGGCAATGTCTTCAAATCCGTTGCCTCCGCCACGCCTAATCTCAAAGCCTTCGCCCGAGGTGGCATTGTCCCTGCTCTGCTGTCGGCCCGAGCCGTTGCCACCGTTGTTCTGCTCTTCGCGTCGCTCACCGGGGCGGTAGATGGGCGGAATCTCATTGCCCCTGCCGCTCCTTTTGGGCTTGTCGGCAAAGGGGTCGAGCATTGTGAGAATTTCGTCCACATTGCGGAAACGCTCGTCCATATCGAGTGCAAGACCACGTTTGAGTATGGTTTGAACATCATAATCCTTGTGCTCAAACTTGCTAACGTCGAGCGGGTGCTCCTTGCGGTACTCTTTCAGCAACACAGCCTTACGCTCCCTGCGCAGCTCATTGTTGGTCGAGAGTCCCTCCTTCCAAGGAGGCTCTCCGGTGAGCATTGTGTAGAGCACAGCTGTGGCGGCAAAGATGTCGGAACGTGCGCCATAGACACCCGCAAAGGTTTCGCCTGCGAGGTATAGCATTTCAAGGTCGTCGTTCTCGAAGGGAACAATACCCCAACACTCGGCTGAAACGTGGCCGTAGTCGATGATTTTGACTGCATTGCCAAAAGACTCTGGCTCAGAGAACATTATGTTGCGTGGAGTTATGTCGTTGTGATACAGACCAAGCTTGTGCAACTTTTCCAACTCTTCGATTATGTAGCAGTAAACATTGATAGCCTTGTCTAGCTCCACTGTGCCGTGGCGGTAGATTCTCTCGGAGAGCATCTCGCCTTCGAGAAAGCTGGTAATGTAGTACCTGCACTCGCCCTCTGAGGTCGATAGCTTGCCGGTGTCGAAAACTTTGGTCAAGCCGGCCTTTTGCAACTTCTCGGTGCAGGCAATTTCGTTTACTTGGTCGGCCTCTTTGTCGAAGAGTTTTTCGGGCAGACGCGAGATTATAAAGAGCTTCATAAAGCAGTCTCTCGCACCCCAAACGTCAATGTCTTCGTCTTTGCTGACTTGGTAGGTTTCGGTGTAGTTATTCTCCTTTATGAGTCGTTTTACGGTGTAGGAGCCAACCTTTGCTCCTTGTAAAAGTGTTGCCATATGAGTGGGTTGTAGTTTGATTCTGTTGTAGTTACGGGTAGAGTGGCTACCATACTACAAATATACTAAAAAGGATTGGTTTCGCCCCACCTTTCTATCATTTTTTTCTTCTATTTCTTCTTGGCTCTGGGCTGAGAGCCTGCTGCTAATGAAATAGGCGCGGGAGGAAATCGACCAAGTAGTCACGCCAATTGCGCCAAACGTGTCCTCCCTCGCTTTGGTTGTAGATGTAGGGGTAGCCGGCTTTGTCGAGCCTCTCGCGTAGCTCCACATTGGCCTCGAAGAGAAAATCCTCCTTGCCGATGGCAATGTAGTAGAGCTTGGGCGACTGGCCAAATAGGGTGGCCAACTTCGAGTCCGTATCTTGGTAAATGGGGCTTTCGACCCCCTTGCGTGGCATTATGGCTGCCGAGAAGAGGCCTATGTAGCCAAAGTCGGTGGGGCGGTTGGCCGAGATGTGGTAGGCGTGGAAGCCACCCATCGAAAGGCCCGCAATGGCACGACCCTCAGCCGAAGGTATGGTGCGATAATGGCTCTCTACGTAGGCCATAACGTCGCCAAATGAGGACTCAAACGAGCCGTCCATAGCTCCCACTCCGTAGGGCTTATACATCCCCTCATGGCTTTCGCCCGGGGCGGAGGCGTGTTGTGGGCAGCCGTTGGTCATCACCACAATCATAGGCTCGGCCTTGCCCTCGGCAATGAGGTTGTCGAGAATTTGTGCTGCGCGTCCGGTGCAGAGCCAAGCCTCCTCGTCGCCACCCATACCGTGAAGCAGGTAGAGTACGGGGTAGTGCTTGTGGCCCTCGGATTGGTAGCCTGCGGGGGTGTAGATGCTCATACGTCGATAGGTGGTTGTGGCCGAGGGGGAGTCGTACCACACTCTGGCCACAGTGCCGTGAGGCACATTTTGCACCTTGTAGTTGTCGGCCTTGCCACCGCCAATGATAAAGTAGTTCATCAGGTTGGCAATGTCGCGCTGGATGTAGGCGTTGTTGGGGTCTTTTATGGCCAGTCCATCGACAATGAAGTGGTAGTTGTAGAGTTCGCTTGCCAGTGGCTCGGTGGTGTATTCCCACACTCCTTGGCTATTGCGCACCATAGTGGCCTGAGTGGGGGCTGAGAATCCCAACTGCTTGCCATCGACCACCACAGGCTCGCTGGGCATAAAATCGCCCGTTAGCTTCACCTGCTTGGCTAAGGGGGCTGCCAGACGGAATGTGACCGAGTTGTCGGCGTTAATCTCGGGCGAGATGATGGGCTCTGAGCCCCAGAGTGATTGTTGTGCCATTGCTCCGAGCGCGAGAGTCAGTGTGGCCAATAGAGCTAACAGTCGTTTCATTGGTTTGCTGATGTAGAGTTTGGGTTGAAGTTGTTTTCCGAATGTCGGAAATTACTCCTTAAAGATACGAAAAATTATTTATTTCAACTAAAATAACTATATTTGTGGCCGAAATTAAACGTTCTATACTATGTTCAGCAGAAGATTTTTGAGAATCAAGGTTCTAAAAGCCATCTATGCCCACGCGGCAAGCGCAGGCGAATCTCTCGCCATTGAGGAGAAAAACCTACTTCACTCCATCGACAAAGCCTACGACCTCTACCCCTACATCCTCTCGCTGATTGTTGAGGTAAAACGCTATGCCTCAGAACGTATCGAGATTGCTCTGCGCAAACATCTTCCCACCGAGCAGGACTTGAATCCCAATCGCAAGTTTGTTAATAACGCCCTCGTTGCCCGCATCGAGAACGATGAGCAGCTCGACGATATGCTACGTAGGCGCAAACTCGGTTGGGCTGCCTACCCCGAACTCATCAAGCACCTCTACAATCAGATGATTTCCTCGGAGTACTACACCAACTATATGAACTCCGAGCGCAATAGCTTTGCAGAGGATAGGAAATTGGTGGAGGATTTCTTCTTGGAGACCGTTCAGGACAACGCAATGTTGCTCGATGTGATTGAGGAGAGCAGTATTATGTGGAGCGACGACATCGATTTCATCCTCATTATGGTTCTCCGCACCATCACCTCCTGCCGCAAGGAGCAGAGCGAATTGAATCTGCTGCCTGCCTACAAGAGCGACGACGATAGAGCCTTTGTTAAGCGCCTCTTTGCCGAGGCTTTGGTGGGCTACGAGGAGCACCTTAAAATTGTGGAGCAATATACCGACAACTGGGATGTGGAGCGCATCGCTATGATGGACAATATTATCCTCACTACCGCCCTTACGGAGTTGCTCACATTCGACTCCATCCCTGTGAAAGTTACCCTCGACGAGTATATCGAGATAGCTAAGTATTACAGCACCCTCGGAAGTAGCAACTTTATCAACGGTGTGTTGGATAAAATATCCTCCGACCTTGTTGCCAGTGGCCGCATCGTAAAGCAGGGTCGTGGCTTGGTGGAGTTCTAAGATTGGCCGATGTTATCCCTAAGGCGCATAAGGATTGTTGCAACACCATTGCTTCTTACCGCTCTGTTGGTGTGTGGAATGTGGGGCTGTGGCCACCGCACCGCACGCAAGGCCACAAAGCCCAATCTCGATGCTGTGCAGTGTGTGTCGCTTAGCGATAGTCTGCGTGTCGATACCCTCGACTTTGGTGTTGTTAAGGCTGGCGAGGTTGTCGAGCGCACCTTTGCTCTGTTTAACGAATCCTCCTCTCCGGTGCTGATTGTCACCACCGACACCTCGTGTGGGTGTTTGGAACTCGACTACGCCCGTGAGCCGATAGCGGCTGGTGCAAAGGTGGCAGCCACAATGCGTTTTTTCTCGTCGGGATACAATTATTTTCCTCCGCGTGCGTTCTACATTGTGTCGTCGGCCTCACTCGGCCCAAAGAAGTTGGTTGTGACGGCCACGATGGAGTAGGGTGATGTGAGGTTTGGATATTGGCTAAAAATCACTACCTTTGTCAGTGCGCGATTGACGAAACAAATTTAATTTATTTACCATAAAAATTTTTTCTACACTATGAATTTTATGACTATTATGCTGCAAGCAGCCCCCGCAGCAGCCACAGCAACACAGCAGGGTTCGATGTGGAGCTCGCTCCTGATGATTGTGATGCTCTTCGTTGTGATGTATTTCTTTATGATTCGTCCCCAGCGTAAGCAGCAGAAGGAGCTCGACAACTTCCGCAACTCGCTCGCTAAGGGCCAGAAGGTGGTTACTGCCGGCGGTATCTATGGCGTAGTTAAGGAGATTAACGAGCGCGACATTCTTATGGAGGTTGATGGCAACGTTACGTTGCGTGTGGATAAGAGTGCGATTATGCGCGACCCCCGCCAATAGTTATTTTGGGCGACGACTACTGCGTTGCACCGCGATAAACCTCCTCCTCATTTACGTCAAAGTAAACTGCGGAGGAGGTTTTCTTGTGCGCCTTGTATTCATTCGCCCAAAATAACTATTTGCTTCTCATTTACATTAGTAAGCTGCGGTGTCGCTTTCTCATTTGGCACAAAAATCCCTCCACAAAACCCAGCCTCTCTTCTGGGGTCTAACGTCTAACGTCTAACGTCTAACGACCTAAGTCACAACAGACCTCTCCCGGCCTTCGGCCACCCTCCCCTGACTCAGGGGAGGGGTGTGGTTGTGGTGCTCCAAAAACGTCTAACGACCTAAGTCAAAAGAGGACTACTGACAACCGACAACTGATAACTGATAACTGATAACTGATAACTGATAACTGGCCTCAAAGGCCTCAAAGACCTTATTGGCCTTATTGGCCTTATTGGCCCTATTCCCTAACTCCCTAAGTTCCCTAAACTCCCTCTCTACTTTCAACTTGCCAGCAATCAGCTGTCGCAAAAAATCGTGCGGGCGATGAAATCACTTCATCGCCCGCACTGCGTTTGTTATGTATGAATGAGAGTGTGTGTTTTACTGTTTCTTAACCCAAGTTTGGGTGCGTCCCAGCAAACCGCGTTTGTCGAGCGAGCCACGAAGGTCAAGCTGCTGCTCTTTGGCGTTGTACTTGATGGTGCAGTAGTAGAGTTTCTTTGCATCGGGGTCGTAAACCTTGCCACCGACGAGCTTGCCGTCCTCATACTTCATACCCCTAACAATCATTGTACCCACGCTGCTCTTGTCTGAGCCATAGGTGTCGATGAGTTTGCCATAGTAGAGGCCGTCGGTTGCGTCTTTGTAAATCTCCACAATACCTGCGGGTTCGCCTGTTTTGTCGTCAATAGTTGTCCACTGGCCAACAAACTGGCTCTGGGCCGAAAGTGCCATAATGCTTGCGAGCATCAGGACGATGGTGGTAAAAAACTTTTTCATAATTTCTGTTTTGTTTTCGGTACAAATATATGCTTTTGTGAGATTAAGCGTATTTGAAAATATGGTTTTTTGTGTTTTTTATATTGGCTTTATATGCGGCTTAAAGTGCAGAAGCGCAGTTTATTACAATTTGATATTCTACGATGCCCAACGCTATTACTTCTCTTTTCGTAGTTGGCTGCTGGGGCAGTAAGCGGTAGCTCGTGGAAGCTCATATACCGCCTTGCGCAACATCTCCCCAATCTCCTCCACCGAGCCGGCCGAGGCTAAGGTGGCAGGAGAGATTGTTGGGCCTATTGTGAGGCGGTGTTTGCCTCGCCCTTTATTGAGCACTTCGCGTGGCAGTCGCAGTAGCCTTATGCGCCAATCAATTAGCCCCAACATATAGTAGAAGAGCGAGTTGCGCCCCTCGAAATGAATTGGCACAACGGGCACATTGGCCTTTTGGATGAGCCTCAGTAGGCTCTCTTGCCACTGGCGGTCGGCAATTTCGCCCCTGAGTGGGTGGAGATCCGACACCGCCCCCGAGGGGAAGAACGACATCGGGTGTCCCGAGGCGAGGTGTTTCAGACAGGTGCGTATGCCATTGAGTGTGGTGGCATTGGCGCTTTGTTTGTGCGTGGTTGTTGGGGTGACGGTCACAAAGTTGCTCCTAAGTGGCTCAATGCGCCCCAACAATTCGTTTACCATAACTTTCAGGTCGGCCCTACGATGGCCCAGAAGGTCGAGCAGTATCACTCCGTCGAGAGCGCCATAGGGGTGGTTGCTGATTGTGATAAATGCCCCCTCGGGCAGTTCGGCGAGCCTTTCGGCCGACCCCACAAAGTAGTCGCAGCCGATGTAGTCCAACGCCTTGCGGGCGGCCTCAGCTCCCTCGTAGGGGTAGATGTGGGCGTAGAGTCGGTTGATTGCATCTACTCCGCAGAGCCTCAGTGCAAAGCGTGCAAAAGCCCTGCCAAACCTGCCTCTGAAAATGGGCGACAGAGTGGCCAACTCATTGGCTGTCAGTAGTGTGTGCTCTGGCTCTTGTCGCTTGGTGCGAAACACAACCTTGTCCGAAAGGAAGAAGTTGAGCACTCCCGAGATGGTCAGTGCCGCAAGGTTGCACACCACTACGCCCCAGCCGAAGATGCGCTCGAAAAGTAGCAAGAAGAGCATCTTAACCAGAAATCCCGCCAGCGAGGAGAGGTTGAACCCTAAGAAGTGTCGCCAAAACGAGCGTACACTCCTGCTGCTTATGCGACCGCTCCACACCCAGTAGTAGGAGCAAATAAAGTTGCACATTACGGCCGCCTCAAACGATATGAGTGGCGAGATGACGTAGGTGGCCCAGTAGCCACCGTCGAAGACAAAATGGGCCATCAGCCACAACACCAGTGTGTCGGCCAGTGTGCCCACCGCTCGCGAGAGCATAAATTTCATATATCTGCCAAACATCCTTTTCCTAAAAAGCAAATTCTACTAAGGTTTCTCGTTGGGGGGGGTGATGTTGTTGTTTAGTTTATTTGGTTTTTGGTTGTGACTTTGCTGTGGGGTTGTACTTCTTGGGTGGGTCGAGTTGGGAGAGTTGTTTGCGGTCGGAGAGCCACTGGATTGTCCAGAGCAGCATAATCACTCCAATAACACCTATCGCAATCAGGTCGAAGAGCGAGAATGTGGCCGAGCCTATGGTGTAGCTTAGTGTGTGCCAAGGGGTGTAGATGAAGAGTGTGTTGGTGATAATTACCACCAAACGGAACTCTGTTGGGCCCATAACGCCATAGGTGAGCCTCATTTTGTTGGTGACGATGGTGCAGACGTAGGTATAGACCGAGAGTATTAGGTAGGCGGCCAGCACACCCAGTGCCACATCGAGCCTGAGCAGTGGTGAGAGGCCTGCGCCAACGCACATAAGCGTTATGGTTATGGCATCGACGGAGTGGTCGATGAAAAACCCATACTTAGGCCTCTGACACTCTCTAACTCGGGCCAGCGTGCCGTCGAGCGAGTCGCCATACCAATTCACTATAAGTCCCAATGATGAGAGCCAAAGGAAGTTGATGTCAATCGACGAGAGGGCGAAGCCTGCACCGCAGAGCAGTGCGCCGAAGATGCCGACATAGGTCAGGGTGTCGGATGTTACCCATCGTGGCTGACGCTCGGCCAGCCATACGAGCACCCTCTTCTCAATACCATTGAGGAGGGAAGTTTGGATACGAGTTGCTTTTTCTGTTGTCATAGTTGTGTGGTGAGTTTTGCGACCACTGCCGAGCGGATAGTTGGCTCGGTGTGGTGTGTGGTTTTCAGACATAACTCTACCACTACGACTTGTATTATGTTTGGCAAGTGATGTTTCGACCATTTGGACTTTTTATGTGAGGTTGTGGATGTTTTTGTCGTTGTTGGGGAGTGCAAATAGCGTGCCTATGGCGAAAAAAAGAGTAGCGCGTGCCATTTATTTTGCACGCGCTACCACTATAAATTACTCTATATCCTACTTCTCCAAAATCTCGGCCAAGAATCGACCTGTGTGACTTTCGGCCACCTTAGCAACCTCCTCGGGCGACCCTTCGGCAATTACCCTGCCACCGGCCTCGCCACCCTCGGGGCCCATATCTATTATCCAGTCGGCACACTTGATAACGTCTAAGTTGTGCTCAATGATTACCACGCTGTTGCCCCTATCGACCAGTTTTTGGAATACGGCCAGAAGCTGACGGATGTCCTCGAAATGGAGGCCGGTTGTAGGCTCGTCGAAGATGTAGAGAGTGCTTCCCGTATCTCTGCCTGCCAGCTCGGCAGCTAATTTTATGCGCTGGCTCTCGCCACCCGAGAGGGTGGTGCAACTCTGACCGAGTTTGAGATAGCCGAGGCCCACCTCTTGTATGGCTTTGAGCTTGGTGTAAATCTTGGGTATGCTCTCGAAGAACTCAACAGCCTGATTGATAGTCATCGAAAGCACGTCGTCTATATTCTTGCCCTTGTATTTCACCTCCAACGTTTCGCGGTTGTAGCGATGTCCTCCGCAGGCCTTGCAGGTGACATAAACGTCGGGCAGGAAGTTCATTTCGATGGTCTGCACGCCCGCACCCTTGCACTCCTCGCAGCGTCCGCCCTTGACGTTGAACGAGAATCTACCCGCACCAAAACCCCTCACTTGGGCATCTTGGGTCTTCTCGAAGAGCTTGCGTATGTCGGCAAAGACGTTGGAGTAGGTGGCAGGATTGCTCCTCGGGGTGCGGCCAATAGGGCTTTGATCTACCACAACCACCTTGCTCAAATGCTCCACGCCACCGATTGTGTCAAATGGCAATGCTTGGTCAAACGACCTATTGAGTGTACGACTAAGGTAGGGACGCAGGGTTTCGTTTATGAGCGACGACTTGCCACTGCCACTTACGCCCGTGATGCAGACCATAAGTCCCAATGGAATGTCCACACTCACATCTTTCAGATTGTTGCCCCTTGCGCCCTCAATGCGCAGCGACCTGCCACTTGGCGAGCGTCGAGTTGCGGGTAGCTCAATAGTACGCCTGCCGCTTAGGTAGTCGGCTGTCAGCGAGTCTGCTGCAACAATGTCGTCGAAAGTGCCCTGCGCCACAATCTCGCCTCCCTTGCGACCAGCCAGAGGGCCTATATCTACAATCCAGTCGGCCGAGCGCATCATCTCCTCGTCGTGCTCAACGACAATGATAGAGTTGCCCTCGTTGCGTAGGTTTTTCAGACTGTCTATAAGTTTGCGGTTGTCCCTCTGGTGGAGGCCAATGCTTGGCTCGTCGAGAATGTATAGCACATTGACGAGCTTCGAGCCTACCTGCGTAGCGAGCCTAATGCGCTGACTCTCACCGCCCGAAAGTGAGCGTGAGGGGCGTGAAAGCGATAGGTAGCCCAAGCCCACATCGCACAAGAATCCGAGTCGGTCGCCAATCTCTTTTAGTATCTCGCGAGCAATGGCCAGCTCCTTTGTGGTCATCTGCTCGGGTAGGCAGGCAATCCACTCACGCAACCTTTCGATGCTCATATCCGACACCTCGGCAATGTTTTTGCCCCCAATGCGGAAGTAGAGTGCTTCGCTTTTGAGCCTTGTGCCACCACAGACGCTGCAAGGCCTATGCTCAATAAATTGGCCCAACCACTTGGCACCAGTACCTCGGCCACCCTCCTCTTTGTCTTGTTCGAGATATTGCACAATGCCCTGCCAAGCAGTCATCTGTACGCCGCCACCGCCATAGATGCTACGGGTGTCGATGGCCATAGGTTCGGCATCGCCATTTATTATGGCCGACAGAGCCTCCTCAGAGAGCGACCCGAGAGGGTCGTCGATGGTAAAGTCGTAGCGTCGTCCGAGGGCCGAGAGCATAGCCATAATCCACTTGTTGCTTGCTTTCGAGAGTGGTGCAAGTCCTCCCTCGGCAATGCTCAGTCGTGGGTTGGGGATGATTTTCTCTTTGTCGAACTTAGCCTCCTCGCCCAAACCACCGCAGTGGGGACACGCTCCTTGTGGGGAGTTGAACGAGAAGGTGTGGGGTGCAGGCTCGTCGAATGAGTCGCCCGTTGTGGGACACATCAGATGGCGCGAGTAGTAGCGTGCCGCATCGAGCGAGTAGTCATAGACCAAAATAGTGCCTTTGCCCTGACGCATAGCCTCTTTCAGACTCTTGGCGAGCCTTTCGTGACCACTCTCGCCAACAATCAGTCGGTCAATCACCAACTCGATATTGTGCGTCTTGTAGCGGTCGAGCTTCATACCCGAGCTAATCTCCATCACCACGCCGTCAATCCTTGCGTGGATGAAGCCTCGACGGGCAAAGCCCTCGAAGAGTTCGCGGTAGTGGCCCTTGCGACCTTTGATTACGGGTGCAAGGAGAGCTATCTTGTGACCTGCAAAGTTCTCTTCGATGAGGCCAATTATCTGTTCGTCGGTGTAGTGAACCATCTCCTCGCCTGTGGTGGGCGAGTAGGCACGCGAGGCACGAGCATAGAGCAAGCGCAGAAAGTCGTTAATCTCCGTCACCGTACCCACTGTTGAACGGGGGTTTTTGTTGGTGGTCTTTTGCTCGATGGCCACTACGGGGCTAAGTCCCTCAATCTTATCGACATCGGGGCGCTCCATTGTGCCCACAAATTGACGTGCATACGACGAAAGGGTCTCCATATAGCGCCTCTGGCCCTCGGCATAGATTGTGTCGAAGGCGAGCGACGACTTACCGCTGCCCGACAGACCTGTGATTACCACAAGACTGTTGCGCGGTATTTCGAGGTCTATGTTTTTCAGATTGTTGACCCTCGCACCAGTGATTATTATGCTGTCGTGTTGTTTGCTCATTTGATTGTGATTTGGTCGGCATCCTGCCAAGCCCTAAATTTTTCTCTAAATATCCTGCACTTCTCGGGGTCAATCTCTACCACCTCAACCCCCTCAGCTTGGCCACAATCGGCCACCTTGTGACCCAAGTAGTCGTAGGCTGCCGAATAGCCCGAGTGGGGGGTATTGTGGAGGTCGTTGCCCAAGCGGTTTACGCCAATCACCCACGCCTGATTCTCAATGGCGCGTGCTGGTAGGAGTGTCTGCCAAGCACCGATGCGCCCGGCGGGCCACGCTGCCGAGTAGATAATCAAATCTACCGCCCCGGGTAGGTAGCTCCACGCCGGAAACCTCAGGTCGTAGCATACGAGCGGTAGGATACGCACCCCTTTCCACTCAACAACAATGCGCTCTTTGCCGGCCGAAAAACTCTTGTCCTCGCCCGCAAAAGTAAAGAGGTGGCGCTTGTCGTAGTGGCAGGAAGTGCCGTCGGGCAGGCAGACGTAGAGGCGGTTGCGATACTCGCCACGCTCCCTAACGGCCACCGAGCCCACCACACCGCAGTTGTGCTCCGCAGCATAGGACTCCATCCAGCTCTTTGTAGGGCCGTTGCTCTCTTCGGCTATGGCCTCGGCGTTGGTGTTGTATCCAGTGGAGAACATTTCGGGCAAGACCACCAAGTCGCACTCCACCTGTGCCAAAAGTCGCTCGATGGTGGCGATGTTGGCTTGCGGGGAGTTGTGGATTGTGTCGAATTGTACGAGTGCAACTTTCATCGGCTAAAAATGGGGGTGAGGATTATTTTTTGCAAAAATAACGATTTCTCGCGACAAAGTTCTATTTTTGCACAAATTTACCAAACAAAAACGAAACTCTTTCGACTCTATGCTACAAGCTGGCGAATATCAAACTCTCCGAATAAGTCGCATTGCCGACCCCGGAATATACCTGACCGACGAGGATGGAGCAGAGGTGTTGCTGCCCAACCGCTATGTATCCCTCTCGGATCACGTTGGCGACCTTGTGGAGGTGTTTGTCTATCACGATTCGGAAAACCGACTCATTGCCACCCGCGAGAAACCTCTGGCTGTGGTGGGCGAGGCGGCTGTGTTGGAGGCTGTCGATAGGAATGCTCACGGCGTATTTTTGGCTTGGGGCATTACGGCCAAAGACCTCTTTATGCCCAATCGCAACGTTCCCTTCGAGGTGCAGATGGGAGGCCACTACTTGGTCTATCTCTATCGTGACCCACTGACGGGGCGTGTGGTGGCAACAACCAAACTTGGCAAATACATTTCCAATGCCGAGATTGGCGTTTGGGCGCACGAGCAGGTCGATTTGTTGGTGGCTCGACGTATGGAGATGGGCTACCGAGTTGTGATTAACAACCGCCACTGGGGTATGATTTACAACGACCAGATTTTCAGCCCCATAAAGGTGGGCGATAGGCTCACCGGCTATGTGCATCGCATTAGTGCCGAGGGACGCATCGACGTGATGTTGCAGCAAGAGGGTCGCCAGTTGCGCGACAGCTCTGCCGAGCGTCTGCTGGAACTGCTCCAAAAGAGTGGCGGCAGGCTTCCGCTTGACGATAACTCCTCGCCCGAGGAGATAGCCTCGCTTACGGGCCTTAGCAAAAAGAGTTTCAAGAAGGCCGTAGGAGCGCTCTACCGTCAAAGACGCATCTCGATTGGCAAGGGCGCGATAGAGTTGTCGAAATAGTAGTTACCCAAGAGTTGTTACTCCCCAAAGAATACCACTTCCACTATGGCTAAAAATCAAACTGCCGAGCGTGTATCACAGCGCGATGCCTCCGACAATTATGTCTTCCAGCGCTCCCTGTTGGCCTACTACTTTGCGGCCGAGAGGGTGGAGGGACGTGTGTTGGAGATAGGTACGGGTAGTGGCTATGGCATTGAGGTGGTTGCACCCAAGGCCGAGAGTTTCCTGACGATTGACAAACACCTACCCGATGGGGCGCTCATTGAGGCTCAGCCCAATGTGGAGTTCCGCCAAATGCGCGTGCCCCCGTTGGAGGGTATTGCCTCCGAGAGCGTCGATTGTGTTATCTCGTTTCAAGTGGTGGAGCATATCAAAAACGACAAGGAGTTCGTTGGGGAGGTGTGGCGTGTGCTGAAAAAGGGAGGTAAGTTTATAGTCAGTACCCCCAATAGACCGATGTCGCTCACTCGCAATCCCTGGCACGTGAGAGAATACACCGCCGAGGAGTTTGCCCAGTTGCTTTCGGGGAGCTTTGCCGAGGTGGAGAGGCTCGGTGTGGAGGGCAACGAGAAGGTGTGGAGCTACTATCAGAAAAATCGACAGGGCGTTGAGCGCATCACTCGCTTCGACCCGCTCGACATACAACACCGACTGCCTCGCTGGATGTTGCAAATTCCCTACGACCTACTCAATAGGCTCAATCGCCGCCGTTTGCTGAGCGAAAATCAAGAGCTGACCGAGGGTATTCAGATGAGCGACTACGCTGTTGTGCCTGTTCACAAGGAGTGTTTCGATTTGATATATGTGGCAAAAAAATAGGGAGATGTCCTCCCTATTTTTTTGTGCTAATCAACCTCCACAATAGTTAATGTGAGCTAACGCGAATTTCAACTCGTTGAAATTCCGAAACATCCACTTCTCAAAGAGCCTCGCTAAGGCTCTTTGACCAAGTCCCTCCTTTGTCAAAGGAGGGATTTAGGGAGGAATGTAAGTATTAAATGGGCTTTGCAAAAGCCCTTAACGTAAGCCAAAGCGATTTGCGCACAACAGTGGTTGCAGAGCATCAACAACTTACATTGCGCTAAATTCGCGAAACTAACGTATAGTTACGTCAACATCCCAGTAGGGCTCGGCACAACGTCGCATCATCTGTGCTATGAGCTTGTCGTTGAGTCGGGAGTAGATTGCATCCCAAATGAATTGCTGCATCGAGCCGTAGGTCGTGTTTACCCTCTCGGCAAAACATTTGTAGAAGTCGTGTTGTTGGCGGAGAGTCATTCCCTCGGGGAGTATGGAGGCTTCAATCAGCTCGGGGTAGGAGAATATGTGGCGTAGCTTCTCGGGCGAGGCTTTAATCTCGGTAACAATGGTTGCCACAACCACCATCTCGACGCTGTCGCCCACCATAGGCATCTGGATAAACTCCACATAGGAGGGCCACTCCTCTTCGAGTAGGTCGGTGACGTTGGTGGCGAAGAGTTCAAACTCCTCTTCTGTCAGGGCGTTGAGGTAGGCTATCTCGCGCCATTGGCGTAGCATTTGGCGTGCCTCGTGGCGTTGTTGTTCGCTCCAACGCTTGCTGGATGTGCAGGAGCTTATGGTAAGCAGAGCCATCAGCGAGGCCAGCCCCACAAATAGAAGTGTACGAAAAGTTTTCTGTTGCATAGATTTTGTTTTTTAGTGGTTAAACATTTGTGCTAACCCACACACCTATGCAAACACCGAGCCAATAAAAAGCTGTCAGCCTTATGGGGGACTGACAGCTAATTGTTTTTTAACGTTAATTCTTACTTCTCGATGTTCTCTTCCACCCAATTGGTTAGGGCGATGTAGTCGGCCACCGAGAGGGCCTCGGCACGAAGCGAGAAAAACTGGTGCTCAGCTCCGCCAAAGTCGCCAAATATGGCCCTTAGGGGCGTTTTGAGCATCTTGCGTCGCTGACTGAAAGCGGCCTTTACGACCTTCACAAATAGCTCCTCGTTGCAGCCCAACTCTTTGACAGAGTTGCGCCTCATCCTCACAACGGCACTCTTGACTTTGGGCGGAGGGTTAAAGACGTTCTCGTGAACAGTGAAGAGGTATTCGATGTCGTACCACGCCTGCATCAGCACACTCAGTATGCCGTAGTCGCGGTTGCCTGCGGGCGAGGCAATCCTCAGCGCCACCTCCCTCTGCACCATACCCACCACCTCGGGAATCAAGTCCTTGTAGTCGAGCACCTTGAAGAATATCTGCGAGGAGATGTTGTAGGGGAAGTTGCCTATGACTTTCAGCCCCTCGGGGAACATTTCGCCTAAGGGGAGGTTGAGGAAGTCGCCGAAGATAAGTCGTGGGGTAAAGTCGGGGTAGTGGCGGTGGAGATACTCCACGCTCTCGCCATCCACCTCAGCGCCCCAAGTGGTTATGTCGCTTCGCTGCAAGAGGAACTGAGTCAGCACACCTGTGCCACAGCCCACCTCCAAGACGTTGCCGCCCTCACTCATTGCCTCGGCAATGCTGCGAGCCACCCCCATATCCGTAAGGAAGTGCTGTCCGAGCGCCTTCTTGGGCCTGACATAGTTAGGGTCGGTAGTGACCGAGGCAGCCCTGTGAGCACCCCCTCTACCTTTTTTATTATAATGCTTTGTAGTCAATGTTGTAAAGATTGATTGTTGTGGCACAAAAATACCCATTAAAGTTGAAAATTGAAAATTGAAAGTTGAAAATTAGGGATTTATTCTCTATATTTGTGACGACATATTGATTTTACGCGGAAAGTGTAAGTTTGTTCTCGAATTGTGAACGTAGGAAATTCATCAATAGCAAAGAGAATGAGCACTATGCTTCTCACGCTGTACCCTGCAATGGGGTATAGGCGTGGGCTGTTGCTTATTTATTTGCTATGGGTTTTTCCTACGACCTACAATTCTAAAATAAGCCTTTCAGCACCACGCTTTCTTTTTGATTATATTTCACTATTGAGGTGCGGATAGTAAGGATTTGAAAACCATAAAGTTTAACCCTAATAATTCTTACTAAAATGAAAAAACTAACAGTTCTTTTGGTTGCGTTTTTTGCGCTGATTTCTACAACAACAGTTTCGGGTCAGTTCTACAATCGCAAGAAAGTTGCCATCACCGAGGTGGTTGATAAGAGTGGTGATGTAGCTCCCGGCACTAAGACTTATATTCGCAGTGCTTTGACCGATGCCATTACCAATTCCGACGGCTACGAGGGCTACGATAAAATTAGTTTCTTGTCGCTTGAAGTAAATTTCGACCGCGAGGGCAAGATTTCTTCGGCTACGCTGAATTATGTTCAGAAACAGCTTATGGAGTATATTCTCATCTCAGAAATCACCCAGTTGGACAAGAAGACCGTATTGCTTAGCGCACGTATTATTAGCTCCTCTACGGGTAAGATTGTTGCCTCTTCGTCGGTGCGCACCTATTCCGATATTGATTATCTGCGCAGTGCTTGTAACTCGCTGTGTTGTAAATTGGTTGGTGCAATCTAAAATCATTTTTTTCCTAATGAAAAGAGTGATAAAGCATTTTGTGCTCTTGGCATTGTTATTCCTTTTGCCCGAGGGGATAATGGCACAGGATTTTGAAATCTTTGCCAAGCAAGGAATGGTTGTTAGGAGCGTTAGAGACCGCAATGACCGCCCGTTGAGTGATGGCGCTAAGACCCTTATTCATCAGGGTATTGTGGATGCTCTTACTGCATCTGATATTTACGAGGTTATTGAGGTAAACGAAGATGATGCACGCGCCAAACTTGCCGAGGGCCAAAAGTCTCCTGCCAATATGCGAAAGATGCTTTGCAAGATGGCTACCGAGCAGAACAAAGGGAAAAGGGTCGATTATGTTGTCGAGACCGAGGTGAGTGTAAGTTCGTCGGCTATCAATGCGCAAGACCTCACCATATTTATAAATGCTTCGCTTTATAGGGCCTCAACCGAGACTTTTGTTAGGGCATTTAGTGTGGAGTCGAAACCTTCGGGAAATGCCATTGTTGAGGCTACGGCTCAGTTGGTTGAAAATCTGCTGGGTGTTAGGGTAAATCGCCAGACCTTGCAATTTATTCAGCAGAAGCGCCAACCATATGCACAACAGCAGCCCCAGATTCGCACTCAGCCGCAGTACTACGACCCACAGCCACCCCAATCAAATAACTATTCCTATACGCCTACGACCTATGTTGAGGATGCAGGATGTGGTTTGGGGATGAAGATGGTCTATGTTGAGGGTGGTTCGTTCCAGATGGGCGCCACCTCTGAACAAAGTGAGGCAGATAGAGACGAGCGCCCTGTCCATACGGTAAGGCTCGGTTCGTACTACATTGCCGAGTGTGAGGTGACTCAGGCTCAGTGGCAGAAGGTTGTGGGTACGACCATCTATCAACAACGCGATAAGGCAGATACAAGTTGGCCAATGCGTGGCGTTGGCGACGACTACCCAATGTACTATGTTAGTTGGGAGGAGGCTCGTATTTTCTGTCGAGAGTTGAGTGTTATGACCGGTAAAACCTACCTGCTACCTACCGAGGCTCAGTGGGAATATGCGGCAAGAGGTGGTAATAAGAGCCACCAATGTCAGTATAGCGGAAGTTATAGTGTTGATGCTGTGGCTTGGTATGTTTCCAATAGCAATTCGAGCACCCATCCTGTCAAACAATTGCGTGCCAATGAGCTTGGTCTCTACGATATGAGTGGCAATGTGGTTGAATGGTGTAGCGACTGGTATGGCAGCTACTCTTCGGCTGAACAGAACGAACCCACAGGCCCGAGCTCGGGTCAGTCGAGGGTGATGCGTGGCGGTAGCTGGTTCAGCACTGCGACTAGCTGCCGTGTTGCGTCTCGTAGCCTCAATACTCCGTCGTATCGTTCCGACGAGTTCGGTTTCCGCGTTGTGTGCCTTCCTTAGAGCTCGTTTGAAATGTTGTAATGTGGGGGTGGTGGGTAATCCGCAATACGCCACTTTGGCGGTTTTGAACTGCGAGCGGTAGATGCCAACCGCCTCATCGAGCGATGAGTCGTGGCAAGACGAAAAAAAGCAACGGGCGCAAATTTGCGCCCGTTGCTTTTGTTATTTGTGAATTTTCAATTGTCGGCTTATTGGCTTGTTAAAACCCCGAAACTCGCAAATTTTCAATTTTCAATTTTCAATTTTCAATTCGAATTAGTGTCCCTGTTCGCACATAAATTTGATGCGGACGAGGCGCACCTCCTCCTCGGTGTAGTCGTCGCCAAGCTCCTCCATAGCCTCGTCGAGGCTGTCGGTCTCGGCATCCTCCTTGAAGTAGAGGTATATATCCTCGGCCTTATCGTCATCGACAACCTGCTCGATGTAGTAGCTGATGTCGAGCTTTGTACCCGAATTGACAATAGACTCAATCTCTGTCAGTAGCTCCTCCATTTGGAGATTCTTGGCGTGGGCAATATCCTCGAAGTCCATCCTGCGGTCGATGCTCTGGATGATAAACACCTTGTTGCCACTCTTGTTGCCAACACTCTTAACGACCATATCCTGCGGGCGGACAATCTCTTTCTCCTCCACATAGGCGGCAATAACCTTAACAAAATCTGCTCCAAACTTCTTGGCCTTGCCCGCACCCACGCCACTGATGTTCTGCAACTCCTCAATGGTAATGGGGTACTGGATTGCCATATCTTCGAGCGAGGGGTCTTGGAAAATCACAAATGGGGGTAGGCCGTTGCGTGAGGCCACCTGCTTGCGCAGGTCTTTCAGTATGGCAAAGAGCTCCTCGTCGGCCACAGCGCCCTTGCCCGCAGCGGCAGCCAAAGCCTCCTCGTCGCTATCCTCGTTGTAGTCGTGGTCGAGGGTGATGGTGAGGTTGTAGGGCTTGTCGAGGAAGGCCTCGCCCTTAGCGCTGAGCGAGAGCAAGCCGTAGTTCTCGATGTTCTTGTCGATGAGGCCGTCGATAAGTCCTTTTCTTACCACTGCGCCCCAGAAACGCTCGTCGTGGTCGGCACCAATGCCAAAATAGTCAATCTTGTGGTGGCCATACGACTTAATCATAGAGGTGTTCTTGCCCACCAGCACCGAAGTTAGATAATCAACCTTAAATTTAGGGCCAATGGCTTCCAAAGTCTCCAAAGCCATAACCATCTGCTTCTGGGCGTTGATTTTGGGCTTGGGATTGATGCAGTTGTCACACGCACCGCAATTCTCCTCGGTGTACTCCTCGCCAAAGTAGTGCAGTAGGCTCTTGCGTCGGCAGACACTACTCTCGGCATAGGCCACCGTTTCGAGCAGCAATAGTCGGCCAATCTCCTGCTCGGCCACAGGCTTACCCTGCATAAACTTCTCCAACTTCTGGATGTCCTTGTAGCTGTAAAAAGTTATGCACCTGCCTTCGCCACCGTCACGACCCGCACGGCCGGTCTCCTGATAGTAGCCCTCCAAACTCTTGGGTATGTCGTAGTGGATGACGTAGCGCACATCGGGCTTGTCGATACCCATACCAAAGGCAATGGTGGCCACAATTACCTCCACCTCCTCCATCAAGAAGGCATCTTGGTTGTTGGCTCGGGTTACGCCATCCATACCTGCGTGGTAGGGTAGGGCGCGGATGCCGTTGGCCATAAGAAGCTCGGCCAACTCCTCCACTTTCTTGCGCGAGAGGCAGTAGATGATGCCGCTCTTGCCGGGGTTTTGCTTTATGTAGCGTATAATCTCTTTGTTTACATCGTGCTTGGGCCTGAGTTCGTAGTAGAGGTTGGGACGGTTGAACGACGACTTGTAAACTTTGGCATCCATCATACCGAGGTTCTTCTGGATGTCGAACTGCACCTTAGGGGTGGCTGTTGCCGTCAGAGCAATGATGGGGGCTCGGCCAATGTCGTTCACAATGGGGCGTATGCGACGATACTCGGGGCGGAAATCGTGACCCCACTCCGAGATGCAGTGCGCCTCGTCGATGGCGTAGAACGAAATTTTAATTTTGCGAAGAAATGAGATGTTCTCCTCTTTGGTGAGTGATTCGGGAGCAAAGTAGAGGAGTTTGGTCTTGCCTGCCAGCACGTCGTTCTTCACTTGTGTGATGGCGGCCTTGTTGAGCGAGGAGTTGAGGAAGTGAGCTATGCCTTCCTCCATACTGAATGTGCGCATTGCATCGACCTGATTCTTCATCAGCGCAATTAGTGGCGAGATGATAATAGCCACGCCATCCATCATAAGGGCTGGCAGCTGGTAGCAAAGACTCTTGCCACCACCTGTGGGCATAAGTACAAAAGTGTCGCCTCCGGCAAGCACGTTGCGTATGACTGCCTCTTGGTTGCCCTTGAACGAAGAGAAACCAAAATACTCTTTCAGTTTGGCCAACAAAAGGCTCGTTTGAATCTGATTTTCCTCCATATAAATCACTCTTTTTCGCAAATAGCAATACTAAGGTAGTCATTTTTTCGGAATTTGCGCTAACTTTGTCGAAAATTTTTTGAAATAATGAAACTATACACCTCCGATTTAGTAAAGAAGTATAAGAGCCGCACGGTAGTAAACCACGTCTCTATTGATGTGAAACAGGGCGAGATAGTTGGTCTGCTCGGCCCTAATGGTGCGGGCAAAACCACCACCTTCTATATGATTGTGGGACTTGTCAAGCCCAACGATGGCCGCATCTTCCTCGAAGACGAAGACGGCACAACTACCGAAATCACCAAGATGCCTGTCTATAAACGCGCCCAGATGGGTGTGGGCTACTTGGCTCAGGAGGCCTCGGTATTCCGCCAGCTGACCGTTGAGGACAATTTGAAAGCCGTATTGGAGATGACCGGCTACTCGAAGGAGTATCAGCGCCAGAGGGTGGAGGAGCTGTTGGAGGAGTTCCGTCTGCAAAAGGTGCGCAAGAATATGGGTATTCAGCTCTCGGGTGGCGAGCGTAGGCGTACCGAGATTGCACGCGCTGTGGCAATCAATCCTAAGTTTATTCTCCTCGACGAGCCTTTTGCGGGTGTCGATCCCATTGCTGTGGAGGACATCCAGAGCATTGTGCGCACACTTAAAGATAAAAATATAGGTGTGATTATTACCGACCACAACGTTCACGAAACCCTCTCAATTACCGACCGCACCTACTTGCTCTTTGAGGGTAGGGTGCTCAAAGCAGGTAGTGCCGAAGATTTGGCCAACGACGAGGAGGTGCGTAGGGTGTATCTGGGGCAGGACTTCAAGCTCGACAGATAAAAAGCGCCTTGTTGGTAAATTTTGCACCAAATTTCGCAAGCGACATCCTCACTTACGTTCAGTAAGCTGCGGTGTCGCTTTTTCATTTGGCACAAAATTTCCTCAACAAATCGCCTCACAAAACCCAGCCGCAAGACAAGTCCTGGTTAAGCGTTTAACGTCTAATGACCTAAGTAATTAAGGACTTTAAGGGCATTAAGGGCCTTAGGGGCTTTAAGGATAGTAGGGCATATAGGCCATATCTTCTCTAATCTTCTACCCTCGTACAGCATTTTTATTGGTAAAAAATAGAAATTTTCAATTTTCAATTTTCATTTCTCAATTTTATTTGTATCTTTGCGCCCGCATTTGGTATGCAATAAACTTAATTAAAACAAAATTTTATGAACAATTACGAAACCGTTTTCATTGCCACCCCCGTTCTTTCGGAGGCTCAGCTCGAAGAGTTGTTTGGCAAATTCCAAGGTGTTATCACCGAGAACGGCGGTCAGCTCGTAAATGCAGAGGCTTGGGGTTTGAAGAAACTCGCTTATGCTATCCAGAAGAAGACCACCGGTTACTATTTCCTTATCGAGTTCACCGGCGAAGGCTCGATTGTTGAGACTCTCGAGAAGCAGTATCGTCGCGACGAGCGCGTTATCCGTTTCCTCACTTTCCGTCAGGACAAACACGCTGTTGAGTACTCGATCAAACGCCGCAACAAACTTGCAGGCAAAGTAAACGCTGAGGCTGTTGAGGCTGAGGCTAATGTTGAACCCGAAGTAGCAGAGGAGGCATAAACTATGGCAGCACCTGTAAAAAACGATAGCGAGATCCGCTACCTCAACCCCGTTTCGGTTGACGTTAAAAAGAAAAAATACTGCCGTTTCAAAAAGAGCGGTATCAAATACATCGACTATAAAGATGGCGAATTTTTGAAGAAGTTCCTCAACGAGCAGGGTAAGATTCTTCCCCGTCGTTTGACCGGTACTTCGCAGAAATACCAGAAGAAAGTGGCTCAGGCTGTTAAGCGTGCTCGCCACCTCGCAATTTTGCCATTCGTAACCGATTTGATGAAATAATTAGAGAAGGAGGACAAGATTATGCAGGTAATTCTTATCAAAGACGTAGAGAAATTGGGTTATGCTAACGACATCGTTGATGTTAAACCCGGATATGCAAACAACTTCCTTCTTCCTCAGGGCTACGCAAAGGTAGCAACTGAGTCGGCTAAGAAAGTATTGGCAGAGAACCTTCGCCAGAGGGCTCACAAAGAGGCTAAACTCCTCGCTGACGCTCAGGCACTTGCAGAGAAAATCGAGAATCTTCCTTTGACCCTCACCGCAAAAGCTGAGGAGGAGAAGATTTTTGGTAGCATCACTTCGGCCGACATCGCTGCTGCTTTGGCAGAGAAAGGTGTTGAGGTTGAGCGCAAGGCTATCGAGGTTGAGGCAGTTAAGACCCTCGGTGAGTATGTAGCTACTGTGAAACTCCACAGGGAGGTTAAGGCAACCGTTCACTTCTCGGTTGTAGCAGAGTAATTTTTTAATACCAGACAAAACGATGAAAAAAGATATCCATCCTAAAAATTACCGTATCGTTGCTTTCAAGGATATGTCCAACGATCACGTTTTTCTCTGCCGCTCGGCAGTGAATACCAAAGAGACCTTGGTAGTTGATGGTGTTGAGTACCCCGTTTACAAAATGGAGATTTCGAACACTTCGCACCCCTTCTACACCGGTAAGATGAAACTCGTCGATACCGCAGGTCGTGTTGATAAGTTTATGCAGCGTTACGCTCGCTACAAAAAACAGTAAGCAGAAAGGTGGCTCAATCGGGCCACCTTTTTTTTCGGCTGTGCCTTGTGGGCGATAGCTGCGTTACGCTTGCTTCGGAAATCCTCATTTACGCTCGGTAAACTGCGGTTTCCTCAGCTACGCAAGCCTTGCTCTCGCCTCACAAAACCCAGCCGCAGGACAAGTCCTGTTTTGTG
>JAZNFV010000004.1:0-1587 GCA_045576155.1 Tidjanibacter sp.
AGCGGAAGAGTACGCCATCGAAAAGAGCAAGCGCGAGTTAGGTCGTCTGGACTCGATACTTGGCGCAGACGAGACGATAGACTCGCTTGTGGGCGACATCCTCGACCACTACGAGAACTACCGCCAATATGAGCAGACGGGTAAGGCGATGATTGTGGCCTACTCGCGCCCGATAGCGATGAAAATTTACCATCGCATCTTGGAGTTGCGCCCTGCGTGGAGCGATAAGTTGGCGGTGGTGATGACTTCGGGCAACAAAGACCCCGAGGAGTGGCGCGAGATAATCGGCAATGATGCCCACAAAAAGGAGCTTGAAAAGCGATTTAAGGATAACGACAGCCCGCTGAAAGTGGTGATTGTGGTGGATATGTGGCTCACAGGATTCGATGTGCCGTCGCTCTCGACAATGTATGTCTATAAGCCGATGGCGGGGCACAATCTGATGCAAGCCATCGCGCGTGTAAACCGTGTATTTGGCGACAAACAGGGCGGCTTGGTGGTCGATTATGTGGGCATTGCTTCCGCTTTGAAGCAGGCAATGAACGACTACACCATTCGTGACCGCAAGAACTATGGCGATACCGATATTTCAAAGACCGCATATCCCGAATTTCAGAATAAGTTGGAGGTGTGTCGCGACCTATTGCACGGCTTCGACTACTCGGCATTCTATGGCGAGTCGGATATGGCGCGTGCTGCGGCGATTGCAGGTGGTGTCGATTTCCTGCAAGCCCCGGAGCGAGAAGAAACAAAGAAACTATATATCAAAGAGGCGTTGTTGCTTCGCCAGTCGTTGTCGCTGTGTCAGAGCCTTTTGCAGCGCGAGGAGCGATTGGAGGCAGCTTACTTTGAGGCGGTGCGCACACTGCTGATGCGAGTTGAGGGCAAGGGTAAGATTTCGTTCCGCGAGATTAACGAGCGCATCAACGAACTGCTCAAACAGAGCATCAAGAGTGAGGGTGTGATAAACCTTTTCTCGGACATCAAGGAGGAGTTTTCGATTTTCGACCCGAAATTCTTGGAGGAGATAGCGCAGATGAAGCAGAAAAACTTTGCTGTGGAGTTGTTGCGCAAGCTGATAGCCGAGCAAATAAGGGTATATCAGCGCACTAACACCGTGCGTGCCGAGAAGTTCTCCGAGATTCTGGCAAATGCGATGAGCAACTACCTCAAAGGTCTGCTCACAAATGAGGAGGTTATCGAGGAGTTGTTGAAGACTGCACGAGCCATTGTTAATGGTGAGGAGGAGAGCAAGAAACTCAACCTCTCGACCGAGGAATTGGCCTTCTACGATGCTATAACCAAGCCCGAGGCGGTGCAGGATTTCTATACAAACGAGCAACTTATCGCCATCACGCGCGAACTGACCGATGCACTCCGCACAAACAAGACCATCGACTGGACAATGAAGGAGACCGCCCGCGCAGGTATGCGCCGCATTGTGAAACGCCTGCTCAAAAAGTATAAATATCCGCCCGAGGGGCAGGAGGCAGCACTCGAAACTATTATGACCCAGTGCGAGATGTGGAGCGAAAACGCTTAACAAAACGCCCGAGGGAGATTCGATTGAATCTCCAAGTCGGAGGC
>JAZNFV010000005.1:0-31762 GCA_045576155.1 Tidjanibacter sp.
GGTCGTGGCGAGGGCGGGGCAAAAAGGCGTTAAGAAATGAGACGGTAAATGCTTTACCCGCCAAAGGCGTCCGTTTTAGGCTTTTTGCTCCGCCCTCCTGCCAGAGATGCGGTGCGTGGCTTTTGCGCCACTTTTGCCACCAAAAGTGGCAAAGAAAAAAGGGCGACAAATGTCGCCCACTAAAAGAGAGGCAGATGCCAACCGTCTTGTCTGCGACAAGTCGTGGCAAGACGGACAGACCTCTCCCGCCCTTCGGGCACCCTCCCCTAACTTAGGGGAGGGTTGAACCATTCTGGCAAATGTGCGATGTTTTTGGGGTATAAAAAAACGGGACTGCGATTGCAGTCCCGTTTTGTTGTTTAATTACCTGATGCGTAATTCTTTATGTTATTTGCGATGCACTCCACCAATCCCTCTATGGACTCAACTGCTGACCAAGCGTTGTGGGGCGAGAGGAGCAGTTTGTCGGGGTCTTTGACTGCGAGTAGGGGAGAGTCGGCAGGCATTGGCTCGGTGGGGTAGACATCGAATGCCGCACCGGCAATCTTGCCCTCATCGAGGGCCCTGCGCACAGCCTCCTCCACAACAATACCGCCACGCGCCACATTAACGATGAGAGCTGAGGGTTTCATAAGGTTAATCTGCTCAGTGTCAATGAGTCCTCGTGTTGTGTTGTTGAGAGGGCAATGCACAGAAACTACATCCGCCCAGCCCAAAAGTGCTTCGAGCGACATCTGCTCGTAGTTCTCCTTGCGAGCCTTGCCAGATGTGGAGGCGTAGGCGACTTTGCAGCCAAAAGCTTCGGCAAGTCGTGCGACCTCTCTGCCGATGTTACCCATACCTACAACGCCCCAATTTTTGCCCCAAAGACGGTGGGTTGGGCGGTCGAAATTAACCCATTCGCCCGATGCGCTATACGCTCCGCTCTTAACGTAGCGGTCGTAGTACAAAACCTGCCTTTGTAGAGCCAAAACGCTGCATAGAGTGGCTTCTGCCACGGTGTGTGTAGAGTATCCGACAGCATTGCGTACCGATATTTTGTGCTCCTCGGCAGCCACTAAATCTATGTTATTAACGCCCGTTGCCGCCACGCAGATAAGGCGCAGGTCGGGCAATTGTTCCATTTCTCGTCTGCCAATGACAACCTTATTTACAATAACAACCTCGGCACCTGTGGCACGCTCAACAACCTGCTCGGGCAGTGTACGGTCGTAGCCCACATAGTCGCCAAGCGAGCGGATGGCACTTAGGTCGGTACCGCCAAGCGAGTATTCATCAAGAAATACAATTTTCATAGTATCAATAGTTTAAGGTTAATTTTCAAACTCTCCAAGTAGGTCGCGCACTACCACGCTTGCACACACGCAACCGAATGATGCGGGGATGTACGAAATGGAGCCCACATTGGACTTTTTGTTGGTCTCCTCGGCAATAATCATCGCCCCCTCGCGCACCGCTTCGGGCGAGAAAACTGCCCAAAAACCGCTCCTGATACCCAATTTGTGCAATCTTTTGCGCAACATATGCGCCAGAGGGCAGTGGTGGCTCTTGCCTATGTCCTTGACTTCGATTTTTGTGGGGTCGGTCTTGGCTCCTGCGCCCATAGAGCTCACTAACGGATAACCCCTTTCGAGTGCGCCCGCAATAAGGTTTACCTTTGGCGAAAGGGTGTCGATGCAGTCCACAATGTAGTCGTATTTTGCCTCATCAAGCAGTTCGTAAGTCTTCTCGTCACGGATGTATTCGGTGTGGATGTGTAGCACTATTTCGGGGTTTATATCTCGCAGTCTTTCAGCAAGTACTTCGGTTTTATCTCTACCAATGGTTGAATGCAGCGCAATGAGTTGTCGATTGATGTTGCTCACGCCTACGGTGTCGGCATCGGCGATGCTCATCTCGCCCACGCCAGCTCTTACGAGCATCTCGGCGGCGTAGGCACCCACGCCACCCAAGCCCACGACCAAAACGTGCGCCCTCTGGATGATTTCTAACTTCTCTTCGCCCAACAATAGGCGTGTTCTTTCTCTCCAACTCATCTGAAAAATGTGGTATAATTGTCTTTAATTGTATCTTTAAGTAACTCAATGTCAACACCTTTGATTTCGGCAGCAGCGGCGTATAGTTCGCCAATAGGGTGGGGCGCTGTGTCGCTCTCCAAAAACAAGTGGTCAAGGGGCGTGTGACGCAGTGCCTCTATCGTCTTGGGCGAACGCAGGGAACCAAATCCATAGGAGATGAAATATCCCCTCCTAAGTATCTCTTTGGCAACCTCCACCGAGCCTATAAAACCGTGAAATAGAGCCTTCTGGATATTATGTTTTGCCAATAGCGTAAGGCATTCGGATGTTGCCCTAACGCAATGCACAATGACGGGTAAATTGCGCTCTGCGGCAATAGTAAGTTGTGCCTCAAAGAGTTCTCTTTGCACGCCCAAAGGCACTTTGCACGCCTTGTCGAGTCCCACTTCTCCAATAGCCACACACTCACAATCTGCAAGTTGCGCAAGAAGCCTGTCGCGCTGTTTTGTAACCACCTCTGCATCCCACGGGTGTATGCCTGCCGAGAAGGGCGTAGTAGGCGCAATAGTGTCCACTCCGAGTCGGAAATTGGCTATTCTCTCGGTGTCGCAATGGGGGTTGTGGGTGTGTATATCAACAAAACTTACCATACCAACTGCAAAGATAACTCTCTTTGTGGAAAAATTGCGTGAAAATAATAACAGAATAGTTACCTATTTATAAAAATAAAGGTTATCTTTGCGCGTGTTATTTAGGGGAACACGTTTTAATAGTATTTTCAAAACAACAAACCAATAATTTATTAACTTATCTTAACAGATATGTCGAAAGTCATTAAACTCAAAAAGGGTCTCGACATTAAACTCGTTGGTGAGGCTGAGAAGAGTGTAGTGGAACTTCCCATTGGGGAGCGTTACGCTGTTTCTCCTCTTGCATTCGAGGGTGTTGTGCCCAAACTGTTGGTGGCTGAGGGTGATAAGGTCCTCGCAGGCGATGCTTTGTTCTACGACAAGGCTCATCCTGAGGTGATGTTCACTTCGCCCGTCAGCGGTACCATTTCGGCAGTTCGCCGCGGTGCGAAGCGCAAACTTCTTGCCATTGAGGTAGCAGCCGACACTGAGCAAAACTACAAACCTTTCAACATCGACCTTGCGAAGGCTTCGCGCGAGGAGGTTGTCGCAGCACTCTTGCAGAGCGGCTTGTGGGCAACCATCATCCAGCGCCCCTACGGTATCATTGCTGATTCGAAAGACCAGCCAAAGGCTATCTTCGTTTCGGGCTTCGACACCGCACCCCTCGCACCCGATATGAATGTTGCCCTCAAAGATGATTTGCAGGCAGTTCAGGCTGGTTTCGATGCACTGAAAAAACTCTGCGCCAATGTTCATCTTTCGCTCAAAGCAGGCGAGAAGAGCATTTTGGAGGGTGTTGAAGGTGTCCAGAAACACTACTTTGCAGGTGCTCACCCCGCAGGTAATGTGGGCGTGCAGATTCACCACATTGACCCCGTAAACAAAGGCGAGAAGGTGTGGACTGTGGCTATCCAGAACGTAGCCATCATTGGTCGCCTCTTCTTGGAGCAGAGGGTTAATATGACCAAAACCTACGCTGTAACCGGCTCGCAGGTTGCTCATCCTCAGTATGTAAGGTGCCTTGTTGGTTCCTCGCTTTGCGATGTGCTGATGCCCGCACGCATCAAACCTCAGGGTGGTGGCTCAGCGTTCCGCCTTATCGAGGGTAACGTACTTTCGGGCTTGAAGGCTACTGCTAACGACTTTATGGGTATCTACTCCTCGCAGGTTACTGTTATTCCCGAGGGTGGCGAGTTGGAACTCATCGGTTGGTTGGCTCCCCGCCTTAATAAATTCTCCGTTTCGCGTACCTATTTCTCGTGGCTTATGCCCAAGAAGCGCTACGACCTCCGCACAGGTCTTAACGGTGGCGTTCGTCCCTTCGTTGTGACGGGTCTTTATGAGAAATATCTGCCTATGGACATCTATCCTATGTACCTTTTCAAGGCTATCTTGGCAGGCGACATCGAGAAGATGGAGAACCTGGGTATCTACGAGATTGTGGAGGAGGATGTTGCTCTTTGCGAGTTTGTTGATCCTTCCAAACAGGATTTGCAGGCTCTGGTTCGCGATGGTATTAACCTCATGATTAAAGAGATGTAAGAGTATGAAACAGAATTACAATAAACCCCTTCCCAAACGACTGCTCGAAAAGTTCGCTCCCACCTTCTCGGAGGGCGGCAAACTCTCGTGGCTGCACTCGTTCTATGAGGCAATGGAGACTTTCTTCTATGTGCCTACCGATGTGACCAAGAAAGGTGCTCACATCCGCGACTGTAATGATATGAAACGCACTATGTTTATGGTAATCATCGCCCTCATACCTACCATTCTGTTTGGTATGTGGAACATTGGTTATCAAAGGATTGACGGTGCTGACTTTACCATTTGGCAGAACTTCTGGTATGGCTTCTGGCAGATGCTCCCCTCGATTTTGGTTACCTACATCGTAGGTCTTTCCATTGAGTGTGCTTTTGCTCAGATCCGCAAAGAGGAGGTCAACGAGGGCTTCTTCGTATCGGGTATCCTTATTCCCCTGATTATTCCTATCGGTACTCCTCTGTGGATGACCGGCTTGGCAACCGCATTTGCTGTTGTTATCGGCAAGGAGATTTTCGGTGGTACGGGTATGAATATCTTTAACCCCGCGCTGTTGGCTCGTTTGTTCATCTTCTTCTCCTACACTTCGAGCATTTCGGGCGAGGCTGTATGGTTTAGCGATGCACGCACAGGTGCTACACCTCTTGGCGAGTTGGCAAATACGGGTACCACTAACGTATCGATGCTCGATGCATTTATTGGTACTATCCCAGGTAGCGTAGGCGAGACCTCCACATTGTGCATCTTGCTGGGTGCTATTGTGTTGCTTGCTACGGGTACTGCAAGTTGGAGGACTATGCTGAGCGTATTCGTTGGTGGTCTTGTTATGGGTGGTGTGTTCAACTTGCTTGCACCCGCTGAGCCTCAGACCGCTACTGAGTTCTATATGGCTCTTCCTGCTTGGCAGCACTTGTTGCTCGGTGGTTTTGCTTTTGGTGCTGTGTTTATGGCTACCGACCCCGTCACTTCGGCACAGACCAACTGCGGTAAGTGTATCGTAGGCTTTATGATTGGTGCGCTGGCTATTTTGGTTCGCGTATTCAACACCGGTTACCCCGAGGGTATGATGCTCGCCATCATCTTTATGAACGCACTTGCTCCCGTTGTGGACTACTATGTTGTTCAGGCTAACATCAACCGCCGCAACCGCAGGGCTAAAAAGAGTATTAACGCATAAAAGATGGAGGATAAAGATATGAGTAAAAAAGGATTTTTGGGCGGCAAAGACTCTAACGCCTACATCGTATTCTACTCGACCGTAATGGTTGTTATCGTTGCCATCTTGTTGGCATTTACTTACCTTTCGCTCAAACCCGCACAGGATGCAAACATTCTCAACGAGAAGAAGGACGCCATTGTGGCTTCGCTCGGCTTGGAGAAGGGTAGCTACGATAGCACTATTGAGGCTTATGTAGTAAATAAGGAGGGCGAGGTTATCCAAACCGAGGTTTCCCCTCTGAATAAACTCTTCGACCTGCCCGCAAGTTTCGCAGCAGGCGAGTACCCCGTATTTGAGAACAAAACTACCGGTGAGGTGGTATTCCCCTTGACCGGTAAGGGTTTGTGGGATGACATTTGGGGCTATATCGCTCTTGAAGCCGACCTCAATACAATCAAAGGTGCTATCTTCGACCACGCAGGCGAGACCCCCGGTTTGGGTGCAGAGATTGCAACTGCCAAGTATCAGGCTCAGTTCCCCGGTCAGACTATCTATGAGGGTAGTAAACTCGTTGGTATCTATGTGGTTAAGGGTGGTGCGCAAGGTGCTGCTCACTCCGTAGATGCTGTTACGGGCGGTACTAAAACCTCTGAGGGCTTGCAGAATATGATTAAGGATTGCCTCGACTGCTACGATGCTTTCATTATGGGACGTACTGCTGTGGCATTTGAATTAGTAGAAACCGTAAATGCAGAGTAAGACAATGAAAAACAAAACTTTTCAATCGCTGACTAATCCGTTGGCAAAGAACAACCCTGTTCTGGTTCAGATTCTGGGTATCTGCTCTGCATTGGCAGTTACCACTCAGCTCAAACCTGCACTCGTTATGGGTCTGTCGGTTACGGCTGTGTGCGCATTCTCGAACCTCGTACTTTCGCTCCTGCGAAATGGTATTCCCGATCGTATCCGTATCATCGTGCAGTTGGTGGTTATCGCTGCGCTGGTGACTATTGTGAACGATATCCTCAAAGCATACGTCTATGACGTGAGCAAACAACTCTCGGTCTATGTCGGTCTGATTATCACGAACTGTATCATTATGGGTCGTGTGGAGGCTTTCGCGCTGTCGAACAAACCTCTGCCTTCGCTCTTGGATGGTATCGGTAATGGCTTGGGCTACGGTGCAGTGCTCGTTATCATCGGCTTTTTCAGGGAACTTTTGGGCAATGGTACTCTCTTGGGCTACCAGGTTATCCCCAACTGTTTGTATGAGGCCGGCTATGTGAACAATGGTCTGATGTTGTTCCCACCTGCTGCACTTATTATTGTAGGTATCATCATCTGGGTACACCGTTCGACAAATAAGGATTTGCAGGAAAAATAAAATGGAGGAGCATAGATTATGGAACTTTTGAAACTATTTATTCAGTCTACATTTATAGACAATATGGTATTCTCGTTCTTCTTCGGTATGTGTTCGTACATTGCCGTATCGAAGAGCGTGAAGACCGCCAATGGTTTGGGTTTGGCAGTTACTTTCGTAATGCTTATGACTGTGCCCCTGAACTACCTGCTCGAAAACTATGTGCTCAAAGCAGGTGCTCTCTCGTGGATTTCGCCCGAGTTGGCAAGCGTGGATTTGAGCTTCCTTAGTTTTATTCTCTTTATTGCTGTTATTGCAGCATTTGTTCAGTTGTTGGAGATGGTTGTGGAGAAATTCTCTCCCTCGCTCTATAACTCGTTGGGTATCTTCCTCCCCCTCATTGCAGTAAACTGTGCAATTATGGGTGGTGCGTTGTTTATGCAGCAGAGGAACTTCGCTACCGTTGGCGAGGCTGCCGTATTCGGCTTTGGCTCGGGCTTCGGTTGGTGGATTGCTATCCTTGTGATGGCTGCTATCCGCGAGAGACTCGCATACTCCAATGTTCCCAAAGGTCTGCGCGGTCCCGGTTTGGCTTTCATCATCACCGGTCTTCTGGGTATGGCGTTTATGATCTTCTCGGGCTTCCAAATGTAGAATTAATTAGCAAACACAGTTAGAGAGATGAATAATACAATTATTATTACAGCTGTCGTAGTCTTCCTCGTGGCTTTGCTGTTGCTCGTGGCTTTGTTGCTGGTGGCAAAGGCAAAACTCACCTCTTCGGGCGAGGTTACGATTAATATCAACGATGGGCAGAAGAGCCTCAAAGTTGCAAGCGGCAACTCGCTGCTGACTACTCTTGCTCAGGAGAAGATTTTCCTCCCCTCGGCTTGTGGTGGACAGGGTAGTTGCGGTATGTGTAAGGTGCAGGTGCTCGATGGCGGTGGCGAGATTTTGCCTACCGAGGTCGGCTTCTTCACTCGCAAGCAGCAGAAAGAGCACTGGCGACTGGGTTGCCAAGTGAAGGTTAAGAACGATTTGGATATCCGCATTCCCGAGAGCGTTTTGGGCGTTAAGAAGATGGAGTGCGAGGTTGTATCGTGCCGCAGCGTATCGACCTTTATGAAGGAGTTTGTTGTGAAACTCCCCGAGGGCGAGCGTCTGAACTTCAAGAGCGGTGGCTACATTCAGATTGATATTCCTAAGTATGAGGGTATTAAGTACTCCGATATGGATATCGATCCTAAATTCCACGCCGACTGGACCAAGTTCAAGATGTGGGATTTGGTGGCAAACAACCCCGAGCCTACTTTCCGTGCATACTCAATGGCTAACCAGCCCGCCGAGGACGATATCATTATGCTCAACGTGCGTATTGCTACTCCTCCCTTCGATAGGGCTACCGGTGGCTTTATGAACGTGCCTACGGGTATCTGCTCTTCCTATATTTTCTCGCGTAAACCCGGCGATAAGGTAACCATTTCGGGTCCCTACGGTGAGTTCTTCATCAAGGATACTCCCAACGAGAAGATGTTTATTGGTGGTGGTGCAGGTATGGCACCTATGCGTTCGCATATCTTCCACCTCTTCAAGACCGTCAAGAGCGACCTGCCCATCTCGTTCTGGTATGGCGCACGCTCGAAGCAGGAGATTTTCTATCAGGAGCAGTTCGAGGAGTTTGCTAAGGAGTTCCCCAACTTCAAGTTTGCTATCGGTCTTAGCGACCCCCGACCCGATGACAATTGGGATCCCAAATATATTGGTTTCATCCACAATGTTATCTATAACAACTACTTGAAGGATCATCCCGCACCCGAGGATATTGAGTACTACCTCTGCGGCCCTCCAATGATGATTTCGGCTGTGGTAAATATGCTCGACAACTTGGGCGTACCACCTGAGAACATTATGTATGACAACTTTGGTAGCTAATAAAAATAAGGGACTCACAAATTTGAGTCCCTTATTTTTTTGTCTAACGTCTAACATCGAAAGTCTAACGACCTAATCCCATAGTCAAGGTGCAGCTGCAATTGCCAACCGATATAAGGCTAATTAAAACTCGGGTATCGTTTTTAATACCCGAGTTTTTTGTGTCTTACAATTTGCGGAAGTGTGTGCGACCTTCGGGGCGGACTCGGTTGCTACTGAGTAATTTACGACGTACCGTAGGCCTGCCAACCTTTGTGCCAAGTACCGCCTCGGCAGCCTTAGCCAACTGAGCCACAGTGAACTCCTCGGGCATAAGCGACAGCAGGAGTGGGGTGGTGCTGGCGCGATGGCGCAGGTGCTCTATGGCAAGAGGCAGAATCTCGGCGTGGTCGAAAGCAAGGGTGGGTATTTCATTGAGCCCAAACCACCCAACATTGCGAGCGTCGTCGCCCGCAACAGCCTCACTCATAGGCACAAGCGCATAGTGAGCAACCGTAATAACTCGCTCACGAGGGTCGCGCTCAACAGCCGAGGCCGTATAGAATTGGACAACCTCGATGTCCGTAAGCCCTGTCTCCTCCTCCAATTCGCGTCGGGCGCATTGCTCGGCACTCTCGTCGATATTCATAAACCCTCCCGGCAAGGCCCAACAACCTTTGTAGGGCTCTGCACCGCGCTCAATGAGCAACACCCTGAGTTGCCCATCATCGTAGCCGAAAATCACGCAGTCGGCCGTAACGGCAGGGTGGGGATATTGGTAGCAATACTTCTTCTCGGTCATAGTTGCAATGTGTTAATACTCAATCTTATCCTCCTTGGCGCTCCACATACGAAAAGCCTCCAACCCTTCGGCACGCATAAGTGGCAACGATGGAACGGTGCGCTCGGTGGGAGCAAGAGGTATCTGGTCGTAGATAAATGCGTCGTCGAAACCAATGGCGGCAGCATCGCTACGGGTGTTGGCGTAGTATATCTTCTTGATGCCGGCCCAGTATATGGCGCTCAGACACATAGGGCAGGGTTCGCAGGAGGAGTAAATTTCGCACCCTTCAAGATTGAAACTCCCCGCAGCCTTGCAGGCGGCCCTAATGGCGCTCACCTCAGCGTGGGCGGTGGGGTCGTTGAGAATTGTGACACTATTAGAGCCTGTGGCAATCACCTCGCCATCGCGCACAATCACCGCACCAAATGGGCCTCCGCCACTCTCAACACTCTTTTTCGACAGCTCAATGGCCATCCTCATAAACTTATTTTCACTCATAGCTTGTTTTTGTATTAAGTTGGTGCAAACTCCCAATGGTTTGCTTACAAATATATGATTTTTTATTAACTTTACCTCACAAAATGGTTTGAATTATGGATTTTGCAATGCTTTTTGGATATAGCGCTGCGGTGCTAATGGTGCTCGGGTATATCCCACAGACCATACAAACAATTCGTACACGCAAGACCGACGACATCGCACTCGGGTCGTTTGTGTTGATGGCTCTCGGTGCATCTTGCTTTTTTGTGCAAGGCATACTCACCTCCAACGTGCCTCTGGCCATAGCCAATGGCCTTACAGCCACGATGAGCACAATCATTTTCGTCATAAAAATGATAAACGACTACGGACATCGGGGCAAAAAGTAGATATATTTTTGGCCAAGGAGTAGATTGTATCAAATTTATTGCTAACTTTGCTTATCCGTTTAGGAAAACCAAAACCAATCATACATATATTATTATGGCAAGTTTAAGAGACATTAAAAAAGAGATTGACTACACTGTAAATGAGGTGGTTTACGATTGCTACCTTTCGCTCGGTTTCCACGCCGACAAGCAGAGCGAGATTATTGGCATTATGCAGGCTGCTGTTGATATGCGCAACAATCTGATGGAGTTGGTAAACAACCCTGCCGAGAAGCACAACCCCTCGTTGGTTCGCAAACACTATGCCTACATCCGCGCACAGCTCGTTGAGCGTACCGAGGAGCTCTGGGGCAAATTGAGCGAGATTTGCAAATTTGAGTAAACACGTCGTTTGTATGCACAAATATGTAGGGCCGTCCCGTTGGGGCGGCCCTATTATTTTTTTGCAGGATATGCGCGCTAATGCTTGCAGGAGCAGTTGTGGTGGTGAGCGTCGCAGTCGCGGTGTGAAAGCACTGTGTGGGGCACAGTGCCGTGCGAGATAATTTGAATGGGGCAGTGGTAGTTCTCCAACAGCTCGGCCGTCAGCTCCGCTGTGGCGTGGCGATGAACAGTGCGATTGACGCAAACAACATTCTTAACCAACGAGGTGATTGTGCCAACGTCGTGCGACACAACAATAATGGCCATCTGCTTGTTGAGATCTTCAAGAAGGGCATACAACTCCTTCTCGAACTGGTTGTCCACAAAGTTGGCCGGCTCGTCGAGTATCAAGAGCTTGGGCTCGGAAATAATGGCACGCCCAAGCAATGCTCGTTGCAATTCGCCACCCGACAACTCGCCTATCTGTTTGCTGGCAAGCGACTTAATTCCAAGTTTTTCAAGAATAAGTTGAGTTTTCTCTCGGTCGGCCTTGCTATATCTTTTAAGGCCCTTTTGAGCCTGCAAGCCGCTCATTACAAGCTCCTCGACGGAGATGGGGTAGCTCTTGTCGAAGCCGTGAAGCTGAGGCATATAGCCAATGTGATGACGGCCTTCAAGACCTCCTTGAAAGCGTATTGAGCCGGAGTAGGGGATTAGGCCCATAATTGCACGAACAAGCGAGCTCTTGCCGCCACCATTAGGGCCAATTATACCAACAAAGTCGTCCTCGTAAAACGATATATCAACACCTTGCAGGGCGGTGCGTTGATTGTCGTAGCAGACGCTCAAATTGTTAATAACTACAATCTCTTTGCTATTCATTTCTTGCTGAAAGTATGTTAATAACTCTGTCAAGCTCGGCAATGATGTCCTCACTTAAAGGATTGATTTGAAATAAATTAACACCGAGTATGTCAGCCACAGGTTTAACAACATCATCTGGGTACTCTTGCTGATAAAGTAGCACCGTTAAGTTATCATCATCAACCTTTTTAACAATCTCTGCAAGCGACTTTGGTGTTGGATTCTTGCCCTCATTTTCGAGCGAAATCTGCTCCAATCCATACTCCTCGGCAAAATACCCAAGCGCAGGATGATATATCAGAAAACTCTTTGGCGCATAGTCAAAAGTCGCCTCAGCTTTTGACATTTGGGCCGCAATTTGACTCTTAACTCGCTCGGCATTAGCAATATAACTAACTGAGTCGGGGTTGTTAATAACTAACGCATCTGCTATGTTGTCAATGATTTTCAACAACCCTTTGTGCGACATCCAGACGTGTGGATCGATGCTGTGATGGTGGTTCTGGTGCTCTTCGAGGTCGTGATGATGTGCGTGACTACACGTTCCTTCTATAAGAGAAACTCCCTCTGAGGTGCTGATGATTTGACCTTTTGCATTGTCTTTCAGTGAATTAGCCAATGTCTGCTCAAAGTTGAGAGTACCAATCGTAAATACAAAATCCGAGTTGCTAACAGCTGTGAGTTGCGAGATAGTGGGGGAGTAGGTCTCGGGCGAAGTCCCTGCGGGCAGTAATACATTCACCTCGTAGTCATCTCCAACTATCTGATTTACAATCCCTTTGAGTGGGGGAATAGTGACAGATATTGTTTTCTTGGCAGTATCTGCGTGCGTACACTGCAATGCCATAAACGCAGTGAGTAAAATGATTATAATAGATGTAATTCGTTTCATAGCGGATAATTTTTACAAATATAATACAAAATTGTCAAAGCTATTCTTTGATGCGGAAATTTACAAAAGTAAATACACATTACCGCTGTAAATCAAGCAATTGACCAACTATAATTTACAAATGGAAATATATACAATTAACAAATGTAATATGCTTGATTTTACAATTATCACCATTTTTGCGAATAATTTGTAGCTGATGGCATAGGCGCATAGCATCTTTACCCAAATCACAATCAATGCACGAATATCTAAGCCACCAAGAACATAACAACCCTGTGCTACCGCATCATTATCACACGACACACACCTCAATCATTTCAACCAGATCTTACATTACACACACCTCAATTTTTCTATACGTCATCTCATACGACACAGGCCAAATTATTTCTAACAAGATTGTCGTCACACGATAAACGACTTATTTATTTTTACCACTTCACATACTCATACCAAACACCTTAATTGTTTCTACCATATCATCTTCATACGGAACAGGTAATAATAATTTCTACCATATCATACCCTCATACTACACCTTAATTATTTCATCCACAGCGACATAACCCCCAAATCATGAATCGCAAAATATATACATTATGTAAAGCGCATACTTAGGTGAGGAAGTAAGTTGGGCCAGTGGCTTGGTGGGTTGTTGGGTGTTTGTTGATTTGCTTGTTTGATTGTTTGATTGTTGCGCATATTGAAATGAGTTAGATGTTGGTGTTTGTGTTCGGACTGGATTAGTTAGATAGTTGTGTGCGGAGTGCTGTTAGAGTGACCTGTGGACTTGAATTTTGGATGTGTTGTATGTTGTTTGATTATACGACAGTTCGTTTCTGCGCACAATAATTCTTGTCCTTACTTACTTTATTACGGGTAAAATCAAGAGCAATATGAGGTAATGAGAGTATAGAATAACAAGTAACCTACTTGTCGATACGAGCTGTATATTCGGTAAAAGTGTTGTCCGGGAAGCACACAATCAGGCGAGTGGTTGCCACTGGTGCGTCGTTGGGGTTTGTGATTTGATTTGCAGCTTGCTGAGGCTCGGTATGTAGTTCTGGGGCTAGTTGTGGCGACTTGGCCTCCAATGCAACCTGATTAGTTTCTACATCGATGGCCTCGCTTGTGCTCTGGTGGTTGGTTTGCGACTCCTGAACGACTGGATTGACAGCCGCAACGGAGGTGGGCGCGAAAGGCTCACCCTCGCCGAGAATCAGCCAGCGGAGGTTGTACTGAGGGTAGCGAGAGGCAATCTTGGCAATAATATCCAAGCTGGGATTGTTGCGACCGCTTAGAATATGGGTAACGGCAGCGGGGCTAATGCCGATTTCGTTGGCAAATTGAAGGTTGGACATCCCTTCGGTTCTAACAATGTAAAGCAGTCTGTCACGCATAATGAATTGAAATTTTTACAAAGGTAAATATATTATTTGTATAATCAAAATGGTAAAGCAAGCGATTCTTCGCCTTTTACGTAGCAGAAAAGGTGTCGATTTGTGAGAATTAGACGGGCGATAATCTATGCCAAATCCGCAAATTAAACCACATAAAGTATTGGTGTATTTATAGCTTTATAAATTGCATATATTCAATTAGTTGCTGATATTGTCGTGCGCTGTTTTTGTTACAAATTAATCCTAAATTGCGTATATTATTATATTACTTAAATGAGTACTTGAACTTGATTATGTTAATTGCTTGGTTATCCGTAAGATATAAATTATAATTCAAATTTTTGAACTTTGATTTTGCGTGTAGTTTGGTGCAAAAAAAAATGGGCTGCTCAGATGAACAGCCCACAGAAAAATAAAATGGGGTACTCCCCTACTCTATCGCAATGCTTTTGGCAATTTCAACAAACTCCTCCTTTGACAATTCGAGCTTTGGTTTACGGAAGTCAACATCTGATTCACTATTCATAGGGATGAGGTGGATGTGTGCGTGAGGAACTTCAAGGCCCAAAACAATCATCGCAACTTTCTTGCAACCAAAGACGGCCTTCTGTTTCTCGGCCACCCTCTTTGCAAACTTCACCATACCGGCCAACTCGTCGTCGGACAAATCGAACAGGTAGTCCTCCTCGCGTTTGGGAATCACAAGTGTGTGGCCCTTAGCCAAAGGGGCAATATCCAAAAATGCGTAGTAGTTCTCATCCTCTGCTACCTTGTAGCTGGGAATTTCGCCAGCAGCTATCTTACTAAAAATCGTTGCCATATCTCTATAATTCAATAATTAAACACGTTCTACTTTATCAATTCCTTTAATCTTGCCAACCTTCTCCATCAACGAGTACAGACTCTCGGTGTCGGGAACATAGATACTGATTTTGCCTTCAAAAATGCCGTCGTGACTCTGAATCTGCAATTCGCGGATGTTGATGTCGAGCTCAACGGTGATAACCTGAGCAAGATCGCGCAGCACGCCTACCCTATCGAGACCCCTCAGGCGAATCTCCGAAAGATAGGATTCGGCCTTATATGTGGCCCACTTAATGTTGCCCACCAGATTTTCGCCTTTTTGCGCTGCAAGTCTGATAAGCTCTTCGCAGTCGGTCTTATGCACAATGATGTCGCCAGTGATTGGGTCGCGGTAGCCGGTAATGTTGTCGCCCGGGATTGGGTTGCAGCACTCGGCCGGAACAAACTTCTGCTCGCCAATGTTCTCCACATCCCTACTGCTCTTGACAATAACGTCTTTCGACTTGCTACCACTTGCAAAATCGAATGTCCAGAATTTGAGCACCTTGTTTTTGGAGTTCTGTCGCAGGATGGTGTCGATGTCGCTAAGGTTGATAATCTCCGAGCCGAGCTTGCTGTAAAACTCATCCTTGTTCGTGCAATCGTAGGCGGGCAGCAACTTACGGAACAATCGAGCGCTTGGGGTAATACCAAACTCCCTCATACGGTTCTCGAAAATAGATATGCCTCGCTCTATATTGTTCTGTCTCACACGTTTAAGGTAGGTAATGATTGCCTGCTTGGCCTTCATTGTGGCAACGTGGTCGAGCCATTCAATCGTTGGGTGGGCGGTTTCGGCCGTGAGGATTTGCACTTGGTCGCCACTATTGAGTTTGGTGTAAATAGACTCAATCTTGTGGTTGATTTTCGCGCCAATGGCCGTATTACCCACATTGGTGTGGATGTCGTAGGCAAAGTCGAGAGCCGTTGCTCCCACAGGGAATTTGCGAGCCTCGCCCTTGGGCGTAAAAATCACCATCTCAGTCATATAGAGGGTCATCTTGACGTTCTCCAAGAAGTCGGCAGCGTTGCCGGTTGGCTGGCTCATTGCGTGGCGCACATCTTTCAGCCACTTGTCGAACTCATCCTCCGCATCGTGTTCCTGCTTATACTTCCAGTGAGCAGCAAAACCCCTCTCGGCAACTTCATCCATACGCTCCGAGCGAATCTGCACCTCGGCCCATATACCGTCGGGACGCATAAAAGTTGCGTGAAGAGCCTCGTAGCCGTTGGCCTTCGGGAAACTTACCCAGTCACGAATCCTGTCGGGTTTGGGAGTATAGATGTCCGTAAGGAGCGAGTAGATGTGCCAGCATTGCGCCTTTTCGGGGGCTATGTCGCTGGGTTTGAATATGATGCGGACAGCGAAGAGGTCGTATATTTCCTCAAATGGAATTTGCTTGCGCTGCATCTTCGACCATATCGAATAGACGGTTTTAACCCTGCCCGATATGGTAAACTTAATGCCTGCCTGAGAGAGTTTCTCCTTAATGGGCTGGATAAATCGCTCAATAAACTCGTTGCGCTCGGTAGCCGTAGCCTCCATCTTGGCCTGAATGGCGGCATACTCCTCGGGGTACATATATTTGAGCGAAAGGTCTTCCAGCTCGGTTTTGATTGCGTAAAGACCGAGCCTATATGCCAGAGGAGCAAACAGATACATCGTTTCACTCGTGATTTTAATCTGTTTGTGGCGAGGCATTGAGCCAAGTGTGCGCATATTGTGCAGGCGGTCGGCTATCTTGATGATAATCACCCTGATGTCGTCTGATAGAGTCAGCAGAATTTTCCTAAACGTCTCAGCCTGAGCCGAAACATCCTCATTCAGTGCGGCAGCCACCTTAGTGAGTCCATCGACCATCGAGGCCACCTTTGGGCCAAACAGATTTTCAATATCTTCCACCGTATAGCTCGTATCCTCCACAACGTCGTGGAGCAGGGCTGCGCAGGTGGATTTCACACCCAACCCCTCTTCGCACACAACAATTTTGGCCACAGCAATTGGGTGGAGAATATAGGGCTCGCCCGAGCGACGGCGCACACCCTTGTGGGCCTCCTTAGCAAGGAAGAAGGCTTTTTTAATCATTTCCCAATCGGCCTCCGAGTGGCAAATCTTGTTGCACGAGGCGAGAAGTTCGTTGAATTGCTGACCGATAATTTGTTCGTCTTCTGCTGTGTATCCGGCCATAGTAAGATGGTGTTTGAGTAAAGAAAAAGGTTGATTGTCAGCGACCTAAGGCCACATCTATAACACTGAGGCAAATAAGCAGGAGGGCTGCCCGCATCGCCACGATGTGAGCAACCGCCCCACTCTGTTTTCGGTTAGTTACCCTTCGACTCTTTCAGAGCCAAGCGTACTTTCTCCTCAATCTCGGCTGCCAGAGCCTCGTTGGTTTGGAGCAGGAGTTTGGTTGCATCCCTACCCTGTGCCAACTTGTTGTCGTTGTAGGAGTACCACGAGCCGCTCTTCTTGATTACGCCAAAATCGACACCCAAGTCGAGAATTTCGCCAATCTTCGAGATGCCCTCGCCATACATAATATCAAACTCGGCCTTGCGGAAAGGAGGCGCAACTTTATTCTTTACTACCTTCACTTTGGTGCGAGTACCCAGCTGCTCGTCGCCATCCTTGATGACCGAGGTCTTGCGGATGTCGATACGCACGCTGGCATAGAATTTCAGTGCGTTACCGCGTGTGGTGGTCTCGGGGTTGCCATAGACAACACCAATCTTGTCGCGCAACTGGTTGATGAAGATGCAGACGGTCTTAGTTTTGCTAATTGCAGCGGTTAGTTTCCTGAGTGCCTGCGACATAAGCCTTGCCTGCAAGCCCATCTTTGAGTCGCCCATCTCGCCCTCAATCTCGGCTTTGGGTGTAAGGGCAGCCACAGAGTCAATTACAATAATGTCAATTGCGCTTGAACGGATGAGAGTTTCGGCAATCTCCAAAGCCTGCTCGCCACTATCGGGCTGCGAAACCAGCAGGTTGTCAATGTCCACACCCAACTTGGCTGCATAGAAGCTGTCGAAAGCGTGCTCGGCGTCGATGAAGGCAGCAATACCGCCACTCTTCTGCGCCTCGGCAATGGCGTGGATAGCCAGTGTGGTCTTGCCCGACGACTCGGGGCCGTAGATTTCAATCACACGACCTTTGGGGTAGCCACCCACTCCGAGTGCGTGGTCGAGGGTAATCGAGCCAGTGGGGATAACTGCCACCTGCTCAATGCTTTCGCTATTCATACGCATAATTGAGCCTTTGCCAAAATCCTTCTCGATTTTGTCCAACACAGCGCTCAACACCTTCTGTTTGTCGGGATTTACAGTTGTTTTTTCTGCCATAATACTTTTCTATTTTATATTCTAATTATTATGCCATTTATTTAACGTCGTATAGGCGAAGTAGCTCATCTTTCGTCGGGTTCTGCTCGGCCCACTGGGCAATTTGTTGCCAATGGGTTGCGGTTTTCACCTTGTCGAAGATGTGGAGGATGTGCCCCTTCTCGTCAATAATGAAGGTTGTGCGCACAATGCCCATATACTTACGTCCATACATACTCTTCTCCTTCCATACTCCGAAAGCCTCGGCAATCTTCTTGTCGGTGTCGGCTATGAGCGTGAAGTTCAGTTCGTGCTTGGCGCAGAAATTCTGGTGCGACTTGACGCTGTCGGGACTCACGCCAACAATCTCAAATCCCATTGCAGCAAGTGCAGCCTTGCCGTCACGCATACTTTTTGCCTCCAACGTGCAACCCGACGTGTTGTCTTTGGGATAGAAGTAGAGGATGAGCTTTCGGCCTTCGTAGTCAGTCGATTTCACAACCTCACCCTCGTGAGTTAAGCCCTCCCACGCAGGAGCCTTTTCGCCAAGTTTCAGCATAATCAAAGGTTTATTTATCAATAAGACATATTTTCCATCGTAAAGTTATACAAAAAAACACAATTACCCAAAAAGATAATTGTGTTTTTATGCTAAAAAATCTTTACTCTACTTAGCCAAGACCATACGGTCAATCTCCTCTACGAGTTGGAGGAACGACTTGTCGGTCTCCATAAGGTTGGTAACTGCCTTGCAGGCGTGAAGCACCGTTGCGTGATTCTTACCACCAATGGCCGCACCGATGGCCGAGAGTGGCGACTTGGTGTGCTGCTTGCACAAGTACATTGCAATCTGGCGTGCCTGAGCAATTTCGCGTGTGCGCTTGGGAGAGTCAAATACGGCCTCGTCTATATTGAGGTATTCGCAGACAATCTTGCGGATATGCTCAATGGAAATCTCCTGAGGGCTGATTTTGACATACATTTTCAGCACCTCTTTGGCCAGAGTGATTGTAATCTTCCTGCCCAAGAAGTTGGAGTTGGCCACCAGTGCCGACAAAGCACCCTCAATCTCGCGGATGTTGCCGTTGATATTCTCGGCAAAGTAGGTCACAACCTCCTCGGGGAGTTCGGCATTTAGTTTGCGAGCCTTGTCGTGGATAATCTTCACCTTCGTTTCGTAGTCGGGCTGGGTAAGCTCGGCAGCCAAGCCCCATTTGAAACGGGTCAGAAGGCGCTCGCTGATGTCGCTAAGCTCCGAAGGACGTTTGTCGGAAGTGAGGATAAGCTGCTTGCCGGTCAGGTGGAGGTGGTTGAAAATGTTGAAGAAAGCATTTTGCGTACTACCCTTATTGCCCGAAAGCTCCTGAATATCGTCAATAATCAAGACATCCACCATCTGGTAGAAGTTGATAAAGTCGTTGGGCTCTTTGTTAATTACGGCAGTGGTATATTGTGCCTGAAACTTGTTCATCGACACATAGAGCACCTGCAACTCGGGGTGGCGCTGCTTAATTTCCATACCAATTGCTTGCGCAAGGTGGGTCTTGCCCAAGCCCGAATCGCCAAAAATGTAGAGCGGATTGTAGGCGGTCTTGCCCGGTTCGAGAGCCACAGCCATACCGACACTCCTGACCAAACGGTTGCAATCGCCCTCGATGAAACTATCGAAAGTGTAGTTTGGATTCAGTTGCGAGGGAATTTCCAGCTTCTTTATGCCGGGAATAACAAAAGGATTTTTTATCTTTGTGGTGTCGCCTTGCGCAACAACCTTACCCATCTGACGTGTGGCAGCCTCGGCAGCTCTTTGCTGCTCGGCAGCGCTCTGCTCGGGCGAAGGCACGGAGTAACGCAACGAGGTGTTGCTACCGAAGTGCTGGTAAATGATTGGGCGCAGCGACGAGATGTAGTTGCGCTCGATGTGGAACACGCAGTTCTCGCTGGGCAGACGCAGACGCAAAGTCTTACCGTCGTAGCCCAGAGGCACGATAGGCTCAAACCACTTAACGAACTCTTCCTCAGAGGTTTGCTCTCTGATTTGAGCCAAGCAGTTCTGCCATACGTCGTTGTATGTTGTCGTGTTCGCTATCATTTATAGAATTGGGTAACGTTGGATTTCGACTACAAAATTGTGCATAAAATTGTTAAAAAAAATATATTTTTCTATTGCATAATTAAATTAAATTGCTATGGACTTTTTTCAGCGTTTTTTCAATAACAATTTAACACGCTGATATTGAGAATTGACGGAAATAATCGTATATTTGCATATTGGAAAATTAGATTAGCGAAAGCAAAGTGTATAAATAAAACTTATAATAAACCTTAAATAATTATGGAACAGTACATTCTCGACAGAGCACAGAAATGGCTCGATGGAAATTACGACGAAAAGACCAAGCAGCAAGTGAAATATCTGATGGAGCACGACCCCAAGGAACTCTCCGAGAGTTTCTACCAAGACCTCGAATTTGGTACTGGTGGTCTGAGGGGTATCCTCGGTGTTGGCACCAACCGTATGAACGTATATACAGTAGGTATGGCAACTCAGGGCTTGGCCAACTACCTGAAAAAATGCTTCGCCGGCCAAGAGATTAAAGTGGCTGTGAGTCACGACTGCCGCAATTTCAGCCGCGAGTTTGCCGAGCGCACAGCAGACATCTTCGCATCAAACGGCTTTAAGGTATATCTGTTTGAGTCGCTCCGCCCCACCCCCGAGCTTAGCTTTGCCATCCGCGAGTTGGGCTGCAAGAGCGGTGTTATGGTAACTGCCTCCCACAATCCTCGCGAGTACAATGGCTACAAGGCCTACTGGGAAGATGGTTCACAGGTGATTGCTCCCCACGACAAAAACATTATTGAGGAGGTTGGCAAAATCACTACCGTTGAGCAGATTATCAGCGGTCTTCACCCCGAGAACATCGAGATTATCGGCGAGGAGTTCGACAAGATTTACCTCGAAAGGGTGCATAGCCTTTCGCTCTCGCCCGAGGCGGTGGCTAAGTATCACGATATGAAGATTGTCTATACCCCCATTCACGGCTGTGGTCACAAACTTGTGCCTGCATCGTTGCGTCGCTATGGTTTTACCAACATCAGCACCGTTGCTGCCCAGATGACCATCGACGGCAACTTCCCCACCGTTGAGTCGCCCAACCCCGAGGAGAGGACAACTATGCGTATGGCTATTGAGCAGGGTCAGAAAGAGGGCGCAGAGATTGTTATGGCCACCGACCCCGACAGCGACCGCATCGGCATTGCCGTTCCCGACGAGAATGGCAACTTCGTGCTCCTGAATGGCAACCAGACTTGCGTTCTGCTTACCTACTATATGTGCCGTCGCTGGAAAGAGAACGGAATGCTCGATGGCAAGCAGTATATCGTAAAGACCATTGTTACCTCCGAGATGATGGCCGACGTGGCCAAGAGCTTTGGCGTTGAGTACTTCGACTGCCTTACTGGTTTCAAGAACATTGCTAAGGTTATCCGTGCCGAGGAGGCTAAGGGTAAGGTGTATATTGGTGGTGGCGAGGAGAGCTTCGGCTTCCTTGCAGGCTCGTTCCTGAGGGATAAAGACGGTGTTTCGGCTTGCTCGTTGGCTGCCGAGGCTGCTGCTTGGGCCAAGAGCATTGGCACAACTCTCTACCAACTCATCAAGGAGCTATATGTTGAGTATGGCTTCTACAAGGAGGGTCTTGTGAGTGTTGTACGCAAAGGTCAGGAGGGTGCTGCCGAGATTAAGCAGATGATGGTTGATTTCAGGGCTAATCCTCCCAAGCAGATTTGCGGCTCGGACATCGTGACCATCAAGGACTACCAGTCCTCCGTTGCACTCGATCCTCGCACCGGCGCAACCAGCCCCATCGAGATTGACAAGTCGAATGTGTTGCAGTACCTGACTGCTGATGGCACAATCCTTTCGATTCGCCCCAGCGGTACTGAGCCTAAGATTAAGTTCTACTTCGGTGTGAAAGAGCCACTTGGCTCGCTTGCCGACTACGATGCCGTATCGGCCAAGCTCGACCAGAAGATTGAACAGATGAAAAAGGAGCTCAACTTGGTATAATTAACGTTAGCTAACGCGAATTTAGCGCAATGTAATTAGTTGATTCTATGCAACCACTGTTGTGCGCAAATCGCTTTGGCTTACGTTAATCAAGCTAAGTCACAAAAAGAAAAGGGGTTGCAACTGCAACCCCTTTTCTTTTACCTATTCTATTTCACTCTAATTAGGTTTATTCCGTCGCGGATGGGAACGATGACGTTCTCCACCCTACTGTCGTCCCTAACCATACGGTTAAACTCCACAATGCCAAGCGTTTGCAGGTCGGATGGCTTAATGTTCTGCTCAACCACCTTGCCATACCAGAGTATGTTGTCGGCCAAAATGTAACTGCCCGAGCGCACCAATCCGCCATCCAAGAGCATACGGTAGTAGTCGGGGTACTCCCTCTTGTCGCCATCGAGGAAAACAAGGTCGTAACACTCCCCTATGCTCGGCACAACGTCGAGGGCCGAGCCGGTGTGGCGACGAATCTTATGGGCGTGGGGCGAGCGGGCAAAAAACTCGCTCTGTATTCCCTCCAACTCATCCTCAATCTCCACCGTATCTATCACTCCATCCTCGGGCAGTCCCTCGGCAAAGCACAATGTGGCATAGCCGGTGAAAGTGCCAATTTCGAGCACCCTTCGGGGGCGAATCATACGGGTGAGCATCGTCAGGAAGAGGCCCTGAACGTGGCCCGAGACCATCTGTGGTTGCACCACGCGCATATAGCTCTCCCTTTCCAGCTGGGCCAGCAGTTCATCCTCGGGCGAGGAGTAGTTGCGTATGTATCTTTCGAGTTCTTCGTTCATACGATTATATACATATTATAAATAGGTAAGTGATGAGAGTGTGGGCAGAATCTCGCGGGCCACCTCCATAATATCCTCGGGGCTTATTTCGCCAATCTTGCGATAGACCTCCTCCAAGCTATCGACCTCGCCATAAACAAGTAGGCTCTTTCCAACGCCAAGCATATAGGCCTCGTTATTTTCGCTCGAAGTGGCAAACTGACCAATAAACTGCTTCTTGGCAATGGATAGTTGGCGTGCCGAGAGTGGCTCGGAGATGATTCTGTCAAGCTCGGTTGCAATCACACGCCTACACTGCTCCTGCTTATCCCTGTCGCACGAGTAGTAAATCGTAAACATTCCGCAGTCGCTCAGCGGTGTGTAGAGTGCCTCGACGCAATAGGTCAGGGCGTTGCGCTCACGCATAGCCACATTGAGCCTCGATGCAGCCGAAGGGCCACCCAAGATATTGGTCATCAATATGAGTGCCAAGCGTTTACGGTTGCTAAGCGAATAGGCTCTTGCACCCATCACACAACGCACTTGGTGGTGGTTGGGGTGCGAAATAGACCTTTCAAATCGCTCCACAGCTGAGGGCGCAACCCTCTGGTGCTGCTTAGTGGTGGCGGGCTCTTGTCCGAAATATCCCTCCACAGCCGCCACAAAATTCTTGGGACTAATGTTGCCAATGGCGGCAAAAACCATCTGGTCGGTGGTGTAGTTGCGAGCAACAAAGCGCCTAATATCCTCCGAGCCGATTTTCGCCAGCGAGCGCTTACTACCCAGAATGTTGTGGCCAAGTTGAGAGCCGGCAAAAAGTAAATCCTCGAAGTCGTCGTAGATGCGTTCCTCGGGCGAGTCTTTATACATATTTATCTCATCCACAACCACTTCCTTCTCCTTATCGACCTCAGCCTGAGGAAATGTGGAGTGGAAGATTATGTCATCGATAAGCTCCACAGCCTTGCGAAAATCGCCCTTCAACACAGTGGCGTGAACCACCGTTTCTTCTTTGGTTGTGAAGGCGTTTATCTCGCCACCGAGGTTTTCCAAGCGGCAATTAACTTGGTAGGCTCTGCGTTTGGTAGTCCCCTTGAAAAGCGTATGTTCGAGCAGGTGGGCAATGCCTATCTCGCCCGGGAGTTCGTCGCGACTACCCGCACCAATGGTCATCGAGCAGTAGCAAACGGCGCTTCGTACCTGTTTGAGCACACACCTAATGCCGTTGGGTAGGGTGTGGATGAAAAAATCTTCTCTTCTCATTACTCTCCCCCCTTGTTAAGTTGGCGTTGCAGCGCGATATGTGCCGACAAATACTCGCCCGTATGGCTACCTTCCGCAGTAAGCAACCCCTCAGGAGTACCCTCATAGACCAGATTACCGCCACCCTCGCCCGCCTCTGGGCCGAGGTCGATAATCCAATCGGCACACTTAATTATGTCCATATTGTGCTCAATAATCACAATCGTATGCCCCTTTTGTAGCAGAGCATCGAAGGCTTTGAGCAACTTCTTAATGTCGTGGAAGTGCAGGCCCGTTGTAGGCTCGTCGAAAATAAAGAGCGTGCCCGCTGTTGTGTCGTTGCCCATAAGGTAGGAGGCCAACTTAACTCGCTGAATCTCACCGCCCGAGAGTGTCGAGGTGGATTGTCCGAGCTTTATGTAGCCCAAGCCCACATCTTGGAGTGTGCGGAGCGTGGAGGCAATGCGTTGGCAGGTGGCCGCTTCATCCTCCGAGAAGAAGGCAATGGCCTCATCTACATTCATTTCCAGCACATCGGCAATACTTTTGCCCCTATATCGCACCTCCAACACCTCGTCGGTAAAACGCTTTCCGCCACAATGCTCACACCTCAGCTCCACATCGGCCATAAACTGCATCTCTACCCTAATCACGCCCTCGCCCTGACACTCCTCACAACGGCCACCCGGGCGATTGAACGAGAAGTGCGACTGGCCTATGCCATTGTGACGTGCATAGGGTTGCGAGGCAAACAGCGCCCTAATATCGTTGTAGATTTTCGTGTAGGTCACAGGGTTAGAACGCAACGACTTACCGATTGGGCTTTGATCCACCATCTCCACAGCGCCCACCTTTCCCAAGTCGCCCGTAAGCATCTCAAAACCACCGGGTTTACTGCCCGTTTCGTAGATGTGGCGACGCAGTGCAGGGTAGAGTATGCTCTCCACAAGCGACGATTTACCGCTACCGCTAACGCCCGTAACGCAGGTCATTACCCCAAGCGGAATAGTAACATCAAAACCTTTCAGGTTGTTTTCCCTCGCCCCTTTCACTTTTATCGCATTGCTCCAACCACGCCTCGATGCGGGCACAGCAATCTGCTTGCGCCCCATAAGATAGTCGGCCGTAAGACTATCGCTACTCTTTGTGAGCTCGCTTAGAGTGCCATTAAATACCACCTCGCCACCTCTTTCGCCCGCCTCTGGGCCAATATCAACGATGCGGTCGGCAGCCCTAATTACCTCCTCCTCGTGCTCCACCACAATAACGGTGTTGCCCATATCGCGCAACTTCTTCAACACACCAATCAGGCGGTTGGTATCGCGTGGGTGGAGTCCAATACTCGGCTCGTCAAGAATGTAGAGCGAGCCCGTGAGGTTGCTACCGAGCGAGGTGGAGAGGTTGATTCGTTGGCTCTCGCCACCCGAGAGTGTCGAAGAGAGCCTATCGAGCGTTAGGTAGCCCAGTCCCACATCGGCAACATATTGTAGTCGTGTGCGAATCTCGGTAAGCAGGCGCGAAGAGCGCGAAATCTCGTTTTCGGTGAGTTGGAGAGAGTCGAAAAACTCAATCAGCCTTTCGATAGGCATACGCACCACCTCAGCCATATTTAGTCCGCCCACCCTCACATAGAGCGCCTCCTTACGCAAGCGTGCGCCCTCGCACTCGGGGCAGAGAGTTTTGCCCGTAAAGCGCGACAGCATAACCCTGTATTGTATTTTATGTCGCTCTTTTTCAAGCATTTTGAAGAAGCTGTCAAGGCCATAGAAATACTCATTACCCGACCATAGCAGACGCTTCTGAGCGTGGGTGAGCTGATGGTAGGGTTTGTGAATGGGCATATCGAAGTAGTGGGCGCTCTCAACAAGCCTATCGCGCCACAAACTCATCGTTTGACCACGCCAACAAGCTATTGCACCATCGAAAATACTCTTATTTTTGTCGGGCACAACCAGATTCTCATCAATGCCCACAACCTTGCCGTAGCCCTCACACTTAGGGCAAGCACCAATAGGGTTGTTGAATGAAAAGAGGTGTTCGGTGGGGTGCTCGAAGGTCATCCCGTCGGCCTCAAATCGTGTGGAAAACTCCTCCAACCGGCCATCGACATAGGTCTGACACACCCCATCCCCAATCTCCAAAGCACGAGCAACCGAGTCGCCCAAACGGCTCAGCGTATCCTCGTCGGTACTGATTTTAAGCCTATCGACAACCACCGACACTCCCTCGGCCGACGAATCCTCGCCAACGGTTGTAACATAGTCCTCGGCCAACATAACCTCGCCACGTACCAAAAAGCGCTGCACACCCTCCTCCATCAGAAGCGTAACCTTCTCAATTATGCTCCCCGATTCGGCCACAAGCAAGGGCGCAGCCACAATAACCGCCCTCCCCTCGCCAAGTCCAACTATATGGCTCACAATATCTTGGCCCTGATAGCAGACCACCTCGCGATGCGAGATTGGCGAGTAGGTGCGACCAATGCGAGCGAACAGGAGTTTCAGATAGTCGTAGATTTCGGTAGATGTGCCCACTGTCGAGCGAGGATTGCGCGAATTGACCTTCTGCTCAATGGCAATGGCGGGGGCAATGCCGCTAATCATATCGACATCGGGCTTTTCGATACGGCCCAAAAATTGGCGTGCATAGGTCGAAAGGCTCTCCACATAGCGACGCTGGCCCTCGGCAAAAATGGTGTCGAAAGCCAGAGTTGATTTGCCCGAGCCCGACAGACCCGTCACAACAACCAACTGATTGTGAGGTATTTCGAGTTCAATGTTTTTCAGATTGTGAACCCTTGCACCCTTAATGTATATGGAGTTATATCGCTGTTTCATCCTCAATGTTTATTCCTTCAACCTTTTCCAAACGTGCGTAGAGCTGCTCGGCAAGCGACAGCCTCACAGCCAATTTCATCGAACACATATTGTCGAATGTCTGCTCCACAATTTTAGGCCCAACAGCCTTAACCGCCCTCATCACCCCGTCCATACTCTCGAAAGGATAGCGTATGGAGTAGATTCTATCGACTGTGCGCTCCTCCACCTTGCTCACATCGAGCACTGCGTTGGTCGATTCACGATAGGCCTCAATCAATCCGGGCACTCCCAACTTTGTTCCGCCAAACCACCTTACAACAACCACAAGGCAGTCGGTCACATCGCGCGAAAGTAGCTGACCCAGAATAGGTTTGCCTGCCGTACCCGAAGGCTCGCCATCGTCGTTGGCACGCCACTCCTCACCCTTTGGGCCAAGTCGGTAGGCATAGCAATGGTGGGTCGCGTCGTAGAACTTCTTTCTCAGAGGCTCCATAATTTCTCTCACTTGCTCGGCAGAGGTAACGTGGTAGCTGAGCGCCAGAAACTTACTACTGCGCTCTTTTATGACGGCTTCGGCTGTGCCGACAACGGTTTTATAGGTATCCTCTGCCATAGAATCAGCTGGTTAAAGCAATGGTTTACTTATGAGAGCGAAACATCCTATCCCAGCGAATGTTAGCGGGGAAAGACTTGTTCTTGTCAATCGAGAGCCATACAAACAATGGTGTGCCGACGATGTGGTCATCGGGAACAAAGCCCCAGAAGCGTGAGTCGGCCGACATATGGCGATTGTCGCCCATCATAAAGTAGTAGTCCATTGCAAATGTATAGTGGTCGGCAGGTGCGCCATTGATGTAAATCACTCCATCTTCCACCCTCAGGTCGTTGCCCTCGTAATTCTTGATAATACGTTCATACAGAGGCAGATTCTCCAACGTCAGCTCCACCGTAGCACCCTTCTGCGGAATCCACAGCGGGCCGAAATTGTCCTCAGTCCAATCATATAGGCCACTATTGGGGAATATGGCCGAGTGAGTTTCGGTGTTCTCATACTTCTCTACGCTCAGCACATTGGCCATAGTTTTCAGGCTCTCCACAGCACTCTGTGTCAGAGGCATAGTGTAAACACCCGACGAGGGCGAATAGTACATATCCTCGGGCGAAACCCCCAGTCTCTCGATGCTCTTCTTGCTCAGGGGCGACGATGTGGCCACCTGATGGATATATTGTTTGTGTTCAACTCCTTCGAGTTCACGGCCATTGACCCTAAGCACACCGTCAGCAACCTCCAATGTGTCGCCTGCAACCGCCACGCAACGTTTCACATAGTGCTCACGCCTATCAACTGGGCGCGACTCCACCGTATATTGCCTATTCATCAGCTCACGGCCACGCTTTTCGCCATAGGCCGACGTAAACTGACGCACAATGTCGTAGTAGGTTTCGTTCTGCCTTTCGAGTATGACCGTATCGCCTGCGGGGAAGTTGAAAACAACAATATCGCCTCGCTCAACACCACGCACACCTGCAAGTCGTTTGTAGGGGCGAGTGACGGCCTCCGAGTAGGACTTCGTACCCCAAGGAGTGGTGTGGTGCATCAGGGGCAGAGCCAGAGGGGTCTGGGGCATACGAGGGCCATACTTGGCCTTGCTCACACAGAGGTAGTCGCCCACAAGCAAGGTCTTTTCCATTGAGGATGTGGGGATTGTATACATCTGAAAGATGTAGTTGTTGATGAGCGTGGCAAAGACAAGCGCAAAGACAATTGCATCCAACCAACTCCACATCTCGCGGTAGGTTTTGTTGTTCTTCTTGCGCTCCAAGTGTTTGTCCCAACGCACAAGGCGAGCCAAAAATTTCGTTATGTAGATGTCGAAAATGATTGGCAGGCCGAGCAGAAACCACAAGTTTTTGCTCCACACTACAAACCACAGAGTGTAGATTATGGCCACAAGGGCAAACTTAAACCATCTATTTTGAAATAACTTTTTCATCGTCTTAAACTATCAACAAAATTATATAGCCAAAAAATCATCCATCGAGAATACGCCCTTGCGACCCATCAGCCACTCGGCAGCCAACACAGCACCCAGAGCAAGGCCTCGGCGCGACTTGGCGTTGTGACACACAGTGAGAGTATCCTCCTCGGAGTCGTAGCTGACAACGTGCTTGCCGGGCACTTCGCCCTCGCGGTAGGATATAATATCCTCCCTCCTAACTACCACCCTACCCTCGCTTGCCTCGGCCATCTCCTCGGCAAGCGTTGCGGCCGTACCACTCGGAGCGTCGAGTTTGTGGATGTGGTGCGTTTCTTCAATCTGAGCCGAGTACTGAGGCAGTCCGGCCATAACCTTTGCAAGCCAACGGTTTAGGCGGAAGAGCACATTCACACCCAGTGAATAGTTCGACGAGTAGAAGAATGCCCCGCCTTGCTGACGACACAACTCGTCAATCTCGCCCTTGCGCTCAGTCCAGCCCGTTGAGCCACTCAGCACAGGCACACCCAAAAGCAAGCACTCTCGGATGTTGTCGTAGGCAGTAGTGGGCGATGTAAACTCAATGGCCACATCAATGTCTGCGAAATTCTCGGCCCTGAAAGCCTCTGCCCTATTATCAACATCCACTTTGAGTGCCACTTTGTGGCCTCTTTCGATGAGTACACGCTCAATCTCGTGACCCATTTTGCCGTAGCCTATAATTGCAACATTCATACTCGAAAAACATATTCTCTAATAATCTACAAAAATAGCGATAATTTCCATATATTTGCCAAACGGAAACCAAAAAGAGTTATTATGCGCTACTTTGCAGAACTTAGCTACAAGGGAACAGCCTATTGCGGATGGCAACGTCAGCCCAATGCACCTTCGGTGCAACAGACCGTCGAAGAGGCTCTTTCGACCATCCTTCGCCAAGAGATTGAGGTAGTAGGAGCGGGTCGTACCGACACCGGTGTTCACGCCGCCTTCTACACGCTTCACTTCGACACCGCAGAGCCCATAGCCAACCTTGAAGGCACTGTCTATCACCTCAATGCGCTTCTGCCCGAGGATATTGCCTTTGGTCGCATCTATGCTGTCAAGGAGGATGCCCACGCTCGTTTCGACGCCACCGAGAGGGAGTATCGCTACTACATCCAACAACGCAAAGACCCCTTTACTAAGGCCACCACTTGGCAACTCACCACCCCACTCGATATTGAGGCTATGAATAAGGCGGCCGAGGTGTTGCTGACAACCGAGGATTTTACGACCTTTGCCAAATTGGGCAGCAACAACTCCACCAACATTTGCCACATCCAGCGAGCCGAATGGGTTGAGATAGAGTGTGGTATGATTGTTTTCATCTTCCGAGCCAACCGCTTTTTGCGCAATATGGTGCGTGCTGTTGTGGGTACGTTGGTCGATGTCGGCCGAGGTAAACTCTCGCCCGAGGATTTTGCCGAGATTGTTGCCTCGCGCGACCTCTCACGCAGTAGCTCCTCCGCCCCCGCCACAGGACTCTTTCTTACAGACGTAAAATACCCCATAGAAGTAATTTAATGACCAAATAGTTATGAAATGTAAGTTTTGTAAGAAATCTGCTGGACTGTTCCACTCGGTCCACAAAGAGTGTGTTCAAAAACACGAGGAGGCTAAAAGTTTGGTTGCACACACCGTCTTCGAATTACTTTGCGCCGACCACCCCACACTACTCACCTATGATTTTCTCAACGTCCAACTTGAACAAATCAAACAAGCTGGATATCTCACTGATTCTCAGGTGGAAGATATAGTAATCAATAGCTTATATGATGCAATCCGCAAAAGTGCAAGAGTAAATGGTTTTAGGCTATTTGATTTTGTCCACTCCATCCCTTATGCACTCCGCAAACAAATCCTTAGCTCTCGCGACTACGAACTATATTGGGAGGTATTCTTTGAGAATTACTTTGCCTCGATGAGTGACAATGTGCAAGTAGATGATGACTACAAAAAGTTGCTCGTGCAATTGAAGCAGGAACAAAACCTTTCCGATGCGATTGATGCCGTAGTTGAACGTATTTTGCAACATAAAATCTACAAAGCTCTGGAAGATGGCATTATTGAAGAAGCCGAAGAAGAGCAAATTGGCGACTTCATCGAGCAAAGCACAATCACAAGAGCTACACTTCAAAATAGCCAAGCCTACCAGAAATTTGTCCAGTCGCTTATTCTTAGGGATATTAAAGAGGGACAAAAAGTGGAGAGATTGAAAATTAACAATCTACCACTGCTACTTGGCAAAAACGAGTTTCCTATTTGGATTTTTCAGGAGGTTAATGCCTACGAAGAAAAAACAGGCCGCAAGCATGTTGGTGGTTCACGAGGTACAAACATTCGTATATGCAAAGGTGTTTACTACCGCATAGGGGCAACAAAAGGTCAGTCAGTTGAATATCAATATCAGAATTTTTTGGGCAACGGACACCTTATAATTACCAATAAGAATTTTTACTTTATTGGTGTTAAGCAGTTGAAATTACCCATTGCCAAAATCCTCACCTATGAGCCTTATAGCGATGGCATTATTTTGGTAAAAGATGGTGCCAATCCCAAGCCATACACCTTCGTGGGATTCGACCCGTGGTTCGTTGTCAATGCAATAAACCTACTTGTCGATTAGTATATCAGATTCCTCTTATCCCAAGCGGTAATAGAATTTAATGTTGTCAAACGTCTAACGACCAAAGTCAAATACTTCTACTCTCAACTTGAAACTTGGGTATTAAAAAAGATACCCAAGTGGTTGGAGGGGGCATACAGGGAGTATAGGGAGTATAGGGAGTATAGGGAGTATAGGGAGTATAGGGAGTATAGGGAGTATAGGGAGTATAGGGAGTATAGGGAGTATAGGGAGTATAGGGAGTATAGGGAGTATAGGGAGTATAG
>JAZNFV010000006.1:0-14951 GCA_045576155.1 Tidjanibacter sp.
AGTGCGGATGGTTCCCTTGATTTTCATCTCGTCGGGGTGAAGTGATTCGAACACTCGACCCCCTGCTCCCAAAGCAGGTGCGCTAACCGGACTGCGCTACGCCCCGAATTGATGGTGCAAATATAGTGATTTATTTTTGAATTCCTAATGTTTTTTTCCTAATCACACGTTTAATCCACTTTGGCAGGTGGCTGACCACAGGTAAAAGCACCCTATTCATCCATCCCGGCACTACCCTACGGCGACCCGCAAACAATCCCCCAAGTGCCTTGCAAGCCACCCTTTCGGGCGAGAGCAGCACACCCAAGCGCAAGCCCAAGCGTTGGTAGCGCTCGGCAAGACCATAGAGGTCGGTAGCCACACCCGCAGGCAAAACCACCGTCACCGACACACCACAATCACTCAGCTCCTCGCGCAGTGCATAGGAGAAATCACGCAGATAGGATTTTGTGGGCGAATAAAGCGAAAGACCCGCCAGCGGCAACCAAGCCGCATAGGAGGAGATATTTAATATGTACCCACGCCCGCGCGCACGCATATCGCGTGCAAATAGGCGACACAGCTCCGTAGTGGCCACAACGTGAAGTCGCAGCAAGCTCTCCACTCTGGCCTGCTCCAAGTCACACAAGTTGCGGTAGATGAACGCGCCCGCATTATTGACCAGCACCTCAACCTCAAAGCCTCGCTCACGACACTCCGCATATAATCTCTGGGCAGCACCCTCGACTGCAAGGTCTAAGGCAAGGCACACAACCTCACTCGCCCCACCCTCAATGAGTTGCCGACGAGCCACCTCCAATCGTTCCTCGGAACGCCCCACAGCAATGAGCCGATAGCCCCTTTGGGCCAGTCCCTCGGCCAGAGCAAAGCCTATACCTCGGCTTGCGCCCGTAACAAGCGCCCACCCTTTTGAGTTGTTATTTTCTCCTCTTTCAGCCATAATCGGAAACAAACTTACAAAAAAATTGCGAAAAAATTTCGCTCAACTATTGCATATTCAAAAATTTGCCCTACCTTTGTAATATCATTTTAATATCATTTTGAATTACACAAATAAACTTTAACACTTACATTAACCCCTAAACTAAAAACAACTATGGAAAACAAAGAGTACAAATTCAGCGGATTTAGGATGAATGGTTTTATTGCATTGTTCATCATCTTGGCCCTCATTGGCCTCTCGGTTTATGACTTCGCAACAATCACTGGCGACGAGGCACCCATCTTGGGTATTGTGGGTATAACTATTGCTTGCTTTGCAATGGCAGGATTCCGCACACTCGAACCCAACCAAGCTCGTGCAATGGTATTCTTCGGCAAGTACAAGGGTACCTTCACCGACGAAGGTTTCTGGTGGACTAACCCCTTCTACACTGCCAAATCGATTTCGTTCCGCGCACGCAACCTCAATGCCGACGCTATCAAGGTAAACGACAAGAGCGGCAACCCAATTATGATTGGTTTGGTTGTGGTATGGAGAGTGAAAGACACCTACAAAGCTCTCTTCGAGATTGACTCGCAGAATATGGCTTCCACCGTTAAGCTCGACAAGAAGGGCGAGGTTGAGAGCGTTGGCACAGCCGCCAATCGTATGTTGGCCTTTGAGAGTTTCGTTAGGGTACAGTCCGATGCAGCTCTGCGTCAGGTGGCAGGTATGTATGCCTACGACAACAACACGAGCGAGCAGGGCGAACTGACTCTGCGTAGCGGTGCTGACGAGATTAACGAATTTTTGCGCCAGACCATCAACGAGCGCCTCGCCATTGCAGGTATTGAGGCTGTGGAGGCTCGCATCAACTACCTCGCATACGCTCCCGAGATTGCAGCAGTAATGTTGCGTCGTCAGCAGGCCGACGCTATCATCAGCGCAAGGGAGAAGATTGTTGAGGGTGCTGTTTCGATGGTACATATGGCACTCGACAAACTCAAATCGGAGGGTGTTGTGGAGCTCGACGAGGAGCGCAAGGCAGCAATGGTAAGCAACCTGCTTGTAGTATTGTGTGCCGACGAGAGCGCACAGCCCGTTGTAAACACTGGTTCGCTCTACAACTAATCCCCACCCCAACACTACTTATTTAAGAGAAAAATAATAACCATTGTTATGGCGAAAGACAACACTACAAAAAGTTTCGTACTCCGTGTGGATGAGGCGACTATGGATGCTCTGGAAAAGTGGGCAGCCGACGAGTTTCGCAGCATCAACGGTCAGTTGCAGTGGATAATCGCCGAGGCACTGCGCAAGAGCGGACGCAAGCCAAAAACCAAACCCAAACCCTCCAACGAATAATACTTATCAAACTTAGACTATCACCAAAATGAAAAAGGCGATTACTTATTCTGTCGTACTTTGCGCAGTGAGCTGGATTGTGGCACTCATATTCCACCTCACAACGGGCTACACCGGCCCGGAGTCGGGCATTGAGGCTCAGGCAAAATACCAAACCTTTGCTACGATTTATATGTGGTTTCCTGCCATTGTGGCGCTAATAATGCAAGCTATTGGCGGCCAGCTGGCCGTCACTCGCCCACACGCCACACGCATAAAAATTGTACCCAAAAACAACTCTCTCACCAAGTTCCGCCCTCGTTGGAGTTGGCTCGTGGCAATACTTCTTGTACCTGCTATGGTTGGGCTCACGATTGCCATTTCGAGCCTCTTTGCCGAGGTTACAACTATGAGCGAAGGCACAATCGCACTGATGAAGGCCAACGGTATGGAGGAAGTCCCCGCCGATGTCTCGGCACAACTCAATGCCGTACCCGAGTGGATTATGCTACTCTCCACGATGCTGTCGGCTCTGATTGCAGGTGTAACTATCAATGCTCTGTTTGCCTTTGGCGAGGAGTATGGCTGGCGTTGCTACTTGGTTGATGCACTCAGAGGAAAAGGTTTCTGGTGCGCGGCGCTCTTTATTGGCTTCGTATGGGGCATTTGGCACGCGCCATTGATTCTTATGGGCCACAACTACCCCAACGACCGCGTGGTGGGCATATTTATGATGATTGCCTTCTGCATACTCGGTGGCATCGTTGAACTCTACTTTGTGTGCAAGAGTGGCACGATGTGGCCTGCGGTATTCTTTCACGGCACTATCAACGCTCTGGCGGGCCTATGCGTAATTATGATACCCAATGGTAGCAGATTGCTGACCGGTATGACTGGCGTTGCGGGCTTTGCGGCTATGGCGATAGCAATTGCAGGGCTCTACCTCTACGACCGCTACATCTCGGGCGAGAGAATCTTCTCTTCAACGCTCGGCACTTCGCTGAAACGCCACAGCAGCCCGACGATTGAGAGCTAACCTACTGACGACAAGCAAAAAGTGCCTCTGTGTGAGGCACTTTTTGCTAAATAAATTTGGAAAAATTTGGAATTATATATATATATATATATATATATTTGCACCCCAACAAAGACTCTGTAATAGTCGAACAATAATTCAGTTCCAAATACGTATTACAAAAAAGAACACTAATTTTCCCTAAAACAACAAAAAACACGATTATGAGAAAAAAACTTACTCTTGCGGTAGCACTGCTACTTAGCACACTTACAACCTTTGCACAAGTGGCAACACTGACCCTCCGAGGCACACTCCACGACTCCGAAAACCGCCCCGTCGCCTACGCCACCGTCATACTCACACCCGATGGTAGCGACTACGACCCCAACAACAAAGAGCACAAGATGGCTGTGGCCAACAAAGAGGGCGCTTTTGAGTTGGAGGCAACCGAGGGCAACTACACCCTCACTATCAGCTGCGTGGGGTTTGAGCAGTACAGCACAGAACTGACACTCACAAAAAACACCTCGCTTGGCACAATCACACTCAAAGAGAGCGCTACGGCCATCGACGAGCTGACCATAACAGGCCAGCTTGTAACTCGTGAGGCCGACCGTTACGTTATGAACAACATCTCCGAAAGCAAGCTCGCACTCGGACGCGATAGCTACGAAATGCTCAAACTCGCCCCGGGTGTGTGGGCCGACGAGAGCGGTTCAATATCTATCAACGGCAAATCGGGAGTGAAGGTGCTCATCAACGAGCGAGAGATGCGTATGACAGGCGACCAGCTTATGGCCTACCTCAAAGCCCTGCCTGCGGGCAATCTGCAAAAGATTGAAATCATCCCCCAGAGCGGTGCCGACTACGATGCCGACAGCGCAAGCGGCATAATTAAAATCACCCTCCGCAAACTGCGCGACAGCGGCACAAACGGCTCGGTGAGCATTGCACTCCACCAAGCCACACGCACACCAAGCTACTCATTTGGCCCATACGCCAACATCAACCACAAAAACGGCAAGTGGAACGTCTATGGCAACCTTTCGCTCTCGCAGAGCGCACAAAACTCGGGCGACCTGCTGATGGAAGAAAAGACCCACTACGACAATGGCGCATCGCTACGCTCAACAACCTCGATGGATGTGATTGGCAACAACGGTGGTGGTATGGCTGGTGTGATATACGACATCGACGAGAGGAGCAACATCGGTGTGGAGTACAACATCTGGCACAATCCGGCACGCCCCTCCTACACAGCCAGCACCCTCAGCTACACCTTAGGCGACCTGACCGAGAGCCATAGCGGACTTTACGAAAAACTCAGCCAGACGACCTCGCAGTCGATTACGGCCAACTACATACGCCACCTCGACGATAAGGGCTCAACGCTGAAAATCATTGCCGACTGGGCAGGCAACAACACTTTCGGAACAAACAACAACACCAATCAAGTAGTCCACACCATTGGTGGCGTGGCGGGCACCCCCATCGACTCGCTCTATCGCAACACCTCGTCGGCCTACTACTCCTACTACACCCTAACGGCTGCTGTGGAGCACAAACTCTCCGACCTCACGACCCTATCCTACGGCACAAAATACTCACTAACCGACACTTACAGTCGCACCGACTACTCCTACCTGAAAGGCGACCAGTGGCAGCAGCTGGATAGCTACAACACCCTTACAGACTACAACGAACACATTGGTGCTCTCTATGGCATATTCTCCACACGATTTGCGGGTGGCTCGTCGCTCTCGGTTGGTCTGAGGGGCGAATTAACCTACATACCTCAGCTCAACCAGAAGTATGCAAGCCTCTTCCCCAACATCAACTACTCGCATCCGCTGAACCCAATGCAAACCGTCATAATGGCCGCCTCCTACAAGCGTGGCATCCGCAGGCCCTCGTTCTGGAATATGAACCCCGTCAGGACACAACTCTCGGAGTACTCCTACCAAGTGGGCAACCCCGACCTGAGGCCCGTCTATTCCAACGAGTTTAGCCTCTCGGCCATACTCTTCTATCGCTATACCATAACCCTCGGCGGCTATCTGCAAGACGACAACATCACGCAAATCTCAATGGTAGATGAGGCCGACCCCACAGGGCGCACACTCAAATATCTCCACACCAACATCAATAACCTCTACCAGTACTACATTCAGCTCTCCGCCCCCGCACAGCTGACCAAGTGGTGGACTATGAATGCCAACCTGCTTGGTGTGATGCTTGACCAGCGCATTGTGGCCAACGACCAAAACGACCGCACCTTTACGGCACAAGGCTATATGACCAACACCTTCACACTGCCCCAAAAGTGGTTTATTGACCTTACGGGCCAATTTATAACCGATGCGAAAGTTGGCAACCTCACCCAGAGGGGTGCGGGCAACATTTCTCTCGCCGTAAAGAAACAACTCCTCGACGGCAACCTGACCATAGCTCTCGGACTCAACAACATCCTCAGCACATCCGACCAGAGGGTATCATCGTCGGGAGCAGGCTTCACTCGCAGCTACTTCCAACCCAACCTTTGGCGAAGGAGCGTAAACCTCGTTGTGCGCTACAACTTCCAGAGTGGCAAGATGTTCCGAGCAAAGAGTGTGGAGAGTGGTGCTGCCGACGAAAAGAGCCGTATGTAATTTCCCAACATAAGAGCATAAAGAAGAGCGAGTGTGACTTTGGGGTCACACTCGCTCTTTATTGCTAAAACAATCTTCTCAGAACTCTAAGCGTACTACAAAAGAGTTGCGGCCCTCGACCTTACCTTCCACAAAGAAAGTCTTGCTGTCGGCAAGTCGGCTGACCGAAAGCTCAACCTCCTGCTCGGGGCGCACCTCGGTATTGAAGTTAATCTCCAACTCCCTGAGAGGATTCTCGTCGGTCACAGCCATACCCACAGCATCCATAGCCCAAACCACATACATAACATTATTGACGTGGCGATTCATATCCAAATCGGAATAGGAGGCCCTGTGTATTGTGGTCGAGAGCAACTCGGCCTCGGCTGGGACAACAACCTTAGCAGCTGGCTCTTCGATAACACTTTCGGCAATAACCTTATCGGCATCGGTGGCAAATTCGGCAAAAGCACCTCTGCGAGCCAAGCGACGAGTGGTCATATCAATCACCAACCACGAGGTGGTGGCCTTCACCAAGCTCTGGCCATCGCTATCGGAGAGGATAAAGTCACGCAGAAACATAAAACCCTGCGCCCCCTTGTGCCAACTCTTCAAATTGACCCTCTCACGCCACAATGGCAAACGCTCAAAAACAACCCTCATACGCGACATCACCCACGCCTGCTGCGTCTGGTCGAGAGTGTCGTAGCCAACACCCAGATACTCGGCGTGATGATTGGCAGCCTCTTGGGCCATATTGAGGAACGAAGCGGGTTTGAGCCTCATACGAAGATCCGTATCGTAGCACGGGATTGTGTAGTCTGCACTGAACTTTTCTACCATAGTTACAACAAATATCTATTATAAGAATCATCTTGTGGCCTTCAAATATACGATTATTTTCGGGAAATTAGTACCGTTGTAGAAAAGTATGCCTCGAAAGGCTCTTTAATAAGCGTGAGTTTCGGAACTTCAACAAGTTGAAATTCCGAAACTTACGTTATTTATTTGTTCGAGCCTACGAGGACTTGGCCATCGCCCAGAGTCACTTTTATGGTGATGGTTGCGCCACCGAACTCCTTTCTGCTATACTCCGATTTGAGTATGAGGTCGAACCTCCAAGGGCACATATAGTTTTTGCCAATCCAATCCTCGGCTTCAAATAGTTTATACAAATCAGTATAATTGGGGTCTATCAGGTCGCCTTCGGGGTAGGTGAACTGGTGAGGATGCTCTATTAGTGAGATGTAGAAGAGGTCTATGAGTTCTTCTCCCACACCGTGTCCGCAGACAAATCTATCGGCAGTAACAGACAAATCCACCAATGGAGCAAAAACGAGATTGGCCATCCCCTTGCTTACACCCTCAGCTCCTGCCTTAGCACACTGCTCTCTAATTTTTAGACGAAGCTCCTCTTTTTCGGCAAGCCACTGTTGGTCGAATAAAATATCGTTATAATTAAACATAACGCTATACGCAAGATTGTCTGATGACGTATAATTTATCTCTGTTAAATTTATACTCTCCAACCCTGCGGGGTTAAACACACCATTGTCGGGCAATGGCGCACCTGGGCCGCCAATAGGCTTATTGCCATCCTCGGGTGTTGAACAATTAGCACAAAGAGCAGCCAGCATAACGCAAGCCAAAAACGATTTACATAGTTTTTTCATAATAGCTTCTAATTTTTGGTAAAGTTGGTCATAACTAAATCAATATCCGAATAGGTAACAAGTCCTGATCCATTTACGAGGACATTCCAAACTAATGGGTTTGAATGATAGTATGGGACAGAAAACTCTGGCATTGACCCTCCTGCCCCCCAATTCATATGGAAATACATTTGAGTTGATTCGGTGGTTCTACTATAATCCGCATCAGACTTATCTAATGTGGCAAGAAACTCAGGAGTTTGTGGGGTTGTAAATGTTGCATAATAACAAATAAGAGTCTTCTTTTTTGTTACATATCCATCAATTAACCACATATGTCCACGGGCTAGCCCACGGGCTTGAGTTGGATTAGCTGAAATAATAACAGGTAATTCGTTTAATAGTGTGTTATACACATCATTGGCGCTATATGTAGTAGTATAGTCTATTGTCATATCAAACGTTTGTTCCATATTTGATATAAAATCAGAATTAGTTGCCGATGAGCCATCGCTAGTATAATTAACATTAACAATATCACCAATATATGCCATTAGTTTGGCAACATTACTTTTTTGAATCGCAGAATAATTAAACACATTATTCAAGGCCATTTCATCCCAAATCTGGGTGTTGAATAAACTAAAAATCATATTTGTAGGATTATCGAGAGTTCCCGGATCTGAAACAAGAGTTGGCGCCATTATAGGCCATCCCATTTGAGTTCTCAAATAATATAAAAGCTGAGCGCCTGCTACGGGAACGCACCCTGCTTGTGCTCTTTCTTGTGTATTTGATGATAAGCGAGGACAAAATGCATTCCAAGGACTTCCCTGCCCCCATCTGGTGGGCAATAGTGGTGGTAAGCTATCAATCAAAGTATAGTGAGCCTCTGTATCAATTTCGTATCGGTATATACCATCTATCGGTTCCAACGGCCCAGGGATTGGAGTGAGGTGTCCGCCGTCGCGTGTGTTTGGTTGTTGAGTGGGGCTGATGACATTCCAGAAGGCCACGTTTTGCTCCTCGTCGTCTGCCTTATCCGACTCTTCCTTCGATGCGGTAGAGGCTGTGGCTACGGCACTATCGCCAGTTCTTTGGCGCGTTTGCAGCACACCACTGGCCAATATATTCATCCAAAACTTCATCGGCTCATTGTCGCAATCCATCGTAAACGCTCCCTCGTCGCCATAGGCAAGTGTGGGCTGAACTCGTTTGTCGGCCGACACAACCTCCCAACCCTTCTCGTAGTTGAGTATGTAGAACAATGTCTGCGAAGAGTCGAAACCATAGGATTTTACCTCCTTAACAGTAAGGTTGGGTTGTTTGGTCGCACTACGACGATAACGAACATAATTTTCGAGGTCGGCCTCCGATACAAAATAGTTTTGGTCGAGAGCCTTGCCATCATAGGTCTCGGCTCGGGTCTCTACATTCAAAACAATAGGGGTCTCAATGGGGCTTGCCATCTTCGACAACTCCTCGGGTAACTCATTGTACGAACAAGCCACAACACCCCATATTGTAAATAATAATAGTAATAGGTATTGCAATCGTTTCATAGTTGTAAAATTTTGATTTGTGTACGATTGTTTTTTGTCCGAGTGAGTGACGCAGCGCTGACCGAGCTACGCAGCGTGGACGTAGCAACTTTTGAGGCTACGCCACGCCGAAGATGTGCAGAATCTCCATAGGCTCAAAAATAGGGGTTTCGGTTTTTGCAAATTTAACAACGCTGTTAAATAAAAACAAATTTTTTGCCGTTATTTTAGACTCATCGTGGGTTTGTAACTGCTTGATAATCAGATACCATTTTCAACTATTCTTTCCCACCACACTCATCGAGGGGTTAAATTGTTGATTATCAGTCTGTTGCATTTTGGGCCAACAAGGGGGTGTGAAGGCCCGAAAAAATTGGTGCAAAATTTGGCAAATTTTGGGGCGGGCCGAAGGGCAAAAAAAGTGGATTGCGGAGGGTGTCGGCAACCCCCAAAATAGGGCCTAACGAGTTGATTGTGTGCGCAATAGCCTCACAGCCCCAAAATGCAAAAAAGTGGATTGCCCCGACCCACAAACGTACCTTTTTTTTGTAATTTTTCGCAAAAAAACAAGGAGGGGTGTCATCGCGACAACCCTCCTCCAATCAAACTTCTCTAACACCTATTTTAACGTGATTTCTCACGTTAATCCTTAACAAATCCTTGTCTAAATCTGACGTTAATTTACTCTCTGGGCGAAAACTTCACTGAGCAGTGTATCGAGATAAAGCAATTCGTGCTCACCACAGATAACATATTCATACAGAAGTTCCTTATCGTCGCCACTTAAACCTTTGTTGTTTTGTTCTTGATAGTTAAAATTTCCCATAGGCAAGTGCGTTATTGGTTACTCTTGTTTGATAGGATAACGCAACCGCATTGGGAATTATTGCGCGAAAATTATTCGAGGACAACATTTTTTTCTTTTATCATCCTACGCAGGTTTATCAGGGCATAGCGCATACGGCCCAAGGCGGTGTTGATACTCACCTCGGTCTGTTCGGCAATCTCCTTAAACGACAATCCGGCATAGTAGCGCAACCTCACTACCTCCTGCTGCTCCTCGGGCAACTGTCCCACAAGCACTCGCAGGTCGGCAGCAATCTGCTCACTCACCATTTTATCATCAATAGAGCCCTCGCTCAGTCGCTGAGTGCCGATAATGTCGTAGCCAGCCTCGCTCTCGCTTATGTTCTTATTCTGCTTGGCGGCACGGAAGTGGTCGATAACCTGATTGTGGGCAATGCGCATAACCCACGAGAGGAAGCGGCCGCTATCTTTGTAGCGTCCTTCGTCGATAACTCGCACAGCCTTAATGAAAGTCTCCTGATAAATATCATCAGCCAAGTCGCCATCTTTAACCATCATATGGATATAGTCATAGACACGCGAGCCGTGACGTTCTATAAGAATGGATATTGCCTCTTTATTGCCCGCAAGGTAAGAGCTGAGCAACTCTTGGTCGCTCATCCTTGCAGAGATGTTATTCATACTCTTCATCCTAATTTTAATGTTGGTTAAGAGTAGAATTTTTCGATAGGCAAAGAGGTTTAGTTAGACAAAAATTTGTTAAAAAGTATAATAAACTGCGTGCAAGATAGAGCTTTTTCCCCTAATTTCCAAATCAAACACGAGTTTTTTCCGATTGCTCATCTCTTAGCACGCAGTCTGACTACAATAGGAACAAAACTTGTGCCAAAGAGAACATAACGTCACTCTGTGGGCCAATTCGCCCACCTAATTAGACATAGCAGACAATACCCACAATGGCCGACAAGACAATCAGCAATATGGGATTGACCCTCTTGACAGAGGCCACAAAGCACCCCGCAAAAATCACCCAGCTCTTCCAGTCAATAAATGTAGCCTCGCCAAAGAGCATCAAAGCCGACGAGAGGATAAGGCCAATCATCATCGGTTGCATACCCGCCATAGCCCCCTCGAAATGGCGATTGCCGCGCAATTTGAAGTAGAAGCGAGTGGCCAACATCATCAACGTCAGCGAGGGCAGGCAAACCGCTCCCGTAGCCAGTAGCGAGCCCCACACATTGCCCGTAACCGAGTAGCCCACATAGGTAGCACAGTTGATAGCAATAGGGCCGGGGGTCATCTGCGATATGGCGGCCACATCGGCCAACTCGGCTGCTGTGAGCCATCCGTGCTGCACCACAACCTCGTTATAGATGAGCGAAATCATTGCATAGCCACCGCCAAAGCCGAAGAATCCAATCTTCAAGTAGGAGAGAAATAGTTGCAGGTAAATCATAGCTCCTCATCCTCCTTTCTGCCCTCTGCGCTACCCTCGGGGCGGAACGACCAGCCGATGCCCACAATAGCACCAACGAAGATAAACCAAATGGGCGACACACCCATCAACCATATCACTACCGACACCGCAAGCGCCAAAGCAATCTTCCACCAACTCATACCCTTAGCCATACCAATCAGCGGTGCAGCAATAAGTGCCACCACAGCAGGGCGCATACCTTTGAAGGCAGCCGCCACAACTGCATTGTCCTTAAACTCCGTAAAGCAAGTGGCAATCAGCAGAATGATGCAAAACGAGGGGATAACCACCCCCACAAGAGCCGAAAGTGCCCCCTTTACTCCGCGCGTCTTATAGCCCACAAAAACAGCCGTATTGAGAGCAATAGGCCCGGGAACGCTCTGTGCTATGGTTAGTTGGTTGATAAACTCTTCTCTGGTGAGCCAACCACGCTTCTGAATCATCTCGGCCTCAATCAGAGGAATCATAGCATAGCCTCCTCCGAAAGTAAAAGCTCCAATCTTCAAAAACGAGATAAATATCGTCCAAAGTGATGTCATAATAGTTGAAAATGGAAAAACATCTGTCGTCGCTTGACCTCAAAAACGCAACTTATTGAGGGATTTTTGTACCAAGCAAGGTGGCAACTCCGCAGTTTACTCGAAGTAAATGAGGAAGTTGCTATCCGATGGTTGGCACAAAAAGCACCAATAAGGTGTGTTTTTAGCCGTTGATAAAGGCCGTAAACATAGCCGCAGCAAGTGCCGCTGTCTCTGTCCTTAGGCGAGCCTCGCCAAGCGTTACCTCCTTAAATCCAGCCTTGCGTGCAGCCTCAATCTCCTCAACCGAGAAGTCACCCTCAGGGCCAATGAGAATCATAACATTGTCGCCCCTACCGACCTCCTTGCCAAAGAATATGCGCTCCATATCCTCCTCGCAATGGGCTATAAGTCGCACACCGTCGAATGGCTCAGCAAGAAGTTTTGCAAACGGGGTAAGCGGCTCAATCTTAGGCAGGTAGGCTTTCAGCGATTGTTTCATTGCGCTCACTGCAATCTTCTCCAAGCGCTCGCCCTTAATAACCTTACGCTCCGAGTGGTCGCACAAGATTGGCACAATGCGGTCGATGCCACACTCGGTGGCCTTCTCCACAAACCACTCTATGCGGTCGATATTCTTCGTTGGAGCTACCGCCACCGTCAGTTGATAATCTCTCTTCTCCCACTGTGGGTGTTCCTCAACAATGCGTATGGTGCAACGTTTCGTATGAGCCTCCTGAACAACAGCATCGTAGAGCGTTCCTCGGCCGTCGGTAATGTGGAGCGGGTCGCCTTCACGCAGGCGCAACACCCTCACGCAGTGACCGCTCTCCTCCTCGGGCAGAGTGTAGAGAGGGGTAGTGATGTCTGGCGCATAAAACAGCTGCATATTTCTGGCAATCAAAGCATTATTAAACACAAGGGGCTAATGGTTGCCACAATCGTGATGGTCGCAACCAACGCCCGAATCAAACACAAAGCCCATCAGGTAGGTCTTTATGAGTGTATCGACACTACCACTACATCCTCTAATAACTCGGATGTCGTGGGCAGCGAGTTTGTTCTTTGCACCCTCGCCCATACTTCCTGCGAGCATAACCTCAACACCCATCTCTTTGAGCACCGAGGCGATGTTGCTCTTGCAGCCACATCCCTGTGGCGAAGGGAGCGTCTGGGTATCGACAATGCTACCCTCCTCAATCGTAAAAATCGTATAGTGGTCACAATGGCCGAAGTGGTCGTCCACCCTACCCTCGCGTGTTGGCACAGCAATTTTCATATTCATCTTTATATTAAATTATCCCATACGGAACTTATAATCTTCATAACCGAAGCTACGCACCACCTCAACCATACCGTCGGTGTGGGCAATAGCAATCGAGGGGTGGCTCACTCCGTTGAACATAGTGGTCTTGACCATAGTGTAGTGAATCATATCCTCAAAGACAATGCGGTCGCCCACCCGAGGAGCTTTATCGAATGCCCAATGGCCAATCCAGTCGCCCGCCAAACAGCTATTGCCACCAATGCGCCACCTCTCTTCGCCCTCTTCGGGGTCGTGTGCGCCCACAATAGCGGGCTTGTAGGGCATCTCCAAGCAGTCGGGCATATGGCAAGCAAACGACACATTCAGTGTGGCGGTCTTTTCGCCTCCGCCCTCAACAATATCCTCCACCGTAGCCACCAACGTACCTGTACGCCAAGTGAAGGCACTACCCGGTTCGAGAATCACCCTAAGATTGGGGTGACGCTCTTTGAAGGCTCGGAGGGTCTGGATGAGTAGTTCGACATTGTAGCCCTTGCGGGTCATAAGGTGTCCGCCACCCATATTAAACCACTTAACCCTATCGAGCAGGTGGCCAAACTTCTCCTCCACAGCCTCCAACGTGGCAACCAAATCCTCGGCCTGCGACTCACAGAGCGAATGGAAATGGAGGCCTTCGATGCCCTCGGGCAGTTCGGTGAGATTCTCTGCGAGAATACCCAAACGCGAGGTGCGCGAGGCCGGATTGTAGAGGTCGGTCTCGACGGTTGAGTACTCGTGGTTGATGCGCAAGCCACACGAAATACCCCTCAGTAACGCCCTCTGGCCATAGCGCTGCCACTGGCCCAAAGAGTTGAAGGTCACATAGTCGCTATACTGCATCAGCTCCTCCCACTCCGACTCCGAATAGACCGGAGCGTAGGTGTGGGCTCGCTGGCCAAACTCCTCATAGACCAATCGGGCCTCGTTGAGCGAGCTTGCCGTTGCGCCGTCGGAATGTTGCCTCAGAATGGGGAATATGCTCCACATAGCGTTGGCTTTCAGGGCAACAATAATCTCCACGCCCGCTTCACGCCTCACGCGGTCAATGACCGCCATATTTTTCAGTAGCTCCGCCTCCTCCAAAACATAGCAGGGCGACGGAACGGTGTTGTAATAATTCATCGTATCATCCAATAGGTTTAGCACCCTATATTTTTGTAGGGTAGTAAATCTCATAATCTTCGCCAAAAATCTCCTTATAGTGCTCCAACATATACTCCAACATAGGATCTCGTGGGTCGAAACCCCAAGGACTTCCAATAGTATAGATGAAAACATTGTCGGGAAGTTCGGTATCTTTCTCTATTTTGTCAATAACCTTGTCTATTTTCCACCATAATACATCCTCATGCTCGGGGAATTCGTCTGGCATATAAGACTCCTTGTGTGCCCAAAGAGTGTACTCATATCCCTCCTCGTAGTTTAGAAGTTCTACTCCAATGAGCGGGGATGCCTTCCATTGTTCGCCACCTTCATCGTTTACTACCTGCACAATTGGCATAGGAATTGGTCGCGTGTCACCCCCAATTACATATCCATACTTCGAGGCGATAAGTAGTTTTGTTCTACGATGCTCACCCTCGCCGTTGTTGCAACCGACCATAAACAACGTGCAAAGTATCAACAAAAATAGTAATCGTTTCATAATCCAATTGGTTTAGCACCCTAAATTTTTGTAGGGTAGTAAATCTCACAATCTTCGCCAAAAATCTCCTTATAGTGCTCCAACATATACTCCA
>JAZNFV010000007.1:0-23289 GCA_045576155.1 Tidjanibacter sp.
AAAAATCACCTCTTGCCTATCCGCAAAAGGTGATAAAATAATAGGTACGATTATTTACACTTAATTTAGACTACATAGAGGACTACACGCAAAGAGAAAAATTGAAGTTCAAGCAGTTATTGCACGAAAAGTCGTTTCACAATCTAACAGCCTAACAGGTTGTAAATAAACAATTCGGCGGTAAAAAGGTTTTCACCGCCGATAAAGGGCAGCCCCGATTGGGGCAACCTCTTTTAGCAAATTGGGAATTAGAAATAGAAGTTACAGAAGAACCCAACCCCAATGTGGCTCCAAATACAATAGAATCCGATAGGAACAATTCTAAAATGTAGAAAATTAATCAGATTTTAGGCGCACAAGAAAACCACCTCCGCAGTTTACTGGCCGTAAATGAGGAGGTGGTTTGTCGTAGTGAAACATAGCAGTTGCCCGCTATATGCACTTTTTAGCTACCGAAGTTATCGTACATAATATTCTCGGGAGGTACGCCCAGATTGTCGAGCATATTCACCACTGCCGAAATCATCATGGGAGGACCGCACAAGTAGTACTCGATATCCTCGGGTGCAGGATGATTCTTCAAATAGTTGTTGTAGATAACATTGTGGATGAAGCCAATGTATGCGGGATCCCAGTTGTCATCGGGACGAGGATCGCTCAAACCGATAGCAAACTTAAAGTTGGGGAAGTCCTTAGCAAACTCCTCGAACTGCTCCTGATAGAAAATCTCCTGCTTCGAGCGTGCGCCATACCAGAAGGAGATGGGCAGGTCGCTCTTGACGGTCTTGAAGAGGTGGAAGATGTGTGAACGCATAGGCGCCATACCTGCACCACCACCGATAAACATCTTCTCATTGGGGGTGTCTTTGATGAAGAACTCACCGTAGGGGCCCGAAATAGTCACCTTATCGCCGGGTTTGCGCGAGAAAATGTAGGCCGAGCAGATACCGGTAGGAACATTCATAAAGCCACCAGTTGCCCTATCGAAGGGAGGAGTAGCAATACGAACATTGAGCATAATGATGTCATCCTCAGCGGGCTGGTTGGCCATAGAGTAGGCGCGGAAAGTAGGCTCGGGGTTCTTAGCCACGATGTCCCACATCTTAAACTTAGTCCAGTCGGCGTGGAACTTAGGATCGATGTCCATATCGGAGAACTTAATCTCGTCGTACTGAGGCACGTCAATCTGAATGTAACCACCGCTCTTGAATTTGAGCCTTTCGCCTGCGGGCAGTTTAACCACAAACTCTTTCATAAAGGTCGATACGCTGCGGCACGAAACCACCTCGCACTCCATCTTCTTAACGCCAAGAACACTCTCGGGGATACGAATATCCAAGTCGCCCTTAACCTTAACTTGGCAACCGAGCCTCCAATGCTCTTTCTGCTGTTTGCGGGTGAAGAAACCAACCTCGGTAGGCAGAATCTCGCCACCGCCGTCCATCACCTGCACCTTACACATACCGCAGCTACCCTGTCCACCGCAAGCCGAGGGAAGAAAAATCTTCTCCTGAGCAAGAGTGTTAAGAAGCGAGTTGCCGCTGGCCACTTTGAGGGTCTTTTCGCCCTCATTGATACTAATCGTAACCTCACCCGAGCTTGTGAGCTTAGCCTTTGCAACAAGCAGCAGAGCTACGAGCAACAACAGAGCCACGAGGAAGACTACGACTGCAACTATAATTATTGTTGTATTCATTTCTCTAAATTTTGCTAATTAAGTTCTACATCTGGAAGCCCGAGAAAATCATAAACGCCATACCAAGCAGACCTGTGATGACGAAAGCCAAACCGGGGCCACGCAAGCCTTTGGGAACATTGGAATAGCTCAGACGCTCACGAATGGCAGCCATAACAAGAATTGCAATCCACCATCCAAAACCCGAGCCAAAACCAAATACCGCAGCCTCGCCCACGCTCTCAAATGCCCTCTGCTGCATAAACAGAGCGCCACCCATAATTGCGCAGTTTACGGCAATAAGGGGCAAGAAGATACCGAGCGAGTTGTAGAGCGAAGGTGAGAATTTCTCAACAACCATCTCCAACAACTGCACAAAGGCTGCGATTACTGCAATGAAGAGAATGAAGCTAAGGAAGCTCAAATCGATAGATGCGGCCATCTCCTCGGGCAAAATCCACGAGAGAGCACCAGCTTTGAGCACATAGTTTTCGAGCAGATAGTTCAGGGGCACAGTCATAAGCATTACAAATGTAACGGCCAAACCCAAACCATTGGCAGTCTTTACGCTCTTCGAAACGGCAATGTAGGAACACATACCGAAGAAGAACGAGAACACCATATTGTCAATAAAGACAGACTGAATAAATAGTTTCAAAAGTTCCATATTCTATGCTCCTCCATTATTTTTCTTGTAAATCTTTATTCATACTGCGGTGTACCCAGATGATGATACCTACAATAATAAGTGCCGAAGGTGGGAACAGCATCAAACCATTGTTCACATAGCCAGCCTCGTAGAAGCACTCGGGAATAACCTGATAGCCAAAGAGCGTACCGCTACCCAAAAGCTCCCTGAAAAAGCCGATGATAACCAATACTGCACCGTAGCCCAAGCCGTTACCAATACCGTCCAAGAGCGAAGGAAGAGGTTTGTTCGACAGAGCGAAAGCCTCCACACGACCCATAATGATACAGTTGGTAATAATAAGGCCAACATAAACAGAAAGTTGTTTGCTCACATCGTAAACATAGGCTTTCAGCACATCGTTCACGATAGTAACCAAAGCTGCGATAACAACGAGCTGCACGATAATACGGATACGCTCGGGAATACCGTTACGCAGCAACGAAAGAACGAGGTTCGAGAAAGCACACACTGCGACAACGGAAAGACCCATTACCAATGCGGGCTTCAACTGGGTAGTAACTGCAAGTGCCGAGCAGATACCCAGAATCTGAACCAGAATAGGGTTGTTTTTTGCCAACGGATTAGTCAGCGATTGAAAAGTTTTGTTTTTCATTGTCTTACTCTGCAATTTCAGTAGATTCTACAACAGGTGCCTCGGTTGCTGCGGTGCGAGCTTTGAAGAAAGCGTCGTAGCAACGAAGACAATTTTTAATCATATTTTCCAGACCATCGGAGGTTTTAGTACCGCCAGTAACGGCATCCACAGCGTGAATGTCGCCCTCTTTTGCGCCACCTTTAACCACCTCTACACCAACGAACTCGCCGTTGTTGTAAATCTGTTTCTTGGGGAACTGTGCCTGATACTTAGCAGTTGCAATCTCAGCACCCAGACCGGGGGTCTCGCCTGCGTGGTCGAAGATAGCACCTTTGATGGTGTTCATATCGGCCTCCAAAGCGATGTAGCCCCAAATGTCGTCCCAAAGACCCTTACCGGTAAGGGGTACAACCACCTCGCCATTCTCCTTATTCTCAAATACGGGGAACTCACCTGCTGCAAAGTTGGTGGGAAGGTCAAAGAGTTTCTGCAAAGTTGCAGCAGCGTCGGTGCTAACCACCTCGCCCTCGGCATTAACTACGTAAGCCTCAATGAACTTATCATACGAGCCCTTCTCCAAGCCGAGCGAAGCCACAATAGCGTCTTTCTTCTCGTTGAGAACGTTGGCATCTTGTTTGCTTTTGAGGCTCAACGAGGTGAATGCAAGCATTATAGCCACCAGAACAACCATAACGGTTGAGTAGAATACAATGTAGGCGTTGCTATTTTTGCCGCCCAAAAATCCTTTTTTACTCATAATTCTATCCTCCTGGTTTTATGCGTTAATGGTTTTCTTTGCCCTGCGGTTGCGACGTTTAACATTTGCCTGAACAACGTAGTGATCAACAACGGGAGCCAAAGCGTTCATAAAGATGATAGCCAGCATCATACCCTCGGGGTAGCCGGTGTTGAATACGCGAACAAGGATTGCAAGCGCACCAATCATAAAGCCAACGATGTATTTACCGGTGTTGGTCTGAGCCGAGGTAACAGGGTCGGTTGCCATAAATACAGCACCGAAAGCAAAGCCACCAAGCAGCAAGTGCTGCCAAGCAGGAAGTGCCATATATTTCTGCACTTCGGTTGCGCCAGTAAGGTCGGCAGGTGCCAACAGGTTGAACACGCCACCCATAACCAAACCACCAACAAATACACTAATCATAGTCCTCCAACTTGCTGTGCCAGTGGCAAGAAGCACAATAGCACCAAGCAGGATGCACAAGGTCGAAGTCTCGCCAACAGAGCCGGGGATAGTACCGATAAATGCGTCGAGCATCGACACGCTGGTAGTACCCGTATTGGCCAACTCGCCAAGAGGAGTAGCACCGGTGCGTGCGTCGCTAAACCATACGCTTTCACCCGAAATGCTCGAAGTGTAGGAGAAGAAGATAAACAGACGGGCCAACAGAGCGGGGTTAAAGATATTCATACCCGTGCCACCGAAAATCTCCTTACCAACAACCACAGCAAAAGCGGTAGCCAAACCAGTCATCCACAGAGGAGTGCCGATAGGAATAATCAGAGGAATGAGGATACCCGAAACGAAGAAGCCCTCGTTTACCTCCTCCTTACGAATCTGAGCAAAAGCACACTCAATCGACAGACCAACAATGTAGGTCACCAAAATCGAGGGCAACATCTGCCAGAAACCATACCAGAAGTTCTGCCAAATGGTGAAGTCAGCGCCATCAATCCTCTGGAAACCAATGTTCCACATACCAAAGAGGATGGTGGGGATAAGTGCGATGATTACCATAAACATTGTGCGTTTCATATCGTTGCAGTCACGAACATGAGCGCCTTTTTTGGTAACATCGGTAGGCACATAGAAGAATGTCTCCATTGCCTCATAGAACGAGTGCAACCACGAAAGTTTGCCGCCCTCCGAGAAGGTAGGAGCAAACTTATCAAGCAATCGTTTTGGAAGGGGTGTAGTATTTTTCTGTTTCATACGCTTACATCTCCTTAATCATCAGGTTAATACCATCGCGAACAAGGGCCTGCAACTCCTGCTTCGAAGGATCAACAAACTCGCAAAGAGCCACATCCTCCTCCACAATCTCGTAGATACCCAAGTTCTCCATCTTCTCAATATCACCTGCCATAATTGCCTTAAAGAGGTACATAGGATATATATCCATAGGCAGATATTTCTCATACAGACCTGTCACAACAAAGGGACGCACGCCACCATTCAGACCAGTCCTCAGGTCGTATCTCTTCTTAGGCATCAGCCACGAGAAGTAGGTGCGCGATACGGAGAATTTGTTAAGACGAGGCGCAAGCCAGCCGATGAGCTCCAACTCGCCACCCTCAGGAATAACGCTTATCTGCGAGGAGTAGCAGCCGAGATAATCGTTAGCGCTTACTTTCAAGCCCGAAAGCACATTGCCCTCAATGATGCGGAAAGTAGCACCACCAGCCTGAGGTTTGATACGTGCGGGCATAATCAAGTCGGCAACCGAGCTGCCAACAAGAGCCCTAACATACATAGGATGAGCAACCTGCGAGCCTACAACAGCCCAAGTTTTGGTCATATTCACCCTACCCTCAGTGAAGAGGCGACCAATGATGGCCACGTTCTGGATAGCAACTGTCCACACCTTCTCGCCCTTGTTTACGGGGTCGATGTGGTGAATCTGCACGCCCACATTACCTGCGGGGTGAGCACCTGCAAAGTAGTGTTTCTCAACACCCTCCACACCTTCGAGCAAGCTCTTCTGGCCAGCCCTCAAACCGAGGTGTACCTTGTCACAGAGTTTCCTAAGAGCATCGAAACCAGCCTGCACAGCCTTCATATCGCCCTCTAAGGCGATATTCATATCGGCAGCCAAGGGGGCAGAGTCGAAGCCCGACACGAAGATTGCTTTGGGGGTATCATTCTTGTCGGCAATGATACCGTAGGGGCGCTGAATAATCATAGCCCACAAGCCGCTCTCCAACAGAGCTGCTACAACCTCCTCGCGCGAAGCTGTTGCGAGATTGGTGTTAAAGGGTTTGTAGGTTTGTTCTACATCGGCAGCAACCTCAATAGCAAGCAACTTACGTTTCTCACCACGACGAACAGCCGAAACGGTACCGCTAACAGGCGATGTAAACATTACTTCGGGATGAGCTTTGTCGTAGAACAAAGCATCACCTGCCATAACTTTGTCGCCCTCGGCCACCAACAACTTGGGCACAACACCCTCAAAGGTAAGAGGCGATACGGCATAGCGCTCCCCAATGGGAAGTTCCACTACACTCTTGTCGGCTTCACCTACGAGCTTGATGTCGAGACCCTTTTTGAGTTTAATGACTTTCGACATATCTGTTAAGATAGGTAAATAAGTTAATAAAAATTTGGTTTATAGTTTGTGATATATTTGCTCAAACAATAGTTCCGCAATAAACTCTGCAAAGATAACCCTTATTTTTATAAATAGGTAATCTTTGTGTTATTATTTTCACACATTTTTTTCACAAATGAATTTTGTATCTTTGCACTCAGGATGTCACACTTTATCGACATACACACCCACCTCCCTCTCAAAGACAGACTCGGACTCCGCAATGTGCGTCTGGGCAAAGAGGTTGTAGCCGGCGAGAAACACATATCGCTGGGGATTCACCCGTGGGATGTAAATGCCGAGTCGGAGGAGTTACTGAGGGAGTTGCAACAAGCAGATTGTGAGGCTATTGGGGAGATTGGACTCGACAGGTGTTGCAATGTTCACTTGGGTGTGCAACAACACTATTTCGAGCAGCAGTTGCGTATTGCCGAGGAGCGCAATTTACCAGTCATAATCCATTGCGTAAGGGCCTACAACGAGGTCTTGCAGGAGCTTGACAAGCATAGGCTTTCGGGAGCGATATTTCACGGCTTTATTGGCAGCAGTCAATTACTCCAACAGATAGTCGGTAAGGGCCACTATGTATCCTTTGGTTTTGGGGCTCTTAGGTCGCCAAAAACCATTGATGCACTGAGGGTTGCCCCGCTCGATAGGGTGTTTTTGGAGAGCGACGAATCCCCCACTCCTATTGAGGATTTATATACCGAGGTTGCATCAATTCGAGGGATTGGTACAGAGGTATTGAAACAGCAAATTTACCACAATTACAATCGCATATTCGGATGAGCTGGAAAGAGCGCACACGCCTACTTTTGGGCGAAGAGAAACTTGGCATATTGGAGCGGTCACACGTCTTAGTTGTTGGCCTTGGCGGTGTCGGTGCTTACGCGGCAGAGATGCTTGTTAGGGCCGGCATTGGCGAGCTGACCATAGCCGATGCCGACACAGTTGGCGAGAGCAATATCAACCGTCAGCTGATTGCCCTACATTCAACCATTGGTAGAAATAAGACCGATGTTCTTGCTGAAAGACTGCGAGATATAAATCCGCAAATTGTGTTGCACATCCACACCGAATATATCCGCGACGAAAAGACCTACGAGCTACTCGACGAGTCCCGCTACGACTATGTTGTGGATTGTATCGACACCCTTTCGCCCAAGGTAAACCTCATTGCAGGGGCGCTCGACAGAGGCTACCCGCTTGTGAGTTCTATGGGTGCGGGGGCAAAGACCGACCCCACGCAAATTGAGGTTAAAGATATTGGTCGCAGCCACCACTGCCCTCTGGCACATATGCTCCGCAAGCGCCTGCATAAATTGGGAATCAGAAGCGGTTTTTGGGCTGTTTTTTCGCCCGAGCCGGTGCGTGAGGGGGCAATGATTATTGCCGAGGAGACGAACAAAAAGTCTAACGTAGGCTCAATTTCCTACATCCCGGCCGCCTTTGGTTGCGCTTGCAGTAGCGTTGTTGTGCGCGACCTGCTTGGCGAGATGGAATAACCCATTGTATTGAAACTTAATAAATTATAACACTACAACCTATATGAAAATTGTTTTTCTCGACCAGTACACGCTCGGAGGCGCAGACCTCTCCTCCATTGAGGCTTTGGGCGACTACACCGGCTACTCTTCGACCCTACCCGAAGAGGTCGTTGAGCGTGCCGCAGATGCAGAGGTACTAATTGTAAATAAGGTAGTTATCGGACAGAAGGAGATGGAGGCGCTACCCAAGCTGCGCCTAATCTGCGTTGCCGCCACAGGCGTGAACAACATCGACCTCGAAGCTGCCGCACAAAGAGGTATATCTGTCAGAAATGCAGTGGGTTACTCCACCCACACCGTTGCCGAAGCCACTTTTGGCAGCGCCCTTGCACTCCTCAGGCAAAACTGCTACTACGACCGCTACGTAAAGAGCGGAGCATATAGTGCTTCGGGAGAATGGGTCAATTTCGACCGCCCAACTCACCGTTTGTGGGGCAAAAATTGGGGTATTGTAGGAATGGGAAACATTGGTCGCGAGGTGGCTCGTATAGCCTCGGCTTTCGGCTGTAATGTTGCCTACACCTCCACCTCAGGCAAGGCACGCGAGGAGGGCTACTCGGCCATGTCGCTAAGTGAACTTTTGGCTTGGGCCGACATTGTTTCGGTACACTGCCCACTCAACAATGCAACTCGCGGACTAATTGATACAGATCAAATTGCGCAAATGAAATCTACGGCATTCATCATCAATGTAGCTCGTGGCGGAATTGTTGTCGAAGAGGCCGTCGCCAAGGCTCTGGATAGTGGCAAATTGGCGGGTGCAGCCTTCGATGTTTACCCCTCGGAGCCTATGCTTGCCGACTCGCCCCTGCTCCATACGGCCGATAGCGACAAACTTCTTCTTTCGCCCCACAATGCGTGGTCGGCAGTTGAGTCAATAGAGGGATTGGTGGAGTGTATCGCCACCAACATAAAGAACTATAAAGCAGGGAATTAGCTAAATTTATAGCTGACAATGTTCCTAAAACCGCGTAGCAGCTCTTCGGCAGACATTCGACGTTTGCCCGAGAGCTGCAACTCTTTGATGTCAATCAGGCCATTCTGGCAGGCAACGCGGATGTATTTACGCTCGTCGGAAACGATTGTACCACACTCTAAGTCAACCGTTTGTGGCAAAAACTCCACCTCAAAAATCTTGGCAGTCAAATTCTCGGCCAGCGTAGCCCAAGCGGCTGGATAGGGTGACAAGCCGCGCACCAAATTGACTATTTGCTCTCCGCAGAGCGAAAAATCTATGTGGCAATCCTCTTTGAAAATCTTTGGAGCGGCTTTCAGTTCGCCCTCAATCATTGCCTCCTGTGCCACTGGTTCAATGTTGCCCGAAGCAATTTTCTCAACCGTTTCAAGCACCAAATCGACACCCACATTCATCAGCTTATCGTGCAGAGTGCCAACATTGTCAGATGGCTCAATCTCAACCTTTACTTGACCGATCACTGCACCCTCGTCAATCTGAGGATTGAGCAGGAAAGTGGTCACGCCCGTGGTGGTTTCGCCATTCATAATCGCACGATTGATGGGGGCTGCGCCACGATATTGAGGCAGCAGCGAGGCGTGCAAATTGAATGTGCCCAAGCGAGGTGCGGCCCAAATAATCTCGGGCAACATTCTGAAAGCGATTACGATGCCCAAATCGGCATTAAGCCCATTGAATGTGGCCACAAACTCCTCGTCGCGCAATTTTACGGGTTGAAGTATGGGAAGTCCAGCCTCCACAGCATAGCGTTTTACGGCGCTCTCGTTCATCTTCAAACCTCTACCCGAGGGCTTGTCGGGCATTGTCACAACAGCAACAACATTATATCCGCCCTCTACGAGCGCTTTCAGCGGGGCAACCGCAAAATCGGGCGTACCCATATAAACTATGCGTAAATCTTTGGCGTTCATCTGAAAAAAGAATTAGGTTGAAAACTAACGATTTTTTCTTGCAAGAGTCTGCACCCTTGCTTTGATTTTGTTATATTGGATAACATACCAATCGACGTTAAACAAATTGGAGTCATTGGTAGCTATGTGTGTCAAATAGAGCGCAATAGGTAGTAGTATGAACGACGAGAACCACATACCGAAGCCTGCATCCCAAGTACCCTCTTTGGCCATTTTTTCGCCTGCAATGCTGATGATGTAGTAAATCACAAAGAAGAGTACCGACACCACCACAGGCATCGCCAAACCACCCTTGCGAATAATCGCACCCAGAGGCGCACCAATCAAGAAGAAGATGATGACCGAAATGGGCAACGACACCTTACGATGCCACTCAACCTTTGAGCGGTAGAGCTTATTGAGCGACTCTTTGGCCGTATCTTCGTTGCGATTGAGCGTATTACGCGACATTCGAGCGTTGGTTTTGGCCTTCGACACAATGGCACTCTTCTCTTGGAGTGTCATTTCATCGAGCGAGGCAATCAGGTCGGTTGGTACTTTATAAGAGTAATCCACCTTCACAGTGTCGAATAGTCCCCACGCCGACTCATCGCGCGTCATAAGATACTTTTTCAGCAGTGGCTCGTAGGAACGTGCAGCACCCCTATCCGACTCCACCCTAAGCGAGTCAATATCCACCTGCAACTCGGAGATATTCTTGGTTTGGTGGTTGCTAAAAAGGTTCATATCGGTGCGCGAGAAATCGAAACCGTCGATGGCTAACGCACCATTTTGCTCGGTAAAGACTTGGTGGCGCACAGTGTTCTCGGTACTCCACTTATAGTTGCGCGTAGTCTCGTAGGTCTGACCATTGTAGAGTTTGACAATCAGAAACTTCTTATCGTCGGACATATAGATGTAGCCCGAGTCGGCCACAGTGGTGGTCATATTGCCATTTCTGTCGCGCGTGTCGTATATGAGTACATCCGTAAGTAGCTGTGTCTCGGGGTCTTGGTGGCCAACTCGGATGTTCATATTGTCGATACCATTGAAGAATATGCCGTCCTTAAACTCCATATTCTCCTTCTGCTGACGGATGTCGTAGATGATTGCCATCATCTTCTTATTGGAGTACGGGACAAGGTTGTTCACAACAAAGAAGCTCGCCACAGCCACAACCAAAACAACCCCCATAAGCGGAGCAAGGATGCGGGGCAACGACATACCGGCCGACTTCATAGCCAGCAACTCGTTGTGCTCGCCCAAGTTACCCATCGTCATAATACCCGCAAAGAGTGTGGCCAGAGGAATACCCAGAGGCATCATATTGGCCGTTGCGTAGAAGAGCAGCTCGATTATGATGCCGAAGCTAAGTCCCTTACCCACAAGCTCATCGATATAGCGCCACACAAAGTTCATCATCAGGATAAACATCACGATGAAGAACGAGAGCACCATTGGGCCCAGAAACGATTTGAGTGTAAAGCGATGTATGGTTTTCATTCTAATTCTTCTTACTTATGGCCCTTTTGCGCCTAAGGCCGCCATTAGAGGGCAAAGTTAGTAGTTTTACAATAAAAAGCGTTAGCGCAAGCAAAATAATTGTAGTTGCGCCCACAGGAAAATCTATCGTATAGGCCACATATAAGCCTGCGAGGTTGCCAACAACAGCAAATAGTGCCGACCAGACAACGATTTTCATATACGACTTGGTGAAGCACCCCGCAATGGTTGGCGGAATACTCAGCAGCGACACCAACAAAACAATGCCTACAATCCTAATCGACAACACAATAGCCACCGCTGTCAGCACCGTCATAAGTGCCAACAGCAGGTCTGCCCTAACGCCCTGACTCTTAGCGTAGTCCCTATCGAAAGCCGAATATATGATTGGTCTGCCGAGAAGTATCATCACCGCCAATAGCACCACATCGAGGATGGCAAGCGCTACTATGTTGGAGTGGCCTACGGTGAGGATGTCGCCAAATAGGAAGCTCATAAGGTTGGGCGCATAGCCGGGAGTTGCGAAGATGAAGAGTAGGCCAATAGCCATACCGACACTCCATACTATGCCTATGGCCGAGTCGGGCCTAATGCGGCCCTTAGCTCCCGCCCACTCTATTCCCAGAGCCGACAAAACAGCAAAGACCATAGCGCCACCAATAGGATTAAGACCAAAGTGGTAGGCAATACCTATGCCGCCAAAACTTGCGTGAGTGATACCTCCGCTAAGGAACACCATACGGCGCGAGACGACGTAAGTGCCTACAATGCCGCAAGCTATGCCCGAAAGCACAGCCGCCAGAATTGCGCTCAGCAGAAAGTCGTATGTTGTAATTGCTGTAAAGAAATCCATTGCAAAAAAGCCCGATAGATTAAAATTCTACCAATAGGTGTGCAAAGTTACTCAAAAGTCGCAAAAAATTTCATACTTTCGCACCAAAATAGCAACATTAAAGGTTAAAATGAAAGTTTGCTTCTACACATTGGGCTGTAAGCTCAACTTTTCCGAATCATCCACACTCGCACGTGAGTTTGTCGGTGGAGGTCACACTCGCACCGAGGACTTCCGCGAAGCCGACGTGTGCATCATAAATTCCTGCTCGGTCACAGAGCACGCCGACAAAAAGTGTCGCAACATTATCCGTCGCATCCACAAGCTCAATCCCGAGGCAATAATTGCCGTTACGGGATGCTATGCTCAGCTCAAACCCTACGAGATTGCCGCCATTGAGGGAGTAGATATTGTGCTCTCCAACAACGACAAGGGGGATATGTATAAGGCGGTCGTTGGGCTTGGCAAAAAAGGTCAGCGTCAGGAGGTTACGAGTTGCACCACCGAGGAGCTGACTCGCTTTTTTGCGGCTTTCTCTTCGGGCGACCGCACTCGCGCCTTTCTGAAAGTGCAAGACGGATGTGATTATTGTTGCAGCTACTGCACCATCCACAACGCTCGTGGCGCAAGTCGCAATATGCCCATAAGTGAGCTTATTGCAGAGGCCAAAGCAATTGCAGCCGAGGGGCACAAGGAGATTGTAATTACGGGTGTAAATACGGGCGATTTTGGTCGCACAACCGGCGAGAGTTTTGCCGACCTGCTGCGCCAGCTCGACAAGGTTGAAGGCATTGAGCGCTATCGCATCTCGTCTATCGAGCCCAACCTTCTGACCGACGAAATAATCGACATCTGCGCCTCGTTAAAGAAGTTCCAGCCCCACTTTCACATACCCATCCAAAGTGGCTGTGACAGAGTGCTTAAAGATATGCGCCGACGCTACAATACGGCAATGTTTAAGGCTCGCATTGAGGCAGTGCGCAAGGCTATGCCCGACGCATTTATAGGCATAGATGTGATTGCCGGATTCCCCGGCGAGAGCGACGAAGAGTTCCAGACGACCTACGATTTTCTCGAATCGCTTGCTCCGGCTTTCTTGCACGTTTTTCCATTCTCGGCCCGAGCCAACACCCCTGCTGCTGCAATGAAAAACAAGGTGCAGGATTCGGTCAAAACGGCTCGTGCGGCCCGCCTCGAAGAGCTTTGTGGCCGCCTCCACCGCCAATTCTACGAAAAGTATGTTGGCACTGAGGCCAATGTTCTCTGGGAGAGCTCGCCCAAGGCGGGTTGGATGTATGGCTTTACGGAGAATTACATCAAGGTAAAAATGCCTTTCGACAGGTCACTCATCAACACAACCGAGCGTGTTAGGCTTACAAAAGTTAGCGAAGAGTGTGAGATGTTGGCCGAAAAACTAAATAATTAGTATATTTGCCTTGTAAATATAATATATTTGGTATGAAAACCATTCGCAAGAAAATATCAATAGGCTTTATTGCACTGCTTGTAGTACTAGTGTGCGCTGTTGTAATCAACGTTTCCGAGCTCAACCGTATGAGAAATAATGCGGAGCACATAATTGCCGAGAGCACCCAAAGTACCGAGTATGCCGGCCGTATGCTCGATGCGTTGCAGAAGCAGAATAGCGCGGTGCTTAATATGGTGACTTTCAATAGCGAGAGCCCATCGGAGGGCTTTGGCGACGGTATTGTTGAGTTCAACGCCGTATTGTTGGAGGCTATGGATAAAGCACCCGAGAGCGCTGCCCTGAAAAATATCTACGAGGCCAACATCCACTACCACAACATCATCGACCAGCACTCGCCCTCCAATAACGAGGCTGCCGACAAGGAGTGGTTTATGAACTCCTACATCGATGCCTACTACAATCTCGATAGCGCCATCAAGAGCTACCTCACATCGCCCAAAAACTCGGTTGCTATGCGAGTATCCAACTTGGAGAGTGATGTGTATAAGACCATTACTCCCAGCGTTTTAACACTTTTGGTGGCGGTGCTGATTTTGCTTTTGTTCTACTTCTTCATCGACACCTACTACACCAAACCTGTCAAGCGCATCTCGCGAAGTCTTGACGCCTACGTGAAGAACAAAGTCCCCTATCAGGTCAAATTGGACGAGCATAACGAACTCAGCCAGCTCAACGACGACATTGTGGAGCTTATTAACAACCTCAAAAAGCATCAATAGTCACCCCATCAGAACGTAAAAGAATAGTATGAGATTGCAGGTTGTTTTCCGCTACATTGGTATGGTGCTACTCTTCGAGTCGGCATTTATGCTTTTGTCGGCCTTTGTTTCATACGCCAATGGCATCGACAGCGGTTTTACTCCCCTATTGTTGTCGTTTTTGCTCACAGCACTATTGGGTAGCTTCCCGCTAATTTTTGTTGGCAAGAGCAACCGTCTAAGCTCTAAGGAGAGCTATGCCATTGTTATTGGCGCTTGGCTAACATCTTGTGTTGTAGGCACTTTCCCCTATTTGCTTTGGGGCGGTGAGTTTTCGGTTATCAATGCTTGGTTTGAGAGCGTCTCGGGCTTTACCACGACGGGTGCATCTATCCTAAACAACATAGAAGCGCTCCCTAAGGGACTACTATTTTGGCGTCAATTGACAACTTGGATTGGCGGTGTGGGTGTTGTGATGTTTGCGCTGGTGATTATGCCTATGATGGGTCGTAGTCGTATGACTGTGAGCAACTTGGAGATTTCCTCTATGGCTCGCGACAACTACCGCTACACCTCCTCCACAATCATCAAAATCCTTATGGGCATCTATTTGGGTATGACCATTGCCAATACGATTGCTTTCAAGGTGGCGGGTATGGATTGGTTCGACGCTGTTTGCCACTCCTTTTCCAACATTGCCACAGGTGGATTTAGCACCAAAAATGCCAGTATCGGATTCTACAACAACGTCTGGATTGAGATTGTGAGCATCTTCTTTATGTTCATTTCGAGTATCCACTTGGGCATTGTCTATGCCACCATCGTTGGTCGTCGCAACAACTTCTTCCGCAACGAAGGCGCACGCTTCTACATATTTACAACATTGGCTCTCTGCCTGATACTGAGCCTAAGTTTGTGGGGCAATGGCACATACGCCACCATTGGAGAGTCGTTGCGTCACGGAGTTTTTCAGGGCGTTTCGATTGTCACCAGTACGGGCTTTGCCACAGCCGACACTACCATTTGGCCCGCTTTGTGTGTATGCATACTTATCTATATGAGTATTCAGGGCGGTATGGCCGGCTCTACGGCGGGCGGTTTGAAGAGTGACCGCATACTGATGACGGGCAAAGTTATTCGCGCTCAACTCAAACAACAGCAACACCCCGGTGCTGTCATTCGCATCAAGAGCAATGGCAATGTGCAGGAGAGTAGCATTGTTCACTTTGCAATTCTCTACATCGTAATCTACATTTTCATCATTCTATTGGGCACATTCATAAACGCTCTTTGCGGTCTGGATACAATGACAAGTTTCACAGCCTCAGTTAGTTCTATGGGCAACATTGGCCCGGGCTTTGGCGCAGTTGGCTCATTGGACAACTACTCGGCTATGCCTATTGTTGTCAAGTGTGTTTGCACGTTGCAGATGTTGCTGGGTCGTTTGGAGATTTTCGGTTTGTTACACTTTTTCACAATGAGATGGTGGGTATAAGAAGATATATCGTTGCAACCCTTGCGGTCTTGCTTTGTTCTGTTTCGGGCGTTATGGCCCAGAGCACAGGCAGTTTTGCTGAGCGTCAGAGTCGTCAGCTCTCCCAGCGTGCCGAGCAGGTACAAGCTCAGCTCCAATCGGCTCGTGAGGCTTATGTGGCCACCCCCTCCGACTCGCTTGCTAAGGTTATCCATCAGCTCGAAAAGCAATCATTGGCCATAGGCTCAGCCCTCGAAAAACTTGCTGCAACCATTGAGGCTGATCGAGTTGCTGCCGAGCAAGAACAAGAGCAAGCCGAGCTACTTCAAGCCGACGAGGCCACGCCCTCCACTCCTGAGCCTACACCCAAACCCGAGGTCGAAGTCGAAACGCTCCCCGAGCCTACATCCGAACCGACAGTTCCCACCGAGGCAGACCCAGAGCCTAAGATTGTGACAGAAGAGGAGGAAATTAAGCCCGAAAAAGAGCCCGTAAGCGAAGAGCTTAAAGGCCTATTTGTGACCTCGATGCGTCGCTACAAACTCATAGAGGAGGAGATTGCACAACTCTTCCAAACCTATGAAATTCACTACGATAGCGCCAAATTGAGCCGACGTGAGTACGACAAGGCAACAAGCCTCCAAGTGCTTGATGGTCACTACAAAAACTATCTCACCTCATTGGAGAGGTGTGCCGCAATAGCCGACAAAATTGTTGAGCGCAGCGATATACTCTTCGCCAGCAAGACCAAATCGCTACTGGGCTTTGCCGACAGCCTCGCGCTCACCACTCTTGCCGATAGTTACGCTGCAAGTGTGGAAGAAATGGAGCATAGGGCCATTGAGAATCTATCGGGCAACTGCATCGACACCGACCTTGCAATCTACCCAATGAAGCTCCAAAAGACCGTCGAGTTGGAGCGTGAGATAGCTTCTCACATTGCGCCCGAGGAGGTTGCCAATATCAATCAGCACCTCTCGGCAATCGACACAACGCTTGCACTCTACACCCCCATTGATGCGCCCAAGCGCTCCGATGCAAAGTTTGCTCCCGTAAAGGTAAATGCTCGCACTAAACACAAGGCTGTCAGCGCATTACCTCAGCTAAAAATACCCTCGTCGGGCGAGTTGTACTCCATCACTGTGGCCAACTACGCAAGCCTACCTCAATCGACATCGGTATTCCGCAATGCCACCCCACTCTATCGTGAGCGTCGCGAGGATGGTCGCACCTATATCTACATTGGCCTCTATCCTACGGCCAATAGTGCCCAAGACGATATTGCCTACCTCAAAAAGATTGGTTTCAAGCAGCCCACTCTTGTTATGTGGCGCGATGGCATACGTCGCGACGACTTTATAGACAAGAATGCCACCCCTGCCAAGCCTCGCGCTGCGATGTATCGTGTGGAGATACAGACCCCTGCGGGCTCGCTTAGCCCCGAGGTGCTCGATGTTATCAATGCCAAAGCCCCACGCAAAGAGCGCTCTAAGTTCAGCTCCGATGGCACGACCACATTCACCATCGGCATATTCACAAAAGAGGCTGAGGCTAAGTCACTTGCCAACGCTATTGCCAATGCAGATGCCAGTGTCACGACCAAAGTTGTCCAACTTGGCAAGTAGCTCATACATACGGGGCTTGAAAGCATAAAGAAACTCCACCGAGATTGGTCGGTGGAGTTTCTTGTTTATTGCGTAGAAGTTTGCCTTGTTTATTGTGCGCTATTGAATTGTGGCAGGTCGCGAAGAGTAACGATGCGCTCATCGGCAAATACCGTATTCCACCACGAGATTGTAGCATAGGCGTGAGGGAAGTCCTCAGAAAAGTCGTTTGCTGGGTCGGCTACGGTCACAAAATAACTCCACGTCGCACCTGCATCCAGATGTTGCGGAATGTAAACAACTTTTCCCAACTCACTCATTGCCACCATCTTGTGGGGGTAGTATTTGTTGATGTAATTCCACAGACTCGATATGGACTGAATAGAGCCACGATTATACATATCGAAGCTAATCATATCCACATACTCCTCGCCCGGATAGTACTCCAAGTCGTAGGTTTGAGTTGTCCACACCCAAATCAGATTCCTAACGCCACGCTCGGCAAAATAGTCGAACATAGTGCGCCAGAGCTGTTTGAAAGGCTCTGCACCACTTGCACCCCACCAATACTTGGCCTTGCCACCGCTCTGCGAGTAGGTGTTGCCGGCAGCTTCGGGCAGGGGTCGCCACAGCACAGGGATGTTCTTCTCTTGCAGCAACAACAACATATTGGCCACCTCCTCCAAGTCGGCCTTCATTAGCACATTTTCCCAAGTGCCCTCGGTGAGCATATTTCTCGCTCTTACGGTGGTTTGCTCCATTTCGTAATGGTACTTGCGCGACCCCTCGCTGTCGGGCACCATCCAGAGCCAATCAATAGCCACGATGCCACCCTTACCATTCCACGCCCCTATGGGCTGAATGTTGGTGTAGTCGAAAACGTTTGAAGGCGAGCGGTGTAAGTAGTTGTAGTTGAAGCTCATAATTGCAGGCACATTGTCTGTCCACCTCTCAATCCAGTCACTCTCGGTGGTCTGCCACAAGTCGTTGGCCATAGCTCCCGAAAGACTCTTTTGGCCATAGAGAGCCCACATATAGTCGTAGAGATTTTGTGCCTCGGGGATAGGGTTGGCGCTAACGAGTTCGAAAGTGCGCTCAGAGGGGGGTGAGTAGGGTGCATCCTCGGTCGTGAATGCAATAATACGCTCGAAATTACCTCCGCCAGTGAGTTTGTCCTTAACCACCCCTGCGCCAATGGTCAGCACATAGTCGGTTTCATACTCCAACCCCTCGGGCAGCATAATCCTGAGCGATGAATCAATAATTGTTGGCTCCATAACTGCCTCGGGCAACAGAGTGAGGGCACTCTCGTCGCCAAACTCAATTTCCCTATCGAAAATTATGTTAATGAAAGGGACATCTATGGCGACACCCTTAGTGCCATTGATTATACTCTGAGCCTTGATGATTGGCGCTGTGGGCTCCAACACACCACTGTTGCTGCGGCACGCAAAAATGGCAACGCAAGCCAACGTCAAAAAGGCTATTTTCGCTATATTTTTCATCTTTTGTTTCTCCCGTTTATGGAACAAAGGTACGATTTTTATCCAAAGGATAAAGCCCCAACCACCATTTTATGTCGTAAAGTGACTTTTGTGCTCCTATAAATAGTCGAGCAACTGACAAGGTTTGTCAATGATTGCCAACGGATTGTGCTGGGCAAGCTCAACCACTGGTCGAAATCCCCACGACACTGCCAGACAATCCACTCGGGCATTCTTTGCGGTAAGCATATCAACGCTCGTATCGCCCACATAAAGTGTATTTTCGCGCTCGACACCCACCCTTTCAAGTATCTCGTTTACGATTGTCGGCTCGGGTTTGCGAGGCACTCCATCACGATTACCAAGCACAAGCTCAAACGTATCCGCGCCAAAGAAGTAGTCGATAATCTTCACCGTAGCAACGTGATACTTGTTGGAGGCAACCGCCATTCGCACCCCACGCCTACGAAGCTCGCCAATCAATTCTACAATACCCTCGTAGGGTCGGCTCAAATCGGTGTTGTGAATTTCGTAGAAAGGGATGAATAAATCTCTGATTCGCAGCACGTTTTCCTCGGTGCGCTCTCCTTCGGGCAGGGCACGCTCAAAGAGTTTCAGCACACCATCGCCCACCATCAAACGATACTCATCGGATGTATGGAGTGGCCATCCGCACTTTTCAAGTGCCTGATTCACAGCAGTTGTAAGGTCGGCAATAGAGTCCACCAGCGTGCCGTCGAGGTCGAATATAACAAGTTCTTTCATCGGGATGTTCATTCGTTATTTTAGGCAAAGATACTATTTTCTCACAATCTTTAACTACATTTGTGGTAGTCAATCGAACATAATCCGCAAACGATGAAACTCATACAACAAACTGCAATCATACTGGCCGCCCTCCTGCTCACCACCCTACCCTCGTGCAAATCCAACTTTTGGAGCTCCGAGGAGTGTGCCCTAATCGACTCTGCGGCCTATTCTCGAATGAGAGTTACCACAATCGACTCCCCTTGCGACTCGTTGTTGCTGCGCTCCAAATGTCGCCCACTAACTAAGGAGGCGCTCCTAACGCCACACTTTGGTCGCCTTGCTGCCTCAATGATAGAAACCGTAAACAATCCTGAGAATGAGGGCGTTGGCATAGCAGCACCACAGGTGGGAGTGTTGGTGAGAATGGTTGCTGTGCAGCGTTTCGATAAGAGTGGCGAGCCTTTTGAGATATACATCAATCCAAAGATTGTTGAGCGCAGCGATTCACTTGTTGTGAGCTCGGAGGGTTGCCTCTCTGTGCCCAACCACCGAGGCGAGGTTATGCGCTCAGCCCGCATACTGCTCAACTACCGCGACGTCGTAACCTTTGAGCCTCAGAGTGAGTGGGTTGACGGCTTTACGGCAATAATTTTCCAACACGAAATCGACCACCTCGACGGCATCATCTACACCGACCACCTGAGCGAGTAAATATCTTCCCTCGCCAACTTACTAATTTGGAAAAGGGGGACTTCGAGGGTCGCGGATTCGTAATCATTGTCACATATTCAAAACAAATAAGGTTGGCAAAAAAAGCCAACCTATTAGTTTTGAGCGGAAAACGGGACTCGAACTCACGCAGAGCGTGAGTATTTCCCGCGAAAGAACATTTACATTCCCCCTAAATCCCCCTTTGGGAAAGGGGGACTTCGAGGCTCGCGGGTGCGAAATCATTGTCAAAATTCAAAACAAATAAGGTTGGCCCAAAAGCCAACCTATTAGTTTTGAGCGGAAAACGGGACTCGAACCCGCGACCCTCGGCTTGGGAAGCCGATGCTCTACCAACTGAGCTATTTCCGCAAATCTGTGCAACAATCAATCATTCCGAGGTCAAAGCCCCCACAATTAAGATTTGTCGCACAAATATACTATTTTATTTGATTGGTTGTACACTCTCGGGGTCGAAAATCGAATTGAGAACATAAGCCAAGCGATAGCCACCCACCAGCAACCTATTCTCCAACAGAGGCGAGAAGTCATAAACAAACTGGTAGGAAAGATTGGGATTCTCGCCCAAAGCCTCTACATAATCGTAGATTTGAGCTGCACCTGCAACGGTCTCTACAAACCACTCCTCAAAACTGCCCTGCATAACGTTAGCCTTAAATTCGGCATCGGTTCTGTCGAGCTGGTCACGCCACTCCGAGTAGCTCCATTTGCGGGCCGACTCAACAATTTTGCTATCCCACACCGAGTGGAGGTTGGTATTGCGGCCAAACCATCTAACCTTGGTACGGTTGCCACCCAAATCCGAGAGTCGTCCTGCGTGCATTGGGCAATGCATATCGCCCACCATATGGACAATCATCTTAACATAGTCGCACCTCATACTATCGGTCAGATTCTCGTAGTTGTTGGTAAGCTCGCCCGTAAGCCTCTCCAAAGCCACCACAACGTCGCCATTCTCGTTTTTCTTCATAGTCTGGTAGGTGTGGCCCTTATCCACATTGGCATAGTGCCAAGTTTTGGTTTGGTTGTAGCCGGCCTCCCAGTAGGGCGAATTTTGGATATTGTCCATCCACGACGAATAGTAAACAATCGAGCGACCATCAAGCAGTTCTGCAAGGCGCTCTTTGGTCTTGTCTGTAAGGTGATTCTCGGCAATTGCTGCAACAACATCGTGACCCGTAGGGCCCCAGCAAAAGCCACTCATAGAGTTTAGCAGAGCCGCAAGGCTCACAATCAAAACAGGTAGTCTCTTCATATTGGTATTATTGTTTAGTATTTGTTTTAATCAATTCTCAGCCTATTAGCTATCCATAGTCATCAGCAACTCCTCGTTGCTTGCAGTATTTTGCATCTGCTTCATCATCAGCTCCATAGCCTCCACCGATGTCATATCGGCCAAGTGGCGACGTACTACCCAAGTCCTTTGCAGTACCTCTTTGCTTGTGAGCAAGTCTTCGCGTCGAGTACCACTTGCCGAGACATCCACAGCGGGATAGATACGTTTGTTGGCAAGTTTGCGGTCGAGCTGCAACTCCATATTACCCGTACCCTTAAACTCCTCAAAGATAACCTCGTCCATCTTCGTGCCTGTATCAATCAAGGCCGTAGCGATAATCGTAAGCGAGCCCTTCTCCTCGGTATTACGAGCCGCACCGAAGAAACGCTTTGGCTTATGCAACGCATTGGCATCAACACCTCCCGAAAGCACCTTACCCGACGCAGGCTGAACAGAGTTGTAGGCACGCGCCAAACGGGTAATAGAGTCGAGGAAGATAACCACATCGTGACCACACTCCACCATACGTTTTGCCTTTTCAAGCACCATCTCGGCCACCTTAACGTGACGCGAAGCCTGCTCATCAAAGGTCGATGCAACCACCTCGGCCTTCACATTACGGGCCATTTCGGTAACCTCCTCTGGTCGCTCATCAATCAGAAGCACAATCATATAGACCTCAGGGTGATTATCGGCAATAGCGTTAGCGATTGATTGCAAAAGCATTGTTTTACCCGTCTTGGGCTGAGCCACAATCAAACCACGCTGACCCTTACCGATTGGCGAGAACAAATCCACTACTCGATTCGATAGGCTGTTATGTCCCTTGCCCGTCAAGTTAAACTTCTCGCTGGGGAACAGCGGAGTCATATACTCAAACTGCACACGGTCTCGGATATACTCCGGTTGCAAACCGTTGATCTCGTTAACACGAATGAGCGGGAAATATTTTTCACCCTCTTTTGGTGGGTGAATCACGCCGCTGATGGTATCTCCGGGTTTCAGACCAAAGAGTTTGATTTGCGAAGGCGACACATAGATATCGTCGGGAGAGTTCAGGTAGTTGTAATCAGCCGAGCGAAGGAATCCGTAGCCATCGGGCATAACCTCCAATACACCCTCACCTATAACCTCACCTGCGAAGCTCTCACGCACTGGCTCACGACGCGCCTCAACACGCACCTGCGCGGGCTCTTCGATAGTTGGAGTTTCTTTCATCTCATTGGCAGAATCCGACACTGCCTCACTCTCAGCTTGGCTCTGAGCTGCCGCATTACGCGCCATAGCCTCACGCTCGGCCGCTTCACGAGCCTCCTGCTCCTTCAACGCCTTTGGCTTACGACCACGACGCTTTGGCTGCTCGGCCACAGGATTTACGCTTGGTGCAGGCGCAGCAGATATAGCCTCTGCGGTTGGTGTGGCGATATTATTCACACTCTCCAAAGGCTTTTCGACGGCGAAAGCTCCGTTCTGAGGTTGCTTTACCTCAGCATCGGAATCAACACGAGCGGCTTCGCCCATCGGCTTATTCTCCTCCACACGAAGGGTATTCATTCTGGGGCGACGTCCACGCTTTTTGGGAGCTGCGGCCTCGGCTGAAACAGGCTCAGCCGCCTGCGAATCTGCAACAGGAGCACCCGTAGCCACCTCAATAATTTTATCCAACAACTCCTTCTTGCGAAGCGTAGTATCGTTCACACCAAGCACTTTACCGATTTCTCTTAGTTCGGCCAATGTCTTGCCTTCA
>JAZNFV010000008.1:0-27956 GCA_045576155.1 Tidjanibacter sp.
CCTGCCACCCCTGCTACCCCTGTAAAAAACACTCGGGTATCTTTTTTAATACCCGAGTGTTATTTTTTGACTTAGGTCGGTAGGCGGTTGTCGTCTTTTGACTTAGGTCTTTCGACGTTAGACGTTTGACGTTAGACCACAGCCCAAGGCTGTGATTTGTGGAGGGATTTTTGTGCCAAACAAGAAGGTGGCTCCGCAGTTTGCTTGGCGCAAATGAGGAAGCCACCTATCGAAGTTTGGTGCAAAAAGCACCCACAAGGCACAGCCGCTACTTGGATTCGGTAGCCTGCGCCTCTATAAAATACTTCTGCGATTTGAGCAAATTACGGCTCTGCAAAACCATAGTCTTAGTCTCGTTGAGAATGGTCAGGTAGAGCATACTTGCCTTGGTCGAGGTAGAGTTGTTCTGGATGCGACGGAGCTGGTTCTTAATAGCCTGAGCTATAAGGTCGAAGAGCTCGTCACGCATAGCCAACACAAGGTCGATATTGGTAAAGTCGTTGGACTGCAACATATCGTTAATGCGGCCATAGAGCTCCGATACGGAGTTGTTGATGGTGGTCAAGTCCTCCACCTGCTCTTCGCTCATACCGCGATGGTTGTTGTCGATATGCTCGAAGCAGGGACGGGTGATGTGGACAAGAGCCTTACACATCTCGCTGATGTAATCGACAACCTGAACATAGTAGTGGCCGGTGTCGATGTAGTTCTCCTCGTGGAACTTATGGAGTGTAGGCAACATTGCATACTTCCTCTCGCGAGCGGCATAGAAGAGGTCGTTGGACTGACGCACCAAGCCACGCAGGGCCTTACGATCCTCTTTGAGCGTTGCAGCAATGGTCTGAGCATAGATGTCGGTTGTGGTCTGCATAGTCTGGCACACCTCGGTGATGATGTCGCCCAGAGCCTCCTGCTCGTCGTTGGTGAAATTAACCTTAACGTTCTTCTCGGCTTCTGTGCCTTTTTTCTTCTTGGGAATTATCATATAGATGCACAAGAGCGAGATAGCCACGATAGCCACCACACCGCCCCAAAGCAGCAGCAGAGTAATCAGAATCGAGAGCACGAAAGCGGCAAAACCTGTGAGGAACCAACCTGCCACAACGGTGATAACGCCCGTAATGCGGTTTACGGCACTCTCACGACCCCACGCCTTGTCGGCCAGCGACGAACCCATAGCGACCATAAAGGTAACGTAGGTGGTTGAGAGGGGCAGTTTGAGCGACGTACCTATAATGATAAGCATTGAGGATGCTGTAAGGTTTACGGCTGCACGGATGAGGTCAAACTGACCGTGGTCGGCCAACATATCGGCAGAAGAGGGGTTTTCAAAACGACGAGCCACAGCCATCCTCATACGTTTGGGGGTGTGGTCTTCAAACCAACGGCTGCAACCAACAGCCACCCTCACCAGAGCACGCGAAAATGCCGTCGAACCATACTTCTCAGCATCGTCGTCCTGAGTGGAGGAAAGACTCAGCTCCGTCTCGACCACCTTCTGTGTTTTCTTCGATGTCCAGAGCGTTAAAATCATAATAAGACCTGCACAGAGGAGGAAAATAGTATCAGCCTGCACAGGGTCATTCAAACGTCCCATAAACATATTTGGGTCGCCCGTCTGGCTTGCAATTTTCCACGAATCAAGACCTGCAATGGGCACACCGATGAAGTTCACAAGGTCGTTGCCGGCAAATGCCAATGCAAGCGAGAATGTACCTGCCAAGATGGTTATTTTCAGGATGTTTACTTTGAGGGTCTGTAACACAAACATCAGCAGCGAGCTGGCCGCAAAAACCATCAGCAGACACATCAGAGTGTTGTCGTTGATGTAGGCCACCAAATCAACAGCCAAGCCCGACGATTTCAGACCCTTGATGAGTGCGAAATAGACGATGATGGTGAAAGCCAAACCACACCACATAGCACCCCAACGACGGAGCTGTTTGTGGTAGCGGAACGTGAAGAGCAGGCGGGTCAGGAACATCAGCACCGTACCAGTAATGAATGCCAGCACCACCGAGAGGAGAATTGCAGCAATCATCGCCAAGGCCTTGCCTGAGTTGATAAGCACCTCGGGGTTGCCATCAGCACCAATTACAGGCTCTTTCAGGAGCGACACAGCAATGGCCGAGCCCAAAAGACCAAAGACCAGAGCCACAGTTGTAGAGGTGGGCAGACCCAACGAGTTGAAAACATCCAGCAGTATGACATTGGCAAACATCACACCGAGGAAGAGGGTCATAACCTCGTGGAAGGTGAAAAACTCGGGATAGTAAACACCACTACGAGCCACCTCCATCATACCACTCGAAGTAAGTGCGCCAATGATAATACCTACCGATGCAACTGTGAGGATTACTTTTTTAGGTGCAGCCTTAGAGCCGATTGCAGAATTGAGAAAGTTTACTGCATCATTCGACACACCTACATACAGACCGCCGATTGCTAAAAGAATAAGCACTACAACGGCGAAAGTGTAAACAACAGACATTTATACTATTAGTTTTTAGTGAATTATCGGTTTTTCACGTCACAAATGTAAATCTAATTTTGTGGTGAGCAAACCACCGAGCGACTAATTAACAATAACTTAAAATCGTGGTAACAGTAATTTAACGTGACCCGAAATGAATACCATAGAAAATTGAAAATTGAGAATTGAAAATGGAAAATTAGCTATAAGCGGTCAGCAGTCAGCAGTCAGCAGTCAGTTATTTGGGGAGGTTAGGGAGGTTAGGGAATAGGGCGTATAAGCCCCATAGGCCCTATAAGCCCTATAAGAAAAACGCGGGTATCATTTTCGATACCCGCGTTTTATATTAGGTCTTTTGACGTTGGACGTTAGACGTTTGACGTTAGACCCCAGAAGGTCGAGTGTGATTTGTGGTGGGATTTTTGCGCCAAACAAAAAGGTAGCTCCGCAGTTTGCTTAACGCAAATGAGGAAGCTACCTATTGCAGTTTGGTGCAAAAAGCACCCACAAGGCGCACTCGAACTATTTGAGGCGGCCGATGTAAAGGTCAATATCTCGCGCTTCGAGCGAGTTGAAATACTCGTCGGCAATGCGCTGGTAGGCAGCAAGAGCAGCTGCGGTGTTGCCAAGTGCCTCCTGTGCCTGACCAAGTTTTTTCAGGTAGTAGGGAGCGGTAAGGCTATTCTCACTGGCCTTAACAGCCTTGCGGTAGAGGGCAGCAGCCTTCTCCAAGTCGCCACTATCGCTCAGGATGTCGCCCTGCAAGCCGAGGTTCTGTGCGTTTACAATCTCAGCAGGTGCGCCACTTGCAGCGTCGTATTTTTTCAGATACTCCAAAGCGCTCTCCTTGTCGCCCAAGCGGAGGTAGCAGATACCTGCGTAGTGAGCTGCGAGCGAGCCCTGAGGGGTCGAACCATAGTTGTCAATGATTTCGAGGAAGCCAGCGTAGTTGCCGTCGCCGTCGAGGGCTACCTGCCACTCCTCAGCGCCAAAGTTCTGGATGGCTGCGAACATCTCAGCCGAAGCCTTCTCAGCGCGGGGCTGGGCTACGAGATACTTATTTGCAAAGTAACCGCCAATGATGACGATGATTGCAATCAGTGCCCAAGTGATGAGTTTCTGATTTTTCTCAAAGAATTGCTCGGTTTTACCAACGGTTTCGGTTACAACCTCCTCGTAGGTGGGGTCTTGATTTTTTGTGTTTGCCATAGTAGTATTATCTGTTTTATTATTTATAATCTTCTGATTCGAATCACAAAAGTAAATCTTTTTGTGGAAAAACAGCGGACTGAGGCTCTTTTTTTTCTCCTTTCGCACAAAATTACTACCTTTGAGTTGTTAAATGGCACGAAAACTATGAGGCTTGAAAGACTTTCGCTACTAAATTTTAAGAACATTGTCGAGGCAGAGTTGTTGCCTTCGGCCACTATAAACTGCATTGTTGGGTCAAACGGTGCAGGCAAGACCAATGTTGTCGATGCCATCCACTTTTTGTCGATGAGCAAGTCGTCGTTGATGATGACCGACCGTCAGTGTGTGCTCCACAACGCCCCATTTTTTATGCTCAAAGGCGACTACACCACCGATGGCGACAGGGGTGTGACGGTGAGTTGTTCGTTTGACAAGGATAGGGGCAAGATGCTCAAATTTTGTGACAAGGAGTATGAGCGAGTTGCCGACCATATTGGTGTTGTGCCGGTGGTTATGGTTTCGCCTGCCGACGGTGTGCTGGTGACCGATGCGGCCGAGGAGCGCCGTAGGTGGCTCAACGCCTTCATCTCGCAGAGCGACCGCAACTACCTCGACATCACAATGCGCTACAATCGCCATTTGGCCCAGCGCAACACCCTGCTCAAACAACCCGGTGTGGCCACGATGCCCGAGTTGCTTGATGTTATCGACGAGGCTATGGCCGAGTTGGGCGAGAAGATTGCCTCGGCCCGTAGGGATATGCTCCAAAGGTTAGCCCCTATGGTGGAGAAATTCTATGCTGCCATTTGCGATTCGCGCGAGAGTGTGGAGCTATCCTACCGCTCGGAGCTCAACGAGAGCCCAATGGTGGAGGTGCTGCGTCGCAATAGGGAGAAAGATTTTGTTATGGGTCACACCACCGCAGGTGTCCACCGCGACGATGTGGTTATGACTATTGGCGGCTACCCTCTGCGCAAGTATGGCTCGCAGGGTCAGCAGAAGAGTTTTCTCTTGGCGCTCAAATTGGCACAATATACACTGCTCCGCCAGCTTGCCGGCGAGAGCCCCATACTGCTGCTCGACGACCTGTTCGACAAACTCGACGAGGAGCGCTTGGGTCGCTTGGTGGAGCTGACTGCTCAGGAGGGCTTTGGTCAGGTGTTTATTACCGACTGCAACCGCGAGCGTATTGTGACCGTACTGCGTCGTAGTGGTCTGGATTTCAAGTTGTTTGCCGTTAGTGGCGGCGTGGTAAAAGAGGAGGAGTAGCCTATGCGTCGTTGTCAGCCCATACGAATTGGCGAGTTGTGGAGTGGTTTCAAGAGGGAGCATCCCTACATCTCGCGCCTTATTGCCGAAGGCTCTGTGCCCGATGTGTGGCGCAGGGTTGCGGGCGACGGCTTGGCCGATGCCACCAAGGTCAATTTTGTGCGTGGCATACTCTATGTTCAGGTGGGCGCATCGGTGGTGCGTCAGGAGATATTTATGAATCGCGAGAATTTCCGCTTCGAGATGAACTCCATCCTCGGCGAAGAGATTATAAAGAGTATAATTGTGAAGTAACCTCTGCCACGACCACACACATTTGGATAAAAAAGTTGGAGCTACCTCGGTAGCTCCAACTTTTGTTATTATCCACGCCGAGAGGGGCGACTATTTGCTTGTTGCAGTTTGGCTTGCGCCGGTCGAAAGAGTAACTGTTGCTGTGTAGGTAACGCCTTCGGGAATTGACACGCCTGCCTTGGGGGTCAAATAGATACCTTGCACCATAAGATACTCGCCATTGATAAACTCCTCTACACTATCAAACTTGGCCACAGGCCAATACTCGCCATTTTTATACTCCTCCACCTTTAAGTTGAGTGCCAAATTTAGGTCGTTGTAGGTGAATATCGGCTGCAACTCAATTGGGATGTCGAGTTCAAATAGCTGTATCAGTTCCTCTCCTGCGGGAATACCTGCCACATCCACATCTGCTGTTAGCTTAATACTTTTGAGCATTGCGTAGGGATAACCATAGCTGTTTTTTTGCCACCCGTTTGCCAATAACTGCTCATACATTTTGTCGCAATGTGGTTGCATTGATTCTTGCCAATCTCTATAAGCCTTATCAACGTAATTTAGGTTGGGAGATACGTGGAGATGAATAGTGGTTTCAGAGCTTTCAACGCGGAATGAAAAGCCGCTTTCCGGCTCAGCCTTTGCCAATACCAAACCTTGGAAATTATCCTCAGGTGTCGGGGTTGGGGTTGGGGTTTCGTTTTTGTCGCACGCACACAAGCTCAGTGCTACAAACAATCCTAAGCAAATAAAAAGATTCTTTTTCATAGTAGTAATTTTTTTAACGTTGTTCAAATCCGTAAATAATCTCTATCGATATTCCACAACAAACTTGTCTTGCAAATGGAGTCCATTTGATAGTGTGATTGCAATCGTAAACTCCACCTCACCGGGGCACTCATCAATAAGTTCCACACCCTCTTTCGTAAGGAAATACATATCTTCGGTAAACATAAATCTTCCCTCTATTACTTCGTCGATGGTATAGACGTTACTCGAATCTAATGGGTCTGCTTTATCTACCAAATTACCCTCATAATCGAATATAAAATGTGGTATTCGTATGTTAAACATATCAGATAGTTCGCCATCGGCTTGGTGGGCAAATAGTTGCTTATTGGTGGTTATACTCACGTCCGTAATCGTACAATAAAAATATAAAAAGAAGCCGTATTTCCACCATGTATTATCCCAAGGTTGCCCAGAAATCTCTTCAACATAAGCGTGAGCTTGCTGAGTCATATATTTTCCAATCGGCCTTATTTCAGCTTCTCTATTTCTAAAAGCCTCATCGTAAAAGTTTAAGATAATAATATAGGGGTAAATATATACATTACTCCTCGCCTCTGTCCACTCAACAATGTTCGATGATGTTATGCCGGGGGCTCCCCAAAACTTTGCATCCTCCAATAGAAACAGATTGACATTATCATCGTAATTGTAAGAGAGTTCTCCGCCTCCCTCGCTGCAACTAACAAGGATTGCTGCTAATACAACCAAAAATAAACTGCGTTTCATAACCTGTATTTTAATGTGTTATCGACTAAAATTGTAAATCATATTGATTAATAATAGGTGTTGCAATCGTTAAATAGCTAAGTGGATTTGATTTGTGTACGATTGTTTTTGTCCGAGTGAGTGACGCAGCGCGGATTTAGTCCCATTTATCAGATGAAAATTTGGGATAGCAACGAATATCATTATATGTTGTGATATACAAATACTTGTTATCCGTTAGTGCGAAATTGACTCCAAATTTTGTCGTCATATTTTCTGGCGTCAATTCTCCAACTAATTTGCCAGTTTGGGCTTTGTATACTCGAATACTATTAGAAGCATAAAACAAATATACATAGTCACTATCAACAACCGCCCAAGAAGGCAAAATGTTGTCAATATCTCCATATTTGGCTCTACAAAAGACTGCCCCAGTATTAATGTTGATGCCATAGAATTTATCTGTATCTATTCGATAGACGGAGTTGCCATAAATAATTATATCCTCCATCACGAAGCTGTCGATTGTGTGTTTCCATATGAATGTATTGTTTGAAGTGTCAAAGCAATATAATGTTTTCCCCATACGAAATAATATTTTATCTTCGTGGGTGCGAACTTTGATGTCAATGGCAAACGATTGGCAACCCACCCATTCGCGAGTTATTATCTCGAAAGTATCCCTATCTATAACAACAAGGTATTTGTCTGTTTCGCCTGTGTTTGGGTCTTGGTTTCCATATTCAAAAAGCACTAACAACTCTTTGTTATTGTGTGAAATAAGACCAATACTTCCTGTAAATAGCATTCCAGACTCTTGCACGTTAGATTCATATACGCAGACTGTATCGCCTGAATATATGTTTGTTTTGAGAACTTTTCGCAATGGGCCTTCGCAGCTCAGATAATAGCAATCTTCTCCAATGCCCCTAATGTTGTGATTATAGTCAGATGGGCTAAGCAAATCTTTTTGCCAAATTATCTGTTGTGTTGATAGGTTAAAACAGAAAAGTGTTACACTGCTTTTGCTTTCATTAGCAGACGAATCGACACCCACAATCACAAAGCAGTCTTTGTGTAGATAACCCTCGTATTCATATTTAATACCATAGTTAATTGTGGGCAAATACCACTCCACATTTCCATTGGTCTTATTAATGGCTGCAAACGTTTGATAACCATCAGGGTGGTTGGATCTTACGATAAGAAGGTCTCCATATGTGAAACTATTTTGTGCTCCCAACACCCTATATGGATTAAGGGGTGCGGTCCAAGTCGGTTGTGCTGTTTTAATTGTATTCGATTGGTTTTTGAATACTGGAACCTCCTCGGTTTTGTCGCAGGCAACTAAAAGTGATGCCACTATAAACCACCCCAAAGTTTTAATGCTTATAAACAAACTCTGTTTCATATCCATTTATATTAGTTAGTGTAGTGTGCTTATCCGAGTGAGTGACGCAGCGCGGACCGAGCTACGCAGCGTGGACGTAGTAACTTTTGGGGCTACGCCACGCCGAAGATGTATTCTATCTCCATAGGCTCAAAAATAGGGGTTTCGGTTTTTGCAAATTTAACAACGCTGTTAAATAAAAACAAATTTTTTGCCGTTATTTTAGACTCATCGTGGGTTTGTAACTACTTGATAATCAGATACCATTTTCAACTATTCTTTCCCACCACACTCATCGAGGGGTTAAGTTGTTGATTGTCAGGATGTTACATTTTGGGCCAACAAGGGGGGGTGCGAAGGGCTGAAAAAATTGGTGCAAAATTTGGCAAATTTTGGGGCGGGCCGAAGGGCAAAAAAGTGGATTGCGGAGGGTGTCGGCAACCCCCAAAATAGGGCCTAACGAGTTGATTATGTGCGCAGTAGCCTCTTAGCCCCAAAATGCAAAAAAGTGGATTGCTCTCCCTCTAAAACGTACCCTGTTTTTGGGATTTTTCCCTCTTTCGCCCCCTCCGACCAGAAACTTGGGTATTAAAAAAGATACCCAAGTTTTTTAATTGAAAATTGAGAATTGAAAATGGAAAATTATGGTGCGCCTGCGGCGCAGAACTAACCTCTCCGTCGCTTTGCGACACCTCCCCTGACATAGGGGAGGAGTGGTTGTGGGGCGAACCTTCGGTCGGGAGCACCACCCTCACAAAACGGAGCTTGCTCCGCGTCTTGCCACGACTGCCATAAGGCAGGCGGTTGGCATCTACCGCTCTGAGCGGTCAGCAGTCAGCAGTCAGCAGTCAGCCCTGCGCCTTTGGCGCGACAGACCTCTCCCCTGCTTCGCAGACCCTCCCCTAACTTAGGGGAGGAGTGGTTGTGGGGTGAAAATGCGGTCGGGAGCACCACCCTCACAAAACGGAGCTTGCTCCGCTCTCCGTCGCTTGCGCGACACCTCCCCTGACATAGGGGAGGAGTGGTTGTGGAGCGAAAGACGCCCTTGTAACCCTTGTGACCCCTGCTACCCCTGTCACCCCTGCCATTTATTGCCTTAGGTCGTTAGACGTTTGACCTTAGACGTTAGACCCCACAAAAAAACTCGGGTATCTTTTTTAATACCCGAGTTTTTTTGTGGCCTTAGGTCGGCCGGCGTCTTTTTACAGCTCCCTGATGCTGCCATCCCATTCGACAACGTGGGTGGCAGAGGGTATGTGGACAATCACACGTCCCTCGTGGGTGACAACCAGCGTGTCGCCCTCAATCCTCAGCGACGAAGCATCGGGGCGGCAGTGGCTGAAATAGATGCGACGCAACTTGTTGTGTTTGGTGCTATTACTAACAACGTAGTCGCTATTGGTGCGCACCATACGGACAACCTTTATGTCGGCCTTGTCAATCTCCTCCAAGATGGGGCTAACAACCTCGCGGGTATGGTCTATCTGGCTGAGGCCGTCGATAATCTGCACGGTGGCAAAGGCCAAGAATGCAACTATGGCCGCAACGAGAATCATATTACTTGTTTTCATTTTTCTGCTCATTTTGATAGTTGGTATAAAGTTTTACAAGCTCCTCGGCAGTAATTCCGAGGGTGGTCATACGACGGAAAAGGGTAGTCAGCTCGCCCTCGACGAACTCCCTGCGGCTCTCCAAGAGGGCACGCTCGGCAGCCCCCTCGGCCACAAAGTAGCCAATGCCACGCGAGGGAGAGATGATGCCTGCGCCACAAAGTGCATCGTAGGCACGCATAACGGTGTTGGGATTGACCTGCAACTCCACAGCAAGCTCCCTGACCGAAGGTACGCGGTCGCCCTCACGCAAGCTGCCGAGGATGATACGCTCAGCAACAATGTCGTAGATGTGCTGGTAGATTGGTTTGTTGGTTGTAAAGTCCATAGCGCCCTCCTCTCCTATTTAGCATCTTTCTCGCGGAACTTAAACCACGCTGCCACAAGCAACACCGCAGGCACTATAAGACCAAACAACCAGTGGGGTTGCACCAGCTTGTCGGTGGTGTACTCCAAGACGGTTTCGCCCACCTCGATGTGGCTGTTTAAGGTGGTGATAAAAGCAGGAAAGTCAAGACTTGCAACGCTCAGGCCGTCGCCATTGTGCAGCAGAAAGGTGGGTAGTGCGTAGAGCAGAGCAATAGCTCCCCAAGTGGTGAACATAGGCACTGCCACATTGCCCTTGCGAGCCATAGTGCAGGCAAATATGGCTGTGGCGGCAAACATTGGCACAACGGCCAACATCTCGCTAAGCCCTGCAAACCAGTGGCCCACAACGTGGGAGTAGCCAAGTAGCACATCTCCCACCTCGGGATGCACGTCGGGCGCGGCAAGGCTCGCCGCAACCTCTATGCCGGCAATGGCAACTGCCGAAACCACTATGGTATTGAACACACCAAAAAAGAACTTCTCGCCCCTTGTGGCGGGCAAAGAGAAAGCTTCCACCTGACGATTGGGCCAGATGTAGGGCACAAAACTCATCTTGGCAATGACAATGGGGACAAAGAATCCAACAAAGATGATGATTGTCTCCAACATATTCATTGAGGGCAATTCGCTACGAAAAACACCATAAAGACCCAAAAGTAGGAAAAGCAGGTAGCCACCCACGCCAATAAGGTAGTTGGTGCGATTCTCGGTGTAGTGCTTGCGGGCCAAAAGAGCAACGCGGCAGAAAGAAAATGTCTGTTTCATAGTCGTATTGGGGTTATTTATTTGGTTGGGGGGTTTAGGATGGTTCTTACTCTCTCGCGTTCTTTGGTGACAGCACCATAGAGCAACTCTATCTCGACATTGCTCTCTGAGCCACTGCTGTTCTCCTTCACAACAGCATAGCCTCCCAGAGCGGGCTGGCTGTAAATTGCTCCCTCGGGGCTGCTCTCAATCGAAAAACTCAGACGCTGGGATATTTCGTAGGTGGAGGCATCGCAGGCCACACCCTTACGGTCGAGAATGATGATGTGGTCAAGCAAATTCTCCACATCTTTCACTTGGTGGGTGGAGATTATGGCTGTGCGCTCGGGAGTGGCCCACCCCGCCAACAGACGACGGAAGGTCTGCTTGGAGGTGATGTCGAGTCCGTTGGTAGGCTCGTCCATAATCAACAAACGAGTGCCGCAGGCCATCGAAAACGCAATCAGCACCTTCTTGCGCTGACCCATAGACATTGAACCAAACTTCACCGAAGGCTCAACCTCAAACTCGCTCAGTGCCGAGGCAAAAAAGGAGTGGTCGAAGTTGGGGTAGAAAGGAGCAGTCACATCCACCCACTTGGAAACCACAATGTTGGGTAGAGCAAACTCCTCGGGAAGAAATGCAACCTCGCTGAGCATAGCGACACCACCATCGGAGGCTTCGCAACCAAAGAGAGTCAGACTGCCCTGTTGGGGTCGGAGCAGCCCACTGATAAGTTTTAGTAAGGTACTCTTGCCCACGCCGTTAGAGCCGAGCAAGCCGTAGATTCGCCCCGACTGAATGTCGAGCGAAAGGTCGCGGTAAATGTGGCCTTTGCCGCGATAACCAAAAGTTAGATTCTTTACTGTAATCATAGTGTATTGGTGTATTATTGTATTAGTACACCACAAAGGTATATAAAAATTTCAATGCTCCAAATAATTTTCGAGAAAAAATTAATTATATTTGCAATAATTAGACACGTACTATTAATACATAAACTAAAAATGGCAGGATTACTTGAAAAATTAAGTAGAAGCTTTAGTAAACTCAAGGAAAAAATCTACACGACGATTAGTACCACTCTGGAAACATCTAAAAAATGGGTAGTACGCACAGCCGAACAACTTGGCATTACTAAAGTAGGTGAAAAGATTGGCGAAACAATATCTGTTATAAAAGATAAAGTAGATAAGCAGATATATGGAGAACAAATTAGGCATGGCGATAAACTTCTTCCCCTTGAACCCGTAGATACAGAGACAGCAAAGGCGGGTGCGAAAGCTATAAAAGAAGTATTTCAAGGTGCGACTCGCTCAGAAATTGATGAACAGCTTTTTAAGATGTCAGCACCACAACGAATGTCTATTATGGAAGAGCTTGCGAAAAAAGCAGTTGAAGCAATGGGTGTAAAGTCAAATGTTGTGATTGAACTAAATGAACAAGGGGTTAAGGGAGAGTATAGACGCGATGAGGATACTTTTTATATTAACTCCCTATATCTTGACAATGTGTTCCGTAAAGAGTCCACTTCTGTTATTGACACCATTTTTCACGAGTTAAATCACGCTCGACAATGGGCAGCTGTCAAAGGCGCATATTTGGGCTATTCGGACGAAAGAATTATAGAATATGCGGTTAATTTCAGATGGTATTTTAGTGACGGAAATGATCGCAGATATTGGAATCAGCCGTTAGAGGTGGACAGTAATCGTATGGCAGCTATGATTTGGCAAGAGTACGAATCAGAAAGTCGAAATTCCTAAATACACTATATACAGCAACATACAATATTATTATTTATAAAGAATTACAACGATGGTCATAAGATATTTTACATTATATAAGAAATTGCGAAATTGCAATATGTCTCCTTGGGAGGCTGTTGTTGCAATTAATGATATTAGGCAAATGTCTCCCGCTCTTCAGAAGGAGTTGTGGCAGTGGTGTGATGGGAAAACTCCCAGTATTACTATTAACGGAGTATCTTACAATGATCTTGTTCGCAAAGTTGAAGACGGAGGAGAAGAGATGAATCCTATCAGGGCTCTTTTGATGTTGGATTGGATAGAAAAAGAACCCGTAGAGGCAATGCATTATCTGTCGGTTCATAGGTTTCATGCCCCCAAGACACCAAACACCAAAGAAGAATTGGCTTTTTTGGACAAAAGAATCGCAGAGTTACGAGAAAAAATGCCCGATAAAAAGATTGTTGCAGACAGAAGCAATAGTGATGAAGAATGTCGTGATGGCGAAGATATTATAGTTGAAGACAAATAATTTATTTGCAAAGTATGACCATAAATCCATCATTTATAACTCAACTTAGAACAGCCATATACTCCACTCCTATTATATATATACCCCATTATCACTATGGCTATATTGATAGTGCGTTAGAACAAATAGTATCGCTTATGAGCTGGGAGTTTAACGGACAAAAGGCTGAGGATGTGATTTTTGAGTACTCTTCAAATTCGGCGCGTTATCAAATAGATTTCAAATCAAAAAAACGAAGCAATGGAGGAGAAGATTCGTCATTAGATACTGTTTTGTTGAAGATTCTTCAAAATGAAGAGTTCACTATCGAGGATCCAGAAAGTGGAAAAGGCAAGGCAATGCAGTACAAAGTTTTTCTATTCAAAAACATTGTGCAAAGCATAGCCTCAGAACCGGAATTATTGTTATTGTTGCAAACTTTTATTGAGAAGTATGAAAGAGGAGAATATAATCCACTAACTACTATTATATTGGTGGATGCAACTCCTGTAAGTATGCTTCCAATGGCTCTATCAGACATTGTTTCTGTCTATAATATACCCCTTCCAACTCACGAAGAGATAGCTGAATTGGTGTCAGCGATACCCACCGTCCGCTCATATAGGGAGACGAAACAAAAACAACTCAGAGATGAATTGTGTCGTCACCTCCAAGGCTTGGGCGTATTTGAAATCAATCAAATTATTCGTACGGCAGCTTATCGCTCCAATAACATACTTACGGAACAGATGATAAAGTATGTTTTGGAAGAAAAACAAAACATCATCAAAAAGAACGGAGTCATCGAGGTATATGAATCAGATATATCATTCGACCAAGTTGGTGGTTTGGAGGTTTTGATTGAGGATTTGAAACATAAGTCTGAGATTTTCCAAAACCTTAGCGAGGTTCAGAAACTTAGAATAACACTTCCCAAGGGTGTTTTACTCATTGGCATGCCTGGTTGTGGCAAAAGTATGGTGGCAAAAGCCATTGCCAATCAATTTAATGTCTCTCTTTTACGCCTCGACATCAGCCGACTTATGGGCAAGTATGTCGGTGAAAGTGAAGAGAATCTACGCAGGGCATTGTCTATGGCAGAAGCAGCTAACCCCTGCGTGTTGTGGATAGATGAGATTGAAAAAGCATTTGCAGGAGCAAATGGCGGAGGTAATGATGGCGATATGTTGGTGCAACGAATGATGGGCTATTTCCTAACTTGGATGCAAGAACATAGATCGGCCGTCTATATTGTGGCCACAGCAAATGATGCTATGCGCCCAGAGTTTATGAGAAAAGGGCGTTTTGATGAGGTGTATTTCATTGACTTCCCCACTACAAATGAGCGTACCGCAATTTTCAATAAGAACCTACAACGATACTTGCAACCACAGTATAAGCCATACTTCAACTTGGAAGCATTTATAGCCTCGCAAGATGTTGCAAAAGTTATAGCAAAAATGGATAAATTCGCAGGTTCCGAGATAGTCAGCGTAATCAATACCGTTATTGAACGTTGCTATGTGGATTATGTCAAGTTGCGCACCCCAGATTTGCAAATGCCAGAGCCTATACAAATCACAGCCAACCATTTTTATTCTGTAATAGAACATATTTCCCCGCATATTATGAGTAAACAGGGGGAACAAGGCAAAACAGCGCAAACACCAATTCAGAAAATCCGCGAAATGCAGAATATATACAAATTTAAGCCTGCTTCAAAATAATGATTATATTGTGTCTTGAAGGAAATTACGTAGATACGTTGGAGTCATTAAAAGAGATTCTAAATAGACCTATCGACTCTACCTCCTCGCTGTCTGAACAAATATATGACATTGTAAATAGTGGCCAACTGTTGCAATGGCTCGAAGAACGCTATCCAACAGAGGAGGCCATTATTGCAGATATAAGGAGATTAGAGCGAATTTCGCTATCCATTTCGGAATTGCTTAATACTGTGGTTTCTATATTTACTCAAAAAGAGTCGAATGTTTGTAAGCCAGATTTTAGAAAGTATGCAAAGATTCGTAAAATAGAAAAAAGAGAAGGTGCTCGTTTGGGTTTGTTTTCTTTCAAATTCCTCGTGGATGTGATAGAACCCATAAATGAGACTTACGAGATAGGACTCAAACTTTGTGAATCCGATCATCAATACATCTGCTCAACACGCATTTCGTTAGATGTTGATGAAGGATGCAAAGAAATATGTGTTGAATTAAAGGATGTTGAGGTGGATACTTCAACCACATCAATAATTATACAAATCGATAATAATACCATAGCAAGGACTAATACCACGCATAATCGTGAGACTTTCGACTTTACAACAAATGCCACATCAACTCTGACCAGAAGATATGAAGTTGGCGACCTCTACGACGACGGCACTAAGAGGGGTGTGGTATTTGAAGTAACGCCCGATGGCAAACACGGCAAGATTGTGAGCTTGGAACAATCAGACAGAATGTTGATCTGGTCTAAGGAAGACAAAACAACTGGTGCGACGAGCTCTACGGATGGTATGGCGAATATGAAATCAATACAAACGATTGTCGGTTGGCGAGAGAAATATCCCGCTTTTGCTTGGTGTGCCGATTTGGGAGAGGGGTGGTACTTACCCGCACAAGATGAGTTATGGGCCATCTATAAAGCACGAAATAAAATCGACGCAACGCTCTCCGCCACTGGCTGCACGAAACTAAATGGTCCTTGGTATTGGTCTTCCTCCGAGTGCGGTACTTATGGGTTCTGCGCGTGGACTGTCAGTATGAGCAGTGGCAGCACCAGCCGCAGCTTTAAGATCAACGGCTACTGTGTGCGCGCTGTCTCCGCTTTTTAAGTTTTAGGCTTCGAGCGCAAGCGAATTTTTATGTCAAAGCCCCGCAATGATTGTGGGGCTTTGGCATATTGCGAGAGGCGGGCAAATATCGAAAGAACAAACAAAACAAGAGTACCAGAAAAATAAAAAACGTGAAAAAAGGGTCGCTCTTTTTTTGTAATTTGAAATTTCTCTGTATATTTGCACGCTCAAATGTGCGAAAGTGCATTGTAGCGCCCGAGGAGAGATGCCGGAGTGGTCGATCGGGGCGGTCTCGAAAACCGTTATACCTTCGGGTATCCAGGGTTCGAATCCCTGTCTCTCCGCTGAAAAGAGGCTTTAACGAGTTGTAAATCAACGAGTTAGATCCTCTTTTTGTTTTTAAGCAATCACAAAATCAAGCCGCAAAGAAGATACGCAACCATAAAATCCGTGTGGTTGCTCTCATTGTGCGCCCGAGCGACTTAGCCGACCAAATCGATAGACACTGCAAGAAATCGGCCCGTTGGTTGCGCAAAAATCGAAAAATTTGTAGAATCGTAAAATTTCCGTAACTTTGTGATAATCAAAACCGAATAATACTACTTCGCAAATGAAAGAAGCTGGCTATGTTTACATCCTCACCAATCCGAGTTTCAAGGAGGATTGGGTGAAAATTGGTAAGAGTTCTCGCCCCGTAGATATTCGCTCTAAGGAGTTGGATAATACGGCTGTACCTTTGCCATTTGATATTTACGCAACTCTTAAAACCGTTAAGTATGAGCAAGTTGAAAAACTTATTCATAAGACTATTGACCGACTGACCGATTTGCGAATACGCCAAAATAGGGAGTTTTTCAATGTTCCACCCGCCAAAGCACTGGATATTTTAAGGGATATTTCCACGACTTTGGATGATGCAGTTATTGACGAAGTATATTTGGGCGAGAGTAGGTTTAGTGCTTGCGAATCAGAAGAGATAAAAGAAGGCAAAAAACACCGCCCTCGCTTTAAGTTTAGTATGGTTAATATCCCTATTGGCGCAATCCTAACCTTTATTCCCACAGGTATTGAGGTGCGAGTTGCTGACGAGGATCACATTGAATATCAAGGCCGTATATATAAGCTCTCGCCCTTTGTTGGCACATTTATGCCAGAAAACAAACGCAACGCATCGGGAGCATATCAGGGCGCAAAGTATTTCTCATACAAAGGCGAGGTGTTGGATGACATTCGCACAAGAATTGAAAAATCAAACGACTAATCACCACTCAGAACAAGATAGCAGAGGCAGGATTTCTCCTGCCTCTGCTATCTTGTGATCCCGTTGGGGCTCGAACCCAAGACCTACAGCTTAGAAGGCTGTTGCTCTATCCAACTGAGCTACGGAACCATTTTGCGGTGCAAAATTAGCTTTTTTTTTGGTCTTATCAAATTATCGACAAATTTTCGCCCGCTTTCCAACTATAATCACTATCTTTGTGTGCAACCAACCCTATTCAGACTCCCCCAATGAAGCGCACAGCACTACTCTTGGCAGCTCTTCTGCTCACCCTCACAACCGCGCTCGGAGCACTCTCCGACACCACCGCTGTGCGCATCATCTCCTACAACATACGTCTTGGCACAGGCAACGACGGCAGCAACCGTTGGGAGCTACGCCGACACGCCTCGGTCAATATGATACTCTCCGAGAGTCCCACCGCCATTGGTATTCAGGAGGCTCTGGCCGACCAGCTCGAATACTTGCTCGACAGTCTGCCCGACTACGATATGGTGGGTGTTGGTCGCGACGACGGCCTGAGTCGTGGAGAGCATATGGCCATACTCTACAACACCACCGAGGTGGAGCTACTCAACTGGGGCACATTTTGGCTCTCCCCCACCCCCTCTGAGCCATCGTTTGGTTGGGATAGTGCCTGCAAGCGCACCTGCACTTGGGCTCGTTTTCGCCACCTCACAACGGGCAAGCAGTTTATGATGCTCAACACCCACCTCGACCACAAAGGCGCTGTGGCTCAGCACGAAGGACTGCGACTTATAGCACGCCACATCAAGCAACAACTACCGCTTGGCATACCCATATTTCTCACTGGCGATATGAACATCACGCCCGAAGCTGCCCCCCTTAGGCAGCTTGCCGGCACACTGCACGATGCCCGCACCAGTTCACCGGAAAGCGACCCTCGTGGCACATTCAATCGCTGGGGTCGTGCCGACAGAATCATCGACTACATCTTCTTCCGCCACGCCGTACCTCTGCGCTACACCGTTTTGCGCGACAAGGACTACGGTGCGCCCTTTATCTCCGACCACTACCCCATACTCTTTGAGGCCGAGCTGCCGCAGTGAGCCAAAGGGCAAAATAGCAATAAATAAAGCCGTCTTTGCAGACGGCTTTATTTGATGTTCACACCTGTTTGTCAAGCAACCCTCCTCTTACTTACCCTCAATAACGGTCAGAGGGCCAGAGTATTGCACTTTTATTTCGTGCTCTAAGCTCTTGGCATTGACGTCGATATGATAGACCCCATCGAGCGACGTGATGCGCACCGTACCCTCGGTAAGAAAGCCGTAGTAGTCGCGGATATAACCATCCACAGCCCTGCCATAGTAGCATCCGCCCATATACTGAAATCCCGTTGTGGGGTCGAAAACATCATACTTGGAGAGGGCCACAAATTTGCCGTCGTAGCCCACCTTATACTCGGCCTCCAACACAGGGTTGTCCTCGGGCACAAGCAGGTCGAGAATCATCACATCGCGCACGCCATCAACCTCATCGCCAAGCAATTCAATAAAGTAGTTCTCGTGATAGGGGTATTGCATATAGAGCTCGGTGAAGTGCTTGCAGATGATGGAGGTTGCCGCAAAATTAACATCCTTAGTTAGATAGGAGACCTTATCCTCGGGTTGTTCCACATCGAGGAAGCTATCACACGCCGTCATCGACAGCGCCAAAGTTGCCACAAGGGCCACATACAAAAATACTCTCTTCATAATCAATCGCATAATATATTAAGTTAAACCGTAGTTACAATCGTTGTTATTGGGCATTTTCGGCCTCATTTTGGAGCTTTTCTGCCCTGACCGACTCCGCACCCTCAGCCACAGCCTCAACGCTCTCAGCAGGGGCTTTTTCGGCGTTTTCGGCCACAAGCGACTCCTCGGCCTCTGCTTTGGCAGCCTTCTCCTCGGCCACACGTCCCAGACGCATAAGTTCGGCACGCAGCTCTATCTCGCTCAGGCCACGCTTGATTTTGCCATTTTGGGCAACCGATATTGCGCCCGTCTCCTCGCTCACCACAACCACAATGGCGTCGCTCTCTTCGCACAAGCCCATAGCGGCCCTGTGGCGCATACCAAACGAGAGAGGCACTTCGCTCTTGGTGGAGGGAAGCACACACTTGGCTGCTGTGATGCGGCCACCCGAGATGACCACAGCTCCGTCGTGGAGGGGGGAGTTTTTGAAGAATATGTTGCGTATGAGCGACGAGTCGATGTTGGCATCAATGGTTACGCCTGTGGCTATGATGTCGTCGAGCGAGCCGTCTTGCTTGATTACAATCAGCGCACCGGTGTAGGTGGCACTCATATCGCCACAAGCCCTCACGATGGGGTCGATGATGGCGCTGATGTTCTCGTGCTTGGTGCGACGCGAGGGGTCTATCAGCTTCAATATCAAGGCCAATGGGCCCGACTGCTGGGAGTTGGTGCCAAGCGTTTGGAGAAACTTGCGTATCTCGCTCTGAAAGATGATTATCAGGGCTATAAGACCCACACTCACCACCGAGCCGAGTATGCCCGACATAAGCTCCATATTGAAGGCGCGCGCCACAATCCAAGCGACATAGATTACCAAAATGCCGGCCAAGATGCTGGTGGCTTGCGTGCCTCGGATAAGTTTGTAGATGTAGTACAAGATGAGTGCGACAATGAAAATATCGACCACATCAATTATTGACATCTTAATAAAGCCCATACCTATATATAATAATTAGAGTTGTTATTCTTGCTCACTGTTACCAATAAAAAACGCACGTTATGGCCGAGGTATTGCCTCGTTTGCCGATGCTGCCTCGCCAAACCGCACAAAACAACTTTCAAAGATAAGAAAAAGAAATTGAAAATTGAGAATTGAGAATGGAAAATTGAAAATTGCAAGTAAGCGAGAGCAGAGGCCACTTGTGGACTATGCCGAGCGCGAGCAATTAAAAGACTCCGCAGGAGGATTAAAATTGAAAATTATGGTGCGCCTGCGGCGCAGGACTAACCTCTCCGTCGCTACGCGACACCTCCCCTGACATAGGGGAGGAGTGGTTGTGGAGCGAAAGACGCCCTTGTAACCCTTGTAACCCTTGCTACCCCTGCTACCCCTGTAAAAAACTCGGGTATCTTTTTTAATACCCGAGTTTTATTTTTTGCCCTAGGTCGTTAGACATTTGACGTTAGACGTTTTTGGAGCACCACCCTCACAAAACAGGACTTGTCCTGCGGCTGGGTTTTGTGGAGGGATTTTTGTGCCAAACAAGGGAGCAAGTCCGCAGTTTACTTTGGCGTAAATGAGGAACTTGCGAGCCGAAGCTTGGTGCAAAAATCACCCACAAGGCCCAGCCGAAAAAAAAGGTGCGGTGGGGATTATCACTCCCCACCGCACCGCGAAACTTATCTAAGGTTTACTACAAGTCACTATTTTGCAGCCTTCTTAGCCTCTTTCCTCTCCTTTTTGGTCATCAGGTCATAAGCAACGGGGGTTGCGATGAAGATAGACGAGAGAGTACCGATAACAACACCGAAGATGAGGGCGAAGACGAAACCACGGATAACTGCGCCACCAAAGAGGAAGATGGAGAGCAGAGTTACCAAGGTAGTACCCGAGGTGTTGATTGTACGAGCCAGAGTGGTATTAACGGCAGCGTTGATAGTCTCTTTGAGGTTGCGTTTGGGATAGAGGGTGGTGAACTCACGGATACGGTCGAAGATAACCACCTTATCGTTAATCGAGTAACCGATGATGGTCAGGATAGCTGCGATGAACGACTGGTCGATTTCGAGGTTGAAGGGGAGCACACCGTGCAACAGCGAGAAGATACCCATAGTGAGGAAGGCGTCGTGAGCCAAAGCCACAACCGAACCAGCACCCCACTGCCACTTCTTGAATCGGATGATGATGTAAAGACCGATAGCAATCAGAGCGAAGAATACCGAGATGAATGCACCACGAGTGATGTCGCTTGCAACGCTGGGGCCAACCATATCGGCCTGAATGATACCGTTGGGGTTGGTTGCGGTCGAGGTGAACTCTGCAAGCGAAATCTCGGTTGTGTAAAGACCCTTAACGCCCTCATAGAGCAGAGCCTCAACAACTGCGGTAGCCTCGTCGCTCTGGTCGTCGTGACGATACTGAGTAACGATACGCATCTGAGTGTCGTCGCCAAACTGCTTAACCTCAAACGACTTCTCGCCAGCCTCACCCTCGGCTGCATCGAATACTACCTGCAAGCCATCGCGTACCTGATCGGCAGTCACAGGCTGGTCGAAACGTACTACAAAGGTACGGCCACCCGAGAAATCAACGCCGTAGTTCAAACCGCGAGTCGAGAGCGAAACAACGGAGAGAACAATCAGAACGAGCGAAACGATGTAGGATACTTTGCGCACGCCGATGAAATTAACTTTGGTGTTAGCCAAGAACTTCTCGGTGAGTTTCGACGAGAATTTCACATTCTTACCCTTAGCCACGCGAGCCTCGAAAATCATACGAGTGAAGAAGAGCGAGGTGAAGAGCGAGGTGATGATACCGATGATAAGGGTGGTTGCAAAACCCTGAACGGGACCAGTACCGAATACGAAGAGAACGATACCGGTGATGATGGTGGTGATGTTCGAGTCCACAATAGCGCTCATAGCGTTCTTGTAACCCTCCGAGATGGCAGTGCCGAGGCTCTTACCAGCCCAGAGCTCCTCTTTCACACGCTCGTAGATAATAACGTTGGCATCCACAGCCATACCCAGAGTCAGCACGATACCTGCAATACCGGGCAAGGTCAATACTGCGCCAAACGATGCGAGCACACCGAAGAGGAAGAATACGTTGCATATCAGAGCGATGCTGGCAACAACACCTGCGCCATTGTAGAAGAAAATCATATAGATAAGCACCAGAGCAAATGCAATCACAAACGAGATGAGCGAAGCATTGATACTCTCAGCACCCAACGAAGGGCCTACAACGGTATCCTGAATGATACGTGCGGGAGCGGGCAACTTACCCGATTTGAGCACGTTTGCAAGGTCGGTAGCCTCGGTGATGGTGAAGTTACCGGTGATGGCCGAGCGACCACCAGTGATTTCGTTCTGTACGGTAGGAGCCGAGTAAACAACGCCGTCGAGAACGATAGCAATGCTCTTGCCGATGTTGGCTTTGGTCATACGAGCCCAAACGTTAGCACCGCTGGTATTCATAACCATATCAACCTCAGCCGAGCCGCCAGTCTGCGAGTACTGGGGCGAAGCATCTACAACCGAGCCACCATCCAGAGGAGCTTTGCCATCGCGGCCGTCGGCCTTGATTGCGTAGAGCTCATACATAGTGCCAGCCTCATCCACAGCCTTGGCGCTCCACATAAAGCGCACATCGGGGTTGATGATAGCCTTAACCTGAGGCATCGAAAGCATCTCGTCGATAGCCTCCATATCGTAGCTCATAGCGTGGCCTACAACGGGGCCTGCGTAAGCGCGGCCGGTCATATCCACTGCGGGCATAAGTTTTGCAAACAAGGGGTTGTTCTTCCTGTAAGCTGCCAGCTCAGCATCCTCGGTTGCGGCTGCACCTTCGAGGTTGGCGAGCAAATCCTCCTCTGCGCTCTCCTCTACTACAACCTCCTCAGCAACGTTGAGGTTGCGAAGAGCGTTGTTGGCACGCTGCAACTGGGGCAACACCTCGTCGTTGTTGTAGGTAGCCCAAAATTCGAGCGAAGCAGTACCTTGGAGGAGCTTACGCACACGCTCAGGCTCTTTAACACCGGGGAGCTCCACGAGGATACGACCCGAGTTCTCCAAGCGCTGGATGTTGGGCTGAGCCACACCAAAGCGGTCGATACGGCTGCGGAGAACGTTGTAGGAGTTGGCGATAGCGCTCTCAGCCTCCTCACGCAACACCTTCAACACCTCGTCGTTGGAGCTGTTGAGGGTCACTTTGTCCTTCATCACCTGATTGTTGAAAATCAGCGAGAGGGGTGCGCCATTCGACAAGCGGTCGTAAGCCTTAGCGAAGAGGGTGATGTAGTCGCTCTGCGAGTTTTTAGCCTCAACTTTGGCCTCCTCGATGGCGGCAACAAAGATGGGGTCGGTGGAGTTGTTCGAGAGAGCCTTCACAACATCCTCAACTGCAATTTCGAGCATAACGTTCATACCACCACGCAAGTCAAGACCGAGGTTAATCTCTTTCTCTTTTACCTCTGCGTAGGTAAATTTCTTCACGAGAACATTGAATACGGGTTTGGATTTAACGCTGTCGAGATACTGCTGCTCCTTCTTTACGAGCAGGTACTGACGATAAGCCTCCTCGCTCATACCCTCTTTGTCGAGCATAGCCTGGGTAATAGTAGTTGCAGCCACCTGCTCCTGGGCATACTTGGCTGCCTTTTTCTCTACCCTTGTCGAAACGAAGGTGAACGAAAGCTGATAAGCACACGCAATTGCCAAAACAATCGCGATGAATTTAATTAGACCTTTGTTCTGCATTGTTTTTAGGTTTTGAAAATTATTATTTGTTTGTTGTTTTACTCTCGTTTGTAAAACTGCCCACCGCGCTCCTCGCACACGCACACAGGCACGCAACGCGCAATAAGCTCGCAAAGATAGTAATAAAATTGAAAATTGAAAAATGAAAATTGAAAATTATTTTGACTAAGGGCGTTAAGGCCCTTAAAGCCCTTAAAGCCCCTAAGGCCAGTTATCAGAGGGAGTTTAGAGAGTTTAGAGAGTTTAGAGAGTTTAGAGAGTTTAGGGAATTTAGGGAGTAGGGCCTATATGCCCTATAAGCCCCATAAGCCCCATAGGCCCCCTGCTACCCCTGCTACCCCTGCTACCCTTGTTACCCCTGCCACCCCTATAAAAAAAACTCGGGTATCCGTTTTGACACCCGAGTTTATATTATTGCCTTCGGTCGTTAGACGTTAGACCACAGCAAAAGGCTGTGATTTGTGGTGGGATTTTTGTGCCAAACTAAGGAGCGAGTCCGCAGCCTACTGAACGTAGGTGAGGAACTCGCTCTCTGACGTTTGGTGCAAAAAGCACCCACAAGGCACAGCCGTCAAACTCCATACCCCTCATCCTCCAACAACACAGCACCTTGTGCGGCAGCCACAGCAAGCTCGTCGCAACGGTTGTTCTCCACCGTCGAGGCGTGGCCCTTAACCCACACAAAACGCACCCTATGGCGACGATAAATCTTCAAAAATCGCATCCACAAATCGGGATTTTTAGCCTTCTGAAAACCCCTCTTTTCCCAACCAAAAACCCAACCTTTTTCCACCGAATCGACCACATACTTACTATCCGAGTAGAGCGTCACATCTGTACCCTCAAATTTGAGCGCTTCGAGCGCAACACACACCGCCAACAACTCCATACGATTGTTGGTGGTCATACGATAGCCCGCACTCAGTTCCTTGCGATAGGGTGGCGAGAGCAACACTACTCCATAGCCTCCCCTACCGGGATTACCGAGCGACGAGCCGTCGGTGTAGATAGTCACGGTGGGCATTACCTATACTCTCTTTCTGCGGAAAAGCAAACTTTTCTTACTGAGGGCGTTAGCCTGTTTTGGCCGTTGATTAACGACGGCGCTCCTTAGCCTCCACCGAGAGGGTTGCGTGAGGCACTACTCTCAGTCGCTCTTTGGGGATAAGTTTGCCTGTTTCGCGACAGATGCCATAGGTTTTATTTTCGATTCGCAAGAGGGCGGCTTCGAGGTGCTGGATGAATTTCAGCTGGCGCTGAGCCAAGCGTCCCATCTCCTCTTTCGAGAGCGTTGCAGCACCCTCTTCGAGCACCTTAAAGGTGGGCGAAGTATCCTCGGTATCGTTGCTCACAGAGTTATTCACCGAGGCACGCAACAACTCGTAGTCGTCTTTTGCCTTGTTGAGCATATCGAGTATAATCACTCTAAACTCAGCCAATTCCTCATCGGAATATCTGGTTTTTTCAACTTCCTGTTCCATAGTTTTAGATTTTTGGTTTGTTAAAGATAAGCAATCTTTACAACATACACAACTTTTTGGCCAATTATTTTCTTTGGGAGCATTTTCTTTGGCGAGGAAAATGGCGCAAAAACTCCCATTGGATGGCAACAAAAACGCCCCACAGAGTGTGCGGGGCGTTGATTTGATAGCGTCGGCAGGAAATTATTTCTCCAACTCGGCCAAGATACGAAGAGCAGCGTTGTAGATGGTGTCGTCGTCGAAACTAACAGTACCACCATCGGGGCCTTCCTCGAAGTGTACGCCTGCGGTCGTACCACCCTCAAAGTGGCGACCGCCAAAATAGTTCCTTACTTCATCAGCATCGCAGCCAAGCTCGTCTGCGATGCGCTGCATGCTTCCGCTGGGAAGGCGGTCTTTGATGCGACGCAATTCATTAAAGGTTGTAATCATAGTAATATAAGTTTTAGTTTTTTATAAATTTTGCGAAAGGAATTTTTCAGCACTATAAAGGTACGACCCTTTTGTGAGAAAAAAAAATTTTGTCATCACTTTTTTCGCCAATATAATTTTTGTCACACTCAGTCTGACATTTTGTCAGTCGAAAAAGGAAATAAATGTCATAGTTGTCAGTTGTGGCACTACTTTTCTGCTTGGCACAGAGATTGAACATATCTAATGCGAAGCGACGGAGCAGAGTGATTGCCCCGAAGCCGAAAAAAGACGAAAGTAATATAAAAATAAGTATAACAAGTAAAAACATTTTAAGATTATGGCAAAGATTATTGGTATCGACCTTGGTACAACCAACTCGTGTGTAGCAGTTATGGAGGGCAACGAGCCCGTAGTTATCCCCAACAGCGAGGGTCATCGCACCACCCCCTCTATCGTAGCTTTCACCGAAAGCGGCGAGCGTAAAGTGGGCGACCCCGCAAAGCGTCAGGCTATCACCAACCCCAAAAACACCATCTTCTCCATCAAACGTTTTATGGGCGAGAAGATGTCGCAGGTGGCAAAAGATGTTACCCGCGTTCCCTACAATGTAGTTTCGGGTGCTAACGATGTTCCTATGGTGGAGATTGGCAACCGCAAATATACTCCTCAGGAGATTTCGGCTATCGTATTGCAGAAGATGAAAAAGACCGCCGAGGACTACTTGGGCACAACTGTGACTGAGGCTGTCATCACTGTTCCTGCATATTTCAGCGACTCGCAGCGTCAGGCCACCAAAGAGGCTGGTGAGATTGCCGGCTTGAAAGTTCGCCGTATCATCAACGAGCCTACTGCCGCAGCTTTGGCCTACGGTTTGGACAAGGCAGGCAAGGATATGAAGATTGCTGTTTACGACCTTGGTGGTGGTACTTTCGATATCTCCATCTTGGAGCTTGGCGACGGTGTGTTTGAGGTTAAATCGACCAATGGTGACACCCACCTCGGTGGCGACGATTTCGACCACGTTATTATCGACTGGATGGCTGCCGAGTTCCAGAGCAAACACGGCATCGACCTGAGGAAAGATCCTATGGCTATGCAGCGTCTGAAAGAGGCCGCCGAGAAGGCTAAGATTGAGCTTTCGAGCAGCACCTCGACTGAGATTAACCTTCCCTACATTATGCCCGTAGATGGTATTCCTCAGCACCTTATGATGACCCTCACAAGGGCCAAATTCGAGCAGCTGGCCGACTCGCTCATCCGTGCCACCATCGAGCCTTGCCGCAAGGCCCTCAGCGATGCAGGCCTCAGCGCAAGCCAGATTGACGAGGTTATCCTCGTGGGTGGTTCGACCCGTATTCCTGCAATCCAGAAGGTTGTAGAGGATTTCTTCGGCAAAGCTCCCTCGAAGGGTGTGAACCCCGATGAGGTTGTGGCCATCGGTGCTGCTATTCAGGGTGGTGTACTCACTGGCGAGGTTAAGGATGTGCTTCTTTTGGATGTTACTCCTCTGTCGCTCGGTATCGAGACCCTCGGTGGCGTGTTCACCCGTCTGATTGACGCCAACACCACCATCCCTGTACGCAAGAGTCAGGTATTCTCCACCGCTCAGGACAACCAGCCCGAGGTAGAGATTCACGTTTTGCAGGGCGAGCGCCAGATGGCACGCGACAATAAGACCATCGGTCGCTTCCACCTTTCGGGCATCCCCGCAGCACCTCGTGGTGTACCTCAGATTGAGGTATCCTTCGACATCGATGCCAACGGTATTCTCAACGTTTCGGCCAAAGACAAAGGTACTGGCAAGGAGCAGAGCATCCGTATTGAGGCTTCGAGCGGCTTGACCGAGGCAGAGATTCAGCGTATGCGCGACGAGGCTAAGGCCAACGAGGCTAAGGATAAAGAGGAGCGCGAGAGGGTTGATAAAATCAACGGTGCAGATAGTATGATTTTCTCCACCGAGAAACAGCTCAAAGAGTATGGCGACAAGATTCCTGCCGAGAAGAAACAGGCTATCGAGAGCGCACTGGCAGAGTTGAAGAGCGCCCACTCGGCTCAGGATTTGGCCGCTATTGACGCTGCAAGCGAGAAGCTCAATGCCGCTTGGCAGGCAGCCTCGCAGGACATCTACGCACAGGCTGGCGCACAGCAGCAGGCACAGCAGGCCGAGCCTCAGCAGGGTGGCGCACAGCAGGCCGAGGATGTTGATTTCGAGGAGGTTAAATAAGACGACCCCAACGTCGAAAAATAACAAATAGCAACGCGGGTATCATTTTCGATACCCGCGTTTTATTTTTTGCCTTAGGTCGTTAGACCAAAAAAAGCCTGCCAAAAATTGGCAGGCGTTCTAATTAAATCTCGTCGCGGAGGTTGTCGATGTCCTCGTCCTCGTCGGCGTGGTCGGCAAACTCGTCCGCACCCTTCA
>JAZNFV010000009.1:0-28029 GCA_045576155.1 Tidjanibacter sp.
GGGTAACACAGTCAGAGGGAGTACAGCAACAAAAAAGGACAGTCAAAACTGACTGTCCTTCGTTGCAGTGCTCCCTCTGGGGCTCGAACCCAGGACCCCAACATTAAGAGTGTCGTGCTCTACCAACTGAGCTAAAGAAGCGTTAAGCGGTCACAAAAGTAGTAACTTTATTTTTTCTGACAAAATTTTCGGCAAAAAAAATTAAAAAAAATAATCGTCGCTCCAAAGTAATGCGACTTTCAGCACCGATACAAGCCAAACAAACAATAAGCTAAATCGCTATGTCCCAAGCAAAAAAGCCTCCCGACGGAGGCTTATGGAGTTATTTGCGCTTAATTAAAACTTTATACCTCCTTTGAGGTAGAAGTAGCAATGAATCTCTTGGTGGTCGTGACCATCTTCAAAGGACAAGAAGTTGAGGTTGAAAGATAGTTGTATGGGGCGTTTTGATGTGTAGATGTCGCAGCCCGCCTCAATGGTGGCAACAAATGGTTTGTAGCCATAATCTTTACCGCGTTTCTCGTACATATTGGGAGTGGAATAGCCCGCCCAGAGGGATACAAATGGCTGATAGGGGGTATGGGGGTTGAAGAGAGCCATAGGGTAGATTCTCGAATTGGCACGAAGCTCTATGCCAAGTTTGTCTTCGTACCAATCGCCATAACCGCCCCAAATGCCTACGCCCGCCGAAAAGAGTGGCGAAAAACGATATTGTGCTGCGTAATCCAAGCCTGCAACATCGAGAAAGTCGGTTTGAATACCAACGAAATGTACTATGCGTCCAATTTCGTCACCCCAAGCACCCGCTGTGATCTTCTCTTTTTCAACCACGACATTGGTCTTTTTCACCACCGCAGATCGCACAATCTGCGCTTGGGCGAGGGTGGCAAATCCCACGAGGGCCAAAATGGTTATAAGTAGTTTTTTCATAGTCTATAATCTGTTTTTTGGGTTATTCTTCTACAAAAATATAAATTAAATCGAAAATTGAGAATTGAGAATTGAAAATTATGAGGAAGGTCGGGGAATGGGGCGTATAAGCCCTATAAGCCCTATAAGCCCTATAAGGCCCATAAGCCCCAGTTCACTGGGTTCACTGGGCTTTTCTCACTCCTCTCTGCGCCCCTATAACAAAAAAGCGGGTTGCAAAAATTTTGCAACCCGCGTGGCTTTCAACTAAGAAATTAGAATTTTACGAGCAAGCCGATGCCGGCCACCTCTTGCACCTGCAAGCAGGGGTACGACGAGCCGTCGGGCTGGGGGATGTGGATGTCGTCGTCGTAGATGGCGTGGAAGTTTACATTGGCCGAGAGCCACTTGTTAATCTTCAAATCGAGGCGCATAGTCCAATCGACATCGACATTCTGGGGTTGGTCGAGGAAGTTGGAGAAGAGGTTCAGACGGGTGTAGCCCGAGAGGTCGCCCCAGATAGTGCCCTTCATCTCAATCTTGACGTTGCCACCGAACTCGTGGCGGGTGGGTTTGGTGTCGAGGCCGTAGATGGGGCGCAGCACCTCGTCGTTCACCACCGTAGCCTTCCACGTTGCGGGCGAGGCATTGACCGAGAGCCAGCTCTTAGGATTCCACTCCACACCAAGACCGCCACTGAAATAGGCGGGTGCCATAAATCCCGAAGTCTGCTTGTAGCCACCCTCGGGCAGGGCCACACCGTAGTCGTAGCCGTTGGCAAACTGGGTGTTGAACTTCACTAATGCCGAGACGTAGAGCTGGTCGTAAACCTTGTGACCATAGGAGGAGGAGAAGTAAATCTTGTCGTTGGTCTTGCGCAGGCCGTTGCTCTCGGTGCGGTTCAGACCATAGGCAAGCTCCAATCGGTTTTGCCAGAGGCGAGCGTCCTTCTTGTAGTCGATGGAGTAGTTGAACTGGAAGTCGGCGGCCACACTGGGGTCACCACCGGCAGCCCAGTTGGTGAGGGTCATCTGCGAGCCGGTTATGCCCGCACTACCCGACATAGTCCAAGGCGAGGGCTCTTGTTCCTCGGCCAAGAGAGTGAAAGTTGCTACCAAAGCAGCAAGCGTGGTAAGGAGTTTTTTCATAATCTATAATCTATTTTTGATTGATTCTCCTACAAAGATATGAATTAAATTGAAAATTGAAAATTGAGAATTGAAAATTATGGTGCGCCAGAGGCGCAGGTATTAAAAAAGATACCCGAGTTTTTTAATTCAAAATGCAAAATTCAAAATGCAAAATTCAAAATGCAAAATTCAAAATGCAAAATTCAAAATGCAAAATTATTTTGACTTAGGACTTTCGACGTTGGACGTTGGGCGTTTGACTGCGCCTACGGCGCAAAACTAACCTCTCCTGCCCTATGGGCATCCTCCCCTGACATAGGGGAGGAGTGGTTGTGGAGCGAAAAACGCCCTTGTAACCCCTGTGACCCCTGCGACCCCTGTAAAAAAACTCGGGCCTCGAGTTTTACATTGGCCTTAGGTCGTTAGACGTTAGACCTTAGACGTTAGACCACAAAAAACAAAATGCCACTCCCCAAAGGAAGTGGCATTTTGTTTTTTTGAGGGCTGAAATTATTTGGTCAGAGCGCCAATTTCATACAACACCTCGTTGGTTTTCTTAACAGCTGCAACGCTGGCCTCAAACTGAGCTTTCTCTGCGGGAGTGAGTTTGAGGTTGAGAATCTTCTCGATACCGTTTTTGCCGATAACAGCGGGAACACCGATGAAGAGGTCCTCTGCGCCATACTCGCCTTCGAGGTAGCAGCTCGACGAGATAACCCTCTTCTGGTCGCCCAAGATGCTCTCAACAACGCTTGCAATAGCTGCGCCGGGAGCGTACCAAGCCGAAGTACCAAGCATTTTGGTCAGGGTAGCACCGCCCACCATAGTGTCGGCAGCCACCTGTTGGAGTTTCTTCTTGCTCAGGAGCTGGCTTACGGGCACACCGCGATAGCTTGCTTTCTCCACCAGAGGAATCATAGTGGTGTCGCCGTGGCCACCGATAACCATACCATCCACGTCGCGGATGTCGGCTTTCAGAGCCTTAGCCAAGTAGCAGCGGAAGCGCGACGAATCCAGAGCGCCACCCATACCGATTACGCGGTTTTTGGGCAGGCCGGTAGCCTTCAAGGTGAGGTAGGCCATAGTGTCCATAGGATTAGAAACGATTACGAAGATAGCTTTGGGCGAGTACTGCAAGATGTTGTTTACAACCGACTTAACGATGTTGGCATTAACACCGATGAGCTCCTCGCGAGTCATACCGGGTTTGCGGGGAACACCCGAGGTGATAACAACCACGTCGCTCTTAGCGGTAGCTTTGTAGTCGTTGGTTACGCCCACGAGCTTGGTGTCGAAATCCAAGAGGGTGGAGGTTTGATACATATCGAGTACTTTACCCTCCGAGAGGTCGGGTTTGATGTCGATCAGACATACCTCGCTGGCTACTTTGCGGATAGCCATTACGTTTGCGGCGGTTGCACCTACGTTGCCTGCGCCTACTACTGTTACTTTTGTTGCCATTGTTTTGTGTTTTTAATGTGATTTGTGATAGAAATTAATGTTAATCTTTTCTTACAATATTTAATTCTATATCGCTAATTATTGGTCGATATTCAGCGTTCTCTATTTTTGTGAGCTTTTAGCTTAATTTATTTCCTCATTTATGATTAACTCAACTTTGCCTCCACACAAAAGTTGTCCTTCATTGTCTGTATCTGCGTGTAGGTTGAAAAAAATATGTGGCAATCGAAACCATTTCTTTTGACAAGGTTGATAGAATTGAATTGTCACACTGTGTAGTCCTAATTCCGTAAATGTGAGTGGTAAACGATAGTCATAAGGGTAGCCGTCCTCAGCGGTGTATCCTTGGTATGCGTTATTCTGATTAAGTTCAGTAACTAAGGTATGAACAGAGTAGATATGATTGTTGGGGTAGTTGGTGCTCAGAGAGGCTCCGCTTATCCCAACGTATGTCAAATGTTTGTGAAATTGAGATTTGCAATCTCCTTTGGCGAGTAATGACAAGTAAACCAGATAATTATCCTCCATTTCTCCTGTGCCCAACATAGAAGGTTCGCAGTTGTAGAACCACACTGGCTCTCCTGCTTCATCTACGGCCTTATCATATAAAACCACTTTGAAATCCAACAACTCTATTTCTTCTTCGGGACAGTATGTTATCTCAAACTCAGCATCTGCGCAATGATGGCATTCGCAATCGTCATACTCTTCGATAGGAGAGCAAGCACTAACAAGCAGAAATGCTATTATTAGAAGAAACAGGCTTGTTTGGTTTTTGACTATCATTCTCGATAATGTTATACATTTATTGTTGCACAACTAACTGCTGCACAGACACAAAGCTGTGCAGCAGTTGTGAAATGCGTTGTATTACCTTCTACAAGAGTGCTTTGTAGCCTTCGGCGTCGAGCAGGTCGTCGAGCTCGGCGGGGTTCTCCATACGGATGCGCACAAGCCAACCACCCTCATAGGGCTCTTTATTTACAAGTGCGGGGTCGGCATCTACCTCGGGGTTGAGCTCCAAAACCTCGCCTGTAACGGGCAGAAATACGTCCGAAACGGTCTTTACGGCCTCGATAGAGCCAAATACCTCGTGTGCGCCTACAACCTCACCAACGGTGGGAACATCAACAAATACGATGTCGCCAAGCTCGCCCTGAGCAAAATCGGTAATGCCTACCAATGCTTCGTTACCGTCGATAACTTTAATCCACTCGTGGTCTTTCGAGTACTTCAATTCTGCGGGAATGTTCATAGTTTTAGTTATTTAGAGTTAATTTTACTGGTGTTTCTCTCGTGCGCCTACACACTTTTGTAGGCTAAGTTAGCTACAAAGATAAGTTTTATTTTTGGGCCGACAAACATTATCTGTTATTTTTTTAGCAGTTGATGAAAATGTGGCTCAATTAGTTTGGTGGTTTCGAGCAAGAATAGTACATTTGTAAACTAATCTACAAACAACCTAACGAACCACTACTATACTAAATGAAAACTATTGTTGATGCCGCTCAAATCCAGAGCGCGCTTGAAAGCATTGAGGTTGCCTCGCTCGACGACCTCTCTATCCGTCAGCTTGTGTCGCTTGTGACGCGCTTTGAGCGTCAGTGTGGCCAAGAGTTTATCCACTTTGAGATTGGTGTGCCGGGTCTGCCTGCTTCTAAGGTGGGTGTGGAGGCACAGAAGGCTGCCCTCGACAGGGGTGTGGCTTCGGTTTATCCTGCCCTCGATGGCGAGCCCGAGTTGAAGGCTGCCGCATCGAAGTTTGTGAAGGCTATCATTGGTGCTGATGTTGCCCCTGCCCACTGCATCCCCACCGTAGGCTCGATGCAGGGCACGTTTGCCTCGCTTATGGCTGTGTCGGCCATCGACCCAAAGAAGGATACGATTCTCTACATCGACCCCGGATTTCCTGTGCAAAAGACCCAAGCCGATGTGTTGGGCATCCGCAGGGAGGCTTTCGATGTCTATAACTTCCGTGCCGAGAGGCTTGGCCCGAAGTTGGAGGAGTATCTGCGCTCGGGTCGCATAGCTGCCATCCTCTACTCCAACCCCAACAACCCCTCGTGGATGTGTCTGACCGAGGAGGAGTTGCGCACCATTGGCGAGATGGCCAACAAGTACGATGCTGTGGTTATTGAGGACTTGGCCTATGTGACTATGGACTTCCGCAAGCCCAACGACCCCCAGACGGGTCTGCCCACCCAGGTGAGCGTCACCCCCTATACCGACAACTACATCTTGCTGCTGAGTGGCTCAAAGATATTCTCCTATGCGGGCGAGCGTATTGCCGTAACGTGCATATCCGACAAACTCTTTGAGCGCAAGAGCGACAACCTGCGCCAGCGCTACGGCCTGCCTTCATTTGGTAATGTATTCGTACACAAGCTGATATACACTCTCTCGTCGGGTGTTTCCCACTCGGCCCAGATGGCTATGGCCGAGATGATGATGAGGGCTGCCGAGGGTAGCTACAACTACCGCGACGAGGTGAGGGAGTATGCACTCCGCACCGAGCGCATCCGCGAGATTCTCACTCGTCACGGCTTCCATTTGGTCTATGACAAAGATGTCGATGAGCCTGTCGGTAGCGGCTTCTTCTTCACGATTGGCTATAAGAATATGAGCGGAGGCAAACTGCTCGAATACTTGTTGCGCTGCGGTGTGAGTGGTATTGTGCTTGTATCCACCGGCTCCGCCTACGAGGGCATACGCGCCTGCTCGTCGGCCATCAAACCCCACCACTACGACCTTCTCGACGAGCGACTTGCAATGTTCGAGAGGCTTGTAGCCGAAGAATACAGTTAATTAAAAAATTGAATTTAGGGAGGTTAAGGAGAGAAAACTCTGCGCTGTGGGCGCACCTTAATTCTCCATTTTCAATTTTCCATTTTTAATTAGAAAATATGGCAAATTATGTTACAGCTGCCGAGGCAGCAAAGTTGATTAAGAGTTACGATAAAGTATATGTGCAAGGCTCAACGAGTGTGCCCGAGGTGCTTGTGGATGCAATGGTGGCACGTGCCGCTGAACTGCGTGGCGTTGAGGTATATAGCGCCTTTGCGGTGGCCAAGCGCGACATCCCCTATGGCACTCCCGAGATGAAGGATAGCTTCATCCCCCAGAGCTTTTTTGTGGCCAACAACTATCGCAACGCCATAGCCTCGGGCTACGGCTCAATCACGCCCTGCTTCTTGGGCGAAGTGCCTGCGCTGGTTAGGGAGGGTTACGTCAAGTACGACGTGGCACTGCTCAACTGCTCCGAGCCCGACGAGAGGGGCTATTGCAGCTTCGGCATCTCGGCCGACTTGGCTGTGAGCGCTGCCGAGACAGCAAAGGTCATCATTGCCCAAATCAACCCCCGCATCCCCTACACCTATGGCGACGCTCTGGTGCATATCGACCGCATCGACGCAGCTGTGAGGGTCGATGAAGAGCCTGTGGCCCTGCCTACGGTTGAGCCCAATGCCGACGAGTGGAAGATTGGCGGCTACATTGCCGAGCAGATTCCCGACGGAGCAACCCTCCAAATTGGCGTGGGTGGCATACCCAATGCTGTGCTTGCGGCACTTACCAACCACAAAAACTTGGGCCTCCACACCGAGGCGCTTACCGATGGCGTTGTACCACTGATAAATAGCGGTGTGATAAACAACTCCCAGAAGGTCATCGAGCCGGGCAAAACTGTGTGTTGCCTCTCGCTTGGCTCACGCCGTCTGTACGACTATATGGACCACAACCCCGACCTCTTGGTCAAGGATGTGGCTTGGACTAACGACCCCTTCCGCATCCGCCAGAATCCTAAGGCTATGGCCATCAACTCGGCTATTGAGGTCGATTTGACGGGTCAGGTGTGTGCCGACTCCATCGGCACTCGCATCTTCTCGGGCGTGGGTGGCCAGCACGACTTTATGTATGGCGCAGCTCTCTCGGAGGGTGGCAAGACCTTTATTGCAATGAACTCCATCACCCCTAAGGGAGTGTCGAAAATCAAACCCGTACTTACCGAGGGTGCAGGAGTGGTTACTACCCGCTTCCAGACCCAGTATGTGGTTACGGAGTATGGCGCTGCATTTTTGAAGGGCAAGAACTTGGCCGAGCGTGCTAAGGCCCTGATTGAGATTGCCCACCCCTCGGTGCGCGAGGAGTTGGATAGGGCTGCCTGCGAGAGGTTTGGCTACTCTTTCCTGAGGTTGAAATAGCACGACCGAGTGCGCCTTGTGGGTGCTTTTTGCACCAAACTGCGATAGGTAGCTTCCTCATTTGCCCAAGCAAACTGCGGAGCTACCTTCTTGTTTGGCACAAAAATCCCTCCACAAATCGCACTCGACATTTTCCCGACCCACAATTTCTCGGGTATCTTTTTTAATACCCGAGTGTTTTTTACAGGGGTAGCAGGGGGCACAGGGGTAGCAGGGGGCACAGGGGTCACAGGGGTCACAAGGGTCGCAATGGTTACAAGGGTTATAAGGGCGTCTTTCGCCCCACAACCACTCCTCCCCTAAGTTAGGGGAGGGTCTGCGAAGCAGGGGAGAGGTCTGTCGCGCCGAAGGCGCAGTCTAACGTCCAACGTCGAAAGACCTAAGTCCTAATATAAAACGCGGGTATCTTTTTTAATACCCACGCCTCCTATTGGTGCCCCGTGGCAGTTGTATGCACCGTTTAACAGAGGAAAATACCACCCACCTCATTCACAGGTATCTTTTTTAATACCCGAGAACAAAAGGGGACATTGTGAGGGGGTGTTTGGATATTGGGGAACAATTGTTATCTTTGTCGATGAATTGCGGAATACGCAGTTCTTTTTGATGACATTTAGGCTGTTGTGGTTGATAAGTAAAACGACCAATTTATTACTACGAACACACAATAGGCACACTAAATGCTCACGCCCTATGGCGTGGGTTGTGCTTATGTTCGTATGGGTGCTTGGTCGTACCTTCTTATCAATAAGCGCACCCACGTTTTCTTTTTTGAGTTAAACGGTTGTCATCTGCTGGCAATGAGTGCAAGTAGCACAACAGTATGTTTAACTTAAATAATTTAACTTAATGAAAAGGGTTTTCAGGTTCTTGTGTATGTGTTGTTTGGCACTTACTCTGACTTCCTGTGAGGTGATTTTAGAAACATTGCTATATACGATGGGTGCAATGTCTATGCCTTATTCGATGCCAATGAGTGGTGGATATGGCTATGGTGCATATCCTACATATGGCGCGTATGTTGGCGATTCTTATAGTGGTGGTTCCTCATCGAATACGACCTCATCAGATGTTTGCTATGTGTGTAAGGGTACTGGCAGAGTAGAGAAACTTACTTATGTGGGAAGCAGCGCTTCCGATAAGTATTGTAGTGAATGTGGCAAAATGGTTCCTGCTGGACACTATCATACTCGTTGTACATCGTGTAATGGTACCGGACACAGATAATAATTATTAAAATTAAAGTATATGAAGAAGTATGTAGTTGTATTTTTACTCATATTAGCAATGTGCTTTGTGGGTTGTGAAGAAGATTATCAAGACAATTCGGGAAATAACTCGTGGGGAGATTACGATAATGATGATACGGGGTCTGATTCTGGTTCCAATTCTGGCTCTGGTTCAAGTACAAATGGCAGCAAACTGCGCAGTGTATCAATTTTGGAGTTTATTGAGAATGCAGCACCCAATGATGGAATATGGTATAAGTTATCTGGTGATATCATTGATATAGAAGATGCTGAATATGGTGATTTTACGATTTGTGATGATAGTGGAGGTGCTGTTTATGTCTATGGTTTGACATCTAGTAAGTCAAATACCAATGATAAATCATTTTCCAAGTTGGGGCTGAAAGTTGGAGATAATGTTACATTGGCAACTGTTAGGGGTTTGTATAAAGGTAACATAGAGGCAGGAGGACCTGTACCAGCGTATTATATCAGTCACCGCAAAGGCTCGGGCAATAAAATGCAAGACGTCTATTTTTCTAAGGCATTAGTAGGGCGTTGGCTTAGTCTGTACAATTGTGCTGATGCACCGTATTTTGATAATTACACTTATAGTGACTATGAACTTCTTATTTTTGGACAAAATGGGGTATTTGATGGGATTAGAATTATGTCTGTGCACGATGAGAATGGAGATCGAGTAGATGAGGTGAATGGTGAGAGTTTGGACGAATACGAATGGTATGTGAATGAAAAACCTTGGATGATGTCTTGGAGAAATGATTATGAGGTGGATATCTACGGAAGTAATGGAGGCGTGTGGCGAACGTTGATGATTCTTGCAGCATATAAATCCAACGCAAGCATTATAGATGCTAAGGTTAATACAATAGTTTTGAAGTATCAGATGACAGATGCCTCGGGTACAAGAATAGTTCCCTTTGAGTTGTCTGGAGGCAACATCGAGGAGGATAGTAATGGTAATACTGGCAGTGGCGGTTCCAATGATAATTCGGGTGATTATGAAACACCAGATATTGGATTCTATGATTTTACTGCAACTACATCATCATTAAAAGTTGAATATAAGATTTACAATAAATCTGAGACTAAGATTACTGGTGCAAGGATTTATTATGGGACAACGCCAAATCCGTCAAAATATATTAATGCCACAATCAATGGCTCGTATATTTATGCTCGAATAACAGGGTTAGACAAAGGTACCACTTACTACGTTCAATGTGCTGTCGAGAGTCCTATGGGATATGTTGCTACTGATGTAACAAAATGTATAACAAACTCTTAATTCATAAAAGTTACTGACAAGTATTTTAATGCGAGTTTCGGGATTTCAATTAAGCGAGATCCCGAAACTTGCATTAACGAGATGCGTGTCGGAGAGTTTTGTCAATATTACAACTGTCGGTTTATTGTGTTGAGCTTGTGAGCATTGATGCTGTTATTGTCGCACTTCACCCACCCCAACCTTTTGCCTCATTCTTGGGTATCTTTTTTAATACCTGCGCCGTAGGCGCACCACAATTTTCAATTTTCAATTTTCATTTTTCAATTTTAATTCCCTCTGACTTTGTGGGGCATAGCTTCGGGCAGGACTATGGAGTACTCCACAAGGCCGGCTACTGCGCCGTTGTCGTACCACGGGGTTTGGTAGATGAGTTTGCGCACACCGCCCTTCTCGATGGTGTAGGCGTTGGAGCTGCCGAGGGTGAGCATCTCAACTATTTTTGCCCACGAGGCGGGTTGGTGGCACTCTTTGAGGTTGTGGCCACGAGCATCGCCCAGCACCTGCTGGGCGCGTTTGTTTTGGTAGATTACATTGCCGTCGAGGTCGCACACTGTGGTGGCTACATCGACACTCTCGAAAAAATCCTTCATAGTAGTTTGAGTTAATTGTTAGCACAAATATACATATTTGTGGTCAAATTGGAAAAAAGTTATACTTTTGTGACGTGAAACGATTTTTACTATACATCGGACTTTTGGCTCTGATGGCTGTGGTTGTGCCCAGTGCAGCCATAGCCCAAGAGTTTGTGTGGAATGCCGATTTCGATTTTCGTTTCGACAACCGCGAGTATGGCGACCCCAGCAAGATGATTGCTCCCTCGGAGACTATTTTTGGTGCAAATATCACTCCCGAGGCGGGTCTTGGTTGGGGCTACGGTCACAACCTTATGATTGGTGCAACGTTGCACGCCGATATGGGTAGTCAGAAGTTTTTCGACTCGCCCAGTTTCATTGCCTACTACGACTTTGCCGACTCGCGCTCTCGTTTGAGAGCATCGCTCGGTCTTTTCCCTTGCTCCAAACTCAGGGGGCGCTTTTCGCGTGCCACCTTCGACGATACCTACTGGTTCTACAACCCCACCATTGAGGGTGCTATGTTGCGTTATACGTCGAGTTACTGGTGGTTGGAGGTGGCCTGCGATTGGAACGGTCTGCGCTCTCACTCACGTCGCGAGATGTTCACTCTGTTGGTTTCGGGCGAGGCCAAGAAGAGCCTCTCCTATGCGGGCTACAACCTTATGCTCCACCATCACGCCCAGAGCGATACGGCTCGTGGGGTGGTCGATAATGGGTTGCTCAACGTCTATCTCGGCATTGACTTGTCGTCGCTCTTTATGCTGACCGAGTTTTCGTTTCAGGCCTCGTGGTTGCAGGGCTACCAGAACGACCGCTACCACATTGGCAAGCCTGTGATGCCGGGTGGATATGAGCTTACTCTCACTATGCAGCGCAACCACGTGGGCTTGGTCGATACGTTCTATAAGGGTCAAGACCTTATGCCCTATTGGAATATGCCCTACGAGGATGCCAATGGGGCGGTGTATGGCTCGAATCTTTATTCGGGCGACCCCTTCTACCGCGTGGGCAAGAGTGGCTACTACAATCGCTTGGAGCTCTACTGGGAGCCCAACTTGAACAATGGCGTGTCGCTGCGATTCTCGTCGGTACACCATTTCGATGGTGTGCATTGGGGCTGGCAGCAGGTTATTGCTCTGAGGGTGGATATTGGTAGCGAGATGTTTGCCCCGATTCGATGATAGAAAATTAAGTAAAACTATAATAGATTAGATATGATGAGGAAAATTGTGAGTGCTTTGGTTGCGGCCTTGTGTGTTACATCGTGCATAACCTTTGTTCCCACCAAGCCCGATGGCGAGGGTATGGGCAAGGGCGATGTGGTTATAAACGAGGTCAATACCGATGCTAAGTATATCGAACTCTACAATAAAGCCGACCAAGAGGCCTATGTTGGTGGTTGGACTATTGTGAAGAACAACGCAGCCCCACTTGGCAATGCCGATGGCACAGGCTCCTACTACATTCCCGACGGCACTATCATCCCTCCTCACGGATTTGCGGTGCTCAACTGCAAGGGGCGTACCGATAGCTATGCAGGTGTGTCGCTGGGTGTGAGTGAGTCGGGCATATCGGGCAAGAAGTCGCTCTTGTTGGAGTTGGTCGATGCCGAGGGTGCTTATGTAGATCACTTTGTCAATACTGCTGTGGCTCACCCTGCCAGCAACGATGAGTGGGATGGCGATGTGGAGTACACCTTCGATTTGGCAGCCCGTATGCCCGACGGAGTGGGCGAGTGGTGGGTGGTTGATGGAGCTACCCCGGGCGAGAGCAATAGTGGCCAGTTGGTGTCGAAATTCACCCATACGGATGTGGTTTTTGTTGAGCCCGACAATGGCGGTGACAATGGCGGAGGCGGCGACAATGGCGGTGGCACAACCAACCCCGATATTGGCACATCTTCGTTGCTCGAATCGGTAAACTACGTCTGGAACGAGGGCTCTATGCCCAAGATTACCCTCTCGGTGAGCGAGAGCGAATGGAATCGTATGCTCGAAACCTTCGACCAGAACAACTCCACCAAGCAGTACTTCAAGGGCGATGTGACCTTCGACAATGGTGTAGATGTGTTTGAGTTTAAGGAGGCCGGCTGGCGCTTGCGTGGCAACACTTCGCGTCGTCGTCCCGAGGGCAATGGTGGCGAGATGCACAACAGGGAGAATCCCGACTGGCACCACTTCCACACTCAGCTCAACTTCCGCAAGTTCCACAAAGACTCCGACCATACCATTGGTGGCGTGAGGAAGGTACATTTGAAATGGTTTAAGGACGACCCAATGTATGTGAGGGAGGTTTTCAGCTACGATTTGTTCCGTCGCTATGGTGTTTGGACTGCCATTCGTGACATCTACTGCCGCTTGTGGATTCACGTTGAGGGCGACGCTAAGCCTGCCTACTTTGGTGTCTATGGTATGCTCGAAACCATCGACGACGAGTATTTGGAGATTCGCTCCGACCTCTTTGGCGGTCATAAGGGCAACCTCTGGAAATGTAGCTGGGGTGCTGACCTGAAAAACTACAACGACGACTGGAAATTTGGCCTCGACCAAGATACCGACGAGGAGTGGGTCTATGAGCTGAAAACCGAGCACAACTCTTTCTCCTCGGCCAAGAGCCAGCTGAAAGATTTTATGCGCAAGCTCAACTCGAAGAGTGGTCAGGAGCTACACGACTGGCTTGGCGAGGTTATCGACATCCCCTTGTTTCTGAAAACCTACGCTGTAAATGTGGCCGTAGGTATGTGGGACGACTACTGGAACAACTCTAACAACTACTACATCTACTTCAATAACGGAGCTACGGAGGGCTATAAGTTCTACTTCATCCCCTACGACTACGACAACTCGCTCGGTACGACGCTCAACTGTGGTGTGCAGAGCGATGCGGCTCGTCACAATCCTTTGCAGTGGGGCAATGGCAACGACAATCCTCTGGTGGCTAAGGTGTTGCAGTTCGACGACTACAAGGCGCTCTATGTTGAGTACCTGGGCGAGCTTGTCCACCCCGCAGGCGGATATATGGACTACGAGTCGAGCCGCCAGCGCATCATCCAGTGGCACTCAAAGATACGCGACTATGTGGCCAACGATACGGGCGAGGATATGGAGATTAAAGACCGCCCTGCGGGTTGGAGCTCCCACGGCGAGTATCGTCTTTTGGAGGAGGAGAACAACTACTTCAAGATTAAGGCTGCCAGTATTCCGACCAACTAATAGATTTGTAGGCGGTTTCTGTGGGGAGGCTGAAAACCAAATGTAAGAGAATATAGGGATGTTTGAGAGGATAAATAGTATGGGATTGGGGGCGACGCACAAACGCTCGCTCTTCAAGGTGGCTGTCGATTTGATGAAAGCCGACAATCAAATTCACGGCAACGAGATTACTCTGCTGAGTCAGCTCCAAGAGGCGTGCGATATGCCCGCCAGTGGTTTGGAGATGATGCACTATGTCTCTTTGCAACAGGCTATCGACAATCTGCTCACTCTCTCCGACGAGGCACGCGAGATTATTGTGGAGTGCTTGGAGCGCATTATCTCTATCGACAGCAATGTCGATTCGCGCGAGATGTTGCTCTTCTCGGCTGTGAAGTTGGCTTTGTTGCCCGTGTCGTCGGGTTGGAGCAGGGTTGTCACCTCTTCGCATATGAATGCCGAGTGTGCAATGAATCAGATGGTCTATTTGGAGCAGGAGCGCAACGAGAGTGTCTATCGTATTATGGACGATAAGTATCAGTCGTTGCTGCTGACCAAGGCGCTGAGCGATGCCGGCTATGAGTTTTTCTTCCTGCCGAGGGTTATTGCCGACTTGCAACAACGTTGGTCTGGCTTCGACGAGGGGGGCGATAGCTTGGCTCTGTTGCGTCGTTCACTCGAATTTATTGCCCCAACGGGCGACCACTCGAAGATTATCAATCTGCGCTCGGTGCTGAACGATATGACCACCTCCACCTTCTATAAGGTGGTCTCTTCTCGCTATGGCATTGGTGCTGAGCAGGTGGGCTATGGCGCTTTTGTTATGGTCAAAATCCAAGACGACTATCTGCTCAACGACGACGGGGAGGTGTTGCGCCACGCCGACTTCTTGTGCTTGGATGTGGGCGAGGCTATGGTGGAGCGCATACTCCAATTCCTTATGGCCATCAGCCGTCCCACCTACCAACTCTCCTACGAGGGCTACCACCGCCTGCTCTACGACTACCTCGGCTCGGAGTCGAAGATTATGAGCACCATATTGATAGATAGGAACAACAACTTCATCTTGCGCGACTTGGATGGTCGCAAGGTGCGATTCGAGTCGGCTCCTCAGGCCAAGAGTTTCTACCTGCTGCTGCTAAGCTATGGTAAGGCGGGTATAGACCAAAAGTGTTTCAACGAGGCTATCGACTATCTCACCGGCGAAGAGGTAGCCCCACAGGTGGAGAGCGGCCAGTTGGATGCTGTGGAGCTGAAAGAGAGGCTGCTGGGGATTGGTACTGCTTGGGCATACCTTATATATAATCTTATTACTCTCTACGATGCAATCTCCACCAAAGATGAAGAACAACGTGGCTTTGTGGGTCGTATTGTGAGTATCCTGCGCCACCGCAGTTCGCTGAAAAACTACCTCAATAGTGGCTTTGGCTCTGTCTATGACCTCGACCACAAGGAGAGCTACTGTGTGCAATTCTGCAACTCCACCCGTAGCTACTATGTCGAATTGAGCCAGTCGCTCATCTGGGTTGAGAGCCCCGAGGGGATTGTGCCTCTGAGGGATTGGAGCGTGTTTAGGAAGTTGCGCTAAGATTTGGCGTGATAGATAGAGTTGGCCTGCTGCCAAAAATCCAAACGTTTGGATTTTTGGCAGCAGGCTTGTTTTTTGCCCTATCTTTGCAGGACTTAAACCAAACCCCTCAACTTAAAAACTATTATTTATTTGTTTGTTTCTATGGCAAAGAAAGCAAAATATCTATCTCAGGCTCTGGCGGATAATAGCGAGGCTGTCATCCGAGGACGTGGAGGCAACATCATACCTCCACCCGAAAAAGAGTCGTTGTGGAAAGCCTATCTTAAAAAGTTCAAAGACCCAATCATCATTGTCTTGTTGGTGGTTTTTGCCCTCTCGTTGGGTGTTTCGCTCTACGAGGCCTTGTTTATGGGCAAGGGTAGCGAGGTGCTGCTCGAACCCATCGGTGTGCTTGTGGCACTGCTGTTGGCTACGGGCGTTGGCTTCATCTTTGAGGTTAGGGCCGAAAAAGAGTTTGAGGTGCTGCTGAAAGTCAAAGACGAGAGGCCCATAAAGGTCTTTCGTCGCAAAGACGAAGGCTCAGCACCACGCCTTAGACGTATTCAGCGTCAGGATGTGGTTGTGGGCGATGTGGTCAGATTGGAGAGTGGCGACGAAGTGCCCGCCGACGGAGTTTTGCTCGAAGCCTCCACGCTGAGGGTCGATGAGTCTAACTTCACTGGCGAAATGTATGCCAACAAGACCACCGACGAGGAGCAGTTCGACCCCGAGGCAACCTATCCCTCCAACTTCCTGCTGCGTGGCTCAACCATTATTGAGGGTGTGGCCACCTATTTGGTAGAGGCCGTAGGAACGCAGACCGAAGAGGGCAAGGGTGCGCTCAGCATCCAAAATGCCGAGCAGGTGCAGACCCCTCTGAATAGTCAGCTCGAAAGGCTCAGTGGCAACATCTCTACGGTGAGCTTTGTGGTGGCTCTGCTGATTTTGGTGGGGCGCACAATCCTCTTCTTTACCTCCGATATGTTTGCTACGGGGGCATACGACTGGGTGAGCGTTGTGGAGTATGTCTTGGGCTCGCTGATGATTGCCGTAACGCTCATCGTTGTGGCTGTGCCAGAGGGACTTCCAATGAGTGTTACGGTGAGCTTGGCGCTGAGTATGCGTCGTATGCTCCGCGAGAACAATTTGGTGCGTAAGCTCCACGCCTGCGAGACTATGGGCGCAGCAACGGTCATCTGCACCGACAAAACGGGCACACTGACACAGAACCGTATGACCGTCGTGGAGAGCGAGATTTTTGGCCCACGTGAGGATGTGGTGGCCAACATTGCCATCAACTCCACTGCCGAACTTAGTATCGACAGCGAGGGAGGCTTGCAGAAGATTGGCAACCCAACCGAGTGTGCAATGTTGGAGTGGCTTCACAACCTCGGCATCGACTATGCTGCTTTGCGTGAGAGTGCAACCATTCTCAATCAGATACCCTTCTCCACCGATACGAAAGCTATGCACACCACCTTCACTCTGGCCGACTCTCAGGAGCAAATCCACTTTATTAAGGGTGCGCCCGAGATTGTGCTCGATATGTCCGATAGGATTGCGGGCGGTCACTCGCGTGAGGAGGTTGAGGCTCTGCTTGCCGGCTACCAGTCGAAAGCTCTGCGCACACTTGGCTTTGCCGTAGGTCGCTGGTCTGATGGTCACGAGGAGATTGAGTTCTTGGGCGTTGTGGGCATTGCCGACCCCATCCGAGAGGATGTAAGGGAGGCTATTGATATGTGTAAGAACAATGCCCACGTTAGGGTTATTATCGTTACGGGCGACAACTCCGGCACAGCCAACGAGATAGGCCGCCAGATTGGCCTTCTTGCCCCCGATGAAGCCCCACAGATGATTACCGGAAGCGAGTTTGCAGCTATGGAGCACGACGAGGCCTTGCGACTTGTTAGCGATGCGAACTTCAAGATTCTCTCGCGTGCCCGCCCCGAGGATAAGGCTCGTTTGGTGGAGTTGTTGCAGGAGGCCGGCGAGGTTGTGGCCGTTACAGGCGATGGCACCAACGACGCTCCCGCACTCAATAAGGCTCAGGTGGGCTTGTCGATGGGCGACGGCACTTCGCGTGCCAAAGAGGCCAGCGACATTACCATCATCGACAACTCTTTTTCGAGTATCAATAAGGCCATTATGTGGGGTCGCTCACTCTACCTGAATATCCGTCGCTTTATTGTATTCCAGATGACCATCAACATTTGCGCCTGTCTGATTGTGCTGCTTGGTGCGTTTATGGGTATGGATTCGCCTCTGACGGTTACTCAGATGCTCTGGGTCAATCTGGTTATGGATACCTTTGCAGCTATGGCGCTCTCGTCGCTGCCGGCCGATAAGAAGGTGCTCTACGACAAACCTCGCCACCCCAAGAGCCATATCATCGACAGGGCTATGCTGGTGCAGATTCTCTCGTGCGGTGTGCTCTTCTTTGTGATGCTTGTGGGACTTTGGCAACTGCTCTGGCATACCAATGTGGAGTCGGTGGCCGAGCTGATTAGTGCCGACAACCTGAGGCTCTTTTTCAGCGGAATGTTCGACGGTAGCCACATCAAGGCCCACCTCGACGGCAAGGAGATGGCTATTTTCTTCTCGGTGTTTGTTGTGATGCAGTTCTGGAACTTGTTTAACGCCAAGTATATGCGTAGCGGTAGGAGCTTGCTGATGGACGTGCGCGACTTGTTTGTCTGCCCCCAGAGGGTTAGAGAGTCTTATAGCAAAGGCTTTGTGCTGATTGCCATTGCGATTTTGGGCGGTCAGGTGCTGATTGTCAATTTCGCAGGCTCGCTTTTCAGCGTTGCACCTTTGGAGTTGCAGGATTGGCTCAGGATATTGCTGATAACCTCGCCTGTGCTTCTTGTGGGTGAGATTGTTCGTGGCCTGAGGCTCTGCCGCCGCCACCATCAACCCTCCCACCATTAGGGCCAAGACCCCCTGTTGTATATCCCCAACCCTCCCAGCATTAGGGCCATACAGCCCCTATTGCATCCCCCCAACAAAATCATAAAAAGCAGGCAGGCTGCACCTTTGGGTGCAGCCTGCTTTGTTTTTTGGTATTAAAACTCTGCGGAAGAGTTACTCCTCTAAGTCGTCGATGGCTTTTTTGGCGGTTTTGCCAATCACATCTATTGTGTTCTCGATGTCACTCTTCATCTCGCCACTCTCGACATACTCCTTGGTGTCGTCAATGAAGCCCGTCACTCCACGTTTGGTTCTCAGGTAGATGAACGAGGCTTTCCAGTCGTTGATGAGTTTCATCTCCTCGCTCGTCAGTTCGCTCTTGTAGTCGGCATAGTACTCTTTGGAGTAGCGTTTGTGGAGCTCGTTGTAGCGCTCCCACTCCTTGTCGGTGCAGGTTTTATAGTCGGCCTCCACTTTGGTTATGAATTTCTCGTAGCGACGCAGATAGTCTTTCTTGCCCAGAGGTCGGGCGCTGAGGGTTGAGGTGGCCACAAGGGCGAGCAAAAGCGTCAGCAGTAGGGTTTTGGTTGTTGTAGTTTTCATAGTGTTATGAGGTTGTATTAAGGTTTGCTATCGGAGTAGGTAGAGGGTGTAGATAACATAGATTAGCAGGAAGATAGCTCCCTCTATCCTATCGACCTTCGAGCGCTTGAAGCAGAATACGGTCAGCAACACAGCAATGCTCGTGGAGAACATCACGCCCATATCTACCATATTTACTCCTCCGAGGGTCAGCGGATTGATTGTGGCGCTCAGACCGAGAATAAGCAGTATGTTCGATATGTTAGAGCCGAGCAGATTGCCCAGAGCGATGTCGGTATTGCCTTTTATGGCCGCAATTACCGAGGTGCAAAGCTCGGGTAGCGATGTACCCAGAGCCACCAGCACAATGCTGATGACAGCCTCGCTCAGACCCACCTTGTGGGCCAAGACAATAGCTCCGTCGAGGAAGAGGTCTGCACCCCACACAAGGCCTGCCAAGCCTCCGACAACCATCAGAGCGCTGAGCCACAATTTGCCACCCTTCGACTTGGTGTTGGCTTGCGAGGGGGTGGGGGATGTGGGTGTGACGGCTCGTTTCTCGCCACTAATTATCAGCCACATAAAAAGGCCGTAACCAATCAGTAGTACGATGCCGTCGATGCGACCCAAGCGATTGACTGCCGAGCCAAAGAACGAGCTATCGAGCGCCAACAGGCAGAGCAGCAACGAGGTGGCTATGTAGATTGGGATGTCGCGTCGGATGTTCTCGCCTTTGAGTGTCATTGGCGAAATGAAGGCCGTAAGTCCCAAGATGAGGTAGATGTTCAGGATGTTTGAGCCTACGATGTTGCCCATCGAAACGTCGCCTTGCCCCTGAATGGCACTCATTGTGCTGACAACCAGCTCGGGCATCGACGTACCAATGGCAACGATTGTTGCGCCAATCAGAAACTCCGAGAGGTTGAAGCGCTTGGCTATGGCCGAAGAGCCCTCGGTGAGATAGTTTGCACCCAGTGCGAGGAGTGCAGCTCCTATGATGAGTTGAACGATAAACATTTTATGCTATAAGTTTTTCTTTGTGATTTGACCACAAATGTACTCTTTATTTATGAGAATTGAAACGACAAAATGAGATATAATCGTATAAAAGGGGTCACTTAGGGCGTTGGTTTTACACAAAACCGCTATCTTTGAAGTCACAAAAAGGCCGGCAGATGAAAAAACTAACCATAGCAACCGACTCCTTCAAGGGGTCACTCAGCTCCATTGAGGCCACCTCAGCACTTGCCGAGGGGGTGCTCTCGGTATGCCCCACAGCCATTGTGGAGCAGATACCTCTGGCCGACGGAGGCGAGGGTAGTGTGGATGTGTTGCTTGGTGCGCTGGCGGGCCGCAGGGTTGAACTTACGCTCTCCGACCCATTGGGCCGACCCATAGTTGGCCACTACGCCCTTTTGACCGACGGGGTGGCTGTTGTGGAGGTGGCCCAAGCGGTGGGTCTGGGGTTACTCTCGCCCTCGGAGCGCAATCCTATGGTGGCCTCCTCGCGTGGTGTGGGGCAGATGATTCGCCACGCCATCGAGCAGTCGGGAGCACGTAGGGTTGTTGTTTGCTTGGGAGGTAGCTCCACCTGCGACTCAGGTGTGGGTATGCTTGCCGAACTGGGATTTGAACTCTTCGACTCAGAGGGTCGTGGTGTAGAACCTTTGGCCTGCAACCTAACTCGTGTGGCAACGATTGTGGCTACCGAAGCTGTGCAAAGGTTGCTAAAAGGGGTGGCGTTTGATGTGGCTACGGATGTTATGAGCCCGCTTTGTGGCCCTCGTGGTGCTGCCCGCCTCTTTGCTCCTCAGAAGGGGGCTTCTCCCAGCGATGTGGAGGCTCTCGAAGAGGGCGCTACACACTTTGCCGAGGTGGTCTTGGCCTTCTCGGGGCGCGATATGCGCTCGGCTCAGGGGGCAGGAGCAGCAGGCGGTATGGGCGGTGCGCTGTGGGCCTTGCTTGGAGGAGATATTTGTAGCGGAGGTGAGCTTATAGCCCAGAGGTGTCGCTTCGCTCAGAGGGCCGAGGGGAGCTGTGTTGTGATTACGGGCGAGGGGCGCATAGATGCTCAGACTATGCTCGGCAAACTGCCTTCGGTGGTGTTGCACAGGGCCAAAGATATGGCACTCCCAGTCGTTGCTGTGGGTGGCAGCGTGGAGTGGTCGGAGGAGTTGCAAACGGCAGGTTTTGAGCAGATTGTGGAGGCCACACCCGAGGGTGTGGAGCTGTCGTGTGCGCTCCAAAAAGAGGTGGCCCAAGCCAATCTCAGACGTGTGGGCCGTCGGTTGGCCGAGCGTTGGCTGTTGTGAGAATCAACAAAAAGTACTACCTTTGTGGCCGAATAAGTAGAAAACTATTATGACAAACAAGGTTCCGGAAAACCCTTTCAAAACCGAACAGCACACCGCTGAGTGTGCCTCTTGTACGCCCACTAAGAGCCCCGATGCTCCCAAAGGGCAATCCCGCAGTTCGGTACAGATTAGTAGGCAGTCGATGCTGCTTGTGGTGACAACACTCTTTGTCACCCTCTACCTCGTCTCCAATGTTATGGCCGTCAAGGTTGTGGGACTGGCCAACCTCTTCTTCTTCGACGCAGGCACCATAACCTTCCCTATGGCCTATATGCTTGGCGATGTGCTGACGGAGATTTGGGGCTATCGCACCACCCGCAAGGTCATCCTGCTGACACTCTTTTGTAATGTGCTGATGGTCATCTGCACCCGCATCGGGGTGTGGCTTCCCTCGCCCGACTATCTTGCCACAACCGAGGCGGCCTACAACACAATGTTCGACTATGTGCCACGCATAGTGCTCGGCTCGCTGGTGGGCTTTGCGCTGGGCGAGCTGTCGAATGCGTGGTGTATGGAGCGCATAAAGAGAGCCACCCGAGGTCGCCGATTGTGGGTGCGTACTATAGGTAGCTCTATGGTGGGCTACCTGTTCGACTCGCTGCCCTTTGTGCTGATAGCCTTTGCGGGTGTGGTCTCGGCCCACGACTTGGTTATGATGTGCATCTTGCAATATGTGCTCAAACTCGCCATCGAGGTGCTCTTTGGCACTCCTCTGGCCTATGCTGCCATCGGATTTATCCGTCGCCACACCAGCGCAACATAAATCGCCCAACATTCCCCTCGTAAAGCTCGGCTATGCAACGCTACTCACTTATCGATAGCAAGTTCCCACGCGAATTTCTGCTCCTGCAAGGGCGCGGATGCCGTTGGCGTGGCTGCACCTTCTGCGACTACTATGGCGATGTGAGTGCCGACCCCTACGAGGTCAATCGTGCTGTGTTGGAGCAGGTTACGGGCTGCTATGGCGTGCTGGACGTTATCAACTCCGGCTCGGCTATGGAACTCGACGAGAGAACACTCCAACTACTCGCCCAAGTTGTCAGGGAGCGACATATCCACACCATTTGGTTTGAGGCCCACTACCTCTATCGCCACCATTTGGCCTCGTTTGCCGAGCGCTTTGCCCCTGCCGAGGTGAAGTTCCGCTGTGGCATTGAGAGCTTCGACGGGGGGTTGCGCAGGGCGTGGAATAAGGGCGTGGGCGAGGAGGTCGAGCCCGAAGACGTGGCCCGCTACTTCCGAGGCGTATGCCTGCTTGTGGGGGTGGAGGGACAAAAACGAGAGCAAATCCTTAGGGATGTTGCTCTCGCTCGTGAGTTGTTCGACTATTATAGCGTCAATCTGTTCTGCCCCAATAGCACCTCGGTGCGCCGCGATGAGGAGCTTGCTCGGTGGTTTGAGAACGAGCTTGCACCCACTCTCGCCTCCGACCCCAAGGCAGAAGTTCTTGTAGAGAATACCGACCTCGGAGTGGGGTAGTGTGACTTCGGGGGCGTGCTACTCTTGCTGAGGCTGTTGCTGTTGCTGCTGCGACTGCTTAGCACCTCTGCGCCAGATGATTATGCCATTGATGGAGTTGATGGTGTACATTGCGTATTTTATCAACATCAGTCCGCCCACCATCTCGCCCTCGGCCATAACCACGGCCCACAGCGCCACATTCAGCAGGTTGCCCGCCAACCAGAAAAACCACTGCTCCCAGAAGGCTAAGGTCATCAGAATCTGACCAATGATAAATACGGTGGTGATGAAACCATCTTTCAGAGGCTGCCCTGCGTCGGTGTAGTGGCCCAAGATGTAGGCCAAAATGATTGTGCCCACCGCAGTGCCTACGACGGCCAAAAGAAGGTGCAATGGACGCATAGAACGAGTCCTGACCTTCGACTTGTCCGACGAATCTTTGCGCCTGCTCCACGCCAAGTAACCCACCACCTGCATAGGCAGATAGTAGAGTGCGTTGAGTGCAGCCTGACCGTAATTGCTTGTCTGGAAGGCGATTATGGCGTAGAGACTGACGTTTACGGCGCTGAACAGAAAATTCCAGATGCTTCGCTTGGCACTCAGCACCGTGCCCGTAACACCCATCATCAGAGCTATCGTGCCCAGCAGCTCAAACTTCTTCATAATGAGCGAATAAGCCAACGCCGATAGAATCGTGATGAGTATTATGGCAATATCAAACGCCCTGAGTGTAGATTTGTTTTTGGTGGTCATTTGCTTTCGATGTTTGTGTTTGATTATTGCAAAGATAGGTATCTTTTCTGATACCCGCACCAAAACGCACCGAAATTTTCCATTTTCAATTTTCCATTTTCCATTTGATACTTCCCTCCCCTAAGTTAGGGGAGGGTCTGCGAAGCAGGGGTGAGGTCTGTCCCGCTCCGTAGGCGCAGAGCTGACTACTCAGAGCGGTAGATGCCAACCGCCTGCCTACGGCAGTCGTGGCAAGACGCGGAGCAAGCTCCGTTTTGTGAGGGTGGTGCTCCCGACCGAAGTCCTTAAAAACATTAAGGGCCTTAGGGGCTTTAATGGCCTTAACGCCCTTAGTCGAAAACGCTCAACACTCAACTCAAACGTGGGTATCTTTTTTAATACCTGCGCCACAGGCGCACCTCAATTTTCCATTTTCCATTTTCATTTTTCCATTTGAACTTGGGTATCTTTTTAAATACCCAAGTGTTTTGGGGTGATTGCTGATTGTTGCTGTGGATGGGGTGGTGTTTGTATTTTGCAAAATAAATTCCTACATTTGTGGTGAATTGCGGAATACGCAGTTCTTTTTGATGGCATTTAGGCTATTGGAATGCAACGAAAACGACCAATTTTTTACTAAGCAAAAACCAATAGGCACACTAAATGCTCACGCCCTATGGCGTGGGTTGTGCTTTTGTTTTTGCGGGTGCTTGGTCGTACCTCGTTGCAATAAGTAAGCCCACGTTTCTTTTTTTTTGTAAACGGCCAAAGTACAGCAATCACATTTACAACAATTATTAACCGAAACATTGTATAATTATGAAAAAAGGATTCAAAATCATTCTGATTATTCTACTTGCTTTACTTGTGGTAGGTCTGTTTGCCGGCCCAAGTCAGTCGGATTACGACGCAGTGGTAGCCGAAAACGAGGCACTCAAAGAGGAAATTCAAAAATACCAAAACACCCCCGATAGGCTTTATGCAGAGGTCGCTACTTTGGTACAAAACAAAGATATAGAGGCACTACGTCAGGTGTGTGAGCAGTTGCGCAAATATCATCCCACCTCGGCTGAATGTGAACAAGCGCAGGCGGCGCTCAACAAACTCATAGACGAGAAAGAAAAGGCTGAAAAAGAACTCAACGCCAAACGTTTGAAAGCTGTTGATAAGCTCAAAAAACAATACGATGATGTAGAGGGAATCACTTGGTACTACAATCCATATTTCACTCACTACAACAACACCAATCACGTCTCGTTATACATTGGCAAGAGGGACAATGGCGATGCTTGGCTGAGATTGAAAATGTCTTATGAGGGGGAGAGTTGGATTTTCTTTACCAACGCTTATCTATCATACGACGGCAATACACTCGAAATTCCTTTCAATGAGTTCGCGGATAAGAAAAGCGATAACAACACTCGTGTCTGGGAGTGGATTGATGTGCCAGTTACGACAGAAATCTATGGTTTTATCCAGCAAATGGTTGAGGGTAAGAGTCTTAAAATGCGTTTGAGCGGTAAATACTCAGAAACGCGCACACTGACAAAGTCAGAAATTAACGGACTCAAAGATGTGTTGCTTGCATACGATGTGTTGCTAAGTGGCAAGTAGTGTAGGACAATTGCGCCAATAATAGCGCCACCACTCAGTTGAGCGGTGGCGCTACTTTTTTACTCGGCAATTAGTGTGTCGGCTGAGTGCGGAAGCCAGACTACTCCTCCACGATGGTGATGGAGAGGATGAGGTCGCCGGGGCGGATGTCGTCAATCACATCCAAGCCCTCGACAACCTTGCCGAAGCAGGTGTGAACACCGTCGAGGTGCTGGGTGTTCTGGCGGTTGTGGCAGATGAAAAACTGCGAGCCACCCGTATCTTTGCCCCTATGGGCCATCGAAAGCACACCCCTGTCGTGGTACTGACGTGGCGCAGAGGTCTCACACTTGATTGTGTAGCCGGGGCCGCCTGCACCGTTGCCAATGGGGCATCCGCCCTGAATCACAAAGTCGGGAATGACGCGGTGGAATGTAAGGCCGTCGTAGAAACGCGAGGTGGCAAGTTTAATAAAGTTGTTTACGGCGATGGGAGTCTCGTTCTCGTAAAGCTCCGCTTTCATTTCGCCCTTTTCGGTCAAGATAATTGCGTATTTCATAGTAGTATGTGTTTTGTGTGTTGTTTGGTTTAGTGTGCAGGAAATGAAAGCGAAATAAGCATCTTACCCCCTTCCCAAACCCCTCCCCTTAGGGTAGGGGCTTGGTCAGCCTTTGGCTGATAGTCGCCCTTTTCAGTCAAGATAATTGCGTATTTCATAGTTATGTGTTTGATATGTTGTTTCCATTTGGGTTGCAAAAGAACTAATTGCGTTTCGTTTGGGTTGATGAAAACTCGGTTTATTCCACAAATATACGCAACAAAATCAAAAAAAATCGCAATTCTCAATTCTCAATTCTCAATTTGGTTGTATCTTTGTCGCCGGAAAATGGGGCGCGAGGGCCCTCTATCGAATCGCAAACAATTCTAACACAAACTTATAGCTATGGCAAAAGCAGCGAACAAGGAGCGCAAAGCTAAATTCTCAATCGACTACAATCCACGTCTGTTCTCAACATTGAGGAACTACAATCGTGAGCAGTTTTCAAAAGACCTTATGGCGGGTATCATCGTCGGCATTGTGGCTATTCCTCTGGCCATTGCCTTTGGTATCGCCTCGGGCGTAGGCCCAACCGAGGGTCTGGTTACGGCCATTTTGGCTGGTTTTATCATCTCGGCCTTTGGTGGTACAAAGGTGCAGATTGGTGGCCCTACGGGTGCATTTATCGTCATTGTCTATGGCATCATCCAGCAGTTTGGTCTGGCGGGTCTGGCCATAGCTACGGTATTGGCGGGTGTGATGATGGTGCTGATGGGCCTCTTCAAGCTCGGTAGTGTCATCAAGTTTATGCCCTATCCCATCATTGTGGGTTTCACAGGCGGTATTGCCATTACCATCTTCTCCACCCAGATGAACGACCTCTTCGGTATGGGTATAGCCAATGTCCCTGCCAACTTCATCGACAAGTGGGCTTGCTACTTCGACCACATTGGCGACATCAACTGGTGGTCGTTCCTTGTGGGCATTGTCAGCATCTTGATTATTGCCTTCACTCCCAAGTTCTCGAAGAAGATTCCCGGCTCGCTCTTGGCCATTGTGGTTATGACGCTCGTATGCTGGGCTCTCCGCGAGTGGGGCGGTGTTACCTCCATAAAGACCATTGGCGACCTCTACGAGCTACCTAAGGGTCTGCCCTCGTTCCGTCTGCCGGCTCTGGCCGAGGGGGAGACCTTCTTCACCACCGTTCAGGCGGTGTTGCCTGCGGCCTTCACTATTGCTATGCTGGGTGCTATTGAGAGCCTTCTGTCGGCTATGGTGGCCGATGGCGTTGTGGGCGACAAACACGACTCCAACTCGGAGCTAATTGGCAACGGTATAGCCAATATGGTTGTCCCCTTCTTTGGTGGTATCCCTGCAACTGGCGCTATTGCCCGTACTATGGCCAACATCAACAACGGTGGCCGCACCCCCATTGCAGGTATTGTTCACACCCTCGTACTGCTGCTCGTGTTGCTCTTCTTGGGCGACTTGGTTGGTATGATTCCTATGCCCTGCTTGGCAGGTGTGCTGATTGTGGTGTCGTACAATATGAGTGGCTGGCGTACTATCCGCTCGATGTGCCGTCAGTCGAGGGGCGACATTGCGGTTTTGTTCCTCACCCTGTTCCTGACCGTCATCTTCGACCTCACTATTGCTATTGAGGTGGGCCTCGTTTTGGCAGTGGTGCTCTTTATGAAACGAGTTATGGAGAGTGTCAATGTGTCGGTTGTCGAGAAGGAGATGTCTGTGCATAACGATGGCGAGCAAGACGAGAAGCTGGTCATCCCCAACAATACCGAGGTTTACGAAATCGACGGCCCCTTCTTCTTTGGTGTAGCCAACCGCTTCGAGGAGATTCAGCGTGGCCGCAAGGGTCAGCCCATCCGTATTATCCGTATGCGTAGGGTAAACTTCATCGACGCTACGGGTGTTCACAACCTCGAAATCTTCATCGACTCGGCCATTAAGGAGGGCCAAACCATCATCCTTTCGGGTGTCAATCCCGAGGTTAAGGCTGTTTTGGTGCAGTCGGGCATTGTGGCTAAGGTGGGCGAGGATAATGTTCTCGACCACATTCACAAGGCTTTGGCAAGGGCCGAGGAGATTCAGAAGTAGTCTGCCGACCGCCAGACGAGCACGCCTTGTGGTCGATTTTCGCACCAAACGTCAGAGAGCGAGTTCCTCACCTACGCTCAGTAGGCTGCGGACTCGCTCCTTAGTTTGGCACGAAACTCGCCTCACAAAACCCAGCCGAGGGCTGTGGGTCTAACGTCTAAGGTCTAACGTCGA
>JAZNFV010000010.1:0-4712 GCA_045576155.1 Tidjanibacter sp.
TGAAGGGTGCGGACGAGTTTGCCGACCACGCCGACGAGGACGAGGACATCGACAACCTCCGCGACGAGATTTAATTAGAACGCCTGCCAATTTTTGGCAGGCTTTTTTTGGTCTAACGACCTAAGGCAAAAAATAAAACGCCGGTATCTTTTTTAATACCCGAGTGTTTTTTACAGGGGTAGCAGGGGTTACACGGGTCGCAGGGGTTACAAGGGCATCTTTCGCCCCACAACCACTCCTCCCCTATGTCAGGGGAGGTGGCGCGAAGCGACGGAGAGGTTAGTCGCGCCGAAGGCGCGGAGCTGACTGCTGAGTGCTGACTGCTGACTGCTCAGAGCGGTAGATGCCAACCGCCTGCCCTAAGGCAGTCGTGGCAAGACGGACAGCAAGCTCTCTTATGTGAGGGGAGGACAAGTCATCTTTTATTAGGGTTTTGCTCCCGACAGAATTTTCGCCCCACAACCACTCCTCCCCTATGTCAGGGGAGGATGCCCGAAGGGCAGGAGAGGTTAGTCGTGCCGAAGGCCGGAGCTGACTGCTGATTGCTGATTGCTGACTGCTCAGAGCGGTAGATGCCAACCGCCTGCCCTAAGGCAGTCGTGGCAAGACGGACAGCAAGCTCTCTTATGTGAGGATGCGCCAACAGCCCACCGCCAACTGGCCAAGAGAAAAAAAATGCCTATAAATATATAATTAGGTATTGTATTTTCGCCAAGAATTGATATTTTTGCGGCGTGAAAAGAGTATAAACGCGCACACGAAGCGCAACTTGCAGACAATCAACAAATTATACACAATAAACAATTTTATTTTTTTTTAACACACAAAACAAAGTTATGATGAAACGAATCTACACAGAGCCCATCGTCCTTGTTGAGGATGTTATGGTTGAGAGTGGAATTGCCGCATCGGGTGGCGTTATCTATGGCGAAGCAGGCGCGGCTGGTGCAACTGGCGACGATTTTGTTGTCGATTATGGTGAATTTTAATCAGATTGCAGCTATGAAGAAATTTATGAAATCTTTGGTGCTTTTTGCAGCAGCTGCAATGGCACTCACCTCGTGCGAGAACGAGATGATGAACGAGGGTATTGAGTCGAACGAGACCTATACTATGAACTTTGTTGCCGGTGAGCCCGAGAGCCGTACTTCGGTAGAGGTTGATGGCGAGAATGTAACTTTTGCTTGGGCAAGTGAGGGCGAGACTTTTGCTTTTGCTCAGAACACCACAGAGGGTTTGAAGTTGGGTACAAGTGTTAGCTTCAACAACAACAATGGTTTGGCTGAGATTACCGCTACTTTCACTGAGGCTACCAGCCCTATCGTTGCAGTTTATCCCGAGGCAGCTTGGGTTAGCAACAACGAAAACTACAACAAAGTAAAACTTATCGTACTCAAAGACCAAGACATTCTTGACGGCACTTTCGACCCCAAAGCCGACCTTATGGTATCGGAAGAGATTACCCCCGAGAATGCAACCGACACACACCTTTTGAAATTTGGTCGCGTGGTTGCTGTTGGTAAGATGACTGTTTCCAACCTTCCTGTTGTTGGTACTGAGACCATCGAGAAAGTAAACTTCTCTATTTCCAGCGAGAATGCTCTTACTGGTCGCCTTTACATCGACCTTGCAAATGGTGTTGTTAGCGAGTGGGGCTATTACGACAATGCCTACAATGAGGTAAACCTCCGCAATGGTAATGTTGTCGCAACCGCTTCCAACGACTTCTACTTCACTTGTATGCCCGCTACCGTAGCTGCTGGCGAGACTTTCACTGTTGAGGTTACTACCGACGCAGCAACTTACACTCGCACCGTAACTATCCCCGAGGGCAAATCCATTGAGTTTGCTTGCGGTAAAGTTAGTACCTTTGGCGTAAATATGGCCACCGCAGAGCGCGTGTTGAATGAGGGTATTGCACTGCCTTGGAGCGAGGGCTTCGACAGCGAGGATTTGAGCAAATACGATGTTGTTAATGGCGGTAGCGATACCAAAGTATATGCTGATAATAGCGCCAAAGGTGTAGCCGCAGGTGAGATTCTTATTGGTAAAGGAACTGGCTCTTTGACTGCAACCCTTGCATCGGATGGTACTGCCAAGACTCTCAACCTTTGGTTCAAGAGCAATTACGGTGAGCGCGTTAGCGTTTCTTCCGCAACCGAGGGTGTAACTATAACCAAAATCACAAACACTGGCTACACCGTAGCACTTGCAGAGGGTGTTAAGGTTTTCAAACTCACTTTGTATAACAACAATGCTACCGAGAATGTTCGTGTAGATGACATTATGCTGACCGAGGCTGCACCCTACATTGAGAAACTCACTATCACTGGTGCAACCGTACTGTTTACCGAGGGTGAGACATTTGCTCGTGGTGAAAGCTTTACTGTTACTGCCAACTACATCAATGGTGTTAATGAGGATGTTACAGCAGACGTTACCGTTAATAGCGATGCTGTTAATATGGCCACCGCAGGCACTTACGAAGTAATCGTTTCGTACCAAGGCGTAGAGGCCACCTACAATGTAACCGTTCAGAGCGCAGCTATTAAGACTGCTGATGGTACTATCTCCTTTACAAGCACCGCTCAGAGGACCAGCCAAAATACAACTAAGCAAGTTTGGACTAACGACGGTATTACATTTACCAACAACAAAGCAAGTTCAACTTCTAATGTAGCAAACTATTCCAACCCTGTAAGGTTGTATGCTAAATCGGAAGTTATCGTTGAAGCTCCCGGCAATATCACTAAGATTGTATTTACTGCAAGCGAGTCTAAATATGCGACCGCACTCAAAAACTCAGCAGGTAGCGAGGCTTCGGTTAGCGGTATGGATGTTACAATAGTTCCCGCAAGTGCTGCAACCTCGTACACCATTGCTTCTCTTACTGCTCAGGTAAGGCTTAACAGCGTAACCGTAACCTATGTATCGAGTGGCGAGACTCCCGACGAGCCAGTTGACCAGACTGTTACTTGGACATCTAACGTTAATACCGTTGCGGTTGGTAAGACCATTACCGTTGCTGCAACCGCTGAAACTACTATCAAGTACACCAGCAGCGATAATACTATTGCTACCGTTGATGCTGAAACTGGTGTAGTTACTGGTATAGCAGAGGGTAATGTTACCATCACTGCAACCGCCGCTGCAACCGCAGATTACAATGAGGCTACTGCAACACTTGATATTACCGTAACCGCAGCAAGCACAGGTGGTGGCGATAACGATGACGACGTTACTATTGAGCCCGGAACAATCACTTGCGATTTTAGTTCAGTATCTGGAAGCGTACAATACGCAGATGAAACTCACACTTTCACTAATGGTGCTAACACTCTTACTTTGGACATTACAAAGTGTCATATTAACGGTCAATTGCGTATCTATTCCAGCTCAACCAACAACGGCATTGCAATTGGCAAACTCGCTAAGGGCGTAATCACAAAGTTATCCTTCAACGCAGGTAATAAGGCAGACACTTTGAATGTTTACGGTAGTACCGATGGCACAAATTGGACTCTCGTATCAGGTGTTGCCACTGTTGAAACTTACAACGACTACACCGTAGATTTCAGTAGCTACAACTACACTTACTTCAAACTCGACGTAAAAGGAACCCAACAGGTTCGTATTAAAACAATGAGTGTTGATTACGAGAATTAGCTGCCATCCGGCGGGGGCGCCGATGGTGAAGAGCCAATAGAACCCGCCGTAGAAGGTAAGACGGGGTGGCTGGAACTACCAGCCGCCTCGTCGGACTTTTCGGGACAAGGCTACACTGTGGACTCATTCCACGCAGGCCAAAACCGAAACTACTCCTACCTCTACGACAGCTCGCTCTACACGTCGCTGTGGGTAGCCTACCCTCTCTACTCCTCAACAACAGGAGGTACACGCACAGAGAGTTGGGACAAAAACCCAAACATCAGCGAAAGCGAGCAAATAAACACTTGGAAAGGGTCTTATGGTGTGAGCTACGGCTCGACAACCTACTCGCGTGGACACCAAATACCCGATGCAGACCGTAGTGGCAACTCCACAATGCAGGCACAAACATACTACGCCACAAACCTCACTCCACAAATTCAGGACAAGTTCAACGGCGGAGTGTGGCTCAAACTCGAAGAGGCCGTAAGAAATGCCATACCTGCAAGCGACACGCTCTATGTGGCAACAGGCGCTGCCTTCCGCACCGCAGGAGGCGACGAAACAATAACCTACATTCAGCCACAGTACGACACAAAAAAAGCACCCGTACCCAACTACTACTACAAGGTGCTACTGAAAGTCAAGCGCAACAGCAATGGCACAATCACAAGCGCCTCGACAATAGGTTTCTGGTTGGAGCACGAACAAACCGAAAAAGCCTACACCGAGTTCGCAGTAAGCGTTGAGGAAATAGAGGCCAAAACAGGTCACAACTTCTTTGCCAACCTGCCCACAGCAGTGGCCACCGAGGCCGAGAAGAACAAAGACTGGACCACCTTCCAGAATTTCTAAGCAAACAAAAACCACCTCCTTTTTCGGGGTGGTTTTTTTGTGTGGGCAGTCGGCTTATAAGCCCTAAGGCCCTTAAAGACCTTAATGCCCTTAAAGCCCTTAATGCCTTAGGCGGTGGGCGGTGGGCGGTGGGCGGTTGGACAGACCTCTCCCCTGCTTCGCAGACCCTCCCCTAACTTAGGGGAGGGTTATTTTTTAGGGCGGGTGGG
>JAZNFV010000011.1:0-1719 GCA_045576155.1 Tidjanibacter sp.
CCGTTGGCGTAGGTTACGGTCGTTGCGAAAGTATGGCGTGCAAGGTGCGAGGTAACTCGTTTCTGGATGCCCAATGTGGTGGCTATCTCTTTGAGGTAGAGGTTGTATTTGGCGTTGCTCAACACGGGCAGGAGATAGCCATTAATGCGGGTCGGCTCGTACTTTTTCAGGATTGAAAGCGGTATGTCGAGCAACTTGACCTTTGAGGCGACACCGGTCTTTACTCGGTGTGTTTCAATCCACATCGAGCCGTCGTCCGCCAAAACAAGGTTTTGTTCGGTCAGCGATGCAGTAGTCGAGTAGTCGAAACCCGTGAAACAGCAAAAGACAAAGACATCGCGCGCCTTCTCCAATCGTTTCTTCGTTGGTTTGTAGTTGAGTATCAGCTCCAATTCGTGGCGAGTCAGGTAGCCTCTATCCTTCTTGACCTTCTTCAAGCGCACATCGCAAAATGGGTCTTTCGCCATCAGTCCGCTCTTAAAGCACATCGTTGTAATTCGTTTGAAGATACGCATCAACTTCTCAGCTGAATTGGCTTGCAGGTGGTAATCGACCTTCAAATAGGCCTCAAAGTCGAGCACAAAATCTCTATCGACCAGCGATACGGGGATATCCGGTCGATTGCGTTTCACTCGTAGGAACTCCTCCAATCTGCGAAAAGTCAAGTCGAACTTGTTGAATGTCGATTGCGTAATATCCACGCCGATAAGATTCTCCTGTCTATCGTTGAACTCGGCAAACACCGAAAGTAGCGTCTTGCTCGGAGCTTTCACGCCAAGGAACTCATCACGCACCATTTGAGCCGTTACAGCCTCGCTCTGCTCGCACAGGCGATAATATATGGTATTGATGCGTGTAACGACGCTGTCGAGGTAGCGGTTGGCTTGTAGGGCTTCGTGGCTATGCCCTATGGCACGACCACTCTTGGCGTCCCAGATTTTCTCTGAAACACGGATTTTAAGGCTGAAACGCGCCTTTGTGCCGTTGATTGTAATGCGAACGTAGATTGGGAGCATCTTTGCCTCGTCGCTTGCCTCCCACTTTGCATAGAATAGGATTCTGAATGTACTTTTCATCTGACTGTTTTTATTAAAGTGTAGGCAACTGTCAGTTGAGAAGTTTGCAAGAAGTTGATTTTTCTGCCCAAAAATATCAAAGTGTCCCCTTATTTCGGAGCAAGTGTCCCTTATTTTCACGGTCGGTATTCGGAGGGACACTTCGAGGTTCGGGCTATGTCGGGTAGGGGCTCCGCGAAGTCGGAGCGATACCTACCGACAACAAATGAAAAACCCTCTGAAACGATGTTTCAAAGGGTTTTGCTTGATTTTGTCCTCAAAACTTTTGGACTTGGAGCGGAAAACGAGCCACGAGCCCGCATTCGCGGGCATTTCTCGCGAACTTTTATTTACACCCCCTAACCCCCTGACAGGGGGTACTTTGGGGTCGCTCGTGGCAAGTCTCGTTTTCTGCTCCAAGCGAAGCCTCCCTTATCAAAGGGAGGTTTGGAGGGATTGTCTATATGGTCGCGGACTCTTCCGCGAAACGCACAAAAAAAGCAATAATCTTTCGATTATCGCTGTGGGTGGAGCGAAAAACGAGACTCGAACTCGCGACCCCAACCTTGGCAAGGTTGTGCTCTACCAACTGAGCTATTTCCGCATTATGTTTTTGAACCGCTCAACCTTTATCGGTTTTGCGAGTGCAAAGGTAGTAGCTTTT
>JAZNFV010000012.1:0-136499 GCA_045576155.1 Tidjanibacter sp.
GGGCGATAGCTGCGTTACGCTTGCTTCGGAAATCCTCATTTACGCTCGGTAAACTGCGGTTTCCTCAGCTACGCAAGCCTTGCTCTCGCCTCACAAAACCCAGCCGCAGGACAAGTCCTGTTTTGTGAGGGTGGTGCTCCAAAAACGTCCAACGTCTAAGGTCTAACGTCTAACGACCTAAGCCTTAGGGGTCTTAGGGGTCTTAGGGGTCTTAGGGGCCTTAGGGGCCTTAGGGGCCTTAGGGGCCTTAGGGGCATTAAGGTATTATAGGGCTTATAGGGCTTATAGGCCTTAATCCCTAACCTCCCTAACCTCCCTAACCTCCCTAACCTCCCTAACCTCCCTAACCTCTCTAAGTTCCCTAACCTTCCCCAATAATTTTCCATTTTCAATTTTCCATTCTCAATTCTCTATCAGATTGTGCTGTGAAACTTTATTTTTGCAACTGCTTGGGTAGTAGTATATTACCAAACTGTGTGAGAGGTCGATTATTGGAAGAATATAGCTATATTTGCAACACGAGAATGATTAACTTTTTTATACTATGAGGACACTTGACAGGTTGATGGATAACTCCATTTTTATAATTCTTTTCCTCGGCAGTTGCTTGGTGGATATAGTGGGGATTTTTGTCGGAAACGATGGGGTTGAGAGTGTGTTGGATAGTGTGAGCTATTGGCTCTTTCTGGCGGCCCTCATTTGGGCGGTGATACTTTGGTGTTATGAGCGCTGGCGCAAGTGGCCTATGCCCGACCCATTGGCGGGAAGTCGCTGGACGATGGCGCTTGATAAAACTCTCTTCGCGGCTATTGGAGTGGAGTTTTTGCTCAACCTCATAGCCCTTTTGGGTAGCGACAAACAGTGGGCTGTGCTGGTCGGTGCTGCCGGACTATTTGCTATGGTTGCAATATATCTCTATGTCAGCCACCAATTAGTTAGAGGGTTGCGAGAGGCCGAGAACGAGTTGGCACGTAGTCGCAAGAGTGAAGAGGAATTAAGGCGACGCATCTGCGAGAAATATGCCGACTTGGGCGAGTTCCTTTCAATCCAGAGCGCATCGGAGAGCAATCCGGAGCTATTTTTGCGTCATTTCAGGAGCTATTTCAATGTGAGTGGTGGCTCGGGTGCGATGTTTGGCGATGTGGTGGATGTTGTCGATGGCGCATTTGACGGAGTGCTTACCCGCATTAAAGAGCAGTGCCCAATGGCTACCCACGAGGATCTTGTGCTCTGCGCTCTGCTCTGTTTGGGATTTTCGCCCACTGCTATTGGTTTGGTCTTTGGCAATACCAAGCCGTCGAGTATTTATAATCGTCGTTATAGACTTCGCAAACATTGCTCAATTCCTGCCGAACAGAACATTGAAACGTGGTTGCAGGAGCTAATAGGAGAGTAGTGTCGGAGGGGTTTGTGGCGTGGTTAAGCGCCCCACGACCAACGACTAAAAGTCACGCGGGTATCAAACAAGAGATACCCGCGTAATTGTTTTGTTACTCCTATGTGTGCTATGGGTTTACTCCTCTAAGCCGAGTAGGCGGAACATTATTTGTGCAATCTCGTTATTCTCAAACACACCCGTAAAGTGCTTTGCGCCAGCTCCGTAGGCGAATATTGGAACCATCTCGCCAGTGTGGCCGCCAGTGCTCCAAGCGTAGTCCACCAAGTGGTCGTGAAGGTCGAACTTGCGGTTGCCATTGACAATAGTGAGGCCTCCCGTAGCGTGGTCGGCTGTGACAACAACGAGTGTGCCGGGGTGGGTGTCGGCATAGTCGAAAGCCACCTTCACAGCATTGTCGAAATCCTTGGTCTCGGTGATGACACCCTCCACATTGTTTTGGTGTCCCCAGCCGTCAATCTGCGACCCCTCGACCATAAGGAAGAAGCCGTTGTCCTTGGCGTTGGCGGATAGTATTTCGAGTGCCTTGGCGGTGGCATTGGGCAGGAAATTCTTGTCCCTGCCGTCGAGTATGGACGACATTGAGCCTTCGGTAGTTAGTGCCATAACCTTGCCACTATGAACGTCGTTGAGCTCGTCGAGGTTGTCGGTGATGATGTAACCACGCTCGGCAAGAGTGTCGAAGAGGTTGAGCGAATCGGCCCTTTTGTTGAATCGTTTGCTGCCTCCTGCAATGACCACATCCACCTGATTGTTAATGTAATACATTGCAATCTCGTCCTCCATATTGCGGTTGGGCACGTGACCCACAAACGATGCAGGGGTGGCGTTGGTGGCGGGGTAGGTGGCAATGATACCTGTGGCCATACCTGCCCTCTCGGCCTTCTCGCGGATGGAGGGGTGGGGTAGGCTGTCGGGGGTAACGCCAATCATACCATTGTTGGTTTTGTAGCCTGTGGAGAGGGCTGTGCCGGCGGCTGCTGAGTCGGTCACGCGGCTATTGGCCGAGTAGGTTTTTTGGAGGCCAACGTATGTGGCGCGTTCCATATTGAGTGGCTCGTAGTCTTGTGCAATCTGGGTGGCCGAAATCTGCGCCACGCCCATACCGTCGCCAATCATATAGATGATGTTCTTTACTGCGGGCTCTTTCTCGCCCAATAGTTGGTGGCCTACGTGAGCGCCCACGAAGAGTAAAATGGCGCAACCTAAAACGGCACATCCTGCTTTGGTAAACTTGGTCATATTAAGTGGTTTAGTTGATTAGTGGTCTATGTTGTTCACTACAAAAGTAGTAAAAATCTCTTAAATTTATTATAGGTATGTGTGGAAATGGTTACATTTCTGCAAAAAATGTTGTAAATTTGCACGCAGTGCAAATGAGTAAGGCACACCCCAAATTTGTCAGTAATTTAAATACCTAACGGATAGATGAAAAAAGTTGTTTTGATTGCTATGAGCCTTGTGTTGCTCGTGGCTTGTAAGGAGGGCCCCAAGCAGGCGACCTCGCGTGAGAGAATCTACAAAACTATGACAGTGGAGGCTGCCGACCGCACCCTGACCTCGGGCTATGCGGCCACAATTAGCGGTTGCCAGACTGTGGAAATTCGTCCTCAGGTGAGCGGTATGATTACCGACATCCTCATCAACGAGGGCGACTTGGTAAGCAAAGGTCAGGTGTTGTTTGTGATAGACCAGACCCCCTATAAAGCTGCCTATGAGATTGCTCAGGCCAACGTTAAGAGTGCCGAGGCGAGTCTTTCGACAGCTCAACTTATTCTCGATAGTAATAAAGAGCTCTTCGAGCAGGGTGTTGTTTCGGAGTTCGACCTTATGACCTCGCGCAACGACCTTGTGGAGGCCGAGGCGAGATTGGCGTTGGCTCGTGCCGAGGAGATTAACGCTACCAACAACCTCTCCTACACCGAGGTGCGCTCGCCTGTAAATGGTGTGGCAAGTATGATTCCCTACCGTGTGGGTGCTCTGGTGAGCAGTAGCATTGCAACTCCGCTGGTAACTGTGTCTGACGATAGCGAGATTTACGCCTACTTCTCGATGGCCGAGAATACTATGCTCGACCTTATTCAGCAATATGGCTCGCTGAAAGAGGCTATTAGGTTGATGCCTGAGGTGGAGTTGGAGATGAGCAACGGCAAGAAATACTCCCAGAAGGGCCGTATTAACGCAATTAGTGGTACTATCAGCGCCACAACGGGTGCGGTGAGTCTTAGGGCCACCTTCCCCAATCGTGGTCGTCTGTTGCGTGATGGCGGTAGCGGTAGGGTAATTATCCCCACAAAGATGAAGAATAGCATCGTTATTCCTCAGTCGGCTACCTACGAGTTGCAGGAGAAGATTTTTGTCTATAAGGTTATCGACGGCAAGGCTGTGTCGGCAGGCATTACGGTACTACCTCAGAACAATGGTGTTGAGTATATTGTTGAGAGTGGTCTTAGTGTTGGCGATGTGATTGTGGCCGAGGGTGCCGGCTTGGTACGTGAGGGCGCAACCATCAAGACCGAGGCCGACCTTGCAGCCGAGCAGGCTGCGAAAGAGGCAGAGCAGGCTGCCGAGCAGACCGAGCAGACCGAGCAGGCCGAGCAGACCGAAGAGTTGGGCAACGAATAATAATAGGGGAGGAAAAGTATGAATATCAAGACTTTTATCGATAGACCCATCTTTGCAGGCGTTATTTCGGTAATTATCGTGCTGCTGGGTCTGATATGCCTTGTGGGTCTGCCGGTGGAGCAGTTCCCCGAGATTGCACCTCCAACGGTGAGTGTGTCGGCCAACTATGCCGGTGCTAATGCCGAGACGGTGCAGAAGAGTGTTGTTATCCCCTTGGAGGAGGCTATCAACGGCGTGGAGAATATGATGTATATGACCTCGTCGGCAACCAACAACGGCTCGGCCAACATCCAAATCTACTTCCGTCAGGGGACAAATGCCGATATGGCAATGGTCAATGTCCAAAACCGTATCGCCTCGGCACAGGGTCTGCTGCCTGCCGAGGTTACTCGTAGTGGTGTGAGCGTGCGTAAACGCCAGACGAGCCGTATTAAGACACTGGCTATTTATAGCCCCGACGATTCGTTTGACGAGCGCTTTCTGAGCAACTATCTGAAAATCAACATTGAGCCTCGCTTGTCGCGTATTGCAGGTGTGGGTGAGGTTGATGTTAGGGGTGCCGACTACTCGTTGCGTATTTGGCTCGACCCGGCCAAGATGTCGAAGTACTCGCTTATGCCTTCGGATATTTCGGCTGTGCTGGCCGAGCAGAACCTCGAAGCTCCAACGGGAACACTTGGTGCTGACTCGGAAAACACCTTCCGCTATACGCTCAAATATCGTGGCCGCTACGACCGTGAGGAAGACTATGCCGATATGGTTATTCGTGCCGAGAGCGACGGTACGGTGCTGAGGCTCAAAGATGTGGCTCGTGTGGAGCTTGGCTCTATGAGCTACGACTACATTGGTAAGGTAAATGGCCACCCCGGTACGACACTGATGATTTCTCAAACCTCGGGCTCTAATGCCAACGAGATTATTGAGGCCATCGACAAGGAGGTGGAGGAGATTCGCAAGGGCTTGCCTAAGGGCATTGAGATTGTCGATTTGATGAGTACCAAAGACTTCTTGGATGCTTCGATTGCGAGCGTTGTGGAGACGCTGGTGCTGGCAATTATTTTGGTTGTGCTGGTGGTTTACCTCTTCTTGCAGAGTATGCGCTCGACGCTTATCCCTTCGATTGCTATTATCGTATCGTTGGTGGGAACGTTTGCCTTCCTTATGGTGGCAGGTTTTAGCCTTAATATGATTACCCTCTTTGCGCTTGTGCTGGTTATCGGTACGGTGGTGGATAATGCTATTGTGGTTGTGGAGGCTGTGCAGGCCAAGTTCGATGCAGGCTACACCTCGCCCTATAAGGCTACGGTGGATGCTATGCAGGGTATTTCTAAGGCGCTGATTGCTACGACGTTTGTCTTTATGGCGGTGTTTATTCCCGTCTGCTTTATGGGCGGTACTACGGGTACGTTCTACACTCAGTTTGGTTTGACTATGGCGGTGGCTGTGGGTATCTCGCTGCTGAACTCCATCACCCTCTCGCCCGCTTTGTGTGCCCTCTTGATGAAACCCCACCTTCCCGATGCAAATGGTAAGTTGCGCTTCTCGGCTCGCTTCCACATTGCCTTCGATGCAGGCTTCCGAGGTATTGTGCGCCACTATAAGAAAGGTGTGAAATTTATGCTCAAACAGCGCTGGCTGACAGCCATTTTGGTGGTTGTGGCACTTGGCGGATTGTTCTATATGCTCGAAAATACCAAGACAGGCTTAGTGCCTAAGGAGGATATGGGCTCGATTAGTATCGACGTGCAGACCCCTCCCGGAACAAACCTCGGCGAGACGGTGCAGGTTATGGAGCAGATTGCCTCGCGTCTGGATGAGATTCCTCAGATAGAGACCTACTCCTACACCACCGGCTATGGTATGATGTCGGGTGCAGGCTCGTCGTGCGGTATGTTCAACGTGAAATTGTGCGATTGGGAGGAGCGCACGGATGAGGGCGACGACATCGACTCGGTTATGGAGCGCATCTACGACCTAACGTCGGACATTACCTCGGCTAAGATTTTGGTGTTTACACGTGGTATGATTCCCGGCTATGGTGCAAGTGGTGGCTTTGAGATTTACATTCAGGATCAGAAGGGCGGCACTATTGATAATCTCAAACAGGTGGCCGACGATATGATTGAGGGACTTAACGAGCGCCCCGAAATTGCGCGTGCCTCCACCTCGTTTGATACCAAATATCCCCAGTATCTGCTCGAAGTAGATGCGGCTAAGTGTAAGCGCAATGGCGTTTCGCCCTCCAATGTGCTGAGTGTTATCTCGGGCTATGTGGGTGGTAACTACGCCTCCAATATGAACCGCTTCTCGAAGCTCTATCGTGTTATGATTCAGGCCAATCCTGAGAGTAGGCTCGATACGGAGTCGCTGGCCAATATGTTTGTCCGCAACTCCAATGGCGAGATGTCGCCCATTGCTCAGTATGTTACTCTGACGCGCGTCTATGGCCCTCAGTCCATCTCGCGTTTCAACCTCTTCTCGGCCATTTCGGTCAATGGTCAGCCCGCCAATGGCTACTCATCGGGCGAGGCTATCGAGGCTGTTAGGGAGGTGGCTGCCGAGCGCCTGCCCGCAGGCTATGGCTTTGAGTTTGGCGGTATGTCGCGTGAGGAGGCCGCTACGGGTAGTTCGACGGCAATGATTTTTGTAATCTGCGTTGTCTTTATCTACCTGATTTTGTGCGCCTTGTATGAGAGCTTGTTCATCCCTATTGTGATTATCCTCTCGGTGCCCTTCGGCTTGGCAGGTAGCTTCTTGTTTGCCAATATGTTTGGCTTGGAGAACAACATTTACTTGCAGATTGGTCTGCTGATGCTTATTGGTCTGTTGGCCAAAACAGCCATTCTGCTGACCGAGTATGCCTCGGAGCGTCGCAAGGCGGGTGCTTCGATTGTTAGCGCGGCACTCTCGGCAGCCAAGGCTCGTCTGAGGGCTATCTTGATGACCTCGCTGACGATGGTCTTTGGTATGCTCCCAATGATGTTTGCAACGGGTGTGGGCGCTAATGGTAACATATCTATCGGTGTGGGTACTGTGGGTGGTATGCTTGTGGGTACAATCGCACTGCTGTTTGTTGTGCCTGCGCTGTTTGTTGTATTCCAATACATCGAGGAGAAGGTTAGCCCCAATAAGGGTAAACGTACTGAGATTGAAGAAATTATGTAGAAACCGACGTGAGTATGAAACTTGGAAAATATATAGTATTGATTCTTGTGTCGCTGAGCCTTTCGGGGTGTGGATTCTATGCCCGCTTTGAGCGACCCAATGTTCACAACCTCCACGAGCTCTACGAGGCCGACACTGCCTATGTCAGACTTGCCGACTACTCGTGGCGTGAGTTCTTTACCGACACTCTCTTGCAGCAGTATATTGAGCGTGGTTTGGAGTACAACATCGATATGCGTACTGCAAGGCTCAACATTGTGCAGGCCGAGGCTGCTCTCGAAGCTGCCCGCTATGCCTTCTTGCCTTCGGTCAATGCCACCCTCCAAGCAACTTTGGCAGGAGGCGGGGGCGATGGTGCATCGTTCTCTTATAGCCTGCTACCCTCGGCAACGTGGGAGATTGACGCTTTTGGTGGCCTGTGGAACGCACGTCAGGGCGCTGAGGTTGCTTTGCTCCAAAGCCATCTGGCCGAGCAAGCCATTCAGAGTAGGCTAATTGCCACTATTGCAAATAATTACTACACCCTCTTGATGCTCGACGAACAGCTCAAAACAAGCCAACGCACCCTGACCACTTGGGAGGAGAACATCCGCACCCTGACCGCTCTGAAACGTGCGGGTAAGGCTACCGAGGCGGCAGTTTTGCAGGCCAAGGCGAGCAAGTTTAGTGTGGAGGGCTCGGTGCTGACGCTTGAACGTCAAATTGTCGAGCAAGAAGAGGCGCTGGCTACCCTTATGGGTGTGTTGCCCTTTGAGATTAAGAGGGGTACACTGGCTGAGCAGAGCTTCCCCGAGGAGTGGTCTATTGGTGTGCCTTTGGAGCTTGTTTCGCTCAGGCCCGACGTGTTGCAGGCCGAGGCCAATTTGGCCACCAAATTCTATGCTGTTGGCGAGGCCCGAGCTGCTTTCTATCCCTCGATAACTCTTACTGGCTCAACGGGTTGGACCGATGCACTGGGCGAGGCTATTGCCAACCCCGGCGAGTTTATTCTCAAAGCCGTTGGTGGGGTGGTGCAGCCTATTTTTGCGCGTGGTGCTCTGAGGGCCCGTCGCAAGATTACCGAGACTCAGCACGAGGCCGCTCTGTTGCAATATCGCCAAACGCTGCTCAATGCGGGTGCTGAGGTTAATAGCGCTGTGAAGATGTTGCAGACCTCCAAACAGCGCCACGATATCGACCTGAAACAGATTGTCACCCTCAGGGCCGCAGTGTGGAACACACAACTGCTGATGAAATATGGCTCGGCAAGCTACTTGGAGGTGCTTACGGCACAGCAGAATCTGCTCAATGCCGAGCTGGCACAATCCTCCGACCGATACTCCGAGATTCAAGGTATCATCCAACTCTACTATGCCCTCGGTGGCGGTGTGAAATAGTAGGGTGTTTTAACAACTACCCCAAGCATTACGACCAGAAAAATGGATGTTTTCATAAGCTATTCGCGTAAGGATAAGGAGCAAGCTGAGGTCCTTTGTGGGGCGCTTGCCGAGGCAGGAGTCGATTACTGGATTGACCGCTCCGAAATACACGGTTCGGCCAACTTTTTGACCGAGATTACTCGCAATATAAAGGCGTGTAAGGTGCTGATTTTCATTGCTTCGGCTAATTCGGCTGCCGCGGAGTTTACGCAGAAGGAGATTCTCTATGCCCTGAAACGCAAAAAGCCAATTATCCCCTATAAGATTGGCGAATTTCAGTTTGAGGACAACGACGAATTGGACTTTGTCTTTACCAATGTCCAGTGGGTGGAGAGCTTGGAGGAGGTGGTAAAATCACTTGAAAAACAAGGCCTTACCCATAAGGCCCAACCTCAGCCGGTAGAACAGCCCACTCCCGACCCTCAGCCCAAACCTGCCCCTCGCCCAAAACCCACGCAGAAGAGCTATAAGGTTGGCGACTACTACGATGATGGCACCAAGAAAGGTGTTGTCTTTGAGGTAACGCCCGACGGTAAGCACGGCAAGATTGTGAGCTTGGAGGAGGCTGAGCTGTCTTGGTCTAATGAAATAGCGGCCACTGGTGCAAAGAGCAGTGCTGATGGTGTTGTCAATATGAAAGTTATACAAGCTATCAAGGGGTGGCGAAAGCAATATCCCGCTTTTGCTTGGTGTGCTAAATTAGGTAAGGGTTGGTATCTGCCCGCAGTAGAAGAGTTGTCGGTTTTGTCCCAATCGGTAAAAACTGTAAATAAAGAGTTGGAGCGACAAGGAGTAAGAAGAATTATAACCTCTTTTTTTGGTGATTCAGATCTATGGTCTTCGACAGAAAAAAATTGGCTCTGCGCATGGACTGCTAGAATGAGTTTTCTCGGCGGCAGCGACGGCAGCCTTAAGCGCAGTGGCAAGTATGTCAGAGCTGTGGCTAAGTTTTAGGCTTCGAGCTTTTTGCTTCGAGCGCAAGCGAATTTTTATGCCAAAGCCCCGCAATTGTTGCGGGGCTTTGGCGTTTTTAGGGTTTTTAGGGTTTTTAGGGCCTTAGGGGCTCTAAGGAGTTTAAGGCCTATAAGGCTTATGGGCCTTATGAGCTGACAACCGATAACTGACAACTGACAACCGACAACCGACAACTGACAATCAACAACCGACAACTGACAATCAACAACTATTTTTCCTTTGGAAAAATTTTGAATACTCGGGCGGTTTTCTTATTTTTGTAGATTGAATAGGTGTGTGCCGTAGTGGGATGCATCGTTGAGAAATAAGAGTATTCAAAAATCAAAAATTAAATAAGCAAAACAATGACACAAGAAGAACTTTTCAAAAAGCTGATTGCACACTGCAAAGAGTATGGTTTTATCTTCCCGTCGAGCGAAATTTACGACGGCCTGAGCGCTGTCTATGACTACGGTCAGCTCGGCGTGGAGCTCAAAAATAACATCAAAACCTACTGGTGGGATTCGATGACCAAACTCCACGACAACATCGTGGGTATCGACGCCGCCATCTTTATGCACCCCCGCGTATGGGAGGCAAGTGGTCACGTGGGCGCTTTCAACGACCCTCTGATTGACAACAAAGACTCCAAGAAACGCTATCGTGCCGATGTCTTGATTGAGGATTGGATTGCCAAGCAGGACGAGAAAATCGAGAAAGAGTGCGCTAAGGCTGCTAAGCGATTTGGCGAGAGTTTCGACAAGGAGATGTTCCTCCAAACCAATGGTAGGGTGTTGGAAATCAAAGCTCGTCGCGACGAGATTAACCGTCGTATGGCCGAGGCTCTGAATGCCAACGACCTTGCCGAGGTGCGTCAGATTATCCTCGACTGCGAGATTGTATGCCCCATTTCGGGCACTCGCAACTGGACAGACGTGCGCCAGTTCAACCTTATGTTCTCCACCCAGATGGGCTCGGTGGCCGAGGGTGCAAACACCGTCTATCTGCGTCCCGAGACCGCTCAGGGTATCTTTGTGAACTTCCTGAATGTGCAGAAAACCGGCCGTATGAAGATTCCTTTTGGCATTGCCCAGATTGGAAAGGCCTTCCGTAACGAGATTGTGGCCCGTCAGTTTATCTTCCGTATGAGGGAGTTTGAGCAGATGGAGATGCAGTTCTTTGTTCGCCCCGGTGAGGAGATGATGTGGTGGAACAAGTGGAAAGAGACCCGTATGAGTTGGCATCGCGCACTTGGCTTTGGCGACGACAACTACCGCTTCCACGACCACGAAAAGTTGGCCCACTATGCCAACGCAGCTACCGACGTTGAGTTTAACTTCCCCTTCGGATTTAAGGAGGTGGAGGGTATCCACTCGCGTACCGACTACGACTTGGGTCGTCACCAGCAGTATTCGGGCAAGAAGATTCAGTACTTCGACCCCGAGACAGGCGAGAGCTATGTGCCCTATGTGGTTGAGACCTCCATCGGCGTAGATCGTATGGTGCTCCAAGTACTTTCGGCAGCCTACAAGGAGGAGCAGCTTGCCGGTGGCGAGACCCGCACCGTGCTCTCCATCCCCGCACCTCTGGCACCAGTGAAGGTGGCTGTGTTGCCCCTTGTGAAGAAAGACGGCTTGCAGGAGATAGCTATGGAGCTTGTGCATAAGCTCAAATTTAGCCACAATGTGCAGTACGACGAGAAAGACTCCATTGGCAAACGCTACCGTCGTCAGGATGCTATCGGTACTCCCTTCTGTGTGACCATCGACCACCAGACCAAAGAGGACGGCACTGTGACCATTCGCGAGAGGGATACTATGGAGCAGTATCGTGTAAGCATCGAGCAGTTGGAGAGTATTGTTGCTGAGAAGGTTGGGATGCGTCAGTTGTTTGAAAAACTCGTGTAAAATTGCGCTCTATGGGCTATTTCTTCGTTATGCTCGTACTCGAAATCCTCATTTGCGCTTAGCAAACTGCGGTTTCTCGTACATCGCAAGCCTTGAAATAGCCTCATATATCGCAATTTCGAGAGCTGCATAAAAAAGCTACAAACGTTAGAATAGAAATTAAACTATGAAAACTGCAATTTTCCCCGGCTCATTTGACCCCTTTACTTCGGGGCATCAGGCTTTGGTGGCCGAGGGCTTAAAGATTTTCGATAGGTTGATTATTGCTGTTGGCGAGAATCAAGACAAGCGAGGATTGCTCACTATTGAGAATCGCAAGAGGCTGATAGCCGACCTCTACAAAGACGAGCCTCGTGTGGAGGTGGTAAGCTACCACGGACTTACGGGCGAGTATTGTCGCGATAGGGAGTTGAAATTTATGCTCAGGGGTATGCGCAATACGGTCGATTTCGACTACGAGCGCAATATGATGCAGATTAACCAGAGGCTCTATCCCGAGATTACCACTGTTATGCTCTTTACCCCTTCGGAGTATGTGGCCGTATCGAGTAGCGTTATTAGAGAAATTCTCAGTTTCGACGGCGATGTGGCTCAATTTATGCCCGAGGGAGTAGATTTGAAGAAATACTTATAGAAAAAATAGATTTTTTAACCACAACTATAAATACAAACTTATGATGCAATTTTCAGCTGAGATGATTGCTGCCGGTTTGGGTGGCGAGATTGTTGGCAATAAGGATGTTACCGTTAGCACTTTTGCTAAAATTGAAGAGGGTAAGGCAGGCGCTCTGTCGTTTATGGCCAACCCCAAATATGAAAACTATGTCTATACTACCGCCTCGTCGATTGTGATTGTCAATCGCTCGTGGCAGCCCCAAAAGCCCGTTAGTGCAACGCTCATCAAGGTGGACGATGCCTATGGTTGCTTTGCCAAACTGCTCGAAATGTATGTGGCCTACAAGCCTCAGAAAAAGGGCGTTCATCCCACAGCTGTTGTGGCCGATAGCGCCAAGGTGGGCGAGGGTTGCTACATTGGTGCTTATGTTGTTATTGACGAGGGTGCTGAGATTGGCGATGGTGTGAAACTCTATCCCCACGTCTATGTGGGTGACGGTGCGAAGGTTGGCAGTGGCTCGACTCTTCACTCGGGTGTGAAGGTATATGAGGGCTGTCGCATCGGCCAGAGGTGTATTATCCACTCGGGCGCTGTTGTAGGCTCAGATGGTTTCGGCTTTGCTCCCAATGCTAAGGGTGAGTATGACAAGATTCCCCAGATTGGCATTGTGGAGATTGAGGACGATGTGGAGATTGGCGCAAACACAACTATCGACCGCGCCACTATGGGAGCGACCATCATCCGTAAGGGTGCTAAGTTGGACAACTTGGTGCAGATTGCCCACAATGTTGTAGTGGGCGAGAATACGGTTATGGCGGGTATGTCGGCCATAGCTGGTTCGGCCAAGGTGGGCAAGAATTGTATGATTGGTGGTCAGGCGGGTGTTGTGGGCCACGTTAGCGTTGGCGACCGCACCGTTGTAGGTGCTCGCTCGGGTGTCACTTCGGCTCTGCCCGAGGGCTCGCAGGTTATGGGCTTCTATGCTATTGAGGCTGGTAAGTTCCGCAGGGTCAATGCCGTATATCGCAACCTGCCCGAGTTGCAGCGTGCTGTAAGAGAGCTTAGGCGCGAGGTCGAGGAGCTGAAAAACCAAAGTAAATAGCAAGTTGGCCAAAATAGGATGGAGATGTTGCGCGAGGGCGAGAGGAGCGCCGGGGGGCGAATTATTATGGGCATAGACCCGGGTACAAACCGTATGGGTTACGGTGTGCTGGAAGTCTTGGGCCGCAATAAGCTCCGCGCTGTGGTCATTGGCGACATCGATATGGTCAAGATGAAAGACCCCTACGACAAACTACGCTACATCTTCAATAGGGTGCTCGCGCTGGTGGATGAGTATAGACCCGACGAGGTGGCTTTGGAGTCGCCATTCTTTGGCGAGAATGTCCAGAGTATGCTCAAATTGGGTAGAGCTCAGGGAGTGGCTATGGCAGCGGCTCTGTGTAGGGGGCACAAGGTTTTTGAGTATGCTCCTCGTAGGGTCAAGCAGGCCATTACGGGCAATGGTGGCGCTGCCAAAGAGCAGGTGGCCGCTATGCTGAAAAGTATGCTCGGGGTGGAGTACAACCCCAAGAGGCTCGATGCAACCGATGGCTTGGCTGTGGCGCTGTGTCACTATTTCGAGAGTTCGTCGCCGATTCCCCACCAGACGGTATCGCGAAAGCGAGTGGCGGGTAAGAGTAGCTCGTGGGAGAGTTTTGTGGCAGGCAATCCCGATAGGGTGGTAAAGGAATCGGCGGCAAAGAGTGCGGAAAGAAAGAAGAAAAATGTTTAACTAAATTTAATACACACTATGAAAAAACTGATGTTTATAGTTGCAGCTGCGCTGTTGGCCGTTGGTTGCAACAATGCTAAGAGCTATGTTGTCGAGGGCAACGTAGAGGGATTTGCAGGCAATGTGGCTGTGCTGACTATGGATGAGGAGGAGCTTCTGGCCGAGCAGGAAGTTACCGATGGGTCGTTTAGCCTTGTTGTTAAGAGCGACCACCCAATCTTCGCTTTGCTTGTTATGGAGGGTAAGCCTATTGCACCTTTGTTTATCGATGGGTCGCCTATTGTTGTGGAGGGCAACGTAGAGGATATGACCTCTATTGTGGCTAAGGGAACTCCCTCGAATGATGCTTTTGCGGCCTTCAATCAGAAGCAGGTGGAGGTTATGCAACCCGTTATGAGACCCGACGCTACCACCGAGGAGGTTATGGCGGCATTTGCTGCTATGCAGGAGGTTATTGAGCAGCACTATGTTGAGAATGAGCAGAATCTCTGGGGACTCTATCTGTTTTTGAGCAGCAAGGCTCAGGAGATGGAGGCTCAGGAGATTTTGGATGTAATTGAGAGCTATCCTGCTGAGTATAAGAAGATAGACGAGGTTGCAGCGCTCAAAAAACAGGCCGAGAATATGCTCAAAACTGCCGTTGGCAGCAAGTATATCGACATCACTCTGCCCAATGTTGATGGCCAGAAGATGAAACTCAGCGATGCTGTTAAGGCCAACAAAGTTGTGCTTTTGGACTTCTGGGCTTCGTGGTGCCGTCCTTGTATGGGCGAGATGCCCTACCTGCTGAAAGCCTATGGCGACTACCACGAGATGGGATTTGAAATCTATGGCGTGAGTCTTGACGAGAATGAGCAGGCTTGGAAGGGTTGCATCGAGAGCAACGGTATGAGCTGGATTAACGTTTCGACTTGCACCGGTTGGGATATTGACGCTGTGAGGGAGTATGCTGTAAACTCCATCCCTGCCAACTTCCTGATTAACTCCGAGGGCGAGATTATTGCTAAGGATTTGCGTGGCGAGGAGCTTGCCGAAGAGTTGGCTAAGATTTTCGACCAGCAATAGTTTCAACTACTAACCTAAATGAACTGTACTTTGCTATGAAGAAGATTTTGTTTGTAGCCACCATTGCTCTGATGATGGTGGGTTGTGGCCCTAAGTATGTGGTTAAGGGTCATATCGAAGGCCTCACTGGCGAGGTTAGCCTGATGGCCAATAAGAGCAACGAGTGCTTTGGTAAGGTCACTACCGAGGATGGCAGCTTTGTGATTGAGGTCAATGCCGATGCGCCTCTGTTTGCCAACCTTGTTGTGGGCGACAAGAAGAAAACCCTCTTTGTGGAGGAGGGCGAAGTGTTGGTTGAAGGCTCAATGGAGCAGTGGGGTAGTGTGAGCGTTAGTGGCACTCCCTCCAACGACAATATGGCCGCTTTCAGGAACGAGGAGCGCAGGCTTATGGAGGCCTATGTGGCAGCTACTACCGACGAGGCCAGAGCCGAGGCTGAGGCCAACTACGACAACCACACCCTCGATTCCTACAAGCAGAATGCCGACAATCTGTTTGGCCTCTATCTGCTTGCTACTCAGGTTTATTATACTATGACTCCCGACGAGATTTTGGAGGCTGTGAAGGCTCTGCCCGCATCGCTCCGCAAGTCGCACACCGCAACCACTCTCACCACCCACGCTGAGGGTATGAAACGTGTGGATGTGGGTCAGCCTTGCATCGACTTGGAGTTGCCCGATAAAGATGGCAATATGATTAAACTGAGCGACGTGTTGGCCAAAAACCGCTATGTGCTTTTGGACTTCTGGGCCTCGTGGTGTGGCCCTTGTATGAGGGAAGTGCCCTATCTGTTGGCCGACTATGCCACCTACCACGATAGGGGCTTTGAGATTTATGGCGTAAGTCTTGATAGGGCCAAAGAGCCTTGGGTTAAGACTATGGAGGCTAAGGGTCTTGTGTGGCCCAATGTGAGCGAGTTGCAGTACTGGGACGACGCTTCGGCCAAAAAGTATGCCGTAAGAAGTATCCCCTCCAACTTCCTCATCGCCTCCGATGGCACTATCGTTGCGCGCAATCTGCGTGGCGAGGAGCTTGGCAAGAAGCTTTCGGAGTTGCTTGCCGAGTAAGTATGTGGTTCAGCCCCACAGTAATAGCAATTTGAAATAATCAAACTAACACTAACCCACTATGAGTAAACGATATGATATTTTCATAAGCTACCGTCGTGAGGATGCTGCCGAGCTTGCTCGTAATATCCAGCTCCAATTGGAGAAGTATGGATATAAGGTATTCCTCGATGTGGAGCGACTCAAAGATGGCCACTTCGACAAGAAGATTATCGACGCTATTTCGAGCGCAAAGGTCTTTCTGGCACTGCTCACACCCAAGTATTTGGGGCGCTGTGGCGATAGTGACGACTGGGTGCGTAAAGAGATTGAGTGTGCGGTGGAGAACAAAATTACCATTGTGCCCGTCAATATCAATAGGCAGTTCACAAGTTTCCCCGAGGATTGCCCCGAGCATATTGTGGATGTAATCCATCGCCACCAATATACCGACATCATCACCGGCTCGCTCTTCTCCTCGACTATGGACACGCTCTATCGCGAGCGCCTGCGTATCTATGCCAAGCCCAAACGCACCAACAAAGGGTTGCTCATAGCTCTGATGGTGACCGTTGTGGCGCTGAGTGGCACGTGGGCTACCTTTATGTTGCTTTCCAATGTTAAGCAACAACGCCTCATTGAGGAGAGCATTGCTAAGGCCGAGGCCGATAAGGCTCAGGCTGAGTATGATAGCCAACAGCTTGAACATAAGAAAGAACAACAACGCTTGGAGGCTGAGGCCGCTGCAAAAGCTAAGGCCAATGCTGTCGCAAAAGCTAAGGCCGAAGCCCAAAAGGCTCAGGCTGAGGCTGCTGCAAAAGCCGAAGCCGAGGCGGCTGCAAAGGCTCAGGCTGAGGCCGATGCAAAGGCTCAGGCCGAAGCAGAGGCCGCAGCTAAGGCAAAAGCCGAGGCCGAGGCAGCCAAGAAGGCTGCCCAAGAGCAGCAGGAACGTCTGGATAGGATGGTTCGTCAGGGTGGTGGCCGCAATGGTGTCTATGAGGTTGGCTACTACTACGACCGCGACGGCAAACAGGGCGTTGTATTTGAGGTTTCGGCCGATGGTCGTCACGGCAAGATTGTGAGCCTCACTCAGTCGGGTGCGCAGATGAATTGGTGTGCCGACAAGGGCGACCAGAAACGTTCTATTGGTACGGAGAGCCGCACAGATGGCGCTGCCAATCAGGCCGTTGTTAGTGCTGTGCGTGGCTGGCAAGAGAAGTTCCCAGCCTTTGCTTGGTGTGCCGAGCAGGGCGATGGTTGGTATCTGCCCGCCATTGAGGAGCTCGAAAAGTTCGCCACCAATGCTAAGGTCAATAGCGCCGTAAGCACCACACTCAGCAGGGTGGGTGGCGCTCCGCTGTTTGGCTTGGGCGATAGTGGCTGGTATTGGTCATCGACCGAGGTTGATAAAAACTGCGTTTGGTTCGTTAGGATGAACTACGGCGATAGCGGCAGTGGCACTAAGGACTACACCTACCACGTCAGGGCTGTGGCTACGTTCTAAGTGGCTGAGGTGTAAAACGATTCACGACAAAAGGGAGAGCAGAGGCTCTCCCTTTGTTGTTTGCCACCCACGCAGGATGGTGTATGTTGGACAATAAAAAAAGAGATTACCGAAGTAATCTCTTGGAGTGACACCGACAGGACTCAAACCTGTAACCTTCTGATCCGTAGTCAGATGCTCTATTCAATTAAGCTACGGTGCCGAATTGCGAGTGCAAATATACAACCTTTTTTTGTATCTGCAAGAAAAATTATTAAAAATTTGCAATCTTTTTTTTGCCCCACTCAGTATCAGACCGTTATGTGGGCCGATTTTTTTGAGTGGGGCTTGTGGGGTTTAGAACTGGGAGAGTTTGTCAAGCGCCATCTCAATCATCTGTCTAACGAATGGCTTGTAGTCGGTGTTCATATCCTTCACAGCCCTCTGTGCGATGATTGTGCAGATTGTGCCTGAGCGGTGGCCCATAAGTTTGCCGAGGCCTGCCAGTGCGCTACTCTCCATCTCGAAGTTGGTGATGCGACGCGAATTGTAGCTGAAACTCTCAATCTTGTCGTTGAGCTCCTTGTCGGCAGGAGCAATGCGCAACCACCTGCCCTGAGGGCCATAGAAACCGGGTGCGGCAACGGTGATACCCTCTACGGTGCTATCCTTGAAGTGGTTGAAAAGAGTGGTGTCGGCATCGATAAAGTAGGGGGCAGGGAGCTGGGGATTCCAGCCTGTGTGCTCCACAAAAGCCTTCTCAATGTCAAGGTCGCACACGTCGTTACGACCAGCGTAGTAGTTCAAAAGACCGTCGAAACCAACCGACGAGCGGGCAAAGACAAACGAGCCCAGAGGAATGTCGGGCTGAATAGCTCCCGAAGTGCCAAGCCTGAGCAGGGTAAGCTGACGTTTCTGCTCCTTCTCGGTGCGTGTGGCGAAGTCGATGTTGGCCAGTGCATCAAGCTCGCTGACAACAATGTCGATGTTGTCCGTACCGATGCCGGTGGATATTACGGTCATACGTTTGCCCTTGTAAGTGCCGGTGATGGTGCGGAACTCGCGGCTTGCGATGTTGCACTCCTTCTCGTCGAAATAGCTTGCAACCATCTCAACCCTGCCGGGGTCGCCAACCAAAATAACAATGTCGGCCAAATGTTCGGGTTTGATGTGAAGATGGAAAATCGAGCCGTCGGAGTTGATGATTAGCTCGGAAGTTGGAATAGTTCTCATAAAAATACCTCCTAATTATTTTTTTATCTAACTAAAATTCGTAAATTTGTAACTCTACCCTCTGGTGGTAGAATTACAAATATAATGAAAAATTATTAAATGAACCTCATTTTTATGGAAAAGAGCTATCAATTTGTCCAACAAAACCGCGAGCGCTTCCTCGAAGAGCTGTTTGAACTTCTGCGCATACCCTCCATCAGCGCACAGAGTGACCACCGTCCCGATATGGTGCGCACAGCCGAGTGGCTACGCGATGCACTCCTCAGGGCAGGCGCAGACAAAGCCGAGGTTATGCCTACGGCCGGCAACCCTGTGGTCTATGCCGAGAAGATTATCGACCCCGCCAAACCTACGGTTGTGGTCTATGGTCACTACGACGTGATGCCCGAAGACCCCAAAGGAGAGTGGCGCACCGACCCCTTCGAGCCAGTCATCAAAGATGGCCGCATCTGGTGTCGCGGTGCTGACGACGACAAGGGTCAGCTCTATATGCACGCCAAAGCATTTGAGGCTATGGTTGCCACTGGCGAACTGCCTTGCAATGTGAAGTTTATGCTCGAAGGCGAGGAGGAGATTGGCTCGCCCAGTCTATATGCTTGGTGCGAGGAGAATAAGGCTCTCGTCGAGGGCGACATCATCCTCATCTCCGACACCAGTATGATTTCGATGGATACCCCCTCGATTACTTGTGGTCTGCGCGGTTTGTGCTATATGCAGGTGGAGGTGACAGGCCCCGACCACGACCTCCACTCGGGCCTCTATGGTGGCGCTGTGGCCAACCCTGCCAACGTTCTTGCCAACCTCATCACCAAGCTCGTTGATGAGAATGGTCGCGTGACCATCCCCGGATTCTACGACGATGTTCGCATTCTCACCGAGGAGGAGCGCACCAACTTCAACAAAGCTCCCTACGACAAAGAGGAGTATATGAAAGGCGTTGGCGTAGAGGAACTTGCAGGCGAGGAGGGTTTCACTACCATTGAGCGCACCGGTGTGCGTCCTTCGCTCGATGTGAACGGCATTTGGGGCGGCTACACCCTCGAAGGCACTAAGACTATCATCCCCTCCAAGGCCTATGCCAAAATATCGATGCGTCTTGTGCCCGACCAGAATTGGGAGAAGATTGCGCAGCTCTTTGAGGACTACTTCCGCAGTATAGCACCCAAGTGTGTGAAGGTTGATGTTAAGTCGTTGCACGGTGGTCAGCCCTATGTTTCGCCCACCGACTTGAAAGCCTACAAGGCTGCCGAGGCTGCCATTGTCGATACCTTTGGCAAGCGACCTTTGCCCTTCTATTCGGGCGGTAGTATTCCAATCGTGAGCGGTTTTGAGCGCATTTTGGGTATGAAGTCAATCCTTATTGGCTTTGGTTTGGGCAAGGATGCAATTCACTCTCCCAACGAGAGTTACGGGCTTGACCAGTTTTATAAGGGTATAGAGACTATTATCCGTTTCTACAAGCATTTTGCATAAAAACGCATCTCGCGGGTGCTTTTTGCACCAAACTTCGATAGGTGGCTTCCTCATTTGCGTCAAGCAAACTGCGGAGCCACCTTCTTGTTTGGCACAAAAATCCCTCCACGATAAGCGTTTTTTGTGTTGTTTTTTTCGCAAGCCTTGTACTCGCCTCGTAAATCACAGCCTAAGGCTGTGAGTCTAACGTCTAAGGTCAAACGTCGAAAGACCTAAATCCTTAAAGGCATTAAGGGCATTAAGGGCATTAAGGGCCTTAGGGGGCTTATAGGGCATATAGGGCATATAGGGCATATAGGGCTTATAGGGCTTATAGGGCTTATAGGGCTTATAGGCCCTCTCCCTAAATTCCCTAAACTCCCTAAGTTCTCTAAGTTCTCTTTCAACTTCCTATTTTCAATTTTCTAATTACCCTCACGTTTTGGAGGTAAATTTGCTAAATTATTGCCGTTTGCTTTCGATTTCCAACTTTATTTCTTATATTTGGAGATTAAATAGGCTTTTTGTGCGCGTATGCGTGGGCGTGGGTGCGCAAGGGGCTTTGTGAAACCGACAAATAACAAATGTAAAACTATAAAAATCAGAACTATGAAATTTACTATTTCCTCTTCGGCGCTCTTGGCGCTCCTTTCGACAACAGGCAAGGTGGTAAGCAGCAAAAACACTCTTCCAATTCTCGACTATTTCCTCTTCGACCTGAAAGGTAATACTCTGAAAGTTACTGCCTCCGACTTGGAGACCACACTCGTTGGTAGTGTTAGTGTGGATAGTGTTGAGCGCGAGGGTATCATCGCAGCCCCCGTAAAACTTATGCTCGACTCGCTCAAAGAGTTCTCCGACCAGCCTCTGGTTATTGAGGCCAACGAGGATACTTGGGAGATTACCGTAAGCTGGAAGAGCGGTTCGCTCAGTATTCCCGGCACATCGGGATTGGGCTACCCCGCACTGCCCGAGCTCGAAGGCGACAAGTGCGAGGTTGAGCTTGACGTGGATATGATGATTGGTGGTATCAACAAGACCATCTTTGCCACTGCCGACGACACCTTGCGCCCTGTGATGAACGGTATCTATGTAAACTTGGCTGCTAATGTTGTGACCTTCGTTGCCACCGATGCCCACAAGCTCGTTAAGCACACTTGCGAGGCCGAGGTGGGTGCTGAGGCTTCGTTCATCCTGCCCAAGAAACCCGCTGCTCTGTTGCGTGGTATGTTGCTCAAAGAGGACGACGCTGTAAGGGTTGCCTTCGACAAGAAGAATGTTGTTTTCTACTTGAAGAACAGCACACTCGTGTGCCGCCTCATCGAGGGTGTCTATCCCAACTACAATGCAGTTATCCCTGCTGCCAACCCCAACCGAGTGATTGTCGATAGGGTGGAGTTGCTCAATGCTATCAAGCGTGTGGCTGTCTGCTCCAACCAAGCAACCAATCTGGTTGAGTTTAACATCAATACCAACTGCATCAACTTGGCAACCAAAGATATAGACTTCTCCCACTCGGCAGAGGAGCGTGTTAGTTGCGCCTACGAGGGTATGCCCATTGTGATTGGTTTCAAATCGACCTTCCTTGTGGACATTCTCTCCAACATCGAGACCCCAAGTGTTGTTATTGAGTTGGCCGACTCGACCCGTGCAGGTGTCTATAAACCTCTCTACGACGAGCCTCAGAGTTCCAACACTCTGATGTTGATTATGCCAATGATGATTAACGCTTAGGCGCAAGGAAACCACCAAGAAGTTTATGAAACTCAATCTTAAAAACCCCATTGTCTTTTTCGACCTCGAAACTACGGGCATCGACATTGTGCGTGACCGCATTATTGAGATTTCGTTGGTTAAGGTTATGCCCGGGGCGGATGAGCCTTTGGTTAAGACCCGCCGTATCAAGCCTGTTGATGACAATGGTCAGGTTATGCACATCCCCGAGGAGGCTACCGCAGTGCATCATATTACCGATGCCGACGTGGCCGACGCTCCCACATTCCGACAGATTGCCAAGTCGCTGGCCGAGTATATCAAAGGTTGCGACATTGGCGGATTCAATTCCAATAGGTTTGATGTGCCAATGTTGGCCGAGGAGTTTCTGAGGGCTGGTGTGGATGTCGATTTGAAGAAGCGTAAGTTTGTCGATGTGCAGACCATCTTCCACAAGAAGGAGCAGCGCACCCTGACAGCAGCCTATAAGTTCTACTGCGACAAGGATTTGGAGGCCGCCCACTCGGCCGAGGCCGACACGTTGGCCACCTACGAGGTGCTTATGGCTCAGCTCGACCGCTACGAGGATTTGCCCAACGATATTGCTGCGCTGGCGGAGTTTAGCACCCAGAGCCGTAGTGCCGACTATGCAGGGCGCATCCTCTACGACGAGCAAGATAGGGAGGTCTTTGGCTTTGGTAAGCATAGGGGCAAACTTGTGGAGGAGATTTTCCGCAAAGAGCCTTCCTACTACGATTGGATGATGGAGGGCGACTTCCCGCTCTACACAAAGCAGGTGATTACGAGAATTAAGACACGCATCAAATAGCTCATTGTGAGCCAATTAAATTTTTATTACACTCAAAGGATGAAGAGGCTTCTATTGTTTGTAGTATTGCTGTGGAGCAGCCTGACTGTGGCACTGGCTCAGGGAAAACAAACCCCTGTGGTGCTTAGTATCGACTCCGGCAACTACTATATCCATAGGGTTGTGGCGGGGGAGAGTGTGGCCGACATTGCTGCCCTCTACTCGCTTGCCGAAAAGGAGGTGCTTGATGAGAACAACCTCGACCCCATAGCTCCTGCTATTGCCGAGGGCGACTATTTGAGGATTCCTTGCTACGAGCGTCTTAGTAGGTTGCAACCTCGCCGTAGCGATAGTCGCTACGACCGTCACCGCACCGTTGGTGGCGAGTCGCTCTTTAAGGTGGCTGTCGATTATGCCATTTCGCTCGATACGCTTGTGGCCGACAATGCGGGCTTGGATGTGACCAACCTCCGCACTCGCTCGTCGCTCTATGTTCGTAGGAGTGCTATGGGCAAGAGCCAGCTGAGCGACATACGCGAGCAGAGTCGCCACTACTTTGAAGTGCTTTCGGCACTCTCGCACGACTACCGCTATGTGGTTGTGGGCGAGGGAGAAACGCTCTATTCGATTGCAACCAAGTTGGGACTCTATGTTGATGATTTGTCGGAGTGGAACGGCTCTCCTGAGTTTATTTACGAGGGTATGTTGCTCAAATATGAGGCTTCGGCTACCAATGTGGAAATTGCCGAGCAGGAGCAACAGTCGCTTGTGAAGACCGACATTGTGGAGTACCTTGATAGTCTTTCGGCCGATGGTGTGAAATTCCGTCCTTTCGAGAAGGATGTGCTTACGGTGTCGCTGATGTTGCCCCTGAGCGATACGCTCGGCAGGGTTAGAGGTAGCTTTGTGGAGTTCTTTCAGGGAGCTGAGTTGGCGGCTCGCGAGTGCCAGAAGGAGGGCCTTTCGGTGACGTTGCAACTCTTCGATACGAAAAACTCCCCCTCACAGGTGGAGCGACTTGTGTGCTACGATAGTATGATAGACAATACCGACCTCTTCATTGGCCCAATCTATGAGCGCAATCAGGAGGCTGTTGTGGAGTATGCGGCCGAGAGGGGCATAGCAATGGTGTCGCCTTTGGCCTCGACGACAAGTGGCAATTATGGCCGCCACTACTACCGCCTCTCGCCAACGCCCACGAGTAGGGTGGACAAACTTGGCGGACTGGTTGGCCCTGAGACCAATGTGATTATGGTCTATACGGCCTCCAACGACGAGGATATGGAGCGCGAGGTTTTGGCAATGCTCAACGGACACCCCTATGGCAAGGTGGTCTATGACGAGAATTTTGTTGTCGATTCGCTTATTAGCCGACCAATTGAGGAGCTTATGGCTGCCGAAGATAACCTCTTTGTGGTGTTGTCCGACAACGAGATTGATACCGACCGCTCGCTGGCTATTATCAGCTCGATGATGAACTCTCGCCAACCTAAGTATGGCACTCGCAGAGTACCCATCAGGGTGCTGGGTAATGCCGACTGGGCGAAGTATAGGAATATGGATAAGAATTTGCTCTTTAAGCTCGATGTCAGCTACCTTGCGGCCTATCACGCCGACCGTAGTAGTGAGCTTGTTAGAGAGTTCGATAGGAAATTTATGGCCGCCTATGGCCGAGCACCTTCGATGTTTGCATATAGAGCCTACGATGCGGTGAGGTTGTTTGTGTCGGCAATGTTTGCGGGTGGCGACCTTGCTGCCGAACTCAATGGGGCTGTTGTCCCGATGTTGCAAACTCGTTATAGCTTCATTGAGGAGGATGGTAATATGGTCAACGACACTTGGATGTTGGTCAATTACCGCCCCAACTACACTATCGAGGTGCGTTAGAGGAGTGTAAGGTGCTGAAAACTAAAAGAGTGAGGAACTGATGATCCTCACTCTTTTGTTTTGGAAAGGGTGGCCTACTTCGACCAGAGTGAACGAATTAGGCCGAGGTCTATGGTGGAAAAGTCCTCTGCGATGATGTCGGGCGAGTGGGGTAGGAGTTGCTCGCGAGTGTGGGTGGATGTGAGGGCAATGACCTTCATCCCCGCAGCTCGGGCAGCCGTAACACCCGATATGGCATCCTCAAAGACAAGACACTCCGAGGGGGTAAGTCCCAACTTCTGGGCGGCTGTGAGGAATATCTCGGGGTCGGGCTTGCAGCGAGTGACCATATCGCCACTGATGCGCACGTCGAAAAAGGGCTCAATGTGGCACTTTTCGAGCACAAACTCCACATTGACCTTTGGCCCCGAAGAACCTACGGCACACCTTATGCCGGCCTCTTTTAGCTCGCCAAGTAGGGTCGTGAGGCCTTTGGTGGGGGCTATTGTTGGGGCGTAAATCTCACGATAGAGGGCCTCCTTCTCGGCTGCCAATGCCTCCACACCTTTGGCGGCTACAATCTCGGGCGGAAAGAGCGCACAGATAATATCGTCGTTGCCACGACCATTCAGATGGGTGAAATCTGCCCCCTCCTCGGCTGTGAGGTGGTAACGCTCGGCCATTGCTGCAAATGCCTGAAAATGAACAGCCATATTATTGACCAATACGCCGTCCATATCGAATATAACTCCTTTTATCATAGGTTGTCGCTTTATTTTGCCTACAAATTTAATAAAAATCGTTACCTTTGTAAATAATTATCAATTTTTTAATGCTTCCTTACTATGTCGGATTTGCAGGCACTACCCGAGAAAACCGTTGAGCGACTTAGCGAATATCGTCGCACGCTGTTGCGCTGCCAAAAGCAGGGTATCACCCACATATTCTCCCACGTTCTGGCCGGTATGCACGGCCTTACTGCGGTGCAGGTGCGTCGTGATTTGATGCTGATTGGCTTTTCGAGCGATACGAAAAAGGGGTACGATGTGAGCGTGCTGGCCGATTTTATTGGCGACATTCTCGATGCTCCACAGCCAATGAACATAGGCGTTATAGGTATGGGTCACTTGGGTCAGGCTATTACTAAGTATTTCAATAGCAAGGGTTTGAACTTGAAAATTGTGGCCGCATTCGACGTAGATACCTCGAAGGTGGGTACTACTATTGACGACATACCCTGCTACTCGATGGATGAGTTTGCACAGAGGGTCGAGGAGTTGGATATTAACATCACAATCATCTCCTGCCCAACGCGCGTGGCTGAGGATGTGGTGCTGCCCATTGTAAATGCAGGTATCAAGGGTGTGCTCAACTTCACCTCCAAGCCTCTGAACTTCCCCTTGGGTATTTTTGTTGAGAACTACGACATCACCACCCTGCTCGAAAAAGTGGCCTACTTTGTCAAAGAGCAGGAGAGGAGCGATATTTAACTGCTTTATCTACAACGCTATGCGCATCCACTACGGCTTTGACTCACTGCCCATAATTGAGCGACCCGTCGTCACGATTGGCTCGTTTGATGGCGTGCATCGTGGCCACGCAGCACTGCTTGGCGAGGTTGTGGCAGAGGCACGCCGCATTGGCGGTAGGAGTGTGGTTGTTACATTCGACCCTCATCCGAGGGAGGTTTTGCCTCGCGGTGGAGAGTTTCGTTTGCTCACTACCACTGCCCAGAAGGCCCAGTTGCTCGAAGAGCTTGGTGTGGACGAACTCATTGTTGTGGAGTTTACGCTCGCTTTTGCAGCCCTCAGCTCCGAGGATTTCGTGAGGGATTTTTTGGTAGCAAAGCTCGGGCTTGAAACGCTTGTTGTGGGCTACAATCATCGCTTTGGTCACGATGTGGGCGTTTCCGATGACCATTTCCAAAGGCTTGCCGAGAAGTATGGTTTCGGACTTCATAGAGCCTCGGCCTACACCTACGAGGGTGGTAAGGTTAGCTCCTCGGTGATAAGGGCGTTTGTGGAGTCGGGAGAGATTTGCAGGGCCGAACAATTACTTGGACATAAACTTTAACTCGCTATGGATAATATATTGTTTGAGAAGGATATACAACTTAGGGTAAGATATAAGGAAACCGACCAAATGGGTGTTGTTCACCACTCCAACTACCCGGTCTATTATGAGTATGCACGCACCGAATTGTTGCGCGAAAGGGGGTTTACATACAAAGCGATGGAGGAGGGTGGAGTGATGATGCCCGTAAGAGAGGTGGGGATGAAATTCCTCACCCCTGCTCGCTACGACGACCTGCTGACCATCAAGGTTATGATGCACGAGATTAAGGGTGCGCGCCTGAGATTCGACCACGAGATTCGCAACGAGGCTGGCGAACTGGTCAATACGGGATTTGTGGAGTTGGTCTTTGTCAATGCCACCACCCGTCGCCCCTGCCACGCCCCCGAGTGGTTCCGCCAGCTCTTCGAGGCTAAGTAGCGCCAATTTATCCACCCACCACACACCAACAAAAAGGAGAAGAATCCATTTGGATTCTTCTCCTTTTTGTTGGTATCGTGCAAGTAAGCAGGGGGGCTACCTAATTGTAGCGCCGGCTTTCTTGGCGAAGGCGTCGATGAGTTTGTTCATTGTACTCTCGATTGTTTTCTCGTCGAGGGTCTTGCTCTCGTCTTGGAGGATAAAACCAAGTGCGTAGGACTTCTTGCCTGCTTCGAGTTTGTCGCCAGTATAGACGTCGAACAGAGTGACATCTTTGAGCAACTTCTTCTCGGTCTGGAAGGCAATCTGACGCAGCTCGGCATAGGTTACAGCACTATCTACAAGCAGTGCAAGGTCGCGTTTAACAGCGGGGAACTTGGCCAACTCCTTGACGCTAACTTTGTGTTTCTTGGTGTATTTGAGCAGGGTATCGAAGTCGATGTCGAGGAAGTAAACCTCGCCTTTTAGGTCGAACATTTTGCGCACCTTGGGCGAAACAGTGGCAATCTGCAACAACTCCTTGTTGCCAGCCTTCATACTCAGACCCTCGGCATAGAGCTCGTTCTGGATAGGCTCGCTACGCAGAGTGTAGATGTCCATACCGAAACGACGCAAAATCTTCTCTGCCACAGCTTTGAGGGTGAAGAAATCGCTTGCCTCAGCCTTGCTATTCCACGACTGCGAGGTGCGTGCGCCGGAGATAGCAACCGACAATCGGAAGCTCTCATCGTAGGGTGCGAGTCCGCCCTCCTCCTTGCGCTCGGCATTGTAGGTGTAGGTGTTGCCAAACTCGTAAATCTTGATACTCTGAGCCTTGCGATTGACATTCAGCTCCACAACCTCCATAAGACCATAGAGCAGAGTCTGGCGCATAACGCCCAAGTCGGCACTCAGAGGATTCATAATCTTCACACAGCGCTCCGAGGGATAGACCTCCGAATTTTCGTAGTAGCTGCTCTTTGTGAGCGAGTTGTTCATAACCTCGGCAAAACCGCAAGCCGAGAGCATATCACTAACCATATTGCGGAGTTTATCGCGATTGGGCTTGGCCTCATACGAAAGGGTTGAATTGACGTGCTCGGGAATCTCAACATTGTTGTAGCCGTAGATTCGCAAAATCTCCTCTACAAGGTCGGCAGGGCGCTGAACATCAACACGATAGGCAGGAACAAGCACCGACAGACCCTCGCTGGTCTCGCCAGTAATCTCAATTTCGAGGCTGCGAAGAATATCCTTAATGGTCTGCTGGCCAATAGCTTTGCCAATCAGGTTGTTGATGTAGTCGTAGCTGATGTTGATAGCAAATGGGGCAACGGGGGCGGGGTAGATGTCGGTAATCTCGGAGGTAATCTCGCCACCGGCAAGCTCCTTAATCAATAGTGCGGCACGTTTGAGCGCATAGACGGTGATGTTGGGGTCGATGCCACGCTCAAAGCGGAACGAAGCATCGGTCGAAAGTGCGTGACGCTTGGCGGTCTTGCGCACCCATACGGGGTTGAAGTAGGCGCTTTCGAGGAAGACGTTGGTGGTCTGGTCGGTTACGCCCGAGTGCTCGCCACCAAATACGCCCGCAATACACATAGGCTTCTCGCAGTCGCAAATCATAAGGTCTTGCTCGGAGAGCTTGCGCTCCACACCGTCGAGAGTGCGGAAGGGAGTGCCCTCAGCGCAGGTGCGAACTACCACCTTGTCGCCTGCAATGCGGTCTGCATCGAAGGAGTGGAGAGGCTGGCAGAGCTCGTGGAGCACGTAGTTGGTTACATCAACAACGTTGTTCTTGGGGTTGATACCAATAGCCCTCAGGGCGTTCTGCAACCACTGGGGCGAGGGAGCAACCTTCACACCCGAAATATTGACACCTGCATAACGGGGAGCTGCCTCGCTATTCTCAACCACCACCTGTGTGGCTCTGGATGTGTTGTCCACCTTGAACTCCTCCACGCTGGGCAGACGAAGTTCGGCCTCTCTGCCCTGTGAACGCAGGTAGGCTGCCAAGTCGCGTGCCACGCCATAGTGCGAGGCTGCATCAATGCGGTTGGGAGTAAGACCAATGCCCAAGCGGTAGTCGTCGGTGAGTTTGAGATACTCCATTGCAGGAGTGCCGGGGATGGCGTTCTCGTCGAGCTCCATAATGCCCTCGTGCGAAGTACCAATGCCCAACTCGTCCTCGGCACAAAGCATACCAAGCGACTCAACGCCACGAATCTTGCTACGTTTAATTTTGAATACCTCCTCCGAGCCGATGGGGTGCAACTCGGCACCTACGGTGGCGCACATAACTTTCAGACCCTTGCGGCAGTTGGCAGCGCCACAAACGATGCCCAAAGGCTCGCCTGCGCCAACATCAACGGTGGTGACGTGGAGGTGATCCGAATCGGGGTGGTCTTCACAAGTGAGCACCTCGCCCACAACCACACCTTTGAGTCCGCCCTTTACGGCTTCGAGTTTCTCAAAGTCCTCTATTTCAAGGCCAATGTCTGTGAGAATTACGGCTGCCTCTTCGGCTTTTAGGTCGCTCAAAAGGTAGTTTTTGAGCCAATTGTAAGAGATATTCATAGTCTTATTTTTATATTTTTAGTTCGTTTCTTCTCTGGGTGGTTAAAACCGACAGCGCACTATGCGCCATTTAACCTACAAAAATACAATTTTAATTGAGATTTTGTGACAATCGGCCACCGAAATTTAGATTTTTTCTCGCATTGCCCATTGCTGCCTTGATTGTGGGCACAAAAAAATAGGGCCGAAGCCCTATTTAATGTGAGTTTTGCGATTTGGCGCAATGTAAGTTGTGGATTCTCTTCAACCACTGTTGTGTGCAAATCGCAAATTCTTAGTCAGTCGGCCCACCTCGGTGGAAGAACCTGTGTGAGTGCTACCCCAAAATCACAGCCTTCTGCTTGGCATTCATAAGGATAGCAAAGGCACGGTGTATGTCCCTGTCGCTCACAACGATAGTAAACTCGTTGGTGGTGCTGATTACCTCTACGATGTTGATGCTGTCCCAAGCCAACTCTTTGAAGAGATAGTAGTAAACACCGGGGCAGAGTGTGTTGTCGGAGGGGAGCTTGATGGTTATCAGCGAGAGGTTGGCATTCTTCGAGGTAAGCATCTCCTCGGCAAACAACTCCTCAATCACACCGCTGATTTGCTCGCTCACAACAATAGTTGTTTCGTAGATACCCTGCGAAATTGTGCAGAAGAGGTTGCTCTGCTCATTTACTCGCTCCAAAAGGCGAGCTTGTTTCAGGTGGAGGGTGGGCGAGTTATGGAATGTGAAATCGGACAAATTGCTCCTAACGGTGATGTCGCCAATGTTCTCAACGACCGATTTTGCCTTCTTTGCAGTGATGATTTCGAGGCGTGGAACAAGTCGGTTGAGAGCCATAATTACTGCACTGTCATTCACCTCTCTACCCACCATAGACTCAATCTCTGGTTTAAGTTGTCGAGCCAAGGCCGAAAGGTTGATAAGACCCTCAATTAGTGCGCCTTCGAGGAAGGGGCGTTTCTTGATAACTGATTCAACAGCGGAAGGAATAGAAATCATTTTAGTTAGAATTTAATTTATCCATTTTTGCAGGGCATTACACCCTGCAAAAATGGTAAGTTTGTGGTTGTGGTCTGCAAATATAGCTTTTTATGTTCTATTTTGCAAGTTGTTAAGTTATATTTTTCTCATATAGGCCATTTGTGTGGAAAAATACATTGCGCGGGTGCTATTTTAATTTTTGCAGAAAATGTTTACATTTGCACCCTATTATATATGATACTATGAAAAACATTCGCAACTTTTGTATAATTGCCCATATCGACCACGGTAAGAGTACCCTTGCCGACCGACTGCTCGAACAGACTGGTACGCTCTCGCAGCGCGAGTTGCAGAATCAGGTGCTCGACGATATGGAACTTGAACGCGAAAAGGGTATTACTATTAAGTCGCACGCTATCCAGATGAACTATGAGCGTGACGGCGAGGTATATACGCTCAACTTGATTGACACTCCTGGACACGTTGATTTCTCCTACGAGGTGTCGCGCGCCATTGCCTCGTGCGAGGGTGCATTGCTTGTGGTGGATGCTTCGCAGGGTATTCAGGCCCAGACCATATCCAACCTCTACTTGGCTCTCGAACACGATTTGGAGATTATACCCGTAATCAACAAAATCGATATGGAGTCGGCTATGGTCGATGAGGTTAAGGATCAGATTGTTGAGTTGTTGGGTTGCGATGCGGAGGATATTTTGTGCGCATCGGCTCGTACGGGCATTGGCATTGAGGAGATTCTTGACGCTATTGTCGATAGAGTCCCCGCACCTAAGGGCGACGAGAACGCCCCCTTGCAGGCCCTTATCTTCGACTCGGTGTTTAACTCCTATCGTGGTATTATTGGCTACTTCCGTGTTGTGAATGGTACAATTCGCAAGGGCGACAGAGTAAAATTTTTCAATACGGGCGCTGAGTACGATGCCGACGAGATTGGCGTTTTGAAACTCAAATTTGTGCAGCAAGACGAGATTAAGGCTGGCAATGTGGGCTACATTATGTCGGGCATTAAAGCCTCGAAGGATGTGAAGGTGGGCGATACGATTACCCACGTTGAGAATCCTTGCGATGAGGGAGTGGCTGGTTTTGAGGATGTTAAGCCAATGGTGTTTGCGGGTGTCTATCCTGTGGATGCGAGCGAGTATGAGGATTTGCGTGCCTCGCTCGAAAAGCTCCAACTCAACGACGCTTCGCTCACTTTCGAGCCCGAGAGTTCGCTTGCGCTGGGATTTGGTTTCAGGTGTGGTTTCTTGGGTCTGCTCCATATGGAGATTGTGCAAGAGAGGCTTTACAGGGAGTTCGATATGGATGTTATCACCACTGTGCCCAACGTGTCGTTTAAGGTTACGACCAAAAAGGGCGAGGTGGTTGATGTTCACAACCCCTCGGGTCTGCCCGACCTGACGATGGTCGATAAGATTGAAGAGCCCTACATCCGCGCTCAGATAATCACCAAGACCGACTACCTCGGTGCTGTCATCAAACTCTGCATCGACAAACGTGGCACACTGGTCAATCAGGTCTTTCTTGGCCCTGAGAGGGTGGAGATTAACTTCGATATGCCCCTTTCGGAGATTGTTTTCGATTTCTACGACAAGTTGAAGAGCATTTCGCGTGGCTACGCTTCGTTTGACTACCACCAGATTGGTTATCGCGAGAGTAAACTCTCCAAGCTCGATATTCTGCTCAATGGCGAGCCTGTCGATGCGCTCTCGTCGCTCATCTACACCGACCACGCCTACGACTTTGGTCGCAAGATGTGCGAAAAGCTCAAAGAACTTATCCCACGTCAGCAGTTCGACATTGCTATTCAGGCCGCTATTGGTGCAAAAATCATTGCCCGTGAGACCGTAAGACAGGTGCGTAAGGATGTTACGGCCAAGTGTTATGGTGGCGATATTAGCCGTAAGCGCAAGCTGCTCGAAAAGCAGAAAAAGGGTAAGAAACGTATGCGTCAGATTGGTAACGTACAAGTGCCCCAGTCGGCCTTCCTTGCAGTCTTGAAAATGGACTAAGAGGCTTAAATTAAATGTATTAGCGATACAGAACAGAGGCGACACCAAACTGGTGTCGCCTCTGTTTTAACGTGAGCCAGTGCGAATTTAGCGCAATGTAATTAGTTGATTCTCTGTAACCTCAATAGAGCGCAAATCGCACTGGCTCACATCAAGGGCTTTTGCAAAGCCCCTTTAATACTTACACTCCTCCCTAAATCCCTCCTTTGGGAAAGGAGGGACTTGGTCAAAGAGCCTCAGTAAGGCTCTTTGAAAAGCGGAAGTCTCGGTATTTCAATAAGTTGAAATTCCGAGACTCACGTTATTTTACTTTTAGCCTATTGAGCAGGCTAATTTTCCGAGGGGGTGGATGTCTCCGACGATTCGGTGGTTTCCTCGTCCTGCTTCTTGGGGTGGAGGATTGACATCATCGACATCAGTGCATCAATATCCTCCTTAGCGGTTCGTTTGGGCTTGGGAGCGGGAGCAGGCTCAGGTGTAGCGGCTTCGCTCTCAGTAGCAGGGGTGGGGGCTTGCTCGGCGGCGGTTTGCTCAGGCGAAGGTGCCGGGGTAGCAGGAGCGGGGGTGGGGGCTGCGGCCTCCTCCCTTGTCTTCACCTTAGGCTCTTCGACTTTCACCTCGGCCATATCTACCTCGGGTGCGTCAAAATCTACGTTGCTGCCATTGGAACTCTCCTTGGGAGTGGAGAGTTTCTCAACGATGACCTGATATTTCTTGTCGATTTTATCTTGGTCGATTTTCAGCAGTTCTATACTCTTTTGGCGCAGAGCAATATCTATGGCCAAGCGCTCTTGCTGAGCTTTTAGCTCGCTCAACTCTGCCTCCAACTTCTCCAAGTAGATGGCATATTGGCTAAGAGCTATTTTGAGCTGTTTCTCCTCGTCTTTAAGGCGTTTTTCCTCGGCAATCTCGTTGTTGAGTTCGAGTTTAACGGCCTCACTGTCAATCTCGTCGAGCTTGTGGCGGATGATTTCGCCCAGTTTGGCAATGCTCTCTGGATTGTGGTAGTAGTCGAGGTGGTCGTTGCCAGCCAACCAAATGCTAATTGCGGCCGGGTATTTCTCAACAGCCTTGATAGGCACAATCCACTTGCCCAACTCGTTGGCACAAGCAAGCTCCTTCTGCACCCATTGCGAGCTGTTGGAGTTTTCTGTGGAGATAAACAAGAATACATCTGCCTCCTCAATAGCTTTGGCTATGAGCCCCATAAACTCCGCACCGGTGTAGATACCCTCCTCGTCGAACCAGTAGGATATGCCGCTTGCTTGCAGCAGGTCTTTGACTTGCTGTACTATGCTACCCTCAATGTGTGCTCCATTCTCATTGACGTAGTCCTTGCGAGAGTAGCTTATAAAAACTCTTTTCTTGTCGTTGGCCATAGTGGTTTGTTGGTTTTTGTGTTACGAAAGTAAGGTGGCCGTAGCCACCTTACTGATGATGGATTGCGAGGGCCTCTTACTCACGCATCAACTGCGAGAGCTCGCCCCTCATCTGGGTCAGAATCATAATGCAGCGCGAAACGATAGCACCAAGTTTAACATCGGAATCGCTGATGAAAATCTCGCACACTGCGTGGGTGTCGTCGTCGGTGAGGTAGATTTTGCCACATTTGTACTCGCGGTTGAGTTTGTTGGCAACCCAGTGGAGTTTAGCCCTCTCGTTGTCGTTCTCAATCGACCAGATGAAAGGCAACCACACTTTCAGGAACTCGTCGTCGGTATCGCTGGTGCGAATATACATAGTAAGACCCTGAACTTTGAGTTTGATGTCGCCATCGTCGTCAATGGTGGGGCAGTAACCCTCCTCGCGGAGATAATTCAAGCATTTTTCTTTCAAATTTGCCATAGCAGTAATTTTTTATATGGTTAGACTTTTGTTTTCTCTTATCGCAAAAGTACGATTTTTGTCGAGATATTACAACTTATAAGAGGTTTTTTTGTGGATATTCTATCATCCGTCATAGGTTTTTCTCGTTTTTTTTATTGAAATGTTCAGCCCGAGAGCGGTTGTTTGCTTCAAAAGCAATACCTTTGTTACTATGAAGAGTAGCGAAACCTATATTGTAGAGGCTCATCCCTTAGAGCCTTTTTTGCCCGACTCTGCCCGACTACTTATGCTCGGGAGCTTCCCGCCCTCGGAAAAGCGTTGGTCGATGGAGTTCTTCTATCCCAACTGGATAAACGATATGTGGCGTATTGTGGGCCGTATCTTTTTCGACAATCCCCACCACTTCGAGGTGGCGGGCGAAAAGCGTTTCAATAGGGATCAGGTGGTGGAGTTCTGCACTCAAAGTGGCATTGCCCTCTACGACACAGCCTCGGCAGTAAGGCGCTTGCGCGACAACGCCTCCGACAAGTATTTGGAGGTGGTTGAGCCTACCGATGTGGAGGGGCTCTTGGAGCATCTGCCCCACTGCACAGCCATTGTCACTACGGGTCAGAAGGCTGCCGAGGTGGTGGCTGAGAGGTTCGATGCGCCGCTTCCACCCATTGGCTCTTATGTGGAGATTGTGGTTGGCTCGCGCAGGGTGCGCTTTTGGCGTATGCCCTCCTCGTCGCGTGCCTATCCACTCGGCTTGGAGCGCAAGGCCGACTACTATCGCACAATGTTCCAGAATGAGGGGCTGGCGCAATCCTATCCCAGTGAATGTTAGTCTATTGAGGCAGGGATTTTGTCTATCTCGTAGAAGGTTGCCGATGGCCCTTGCTCGTCAATAGTGACGATGGTTATGCCCGATCCCTCGTCGCCCAGAGGACGACCTGCTGCCCCCGAGGTGACGAGCCTTAGTTGGCCGTAGGTTGCCGAGGCGCAGTGGTGGAGGTGGCCCGAGAGCGACAGGCTTACCCCATAGTGGTTCAGTAGGTTGAGATATTTCTCGCGTATAGACTTTGGCAGATTGACCCCTGCATCCTCTTCGTCGGGGCTCTCGACGTAGATAGGGTGGTGGGCCATTACTATAATAGGTAGGCCTCGCTGAGAGGCAGCTTCAAGCCCGCTGCTAAGCCATTCATACAACTCCGCCTCCTCGGGTGCAAGGGCTTTAAGAATAGACGAGTTGTAGCCAATGGCGGTGTAGGCTGGGGAGTTGTAGATAAAGCGCTCTTCGCCGTAGCGCTCAACAAAACTCTCCACATCCAACTCTCCCACCTTGTCGCCCACGTCGTGATTGCCGGGCACAAAGTGGAGTTTTATGTTTGGGTCGAACATCCTGCGTATCTGCTCAAAGCCCTCCAAAGCGGCTTCGTCGGTGCGCCATTGAACAAGGTCGCCTGTGAAAACAACAAAGTCGGGACTGAGGCGATTGACAGCCTCGGCAATGCGACCCATATTCTCCATCTCGGGCTGAAAGTCAGCAGATTCTGTGATGAATCCAAGCTGTGGGTCGGTAATTTGCACAAAGAAAGGGGTGCGGCTCTGGTGGTGGCACGAACAGCAAAGTAGGCCCAATGTGGCGGCCAGCAGAAGGGGGAGCAGTTTTGTTCTCATACTCTTGTTTGGTTATTGTTTTTGGAGTGTTAGTAGCCCAAAGGTACGAAGATTTTGCGAGAATCGTAGCACCCCGAAACGAAATTTTTGAAACAATCAAAAGATGATATTTGTAGAAATGGCATAAAATGCTTACTTTTGGAAGAATTTGTAACAACTAATCGCACTATGAACCGCAACGACAACTCTTTTGCCGGGGCTAAAACGCTCCGAGCAACCTACATAGAGAGCCCCGAGACTCTCTCCAACGAACAGCTCTACCAGTCGATGCTGGCCCAAACCTCGGCCCACAAAATAGACTCGCTTAATTGGCCCGACTACCCCTATGCCCCCGCAGTCACTGTGCGTGTGGCATTCTCCGAGGATAGCTTGGTTTTGCTCTTCGAGGTGGAGGAGGAACACGTTAAGGCAGTGACTCTCAACTCCAATGGCCCAGTGTGGGAGGATAGTTGTGTGGAGTTCTTTACGGCCACTCCCGATGGCGAGGGTTACTTCAATTTCGAGGCAAACTGTGTGGCCACCCTCTTGGCTGCACGTCGTAAGTCGCGCAACGATGCCCAGATGTTCACCGAGGAGCAGATTGGCTCGGTGCGTCTTGTCGGAAGCCTTCCTAAGCAGACTATCGACTCGCGTGGCGCGGGTCAGAAGTGGTGGATGTTGGAGGTTATTCCATTTAGGCTGCTTGGGTGGCCAAGCGCTCCCGAGCGAATTAGGGCCAACTTCTACAAGTGTGGCGACAACTGTGATAAGACCCACTTTTTGAGCTGGTCGCCCATCGACCTGCCTCAGCCTAACTTCCACTGCCCCAACTTCTTCGGTACGGTGGAGCTTGCCAGAGAGTAAATTGGATATGAACTAAAATAATACGAAAGTACAATGACCCAAGAAAAACTTTACCAGATTGCATCGCAGTTCGCTTTGGAAGGCGAAATTGAGCAAATCCGCCCCCTCGGCGAGGGATTTATTAACGACACTTTTGTGGTGCAGACCAAAGCTGGTGCGCCCGACTACATCCTTCAACGCAAGAATCACGTTGTATTCCCCGATGTGCCCGCAATGATGGAGAACATTTGGGCCGTAACTGAGCATATCAAAACTAAGGTGGCCGACCCTATGCGTGAGACACTTACGGTAGTTAAGACCCACGATGGCGCACTCTACGTAGAGGTTGATGGCAACTTTTGGGCCGTGTGTGTGATGATTGAGGATTCGCTCAGCTACGACCGCGCAACCACTCCCGAATTGGCCCTGCAAGGTGGTGTGGGTATTGGCCGTTTTCAGGCCCAGTTGGCCGACTTTACCCAGCCTTTGAAAGTGGTGCTCAAAGGTTTCCACGACATCCGCTACCGCTTCGAGCAGTGGGATGCTACACTCGCTGCCGACCCCGTTGGTCGCAAGCAGGAGGTGGCCGAGGAGATTGAGTGGATTGCCTCGCGCCGAGAGGAGATGAGCAACTTCTGGGCTCTGGTGGAGAATGGTACTATCCCCACTCACGTGAGCCACAACGATACGAAAATCAGCAACATACTCTTCGATAAAGCCACTGGCAATGTGCTCTGCGCTATCGACCTCGATACGGTTATGAGCTCCACCTCGCTCAACGACTTTGGCGATGCTATCCGCTCCTACACTAATACCGGTGCAGAGGATGACCCCGTTTTGGAGAATGTGTCGATGAGTTTGGAGATGTTTAGGGCCTACACGCAAGGCTATCTTTCGGAGCAAAAGTCGCTCTGCCAGACCGAGCTCGACTGGCTTGCTTTCTCGGCTAAGTATATTACCTACGAGCAGGTTTTGCGCTTCTTGATGGACTATATCGACGGCGACAAATACTATAAAATTGCCTACCCCGAGCACAACTTGGTGCGCACCAGAGCTCAATATAAACTCCTTTGCAGTATGGAGGAGCAATACGAGGATATGTGTGCCATTGTCAAGGAGTTGAGCAAGTAAATATCCACCATTACTTTAAGGGGACTTTGCAATTCGTGGAGTCCCCTGCGATGTTATTCTATTAGCTACCAAACTTAAATTTTGAAACCAATGAAAAAGATTATCTCCTACGTAGTTTGGGGTCTATTCCTCCTGCTCTCAGTCTTGGAGTTTGTGCCTGCATTTGTGGCCACATTCCTCGACCTCGAAACCTATATTTGGCTCTATGCAGGCATCGGCCTCTACTTCCTGATTCGTCGTTTGCCCTTTATGCGTAAGAACGAGGAGTGGATGCAAACCACCTCCCACGAGCTTACTCACGCCATTGTGGGTATGATGTTCTTCCGCAAGATTCACTCCCTGCAAGCAGGCGAAGGTACGGGCGTTGTGCAGCATAGCGGCAACCGCACCTTTGGTGCTATATTCATCTCGCTGGCTCCCTACTGCTTGCCAATTTTCACCTACGGATTTCTGATTTTCCGCCTGCTTGGTGCCGAGGAGACCATCTTTGTTTTCGATGTTATAGTTGGTATTACGCTCGGATTCCATATCCTCTGCTTCAAAAAACAGACAGGTAACTACCAGACCGACATCCAAGGACAAGGCTTTGCCCGCTCCTATCTATTTATTGCCGGCCACCTCTTCTTCAACGCCACGATTGTGCTGCTGAGCGTCTATTACGGTGTGCTCGGTGCTTTCGGCCATATTTTCAGCGGCTTCTGGCAACACATCGTCGGCTTCTGGCAGTTTATTTTCTAATGGCCCGACTAAAAGTAGGAACTAAGTAGTGGGTTGACTTTGTGAAGTACAAGGTGATGAACTGCTATGGTATTATGAACCGTATTACGGGCGAGCCTATCACGCCTGCAATCTACTCGGATATCAATATGCTCTCAGAAGAGCTGTTCGAGGTTCAGGAGTACGATAGCTATGAGTGGTACTTGCTCGACGCAAAAGGCAATGTGGTGTCAGATAGATAGTTACCTGCGAAAACAGAAGTATCTAAATAGGTGATAATATCCAAGTGACGTTTTTGGCCACAATCCCATTAATCCACAAAAAATCCCGAGAGTATATCATTCACTTTCGGGATTTATTCGTCTATTTTTGTAGGAATTTCTGTCGCTATTTGTAGGCGTTTGAGTTTATTAGTGAGCGTTAGTTACTTGCCGATGCAGAATTTGGAGAAGATTTCGGCGAGGATGTCGGTGGTGGTGACTTCGCCGGTGATTTCGCCGATGGCGTCGAGGACATCCCTGATTTCGCGGGCCACAAGGTCGGTGGATATGTTGGCCACAAGCGCCTCCAAGGCACTCTTAGCGGCTCGTTCTGCACGGCCCAAAGCCTCGTAGTGGCGTGTGCTCGACACCACCGCCTCGCCATTCATAATCTGGTTCGTATCAACTGTCTGTCGCAACTCCCCAAGCAACCTCTCAATGCCGTCGCCACGCTTAGCCGAAATCGCAATCCAGCCCTCGGGTGTGGCCAGTGAGTGTTGGTCGCATTTATTGAGCACTCTTATAACATGCTGAGCTTCTTGTTGTTGCACTATGTGCTCCTCGGTGGGGTGGTCGAAGAGTTCGATAATTATCTGGGCCTCGCCTATGGCTTTATGGGTGCGTTCTATACCCATATTTTCCAGCTCATCGCCCGTCTCGTGCAGTCCGGCGGTGTCTATGAATCGGAACACGACGCCCTCAATCGTGACGCACTCCTCAATAGTATCTCTTGTTGTGCCTGCAATGGCGCTCACCATTGCCCTGTCGTCGCCCACAATACGATTGAGCAGTGTACTCTTGCCCACATTGGGCTCGCCAACAATAGCCACAGCAATGCCTCTCTTTATGGCGTTGCCCGTAATAAAGGAACTTCTTAGTGAACTGATAGTATGGATGATAGCACGCAATGTGGAGCTGAGCTTGTCGCGCTCGGCAAATTCCACATCCTCCTCGCCAAAGTCGAGTTCAAGTTCCAACAGAGCGGCCAAATGTAGCAGCTCTCCTCTGAGTGAGCCAAGCAGGGCCGAGTAGCCTCCACGCAACTGTGTATCGGCCATAGCGAGCGCTGCCTTCGAGTCGGCTGCAATGATGTCTGCAACCGCCTCGGCCTGCGAAAGGTCAATCTTGCCCGCCAGAAAGGCACGTTTGGTAAATTCGCCTGCGGTGGCGCTTCGTGCTCCTTGTTCTATCGCCAGTCGGACAATTTCGCCCACAATGTAGCTCGAACCGTGACAAGCAATCTCCACCATATCGCCACCTGTGTAGCTGTGAGGCGCGCGATAGAGCGACACGACAACATCGTCCACCCTGCGCTCCGAGTCGTAGATTATGCCGTGAGTCATCGTATAGCCTTGCATATCGGCCACTTTGCGTTTGCCTCGAAAGAGCTGGTCGCAAATCTCGATGGCCTTTTCGCCCTCGATGCGGACAATGGCAATAGCGCCACCCGAGGGTGTGGCAGGTGCAACTATGGTGTCGTTGAGTATCATTTCTTCTTTTTGTGGTTTACTATTTGTTGCCGTAGTGGTGCGGTGGGTCTATTTGAGATAAATCTCCAACTTCTGACCTATGCGGATTTTCGAGGGGTCTTTGATGTTGTTCCACTTACAAATCTGCTTAACTGTCACGCCATATTTACGCGCAATGATAGAGAGATTTTCGCCCGACTTAACCTTGTGTATCTTGCTGTCGATGACGAAAGTAGGAATTTCGCCATTCTTGCGGGGACTCATATATTCGGCCAGATAGATTGTATCTTTGCCCATAATCTCCTCCTGCTTGTCGAGGAACTTGCCCATCTCTGAGAGGGGGAGCACAAGGTCGTAGGAGCGACCCTTTACGGCAGGCACAATCTGCTGCTTAAATTGTGGATTGAGTGCTTTGAGCACATCTATTGGAGTGCCTATTGTGGAGCTGATTTGTTCGAGGTGCATAATGCGCCTGATGCGTACGGTGTCGGTTTCCAGCGGTACGGGGGCTTCTCCAATGGCAATGTAGTGTTGCTTGTGGTAGTGGTAGGCGTAGGTGGCCGCAATGAATGCCGGTACGTAGCCTCGGGTTTCGGATGGGAGGTAGGGGTAGATGTCCCAGAATCCGCCCTTGCCGTCGTTCTTGCGGAGGGCCTTGTTGACATTACCCGGGCCGCAGTTGTAGGCCGCCAGAGCCAAATACCAGTCGCCATACATATTGTAGAGGTGGCGCAAGAATTTGCAGGCTGCCTTGGTCGAAAGGGTGGGGTCGAAACGTTGGTCTATGAAAGAACTCACTTCAAGCCCGTAGCCCCTGCTTGTGCCGAGCATAAATTGCCACAATCCCGAAGCACCTTTTGGGGAGCGAGCCGTTGGAATCAGGGCCGACTCAATAACAGGCAACATCCTCAGCTCCAAGGGCATATTTTGTGCGTCGAGCTCGGCCTCGAAGATTGGAAAGTAGTATTGCGAGCGTCCCAGAGCACGACTGATGACAGCTTTGTTGCGAGTGGTGTAGGAGATTATGTAACGCCTAACAACGTCGTTGTAGGCCATAGGGATAAACGAGCCAATAGCCTCCAATCGGGCAATATATACCGAGTCGGGAATGGAGCTTGCAGGCAAATCAACTGTGTCGATGGCCACCAAAGGATTCAGTAGTTGCTCGGTCATCACTTGGCGGTGTTGGCGACTCCAAGCATAGAGTAGCGAGTCGAGAGCGGGTATGCTTAGCTCTGTGCCAATATCCTCCGCATTGGTGGCTTCGTTTTCCATAGGTACGACAATCTTTTCTGCCACAGGGGTGGCGGGCTCTTGTGCAACTATGGTCGCAGAAAGGAGTGTGGCAACAACTGCCACAAAGAATTTATCTGTTCTCATCAACCTAAAAATTCAATGTAAAGTTAAATCCGAAGTTGTTGCTGATGCCATCGGGCGTTACCGACTGGGTGATTTGTGGCTCAATCTTCATCGAGAGATTGTCGCTAATATCGTAGGCCTGCATATGTGCATCGATGTGTGCGTCGGCCACCTGCACCAAATAGACAGCCACCGTACCGATAATGGCAAGGTCGCGGTTGCGTCGGTAGGAGTTCTTAATGGAGCGAAGCGACTCTTCGGGGGTGTTGGGAAATTCGCTTATTGTTGCATCGTCGCCATCGGTAGCCAAGTCGTAGGCGGTCTTAAATCGCACATAGCCCCTCTGGTTCCAGTCTATAACATAGGCCATCGAAGCCAAACCTACAACTACGATAGGTACTTTCCAGTAGCTACCATTGTATATCTGACCCGCACCCGGGCAAACGAGCGATAGGGTGGTGGCCTTCTGAATGTCCGACATATCCGAGGGGAAGTTGGCCACACCATCGGCCAGAAATCCCATAAATGAGGCCACCGCAGCGCCTATGAATAAGGTGCTGTAACTCTGGTGGTTGAGCATTTTGGTCTGTATCGGTGTGCGCTCTTGTTGCGTAGCTCCCGAGGCGGCGAGTTTGTCAAATTCGGCCTTGTAGCCTCTGTAAAGTTTGTTGTGGTGGATGCCACCCCATAGTGGCAGACCAACCATAGCATACTCCAATGGTATCTTCCAATACTTCTCCTCGTAGAGTTGCGCAAAGCCGGGTAGCACAACGCTGGCAATGGTGGTGGTTGTGAGCGAGAGCGAATCTCTAAACAACCAATTGTAGCGCTCTTTCTTCACGGTGTCTGTGGGCAAGGAGTCGATTGTGGTCGAAAGGGTGTCGGTGGCGGCTTGGGGGAGTATGGCGGAGCGTCGTTGAGTGAGCGAGTCAATGCGCAACTGCAATGAGTTGGTGGCCGTTGAGTCCTCCAACGGGATATTCTCGCGTGCAACAATGAGCGAGTCGATAAGATGGCTCAGCTGTGCAGCTTCGAGCGAGTCTTGCTCGGCGGTACGAACAATGGGCATCAACTTTTCGCCCCCTTTGACGGTGAAACTGCGTGTAAAGTCGGCAATAGCCACCACCTCCTTTTTCTTCTTTTTCTTTGGCTCCGACTTCTCGGCAGAGGGGTCGGTCTGAGCAAAGAGTGTGAGGGGTAGGAGGGTGACAAGGGCCACCATCATTATCGCTCTGAGTATGCTCCTGAGTCTGTGCATCGTTTTAGTTCTTGATTTTCTCCAAACGCTCTACAAGGGTGTTGATGTCGCCATCGTGGGCAAAGCCAATGATGATTTTGCCACTACCGTCGCCCGAGCGCTTAATCTTAATATCCTCACCGAAGAGGCGCGAGAGCTGCTCAACGGCACGGGTGTAAATCTCGGGGAACTCCTCGCCACTCTCCTCGCGCTTGGCGGGGGCAGCTGAGAGTTTCCTTACCAAATCCTCGGTTGCCCTTACGGAGAGTCCCTTCTTGATGATTTTCTTCACTATCGAAGGCTGATTCTCCTCGGGTGCGCCGGCAATGGCTTTGGCGTGGCCCATAGTAATTTGGTCGGCTTTCAGAGCGGCCTGCACCTCGGGACACATCTGCATCAGTCGCAAGTAGTTGGCTACGGTGGAACGCTTCTTGCCAACCCTCTGAGCAACGGTCTCCTGAGTTATGCCACACTCGTCGATGAGCCTCTGCAACGATATGGCAATCTCCATAGCGTTGAGGTCTTGGCGCTGGATGTTTTCCACCAGAGCCATCTCGTGCATCTCCCTGTCGTCGGCCTCGCGGATGTAGGCGGCTATGGTTTTCTTGCCAGCGAGTTTTGTGGCCCTCCAACGGCGCTCACCACTGATGATGATATATTTGCCACTGGCCTCTTTGCGGACAGTGATGGGTTGGATAAGTCCCAGTGTGGAGATTGAATCGGCCAACTCTTCGAGTGCGTCGTCGTTGAAAACTGTACGAGGCTGTTTGGGATTGGGAATGATGCTATCCACATCCAACTCCTCCATACGGCTTACGGCTGCAATCTCCTCATTGTAGTTTTCTGCTTCGAGAATGGCGCCAAGGCCACGTCCGAGTCCGGTATGTTTTTTCATAACTAACTTTGTCGTTTGTCTGTTTATTGTGCTGTTGTCTTTTTTCGGTTGCGTTTCAGAAACTCCTTCGCCAGTTCCATATAGCATTTGCTACCCGTTGAGGCTGCATCGTGGAGAATTACAGGTACGCCGTGACTGGGAGCTTCGTCGAGCCTTACGCTACGTGCAATGATTGTTTCGTAGGTGAGGTGCTTGAAGTGCTCTTTGACCTCCATTGTTACTTGGTTGGCAAGGCGTGAGCGCGAATACATTGTCATCACAAAGCCCTCAATGTCGAGCGCAGGATTGAGTTTGCTCTTGACCATCTTGATTGTGTTGAGCAGTTTGCCTAAGCCTTCGAGTGCAAAGTAGCCGCATTGTACGGGGATGAGTACCGAGTCGGAGGCCACAAGTGCGTTTACGGTCGTGAAGCCGAGGCTGGGGGAGCAGTCGATGAAGATGTAGTCGTAGTCGTCGCGCACCTCTTCGAGCACACCTTTCAGTCGGTAGTGACCGTCGCTCAGTGTGGCCAGCTCTGCGTCTGCACCAACAAGATTGATGCTCGAAGGTAGTACACTCAGCTTTTTGACCTCCTCGCTTTTGAGAATCACCTCGCGGGCTGTGCGATTGCCAACAATGCACTCATAAATTCCCTCGTTTTTGATGTCGAAACCCAAACCCGAGGTGGCGTTGGCCTGAGGGTCGGCATCGACTAAAAGTATCTTTTTGCCCATAATGGCGAGGTTGGCAGCCAGATTTATGGCCGTTGTGGTCTTACCTACGCCACCCTTTTGATTGGCAAGTGCTACAATTTTACCCATAGTATTCCAAATTATTTTGGAGCAAAAATAACGTTTTTCTTTGAAAAGTTCGCATTATTCCAACTAAAATATATATATTTGAGGTTGGAAAAGCGCATTTCGCTTTTGCAGAAAAGAAATTTCACTCAAAACTTTAACTTAAATATCTAAAAACTATGGAATCGTTGAAAGGTAGAAACTTTCTGAAATTGCTCGATTTCTCGTCCGACGAGATTCGTTATTTTTTGCAACTCGCAGCTCAGCTGAAAGCCGACAAAAAAGCAGGCAAAGAGCAGCAACATCTTGTGGGTAAGAACATTGTACTTCTTTTCGAGAAGGACTCCACCCGTACTCGTTGCTCCTTTGAGGTAGCCGTACACGATCAGGGTGGCCACGTTACCTATCTTGGCCCCAGCGGTTCGCAGATGGGTAAAAAAGAGAGCATTGCCGACACTGCTCGCGTTCTTGGCAGAATGTTTGACGGTATTGAATATCGTGGCTATGGCCAGTCGATTGTTGAGGATCTTGCCAAATATGCTGGCGTGCCCGTATGGAATGGTCTGACTAATGAGTACCACCCAACACAGATTTTGGCCGACTTTTTGACTATGCAGGAGCATTGCAACAAACCTTTCGAGCAGATGAAATTCTGCTATCTTGGCGACGCTCGCTACAATATGGGCAACTCGCTGATGGTTGGTTGCGCCAAGATGGGTGTTGATTTCCGTGCAGCTTGCCCCGCAGGCTACGAGCCCGAGCCTTGGCTTGTGGAGGAGTGTAGGAAAATTGCTGCCGAGACTGGCGGTAAGATTACCATCACTCAAAATGTTGAGGAGGCTGTTAAGGATTGCGATTTCCTCTACACCGACGTATGGGTTTCGATGGGCGAGAGCGACGAGGCTTGGGTAGAGCGCTTGGAGTGTATGATGCCCTATCAGGTAAATATGGATGTTATCCGTGCTACTGGCAACCCCGAGGTTAAGTTTATGCACTGCTTGCCCGCATTCCACGACCTGAATACCCGCATCGGTAGGGAGGTTTACGAGAAGTTTGGCCCTGCTGAGTTGGAGGTAACAGACGAGGTGTTCGAGAGCCGCCATTCGATTGTATTCGACGAGGCCGAAAACCGTATGCACACCATCAAGGCTGTGATGGTTGCAACTCTTGGCGACTAAGGCACTTATAACCTTTTATATAAAGTAAAGAATGAACAACGATAGCACAAAGCAAAACAATATCTCCGAGGGGGCTTCAATAGCCCCCGAGGAGGGCGTTGCAAAGGGTACTGTTGAGGTGTCCGAAGGGCCCGAGAGTGTTGAGGTAGAGATACCGAAAAAGAGTGCAAAGTTCCCCGGCTGGATAGACCTTTTGTCCGCCACAGGAGTCTTTGTATTTTCGGTGCTAATTGCCGCATTTGTGGCCTCAATTCTTATGCGTGTCAAAGGGGTGGAGAGCTACACTCCCGACATCTCGTTTGTGTGCTATCTTGTCCAGATGTTGCCCGTTGTGGCCTTCCTTATGTGGCGTCGCTACAAGGCCGGCCTTTCGAGTGGAGTCTTTTGGGGGGCAACGAGGGTCAATCTTCCTATGGTACTTTGGGGAGTGGTCTTGTTGCTTGCCTCGGGAGTGGTTATTGAGCCGCTCTTGGAGCTGTTCCCTGCCGAGCCATACGAGGCTGTGCAGCAGGCGCTTGGACTTGGTGGATGGACTATTCTTTCGGTAGTTGTGGCTGCTCCGTTGTTGGAGGAGGTGCTGTTTAGGGGTGTGGTGTTTGAGTCGTGCCGCGAGCGCTTTGGCTCGGCTGCCGCTCTCTTTATTTCGGCATTTTTGTTTGGCCTCATCCACGTTGTGCCTGTGCAGGTTGTCAATGCTTTTGTTGTGGGCTTGATTTTGGGCTACGTCTATCTGCGTACCCACTCGCTACTCTCGGTCATTATCCTCCACGCCATAAACAACGCATTGGCCTATATCACAATGGCTTTCTTTGGCACTGGCGAGGAGACGACCCTCTCGGAGCTTATTCAGGTAAGGTGGCTCTATTGGGTGGTCTATGGCGTGTCGGCCCTGCTCTTTGTCTTTGCAATGGTGCGTCTGTGGCGCACCCTGCGCGACAATACCGAGGTCGATTAGTTGGTTTATTCTTGAAAAATGTAGGGGCAGAGCCATAATAAAGGCTCTGCCTTTGCGTTTTTAACTGTTCTATTTTATTCCGATTTTCAAAGCGCATTGCGCTTGACCAAGTCCCCCTTTGACAAAGGGGGATTTAGGAGGAATGTAAAAACTAAATAATATAATTCTTTCGGGTTGGATTGTTGGGTGAAAAATCATCGTATGCCAATAATAAGGGGTGCTTGTTTTGCGTTTTTAACTCTAAAGAGTTATATTTGCGCCCGATTTGTATTTGAAAATGAAGAATTGGATTTCCATATTAGCAACTATCACACTCGCTGGTCTTGTGGCCGGTTGCGAGCTTTTGCACTACGACAAAGAGGTCGCCACGGTTGGCGACAAGAGCCTTATGCTCTCCGAACTGGATGAGGTTACGGCTGGTGTGAGTGGTGCGGATAGTGTTGCTTTGGCCGAGAATTACATCAACCAGTGGGTGCGCAGGGAGGTGAAGATTCAGGAGGCTGTAAGTGTGCTTGCTGCCGAGTTGGCCGATGTCGATAGGCTTGTGGAGGATTACCGCACCTCGCTGCTCTCCTCGCGACTCGAACAGCGCTACTTGGCCGGCAGGCTCGATACGCTCATAACGGATAGTATGGTTTCGGCCTACTACGATAGCCATCGTGGCGAGTTTCTTATGGATCGCACCATACTCAAAGGCCGCATCGTAAGGCTTCCCGACAACTATCGCCAGTCGGTCAAGCTCTACAACCTTATGGGCTCGAAGAGTGCCGAGAAACAGCAAGACTTTTTGGATTTGTGCAAGAAGAATAATTTTGAACTCCATACGTTTGATAATTGGGTAGATTTTAGCGAGTTTTTGTCCTACCTGCCCGTCAGGCGCGACAAAAACTACGACTATATCCTCTCGGGTGGGGAGGTGCGACAGATGGCCGATGCCGACAGCAAATACTTCATCCAGATTGACGAGGTGCTGCGCAAGGGCGAAAATGCACCTTTGGAGAGGGTGGCCGATATGGTTAGGAAGATACTCTACAACCGTCGTCGTGTTGAGTTGGTGGGGCAATACAACGATAGCCTCTACAATGCAGCACTTATGGAGGGTGTGATACGAATTGAAAACAGTGAAAAATAGAACAATGAGAAAATTGATTTTGGTGGCGCTCTTGTCGCTCGTGGCAGCGTCGCCCCTGAAAGCCCAAATGGTGGTGGCCGATAAGGTCGTGGCGGTGGTTGGCAACTCAGCCATTCTCTACTCCGATGTTGTGGATTATAGCAAACAGATTCTCGCTCAGCGCAAGGAGCGTGGCTACACCTCCGACCGCGATGCTATGAGCGAGGCTTTGGAGAGCCTGCTGATGCAGAAACTGCTCTACAACCAAGCTCTTATCGACTCCATCGAGATAAATACAATGTCTGTTTCGGACAATGTTGACCAGAGGGTGGAGGCTATGATTGCCGAAGCTGGTTCTATTTCGGCTTTGGAGGAGCGCGAGGGTAAGCCTGTCTTTGAGATTAAGGCCGATATGCGCCGTATGGCCGAGGAGGGGCAATATGCTCAGATGATGCAGGCAACCATTATGAATGCTGTGACCATCACTCCCGGTGAGGTGGAGAAGTTCTACAACTCGTTGCGCTCGGATATGTTGCCCATAGTCCCCGAGCAGTATGTCTATTCGCAAATTACCAAGTTTCCCTCTTCGACTACTCAGGCTAAGCAGCGTACACGTGAGCGCTTGTTGGAGATGCGCGAGAGGGTAATTGGCGGTACTCGATTCGATATGCTGGCTCGTATGTATTCGATGGACCCCGGTAGCGCACTGCAAGGTGGCGAGATGGACTATATGGAGTTGGCTCAGCTCGAAAAACCCTTTGCCGACGCACTCTCGAAACTCCAACCCAACCAGATTTCGGGCGTGGTGGAGACTGTCTATGGCTACCATATCATCCAACTTATCGACAAGAAGGGCGAGCAGTATAAGTGTCGCCACATTTTGTTGCGTCCAACCTTCACCGACTTCGAGTTGTCCGACGACTTGAAATTCCTCGATAGCCTTCGCAACGAGATTTCCGAGCAGAGGATTACCTTTGAGCAGGCTGCTTTGGAACATTCCGACGATAAGTACTCCAAGCAAAATGGCGGTCTTGTGACCAACCACGAGTTGTTGGAGGTCTATGGTGCTAACGATACAAGCTACTCGCGCACAGCTTTCTATAAGGAGGATTTGGGTCGTGACTACTCCTATATGCGTGGTCTGAAACCCGGCGATATGTCTGCGCCCTTCCAGAGTAGTGATATGAGGGGCAATACGCTGACAAAACTCATCAAACTCATAGACATCATCCCCGCCCACACAGCAAGCCTTGCTAACGACTACTTGCAGATTGAGCAGATTGCTCTGCAAAACAAACAGCAGGAGGAGTTCGAGGAGTGGCTCAATAAGAAGATTGATGCGATGTATATCCGTATCGACCCTGCTATGGATACCTCCGAATTTGAGAATAAAAAGTGGATTAAGTAGCCTTGAAAACCCCATCCAAAATAGTCGTATGCTTGTTGCTTGCACTCACTATGAGTGCGGGCTCGGCCCATTTGCAGGCTCAGGAAAAAAAGCGCAATGCCGAAGGCAAGGAGCTAACGCCGGTGGATATTAAGTCGCGCCGCACACGTCCTGTGCCCGTTGGCGATACCACAGGCTATGCCCTAACGGGCGATGTGGTGTTGTATCACAATGGCGCTGTGATTACTTGCGATAGTATGGTGCGTTATAGTGAGCGTGAGATGAGCTGCTTCGGCAATGTTATCATCAAGAAGGACGACACCTACATCTATGGCGATAGGGCCGAGTATAGTCGTGACAATGCCGAGGCGAGAGTTTTTTCGCCACTCATCAAGGTGCTCAATAAGGATGCAACGCTCTATACCTACAACCTTGTTTTCAATACGGCCGACAACATTGGCCATTTCTACGGAGGAGGCACTTTCACCAATGGCGCTAATACGTTGGAGTCGGAGAAGGGATATTTCTATGCCGACTTAGACGAAGTTGTTGGTGTTGATAGGGTGGAGATGAAGAACGAGACGTACCAGATGAAGTCCGACTCGGTAAACTACAACTCCGAGACTGAGGTGGCTAAGTATTTTACCCGCAGTGTCACTTGGAAAAGCGACGGCGAGATATTGGCCTCCGACAATGGCGAGTACCACAATAAAGAACAACGCTATATTTTCCGCTCGAATGCCTATGTTATGGGCGAGAATAAGGAGATGTGGGCCGATACGGTGGACTACCACGAACTGGTGCAATTCATTGAGCTTAAACACAACGCCCAAATACGCGACGAGGAGCACAAGAGTGTTATCTTTGGTCACTATGGCAACTACGACGACTCTACGGGCGACACCTTCCTGACGCAGTTGCCTGCTTATATGTCCTATGCTGACAGCGATGGCAATGGTACGGGCGATACGGTCTATATGCGCTCCGATTCGATGTTTGTCTATCTGATTGACTCGCTCGGATATTGTACCCTCACACGTCCCGACTCGGCCACTCTTGCCGAGGAACTGGCTGCTAAGGCGCAAGCTATTATCGACAAACGCATTGCCGATAGTATGGCTGTTGTGAAGGCTGCACGAGATAAGTTTGTGGCCGATAGTTTGGCTATGGCTGCTGCTGAACAACGCAAGCAACTGATTGACAGCCTTGAAGGGTGGAAAAAACAATACCCCGCTGAGCCTCAGGATGATAGCCTTAGAGTGTTGTGGGGTAGGGTAGATAGCACCCTTGTGGCTCTTACCAAGCCTCAGGTCGATAGTACAATGGTAGCCTCGGCCGATTCGCTTGTGGTGGCTCAGCGAGATAGCCTTGCTATGCCTTTGGCCGATTCGCTTGCAACTGCCACTCTTGCAACCGACAGCCTTGCTGTGACCCCTACCGACACGCTTGCAACCGACAGCCTTGCACCCAACAATGGGCGCAATAGGATTATGCTGGGACTTAGGAATGTGAAGGTGTTTAGAACCGACTTTCAGGGTATATGCGACTCTATGCTGATGTTCTCGGCCGACTCAACGGCTCAGCTGCATAAGAATAGCGTTATGTGGAACGAGCTGAACCAGATTACCAGCGAGAGAGCCGATGTCTATACACGCAACCAAAAACCCTATCGTGTGTTGTTCTCGGAGGGCGAGCCTCTGATGAGCTCGGAGATTGATGCTACGCGCTACAATCAGGTGGCAGGCAAGACCATCGAGTCGTTGTTCGACGAGGAGGGCGTTATGTATCGCACCAACGTTGTGGGTAATGCTCAGACCTACTACTATATGGTCGATGATTCGGATGGAGCACTGACGGGCTATTTGGTGGCCGAGGCTGCCGATATGACCTTCTTTATTGTGGACAATACGGTCGATGGTATTATGTATCGTGGCAACCCTGTCTATTCAATCTACCCGATGGACAAAATTCCTGCCGACCAACCGCAGATTATGCCCAACTTCGTGTGGTACATCGAGCGCAAACCTACGGCCGAGGAGATTATGGGCGAGTGGATAGTCAATCCTTCGGAGAGGGATAGGTATATGGCAATGAAACGCCCCCAGTTCCCAATAACCTACTCCATCGAGCGTCACCGCGAGTCGCTTGTGGCGGGAGGTAGCTGGGCCGATAGGGACGACGACATCTCCGACTTGGCTAAGGATTTCATCGAGAGGGTCAAGGATAAGTAGCTCACTTTGCAAACAACAACTAATTAAACATATCAAACAGACAAAAGTAGATTATGAAACTGAGAGACATTTTGGCAATTTCGGGCGAGCCCGGTTTGTATCACTACATTGCCGGTAGTCGCAATGGCGTTATTGCCGAGAGCCTTATGGATGGCAAACGCAAAAACTTTTCGGGCACTCATTCGAGGGTAAGCTCTTTGGCAGAGATTAGCATCTTCACCGAGGACTCCGATGTTAGCCTTAGCGAGGTGCTGACCAACCTCTATAAACACACCTCTGGCGAGCAGACCCTCTCGCACAAATCTTCCGAGGTGGAGATTCGCTCGTTGTTCGACGAGGTACTTCCCACCTACGACCGTGAGCGCTTCCACCTTTCGGATATGCGCAAGGTGTGCCAGTGGTTCAACCTTATGGTTAAGGCTGGTATGACCGACTTTTCTATTGAGGAGCCTGCCGTAGAGGAGGCTGCTACGGAGGAATAGCAGAAGGCCTTAGAGGTAAGAAAAAAATATGCAACCCGAAAAGGGTTGCATATTTTTTTTAGAAGTTAATCTCAAACCTGCAAGCCATCATATTGTAGCCTACGCCACTTTTGTCGCCCGCAACCTCGTCGGGATTGGTTGTTGGCACGCCTGCGGCATCTTTGCCAATGCTTAGTTTGCCATTGCCGTTGGCGTAGCGATTGTTCTTAACGTACTGGTAGTTGAGCATCATCTTGATGTTGCTGTTTACCCAGTAGTTTACGCCCACAGTCCAGCCGTTGGCAGCACCACCGTAGATGTCGGCACTGTCGAGGTCGAGACGGTCGTAGCGGGCACAAAGCTCAATGTCGCCCCAACTGCGCCCGGGGGTTATGCGTGTGTATTTTGCGCCACCTGCGTCGTAGTGTTGCTCGCCACCAAAGAGCAGCACGCCGGCTTGGGCATAGACACCCCAGAAGTGCTTGGTGGGGCTGTCGCTAACGTGCTCGTCGATGTGTACGTCGTCTTTCAGGTAGGCGGCCTCCCAGCGCAGACCCTTGTAGTGGCCCGCAAGCTCGGCTGTGTACATCATCTCGAAGTTTACGTCGGGAATGTAGCCTGTGTCGAGATACTTCTTGCGATTGACAACGGTGGCGTTGCGCGAGGAGATGCGAATGCTGCCATAACGATTGGGCGAGAGGTCGGCCTTGGGTGTGCGGTAGGAGGCAGCGAAGCCAATGTGGAGCGAGGCATCTTTGAGTTCAAATAGTGGGCGGACTACCACTTTGCCTGTGAAGGAGTAGCCGGTGCTGTTGCCGAAGTCTTTGTTGTTGTCCTCGACGTTGGTGCGTGTCTCAGCGCCATCTACGGGCTGGAAGAAAGCACCGAGGGCGGCCCAGATGACCGGCACTTCAAATTTGGCTTGCAGACCTATGTGGCGCGAGGGAGCAAATGCTACGGCCATAGGGCGCTCGATGAATTGGAGGTAGCGACTTGTGGTGTTGCGCGATATGGAGAAGTTCTCCTTGAAGTTACCCACTTGGAGCTGCATATTCTCAATGCCGTCAAATCGCATATAGGCATCTTTGAGCTCCACCACACCGTCGGCAAGGTCCATATCCAACTCGCCATACCAATCTTTGCGAAACTGACCCTTGACCGCAAAACGCGCACGACGTATGCTCACGCCGTTGCCAATCTTGTCTGCGCCCTCGGTTGCGCCCCAGAAGAGTGCGCCGTCGGTCTGCACGCGGATGTCAAACCAAATGCGATAGTCGGCCTGCTTGTTCTGAAAGACTAGAAAACCATCTTGCGACTCGGCACTCAGGGGAATGACCCCAACGGTCTGACCGTATTGATTGACGTCGGTTGTGTAGTCGAGCGCTTTGAGGGGTGAGTTGGCGCTACGGTTGTGGTGGTGATGATGACGTTGTGCCACTGCGCCCAGAGGTGCTGCCACAAGTGCCACCGCCAATAATGACAAAAAGAGTGTAGATTGTTTTTTCATAAGCATTTGTTTTTGTTGGTTACCTCCGCCAACATTGCAAAATGCTTGCCGCCTGCTCTCGAAACATAAAAATTATTTGCCCCCAAGTTTCGATAAGCCTACGATTGTGCCAAATCAATAAAAAAAGGTCGGCAACTTGCCGACCCGCCAGAGCTATATAGTGCAATCTATTGTATGTAATAAGTGTAACCAAATTTGAACGCAAACTCTTCTTCTATTGCATAACCGTAAGAACATAAAGTGAAACCAATGTTCCAACGCCAAGACTTAGAACCACCTAGTCTGATACCTGCACCCACCTGAGCATATAGCTCTCCGTCATAAAGGCACGGCCCGATAGCACACTCCACATAGGGGGATACTTTCTTTTTCCCCAAAGGAAGTACCGAAAACTTTGTAAATAAGTTCCAAAGATTGTCGTCGTAGTTATATACATTGAAATTATCAAAGCCCCAGCCCAATTCTAAAATATCTACTATGTTTAAGCCAGCCCAAAATATACTGCCAATTCCGTTGCCGCCAATTTGCATTGAATATGATGATCCAAAATTTACTCGACGCTTGGAATTTTGTGTGTTTGTCTTGGTTGGGTTTGAAACTTTCGTAGAAGTTCCGTTAGAGGCGCTTATGCCACCTTGGGCAGTTATGGGAACATTATTCTTGGCTTTGGTTTCAAAACTATCGCGAGAGCCGTTTGCGTAGTTTATCGAGAGAATGTTGGCAGTTGAAAGGGTGTAGGTTGGCCCGTCTATATTGTCCCACTTGTTATATTCAACTGTTGTTTCGCCCACTTTCTTTACTTTTGCGATAATAGTAGTTCCATCTTTACGCACAATCACATCTTGCGCCATTAGCGTTGTTGTACCAAAGAACAGCACGCTTAATAATAAAAGGAAAATCGGTTTCATAAAATATACTTGTTATAAGGTTAGTAATACCACTCTTGGGTAAATAGTCGCCACACAATACCAATGTTCCACAAAAAATATGCATTGGCGTCGCTCTCAAAAGTTACTGCTCCCGCCACACCACCACGAACACCTAAGCGCTCTGTGATTGGAAATTGAAGGTTAGTACCAATGGTCATACCCGAGGCTCCTTCCATAAAACAATTACCGCCTCCCAACTCTATGTTCCAATGCGAAGTAGCCCACATTTGTATACCTATGTGGAAACAATTTTTCTTATATTCTCCCCATTCTCCAAAGTTGGGGTTTTTGCCAAAACCAAGAGAAATACCAGTGGCAAATGGCGCTTGATAGTTTATAGCAACGCCATAGCCACCATAGGAATAACCATAGCCAGCAGCAATATCTATCCTATGGCAATCATCGTCCCAACCATCGCCGAGTGAAGCCAAGCCCGCACCCAAAGAACGACCTAATTCATAAGCTGCTGATGAATACCCACTCGAATAGGATGAGGAATTACTTGAATAGGAGGAGTAGTTAGAAGAAGAGGAGTGTGTGCTGGTAAAGTCATAGGAATAGTAGTCATCCCCCGAAGAAGACCAATTCTTCACCTCTTTGTAGATAATGCGATTACCACGGCAGTCGTAAGCACTTTGCACTCTTCCTGCCCGGAGGGTTGTGTCTCTGGTATTTTGAATTGTAAAAGTACCTTTGTCAGTATTTACCTTCACAGGCAGGCAAATGTTAGTACTGATGTGTATTTTTACATAATCAAACGATGCGGCACAGAGGTTTGCAGAAATACCAAACGACAGTATGATTGTTATTAGTAGTGTTTTCATTGCTCGTTGATGTTTTAGTATAGATAGGTTATTTGTCCATTACGGGGCGAATCAATAATCCACTATATTTGGTAATACCCTGCGTAAAGCAGTTCCACGATATAGCAGCAGCCCAAGAAAATCTAGTGTTGTTGCCAAACTGAGAGGCTGTCCAGTAACCTGAATCACCATATATTATTGTCTCTTCTTTGAAATAGACATAGTTCCCGTTTGGCCCGATGACTTTTATTGCACCACGGCCATTATCTTCCATATCGCATTTGTCCATCAATTCTCTAAACTCCTTTTCGGTGGGCATACGCCACTCTCCGCCCCACAGCATACGAGCAGCGTCATACTTTGAGCCAGTTATATTTTTGCCTATTTCTGTATAGATGCCATCTTCGCAGTACTTGTAGCCAAGTTCGGAAAAATGGCTTTTGCTTTCAATTTCTCCCCACGCAAAGCGACCTGCTACATTCTCGTCTGCCCAAAGCACACTCAACCCTAAATCAATAGGATTACCAGCCCTTTCGGTCAGCTCAACCGTAGCCTGCTCCATTCGCGGAGCTTGCGGATCTTCTTTTTCGCACCCACCAATGATTGTAGCGAGTGTTAGTATGTATATTATTTTCTTCATTTAGTGTATTAGTTTTATTTATCCATCACTGGTCTTATATTATATCCGTTTTCTGGGTGTAATGAGGTAATTGAATGGCTACACCACCATTGAGATATCGAATAAGATAAATCCCAATAGAATCCATATTTGCTATGCCACATTGTGCAGTCATCTATGGCGTGACCTATTATATCGTTGTCCCAAAATTTAGCACCTGTTTCCGCAAAATGGATTGTATTGCCATTTGGCCCTGTGACAATACAGCTTGAAGAGTTGCCTGAAATAGTGCATTTTTCTTTTAATTCAACAATCTCTCCCATTGTTGGTAAACGCCATTTGCCTCCCCAATTCATTCGTGCTGCGTCGTGTTCTGTTCCGTGTATTAAACTGGGAATGTCTGCATAATCCACGCCGTAGAATTTCCAATCCTCTTTGCGTCCCCAATCCTTGGGCTCTGTTTCACCCCACGCAAAATAATCGCCAACTTCATAGGGAGAGTCCGCCCCAACATATCTATCTGCCCAAAGCACACTCAAACCCAAATCCACAGCATTGCCCGCGTTTTCAGATAGCGGAACGGTCATCTGACCTTCTGGAAGCCATTTTTCATCCTCGGTATCACAACCCACGAGTAGAGAAGGTATTACAATCATACATAATACCACAAAGATTAGCTTATAAAACCTCATAGAATAAAGTGTTTGCGACTGCAACTCCAAACAATCGGGTTAATGTTATAAATAAAGAAAGTGTGGAGTTGATTTCGTTTACTATGTAGGAGGTTCTGACAAAACCCAAGCAAAAATAAACGATACAATGCCCCACACTTGAATAGTATGGGGTATATACACGCAACAAGCGTGCATAGCCACACGACTACACAAGATATGAGTGTTGTCCGAATATCCTTTTGCTTTGTTGAAACTGTCAGATTTCCTACAAAGGATGTGCGAAAACACTTTCAAAATATGTTCATCCAACGAATAAATCGTTAGACACTACAAATATAGAAATAATTTTCGCAAAACGAACAACACTCACCGTTAAGGGCATTGCATAAATTATTGGTTATTGATAGGCTCAAAAGAAAAGAGCGGAGAGATTTGAAAAAATCTCTCCGCTCTTCGTACCCGAAACCGGGGTCGAACCGGTACGGGCCTTTCGGCCCACAGGATTTTAAGTCCGGCGTGTCTACCTATTCCACCATTCGGGCACACCCTCGCTCAGGTGAGCGAGCCTGCAAAAGTAGTAAATAAAGTTGAAACAACAAAAAAAAGGCGGAGGGCAACCACAAAAATCCCTCCGCCGAGCCCACCAAAAATTGCTTCTCGGTAGGCTCACCACTATATTTCTCTATCCCACTAATCCACTAACGGTGCATTCCGGGGTGGGGACGACCGCCACCACCGCCACGAGGCATACCGCCTCCCATACCCATATTGTCGAAATCCTTTGCCGATGAGCCTTTGCCAAAGGCGCGGATGTTATAGACAAACTGCACGGCCACATAGCGACCAATTGCAAGGTTGGTGGTGTTCTGGATGTAGTTTGCACCCACAGAACGGCGGAAATCGCGGTTCTGGTTGAAGATGTCGTTCACGCCAATGCTCAGCTCGCCCATCTGGTTCTTAAAGAGTTTCTTGCCAATGTAGGCGTTGCAGAGCAAAATCTCCTCGTTGTAGGAGTCGGTAATACCCTTATACTGGTTGTAAGTACCGTTGGCTGTGAGGGTAAAACCCTTCCAAGCAACCCACTTAAACTCGGCCCTCGCATTGTGGCTCAGATACTTGTTCTGCTGCGAGTAGATGGCCGACGAGTTGTCGTTAATCGAGAAGCTGAAATTGTAGGAGAGTGTGAAATCCAGATTCTCCGAAATGTTGCTACCTACCTGCACACCGCCCGAGTAGTACTGACCGAGCATAATGTTGAGGTTGTCGTTAATCTTACTGGGGGTGCTGTTGAAGTTGGCGTTGGCCGAAATAGTAAAGTTACTTTTCAGTGCCGAAATGGGGAAACCGTAGCTCACACCCGTAAACATATTCCAGTTATTAAAGCCCGTAATGTTCTCATAGGTGCTGTAAGTATTACCCACGCCAAGTGTCTGACCATTGTAGTTGGGAATTACAAAGTCGGGAGCGTTCATCCACATAGCCGAGGCGATAGACCTTGTGGTGGCCCACACGCCGGCGTGCAACATCAGTGTGCGACCCTTCTCAATGTTGGTATTTGTATAGAAGGTCATCAGGTTGTGCGAGTAGCTCGGTTTTAGGTCGGGATTACCAGCCGTATAGCTCGAACCATTCACATCCGTAGCATCCTGCAACTGCGAAATCGAGGGGTTCGATGTGCGCGAGTTGGCCCTGATGCGCAACATATTTGTGGGGTTGAAGTTCACAGTCAGGTTGCCCTGATAGGTAACGTCGTTGAAGTTGTAGTTCTGAGTCAGAGGGCGGGGCAGTGTCTGCACATTGTCCAATATGGAGTGCTGATAGCGCACCTGAGCGTTGAGTTTCACCTTATCCGACGAGAAATTGATACCCGGGCCTACGCGGTGGGTTGTATAGCCACTCTCGGATATGTTGCTCAGAAGAGTTGCGAGGGTGGGGTCGAGCACACCATTGATATAGACATCCGTAGTCTTGTTCTGGTTGTTGGCATTGTGGCGGAACTCATACTCCACATCCATCTGCGTCTTTTCGTTCAGAGGCTCGGTATAGGTGGCCTCTGCCCTCAGACTGTTGCTTCCCGAAAGATTCTCAATTATGTTCTTGTAGAGCGAGTCGGTGGGGATGGTGAAGATATACTCGGGCACTCTGTACGACTCCGAGCTATTCCAATTGACCCTCGAATTGACTGTCAGTGTGCGTCCGGGTTTGTTCAGACGTGTGCGGTAGAGGGCAAATATGTTGCCGTATGTGCCCAATCGCTCATCGTTAATCTCCGAGCGCATATCTTTCAGAGTAGAGCCTGTTGTGCCGTCGCTAATCAACTCGCTACCCAACGAGCCATTGTTGTATTTTTGCAGACTGGCGTTGGCCCTGACCATAAGCGACTGGCTCTTGCTGAACTTGTAGTCCAAACGCATATTGAGGCGGTGGTTCCAGTTTTCACCGTGACTGTCGGTTTGGCTATTGGAGAGCTCGCTGTAAGTATCATCCACGTAGGAAATCCTGTCGGTGGTATTTTTGTTTACGTTGGTGGAGTGGTTGATGAAATAACTACCCTGCAACTCCAATTTATCCCACACGTTGGCGTAGTTCAGACCGAGCGACTGCACTGTGGATATACCCGCCATTGGGCGTACCATAAAGTTGCGAGCCGAGCGCATACCTTGACCGCCACGCATACCGCCACCTCCCGAGGAGGCAACATTGGTAGATGATGTAGCACCTACAATATCCTCAAACGAGAAGTTGAGCTGGTTGATATTGTTGGCCATAGCGATAATGGAGATTTTCTCGTCGCCATTGAAAATGTTGGCATTGCCACCAACGCTATACTTATCCCACGCACCATAGGAGCCATAGACCTTGCCGAAAACGCCACGACGTTTGCCGAGTTTTGTGACGATGTTGATAGCTTTGTAGCCCTCGCCATCGTCAAGACCGGTAAACTCTGCCTTGTCGCTGAGTTTGTCGTAAACCTCAACTTTCGACACCATCTCAGCGGGGATAGTCTTGATTGTGGTCGAAACGTCGTCGCCAAAGAACTCCTTACCATCTACAAACACTTTCTCAACGGCCTCGCCTTGGGCATCTACCGAGCCGTCGCTATTGACCTTAATGCCGGGCATCTTCGAGAGCAGACCCTCGGCACTGGCATCGCGCACAGTCTTGAATGCCGAGGCGTTGTAGCTCAGCGTGTCGCCCTTCTGCGATGTGCCCAAGAAGCCCTGAATCTCAACTTGGTCGATGACTGTTACATCCTCTTCCATTTTGATGATACCGAGGTTTTTTGTGCCACTGGCAATTTTAACCTGCTGCTTGTGGTCTTTGTAGCCGAGGTAGGTGATGCTGATGTCGTAGGTTGCGGGGGTGATACCTTTAATCTCAACCAATCCCTTGTAGCCCGAGGTGTAGTATTGCTGCTTGCCGTTGGCGCTGTTGGTAAGCTCAACGACAGCACCGTGAATACCCTCTCCCGTTTTACTATCTTGAAGTGTTGCTTTTAGAGTGCCACCATTTTGGGCAGAGGATAGTCCTGTGCCCAAAATGATGCAACCAAGAAGTATCAATAACTTCTTCATCTCGTGTTTGATTTACTCTGTATAAATCTTTTAGACTTTGTGATTATTTCTCGCTGGGGCAGCACTGCTCAGCGTTGGGGGCGCAATGGAAACGCTGTGCGCGGTGAGCTTTCAGAAGCTCTACCTGCTCGGGAGTGAGGATGGCGCTGATTTTGCCATAGAGAGCCTTCATCTCCTCGGGGTTGATGCCGTGGTGGTGACGGTGGGGCCTACGAGCCTTGTCGCACTTGGCAGCTTTGTCGCAAGCGGCTTTCTTGTCACACTTTGCTGCTTTGTCACACTCGGCCTTCTTGCACTCTTTCTTGCACTCTGCTTTCTTGTCGCAAGTAGCGCAGTCGCCTTTGCACTCGGCCTTTTTGCAATCTTTGGTACATTCAGCTTTCTTGCACTCTGCTTTTTTGTCGCAATCGGCTTTCTTGCACTCAGCCCTTCTCTCGCAAGTAGCGCAGTCGCCTTTGCACTCGGCCTTCTGCTGGCATTTTACCTTGTCGCACTTAGCAGCCTTGTCACACTCTGCCTTCTTGCACTCTTTGGTGCAGTCGGCGGGTTTGTCGCACTTAACCCTCTTGCCATCGGGACATTTAACCTCGCCACACTCTTTTTTGAACTCTTTGATGTTCTTCTTTATCTGCTTACCCTGCTCCAAGAAGAGATTGTAAACCTCTTTCTGCTGAGCGTCGGTCAAATCGACAACTTGGTCGATGCGGTCGGTTTTGCGTTGTGCATACTCCTTAGCGTCGAATTTGGGAGCTTGCTGTGCATTGCACGAAGCGAATGCAACGATAGCCAATGCGGCCAATGCGATGTTCTTAAAAAGTTTCATAGTCTAAAAATTTTTAAGGTTAATGTGAGTTGTTTATACTTTTTTTCACAATACAAATATAATGAAAGGAGACCGAATAGGGCCTCCTTTTGGGGGTGAAACGACCAAATCGAGGGGTGAATCGCCCTCTCTTTGGGGCGAAATGCTACGCAAGCCAGCTCTTAATCTCGGGAGTGCGTACTTTGCTCACAATGATTCGCTCGGGTGTTGCGACCGTAAGGTTAAGTGCCAGTCGTCCGCCAAACCACACCGAGATGTCCTTTATGGCTTTGCGGGCAACGATAAACTGGCGATTGGCGCGGAAGAAATCCTCGCCTCCAAATTTGCAGTTGATACTCTCCAATGTGCCATCCACAGGGTAGCATTTGCCATCCAGAGTGGTTAGCGTAACCTGCTCGTTGGAGGTGTAGAAGAAGGCAATATCCTGCTCGGCAATGGGTATGATGCGGTCTTTGACGTGGGTGAGTATGGTGCGACTATGAGTCTGCTCCGCAAGCTTGCTTATCTTCTCGTTGTAGGCGCCACGTTGGGCTTGTGTTAGCGAGCTAAATTTCCTTACGGCACGCTCCAAATCCTCCTGCTTGATGGGTTTGAGGATGTAATCTATGCTATTGACCCTGAATGCTTCGAGGGCGTATTGGTCGTAGGCAGTGGTGAAAATTATGGGCGCTTTTATCTCGGTGTGAGCAAAGATACCAAAGGCATTGCCGTCGGCCAAGTGAATATCCATAAACACCAAGTCGGGCGAGGGGTTTCTGTCAAACCACTCAATACTCTCTTCAACACTTTCGAGCGTTGCCACAACGTCGATGTCGGGATGTGTCTCGGCCAGCAGTACTTTTAGGTTGCGCTGTGCAGCGGTTTCATCCTCAATGATTATGGCTCTCATTTGCTTGGGCGGTTTATGGGTAGTTTGACAATAAACTCTTTCTCGGAGCGGATAATCTCGGCAGGACGGCCTACAATCAGCCTACAACGGCTCGAAAGATTGTCCAAGCCTATGCCGGTGCTCTCTTCGGGCTCTATCTTGGGCGAGATTGGGTTGCTCACAACAATGTAGTCGTCCTCGGCCTTGATTGTTATGTTCAGAGGCTTCGACGAGGTTATGGTATTGTGCTTAACGGCATTCTCAATAAGTGGCTGAATCGAGAGCGGGGGTAGCTCGTGGGAGTAGTATTCTCGCCCTACGTTCACCTCAATATGCAGTTTGCCGGCATAGCGTATCTCCAACAAATAGCGGTAGGCATCCAAAAACCTTAGCTCACTTTCGACGGTGGTCTTTTCAGCCTTGCCCTCCTCTATAATATATCGGTAGGTGTCGCTCATCTGGCCTATGTAGGTAACAGCGTCGCTATTCTTCTGCTCCCTCACCAACATCGACAGCGAGTTGAGCGAGTTGAACAGGAAGTGGGGATTGACCTGATTGACCAGAGTGTTGTATTGCCACGAGAGATTTTCGTTTTTGAGTTTTTCGTTCTCCATCTCCACAACCTGCTTGGCATAGACAAGCTCGTAGATTTTGCCATACAAAGCACACACCGCAAAGGCTGCTGTCATCTTTAAGAGGGTCATTGGATTGAGCAGATGGTGAGTGTTGGCCGTAAGGATAATTTCTCCTTTCCACGATAGCTGGGGCGAAATGAAGTAGAAGAGTGCTAGTAATACAGCACACATAAGTAGCCTTATGCCATAGGGATTGATTTTGCGATTGTGCCAGCGCGAGGTCATAATCGTCAGCATCAATAGCGAGAGCAGAATATAGAAGAATATATCCAACAAAATAAACCACCTGCCCACAGAGGTCGAGAGTGGGTGGGTAAATTGGCGGCCACGACCACGTGCTGTTATGCTCTCTTCGCGTATGATTACCTCGCGTTTGAGCGAATCAATAGCAGGGGTGTACTGCACCTCCTCGCGCTGCCCCTCCTGCTGCCCGATGGTGCTACTATATTCCATCTGGGTGCGTGACGGCTCTTTGGGCGTGGGCTCACTATGGTTGCCAACCATAATGAATACTAAGTACGAGAAGTTGAGCACCACTGAGAGTACAATGGCTATAAGGCTATTGATGGCCAAGTTGCGATGTCGGCTGCCTGTTTGGGTCATCTTCTTGGGGCAAAAGGTTAATGGTTGAAAATGGTCTGGTTGTTATTTCTCGGCCTTGTCATCAACGAAGTACTCGGGAAACCACGTTGCGTAGTGCATATAGTCGCGTGTGGTGCGTTCAAGCGTATTGACTCTCTGCTCCGCAGTTACCTCTTTGAGCCTCTTGGCAGGCACGCCGGCATACAGACCGTTGGGCTCTAAGACTGCACCCGAGAGTACGAGCGCATTGGCAGCAATGATGCAACCTTCGCCAACTTTGGCATTGTCGAGCACCGTAGCTCCCATACCAATCAGACAGCCGTCGCCAATCTGTGCGCCGTGAATGATTGCATTGTGACCAACGCTCACGCCATCGCCCAAAATCGTAACCGAGGGGTGGGGCGAGAGGTCGTAGGTGGCGTGCAAACAAGCACCATCTTGGATGTTGCACCTCTTGCCGATGCGAATAGCATTTACGTCGCCACGAATGACTGCGCCAAACCAAATGCTACTCTCCTCGCCAATCTCAACATTACCAACAATTGTGGCATTTTCGGCCACCATTGAGCCTTTGCCAATCTTGGGGGTAAAACCCCTAACACTCTTAATAATTGCCATATCTTTTTTTGTTTTTGTATTTCAAATCAAATCTATTTTAACGTGAGCCAGAGCGATTTGCGCACAACGGTAGTTGTAGTGAATCAATAACTTACATTGCGCTAAATTCGCTAAACTTACGTTATTTTAGTTGCTTGGCCTCCTGCCAAAGAGCCTCCATCTCGTCGAGAGTCATCTGCCCCACACCTGTGCCCATCTCGGCTGCCCTACGCTCAATGTGCGAAAAACGGGCCATAAACTTCTTGTTGGTTCTCTCCAATGCGGTCTCGGGGTCGATGCCATACAGACGTGAGGCGTTGATGATAGAGAAGAGCAAGTCGCCAATCTCCCCTTCGAGAGCCTCTTGGTTGCCATTGCGAACCTCGGCCTCCACCTCCGCAACCTCCTCGTTTACCTTAGCCCACACATCCTCTTTTTGCTCCCAGTCGAAACCTGCCGAGGCCGCTTTTTGGCCTATGCGATAGGCCTTGACCATTGCGGGAAGTGAACGAGGAACGCCCGAGAGTACGCCTCCGGCTGCCTTGCGAGCCTTCTTGGCTTTCTCTTTGAGTTTGAGCATTTCCCAGTTGTGGATTACCTCTTCGGGGTTGTCGGCGTGAACTTCGCCATAGACGTGGGGATGACGGTAAATGAGCTTGTCGCACAAGTAGTTGCACACGTCAGCAAAATCAAACTGACCTTGCTCTTGGCCCATCTTGGAGTAGAAAACAATGTGTAACAACACATCGCCCAGCTCTTCGCGTATGCCCTCCATATTGCCGTCGGCAATGGCATCCACCAGCTCAAAACACTCCTCAATAGTATTGCTACGCAGCGATTCGAAAGTCTGCTCACGATCCCACGGGCACTTTTCGCGCAAGGTATCCATCACTTCAAGCAGTCGGGCGGTAGCTTCCAATTTTTTCTGGTACATATCTTTACAACTAATCGTTTTATAAATTAGGCCTCAATTAACATTGTTTTGCGAACAATGAGGTTAATTTTGCTATATTAACCACAAAGATACTCTTTTCGGTAAAAATTGTTTAATTTTGTGAGAAATAAAATTTGCATTTTCTACTATGAAACCCACTTTTGCTACAATAATAACCCTGTTGCTGACCATTTTCTCGCTCAACGCCCAGAACGAGAAGCCCGAAATAATCCCTGCCGACAGACGATTGCCCGAGTATATCCACCTGCTCGAAGGTCGCAGGGTGGGGGTGCTGACCAACCACACTGCTGTGGTTGATGGCGTTCATCTTGTCGATACACTGCTCCATAGTGGTATTGATGTGAAACTCATATTTGCCCCCGAGCACGGTTTTAGAGGGACTGCCGATGCGGGCGAACATATAGCCTCTTCGCACGACGCCTACACCGGCATTGAGATTGTGTCGCTTTATGGCTCGTCGCGTCAGCCCAAAGCCAACGATGTATTTAAGTGCGATGTTGTTGTGGTTGATATTCAAGATGTTGGACTTAGGTTTTACACCTATCTTTCAACCCTCTACCTGATGATGCAGACTTGTGCCGACGTGGGTGTGCCCTTGCTTCTACTCGATAGACCCAATCCCAACGGAATGTATGTTGATGGGCCAATCATCGAGGAGCAATATCGCTCGTTTGTTGGTATGCTACCCATACCCGTAGTTCACGGAATGACCCTCGGAGAGTTGGCGCGTATGATAAATGGCGAGGGATGGCTTCGCGATGGGGTGAAGTGTCCGCTCACGGTTGTGCCTTGCCTTGGCTATCGTCGCTCTATGCACTACGAGCTTCCCATTGCCCCGTCACCCAATCTGCCCAATGCACTCTCGGTGGCGCTCTATCCTTCGCTGTGCTATTTCGAGGGCACAACGGTTAGTGTTGGGCGTGGCACGCAGTGGCCATTTCAGACCTTCGGCCACCCCGCAATGGCGGGAGAGTTTAGCTTTACCCCTCAGTCGCGCGTAGGTGCTAAAACCCCTCCCTACCAAGATACCCTGTGCAAGGGTGTGGATTTGCGCCAAAAGTCTGTCGAAGAAGTTGTTAAAGAGGGTATAGACCTCTCCTACATTGTCGATTCCTACCGCACTTTGACTGCCAAAGGCGAAAAGTTTTTCCTCAGTTCCTTTTTCGAGAAACTTATTGGAGTTGGCTACGTTAGAGATATGATTGAGATGAACTACACTGCCGAAGAGATTGAGGCAATGTGGGCCGACGATGTTAGAAGTTTCTGTCAGCAACGCGAAAAATACCTCATCTATGAAGATTAGAACCCATATTATTGCCCTCTGTGCGATGATGCTCTTTGCGTGTAGGGTGGAGTCTGTTGCTGCCGCCGCTACTAATCTCGCTCTTATGCCCCAACCACGCAGCGTGGAACTTAGTGGTGGCACTTTTGCCTACAATCCCACAGTGGGTATTGTGGCAGAGGATTGGATTTCGAGCTATGTATCGGAGTATCTGCGCTTTGGATTTGGCTCGGTGGCGATTGTGATTAAGCAGGATGGTGGAATGAAATTGCCCGCCGAAGGCTATGAGCTGGTTGTCGCACCCGAGGGTATTGTGCTCAGAGGTGTGGATAGGGCAGGGGTGATAAATGGTTTCCATACGCTCCTCCAACTCTTCCCCAACGCAATATACTCCTCGCCCCTTGCCTCGGCGAGTGAGATACCTTGCCTGAGGATTGTCGATTGGCCCGAGTACTCCTATCGTGGTCAGCACCTCGATGTTGCTCGTACTTACTCGTCGGTGGAGCAGATAAAAGAGTTCATTAGTCATATAGCCCACCATAAACTCAACCACCTCCACCTCCATCTTACCGACGACGAGGGTTGGAGGGTGGAGATACTCTCCCATCTCGAACTCACCGAGGTGGCCGCCTATCGTGGTGGCGATAGCCCTATTTGGCCCATCTATGGCGCTTTCGACCAGAAGTATGGCGGCTACTACACCCAGAGCCAACTGCGTGAACTGGTGGAATATGCTGCTCAAAGGGGTGTGACCATTGTGCCCGAGATAGACCTGCCGGGTCATAGCTTGGCCATTGGTAAGGTACATCCCGAGATATTGTGCCCCGTTGAGCGTGACAATAGTGCTTCGGCAGGCTACGACCGCAGAAATGTGTGGTGTGTGTCACGTGAGGAGAATTACGACCTATTGGAAGATATACTCAGCGAGTTGTGCGACATCTTCCCCTCGGAGTATATCCATATAGGTGGCGACGAGGTAGATATGTCGCAGTGGCGCGATTGCCCCCATTGCTCGGCCCTCTACAATGCAAAGGGTATGACGAGTCGTTCAGAACTACACTCCTACTTTATGCAGCGGTTGATGGAGATACTCTCCAAACGTGGGCGTAAGGCCGCTATGTGGAACGAGGCTGCCGAGAGCGGTGTGATTTCCCATTCGGTGCGTATGCACGGTTGGGAGGGGCTTGAAGAGTGTCGTGAGGTGGCCGAGGCGGGCTACAAAACAGTTGTTATGCCCGGCCCTTACTTCTATTTCGATATGCGCCAGAGCAAAAATGAGGATGGCCACAACTGGGCAGGCGTGGTAACAACCAAGAAGTGCTATTCGGTCGATTTGACTCAGCAGGGATATAGCCCTCGCGCAAGGCGCAATGTCGAGGGTTTCTCGGGCGCTTTTTGGAGCGAACTCTATGTCACCCACAAGGATAAATACGAGAACTATCTTGAATATCAGACCTTCCCACGAATATGTGCTCTTTCGGAGGTCTGTTGGTTGCCACAGAGTAGGCGTGAGTGGAGCGATTTTGAGCGTCGCTTAGAGCTTCACAAGGGGCGAATGGATGCAATGGGAATTAGCTATCGCAAGGGTGAGCCTGTGCCCCCTGCGGGTCGCCAAATTACTCCCGGATTGAAAGTTACCACATCGCTACCAATGAGCCGCGACAATGCTCTCGAAAAGCTCTCGGCCTATGCCAACGACTATGGCTATCGTACAAAACGCACCTGCCACGATGGTGACTGGATTCTCTACGAATTTGCAGGGGCGCTGAAAAAGGGTACTATGGTGGAACTCACAACTGGCTATCGTCACGTCGCTCGTGGCCTCTTCCCAAGTGGTGTTGTGGAGGTAAGTGCCGATGGGGACAACTTTACCGAGTATGCAACCCTCCACAATGGCTCTTGCACAATTAGGCTCGAAGGGTCAACCCGAGCCATCCGCTTGCGTTCAACCCGCACTGGAAATGGCGATAGCTATGTGTTTGTGCAATACCCAGTTATAAGGGTCGAATAGCTCGGCTTGATTGCTCCTCTGGTGGGTGTGCTACTCGGCAATATCGGAAGGGATGTCGGCACGAGTATAGACCGACACATCCTCGGTATTATCCTTAGCCACAAGTGTCATTGTGGTGGCAGTAAGGCTCTCGACAATGTAGCGATGATTCCACTCGCCAGCACCGTGGTCGTAGTTGCCTCGCAGAACACTTGCGCCAATCTCGTCATCTACATAGAGGTAGAAACGGCCTGTGATGGTGCGTGTACCAAAACTATCAATGTTCTGATACATTGTGTAGGTCATATCCGAGCGAACCAAGTCGAGATAGACAAACATACCCTCCGCAAGAGGAGCGTTGTTCCACTCGGAGAGCATCCAACTACCCGAAATGTTGTTGGTTGTTATCTCCAATTGTGGCTCTTCCTGAGGGTCTTGTTCGGTGGGCTGACAGCCGATTCCTCCGCACAATAGCGCTACGACTACAAATAGTTTGAGCAAATTTTTCATACTGAGTTCTATATTCTTCATTATTCTCTTTTATTCCTTTATCCTAATATCAATCCTCCTCTTTCGAGTGGGTAGGTCAATGCCTTCGAGTAGCAGTGTGGGCACTGAGCCATTGGGCTGCCACTCCACCATCAAATCGCCCTCCTGACCCGGAGCAAGCTCACGCGGTATGGTGTAGGCCCTGATTCCCTCGGAGGAGAAGTGTTGGTCGTGAGTTATGGTGAGCCTCTTGGTGCCACCATTGACAACCGCAATTCTCTCCACTCCCCCTTGTGGACTGAACGACAATGAGGTCTGTCGCAGTCGCAGAGGGCCCATAGCGTAGGGGTGGGTTGTAGAGTGGTCGTCTGAGGGCACAACCTTACCCACAAGTGTTATGGTGGCGGTTGGCCGTTGGTCGGAGAGGGTGGTGTAGATTAGCAACATTTGTCTAATACCTCCCACACGTCCTTTGGGGTGGAATTTCACGTCAATAGTGCCTTTGGTGGTCGCTGCGGCACGTTTGTTCCAGTCGGCCTCCACACAACCGCAAGTGGTTGTTATTCGGGTGATTGTCGTCTTGCGCCCCTTTGCGTCGCGCCAGTTGATGGTTGTTTGCCACGCGGGGTCGTCCTCGCCAATTGTGCCGAAGTTGAGCACCACACCCTCCTCAAAGAGCATTTCGGCCTCGTCGGCAAGGGTGGGACTTGCAGCTTCTTGTACCTTCTCCTGCGGAATGACAACAAGTTGGGCTTTAACACCAGTAGAAACCAGCGTTAAGAGCACCCCCACGAAGAGGGCTACACCCATCCTTATGCTCTTTGTTGTTCTCATCCGCGCCGCCAATCTATTGTCGCTTGGTTTCTACAACCAACCATTCTCGGCTGCTCCCTTGCGAACAGTAATCGAGAAATAGTGTTGCTCGGTGCTACCGCCCTTAACAATGATGGTCGCCGAGGTTGTGCCGGTTTTCTGGCCCTTGAAGATGAGCTTGCCATCCTTCTCTTCGCACGAGGCAATGGATGTATTCTCAATCTTTACTTCGTAGCTGTTGCTCTGACCACCTGCAAAATAGCGTGATGGAGCAACTGCAACGCTCTCTCCCTCGGCAACATAGATGTTGGGGAAGCGCAAGGGTGTACCTACATTGTCCATAGCCTTCAAGAGTTCCGATGCGTTGATTTGGCCTGCACCCATCTGGCCCTTATACCACGAGAGGTCAATCTGCATAGGTTGCAGAGGACCAATGTCGGCCACATAGCGCCTATAACTCTTATTACCAACGCAATAGTCGTCAATGGGGGTGGCGGTTGAATACATCAACTCTTTGAGTTCGTCGGGAGTGATTTGTACCCTGCGCTCGGCAGCGTAGGCAATAGCAAGTGCGGCCACGCCCGAAACGTGGGGGCAAGCCATCGAAGTACCCTCCATATAGCCATAACCACTCTCGCTGACGTTGTAGGGGAGGGTGGAGAGAATACAGCCCACCTCGCCATAGTTGTGCTGCTCATCGACATAATCCCAGTAGTAGTCTTGGTCGCCACCGGGGGCAGAAATGGTTGTGCCGGGGCCGTAGTTGGTATAGACAGCGGGGGTGAAATCGGCTGCTGTGGCTGCCACCGAGACTGCAAAGTCGGCTGCACCGGGGAAGCCCGCCTGAGGGGCACTCTCGTTGCCACCCGCAAAGATGGCCACACCGCCCGAAATAGGGCCATTGGCCGAGCCGGCATTGTGGGTGAAGTAGTCGAGAGCCTCACTCTCCAATGGCGAGCCCGTCTCCCACTCCTCTTGGGTGTGGAAGCCCTGTTCGCCCCAGTCGTAGGTGTTGGCAGCGCCCGAGACATAGCCCCAACTGCACTGCAATACGACTGCACCATTGTCGGCAGCATATTTCATTGCTCTGGCAACCTCCAAAACGCTACTACCGTTGTTGCCCGAGAATATCTGACAAGCCATAATCTTTACACCGGGGCGCTCTTTATCGCCACCTGCAATCGAGCTGATGCCTATGCCGTTGTCGTTTACAGCAGCAATTACACCGGCAACGTGGCTACCGTGACCCGAGTCGAGATAGTCGTTCCAAGTGATGCGACCCTGACCTTTGACAAAGTTGTAGCCGTTTCTATCGCCCGTATAGCCGTTGCCATCGTTGTCCTCCTCCGAGCCTGCAATCTCATCCTCATTGACCCAGATGTTGGCTGCCAAGTCGGGGTGCTCAACAAAAATACCCTCGTCAAGTACGGCCACAATTACATCCTCGTGACCCACGCACCTCTCCCAAGCGCCTGCTGCTTGTATGTCGGCATCCTTGACGCTCTTAACAACACCATCTTTGAGAAACAACCCTCCATCGTTGATGAGGTTCCACTGAGCACCCAGCAGGGGGTCGTTCATCTTGTTGTTGGAGCTGCTTGTAGCCCTTGTCATCTTCTCAGCCCTAAGCGGGGTGGCCTTGCCATTGTAGGCGCGCTTGACGGTGCGGTTCAAATCGACCCTCTGCACCTCACCGAGCTTGGCGAGCTTGGCTGCAACCTCGTCGGCACTCTCGCCCTTGAATCGAACTACATACCACAGATGCAGTCCACTCTTTCGGGTGAGTTCCTCGCGCTTGGAGTCCACCGGGAAAACCCTCTCCAAATGGTAGCCACCAACAGCTGCGAGCACCTCATCCACAGTGGGAATACCACTGCGAGTAAGGTCACAACGGCTGGCCAATAGCTCCTCGACCTCGGGCGTAAACTTAACCATCAACTCGCCCTCCACATAGGTTGTTTCGGGGGTGGGGCTAACGTTCTGCTCCAAATTGTCATAATCATTGAGGCAGCCGCTTAGCGCCAATGCCAGCGTTGCCGCAATCATAGTTTTGCTTATATGTTTAATAGTTGTCATAATCTTAACACTTCCTTGTTAGGTATGTTTTCTTTACCCTGCTATATTGTTATTTGCCAGAGTGTTGTGGCCTGTGGCCCACCAACTTGCTCCTACTCTTGGCCCTCTTCGCCTGTGGGCTGTTTTTTCGAGGGGTAGAGTTGGTAGTAGTAGTCGAGGTTTACAGGCTCGTTGTCAAAACCGGCAGAGTTGCCGTCGGCATCCTTACCCTCCTGCGAGAATACGAGGCTATATGGAATCCACATATCCAATTTGGGATGATAGAGAATCCAGTCGGGAATGTCGCCCGTCAGACGGTTGAAGTTGATGCTGAAAAACGTTGTGTTGGGCATAACCTTCTTTATGCGCCTATCTACCAACATTCTTGGCAGGGTGTCGTTAGAGGCGGCCCAATCCTCCTCCGTATATACAGGCACAGTGTCGTCGTCCTCAAATGTGGGCAACTGGCCGTGCAGATAGTTTACCGAGAGATTGAGAGTATCCAGACCCCATTTGAGCAAGTGCTCGGGGAACTTCTCCTCCTCAATGAAACCGCCCAAGTCGGTTCTTACGGTGTTGCTCAAATCGTAAACTACGCTGCGCTGGTTGGCGTTGAGAATCAGTGTCCTGAGTTTGGGGAAGTTCTCTTTGGTGATAACCTCGGGCACTTTCATAAAGTTGTTTGAGCCCAGATTCAGATACTCCAAATTCTTCAGGTTAGCAAGCCTCTTATCAACGTCAATCAAACCGTGAGCCGCAATGGTTAGGCGACGTAGCTGAGTTAGCGTACATATCTCCTCGCCAATTTCGAGGCTTTTCAGGAATGTGTTGGTGTTGCCAAAGAAGTAGAGTTCATCGGCAGCGGTGAGATACTTAACCTCAAAGGGCAATGTCTCGGAGGTGTTGTAGATGTAAAATTCGGCGTAGCGCACACGTCCCTTCTTGTCGGGAGTGTAGCCCTCGTGCTGTTCGCTCCACAAGCTCACTCCACTCCAACGCTCCATTGGTATCGAAGTGTCCCACGAAGAGAGTGTTCTCAGGCTGCGCTGAATGCTTACCAAAGCCACTGAGTCGCCCTTGCGACTATTCTCCTCAATAGGCTCTGCCGAGAGCTGACGTACCCTCAGCGCATCCTGACGTGCGAGTGTCTGCCCCTTTTTGGGTACAAACTTCACTTCGGCTAAGCGCTCTTCGGGTTTGGTGTTGATGTCCCACTCAAACTCCACATCCACCTTGCGGGGGCGCACGCCTCGTGAGAGTTTAACCTCATATCTCTTGTTGGTAAGCCAATGTGCATTGGCAGGAATCTCAACGTCGAAATCTACATTGGTGGTGAGCGATACGGTAAATGTGCGCTCCTCGGCTCGCTCGTAGTTGCTAATCTCCACTTCGGGCTCGTCGAGTGCAATTTCGTAGTCGAAACCCTCCTGAGTGATGGCTATGGTGCGCTCTTCGAGGGTCGCAAGGTTTTGTATGAGCACCTGACCCACGCGGGCTTCGGCGTTCAGAGCCGAGTCGATAACAATCCTACACTCGGTGCTACCCTTGCCGTTGGCGGGCGAAATGGTAATCCAAGTGTTGTCCGACGAGGCAATCCACTCTTGGTCGGCCGAAATGTTCACCTTGCGAGTTCCACCCGTAGCCTCAATACTTATTTCATTGCAGTCCGACGCAAACTCTACCGTCTCGGGCTGCACACAACCCACTACGGCCACAGCCATAAGGGTCGATAACATATATGCTTTAATAGTTTTCATTCTTCTACTTGCTTTACGGTGTGGAACAATTATTCGAGCATTGCGCTACAATTTAGGATGTTCTGACTCTTATCATAGATAAGTATGTATGCACCCACACTCCACGCATAGCAAATCTCCGACGCATCCAAAATGATGTTTGGGTTGTCGGCAATATCGAGGTAGTAGATGAGGGTCGAAATGGTGTCGTCTATGAGTCCGAGGTCGTTGGAACCAAGATAGAGGCCACGCAGACCGCGATGGTTGCCAATACCGGTGGGCCATTCGCGCAAGCAACGACGACCTTCGCTGTCGCGCTGACAACGTACGGCAAGCACCGTCAGACCCGAGCTATCGAGTGGCTCGTAGGGGAACTCGCTGAAAGAGTTGAACGATACGTCCACACCATAGAGGTAGGGGAGGTTGCCGGAGTGCATATCGCGGGGGAATTTGGTGATTTTATTGTACGAAAGATCCATTGAGGTCAAATCGACAATGTTCTTACCAGTGAATGAGCCCTCGGGAATCTCGCTAATCTCGTTGGCCCTCAGGATGATATACGATACTACCGAGCCTGTTTCGGCCAAGCATTTGGGGTATTTTTTGAATTTGTTTTGCGAGAGAGTAAATGTCTCAACATTGATACCCTTGAAAGTGCCGTCCTCTTCGCCCTCGAAACCGTCAATCTGGTTGCCGGCAAAGCTCACCGAAGCCATCCTATAATTGCTCTTGGCGTTGAAGATGTTGGGGAACTTCTTCAATCGGTTGAAGTTCACCGAGAATGTCTCAACGTCGTCGTAGCCACAGAAATAACCCTCGGCATCCTTTGGTATCTCCTCCAAGAGGTTGTTGTCGAGGTAGAACTGCACAGGAGCAACATCCTTACCCAGAGGGTGAACTTTGGCAATCTTGTTGAAGGCAAGGTCTAAGAGGCCAATCTTCTTCATATTGCTGAACGACTGTGGCAGCTCTTTGAGGTTGCCCTGACGGCAGTAGAGAATCTGAATCTTCTCATTGCTTGGGCCATTGGCCAGAGCGTCAAGACCAGCGTAAATATCCTCTGCCGACCACTGCGCATTGTTGGAGATGTTCATCGAAACAAGCGAAGGCATACGTGTGATAACCATTGGGAACTTGGTCATCTTGGGGCAGTTGTAAAGCTCCAAGTCGGTCAGTGCAGTGAGGTTTTCCAACTCGTCGGGGAGCGACTCTATCTCGCTGTTGGCAATGTAGAGGTATTCGAGTTTGGAGAGTTTACCAATCTCTTTGGGCAGACTTTTCAGACCGTTGCAGATAGTACCGTGTGAGGTGTCCATTGGGCGTATAACTCGCTGAGTACCACTCGCAGTATTGAAAATATCCTCCTCGTTCATCTCTTCGTAGAGGCTCATTGCAGGCACCGAGATGTTGTTCTCGGCCAAAGCCCTTGCGCAAGGCTCCGACATCTGGATGGGGGTGTGGAGCTGATGCAGCCACTGGCCGTGAAGTTCCATACGATTTTGCTTACGCTCCGAGAGCGACTTCGAGCTGTCGAGGGTGGGGTCGTAGTTGTAGTTGCCGTCGTTGTGAGTGCCCAAGTATAGCTCAATAAGCTCGGTGAGCTGGCCGATAGCGGGCGACAGGTGGCCTCTGAAACCGAAGTTGCTGATGTCGATGCGTGCAATACGGCCATTGGGATGAACCATAACACCGGGCTGCTCACACCACAAATCAACATCCTTGTTGAAGTCCCAGTTGAGACCTCGCTTATACTCCTCGCCAACAAAATACCAATTCTCGCCATCAAGACTCTCCCAAATGGCTTTCAGAGCATAGCAATCTTGGATGTAGTCGTCGGCCTCGTAGAGAGTGATGCCTACCGAGGCTTTTGTGGTAGCATTGTCCTTGACCGTAAAGGCGCTCTGTTTGGGTGCGTTGTTGGTTTCGAGCAACACGTTGCTCGCATCGTAGGTCTCATATTTGGTTACGACATAGTTGCCTGCGGGCATCCAGATGAGCGAGTCGCACTCTATCGACGAGGTTTTGTAGCCATTTTCCTCATTGTCGCTCTCGTCGAAATGGATGCTAAATTTGCAAGGCAGACGTTTGATGTCGAACTTCTCGCCCGTCTGGCTATTCTCCACAACGAGGTTTACCTCTCTAATCTCGTCGAAGGTGTACTGGCGGCTGACAGCGCGAGTGCCATTGAAGTCGCTCATATCTTTCACAAGGCTAAACTTCACCAAGCCACGAGCTGTGACATTGACCGTAATGTCGTGAACAACCATACCGCCTGCCACAACGCTGAAACTACTCTCGCCCTCGGGTGTGCCGTTGTAGATTAGCTCGTCGTTGGCATCGTAGAGCGAGAAGGTAATCAGTCGGTAGTCGCCCGTTAGGAGTTTGAGTTTGTCGCTCCTCAGACCCCACTCGGCAGCATCGCCCTCACCACCACTGAGGGTGAGGGTCTGAGCTATTGTGGTCTGGCCATATTCGAGCGTAACCTTCACTTTGTAGGCCTCCGAGAGCCACGAGAGTTGCTCCACAATGGCGCGAGTGCCATCGTCCGAAGCGGTGTAGGAGGCTTTTTTGTAGAGCTTGAACTGAACGTAACCGTAGTCGTCGTCCCAGTCCAACTCTCCTTCGGGTGTGGTACACGCAGCCAAGCCGGCCACTATGGCAACCACAGCCCATTTCCATATATTTCTTAGTTTCATATCTCAGTTTGGTTTTTTGATAACACCCACTACTCGGCCTTATAGACAACTAATAGTTGAAGTATTACATTGTAGTTGTTTGAACCATAGAATGTTATACGTCCGTTTGCCGAACTCTCGCTACTAACCTCAATAATGGTGTTCTTGCCCTCCATATAGGTTTGAATCCACTCCTGATAGGGGTAAGCCAAGGTGTACTCGGGTAAGTTCAGCGAGATAGTCTTGCAGTTGGGATTGAGCGTGAGCCTATATTGAAGAATACCCATAAAGGCGTTCTCCTCGTTGTACTCCTCATCGCCCTTAACTATTTCGTCTAAGCGAGCACCGCTCTCAATAGCCTCCGTAGGATTGGTGAATTTAACGTCGCCCTTAACGCCTCCAAAGGGTGTGAAATCGGGGTCGAGAACAACGTAGATGAGTGCATAGGCCTCGCCACTCTCGTTGTAGAATACAAAGGTGGCCTCGTTCTTCTTGCCTCCGGGCAGGGTGTTGGGGAACTCCTCTTCGTCCAAACGACTGCGGATGATGTAGCCATTGGCAATCTCCTCCTCGGGGTCGCTCTCGGTGATTGTCAGCCAGCAAGTCTCGGGGTCGTAGGTAGCACCGGTGTAGCCCGCATAGCCAAAGATTTTGTAGCTTGCAAAGGGCTTGTTGAATATCAAATCGTCGCCCGAATTGTTGTCGCGCAGGGTGAGCTTGTAGGCGTAGGGGATGTTGGCCCAGTTGTTTGTCCAAGGCCAAGTGTTCTTCTCCAACTTCTCAAACATAGCGCCATAGCCCTTCATCAACTCCTCGTCGAAGGCTACGATAGCCTCGTTGCCGTCGTTGATATTTGCACCCTTCTGGGTAATTTCGCAGATGATGTGGTCGGCAATGTTGTATGTGCCGGCTGCATCGGCTGCCGAGAGAGCCACCAGTGCGCCATAGCGAGGTGTGGATGTCTCGTTAATCTCAACATCGAGTTGGAATACGCGCTCCCAAATACCGCGTGTAGCTGCATCTTCGGGCAGGTCGTCAATAGTGACGTTTATCCAGTCGCAATTCTCGGTTGTGTAGCTGCCGTCTTGCTCTTTGTTTACAGCAAACAGCTCAGCACCCTTTGTGGCGTAGATTCGACCATAGGCCAAGTCGATGTAGGCAAGCGAACTGGGTTGGTAGTACTGGCCTTCGGCATTGAACTCCATTGTGCCACTCAAATCAACCGAGCATACATCAAGGCAGCCTTCAACGGTGGTGGGGAGGCTTTTAACCACCAAGATGTCGTTCTGGTCGTAAACACCATCGCCATTGCGGTCGGAGGTGTCGCAGAACTCAATGACAACGTTCTCGGTCTCGAAGGGGCGTTGCTCGTCGTTTACTCTAATGAAAATCTCGGTGCGACCTTCTTTGCCGGAGGTAGTGTTTGCGTCAAACCACTCGGGGGTGTTTGCGCCCAGATTCCACTTGAAGTTGGCCTCAACAACAATTCGTTGCATCCAGCGCTCGTTAAACCAGCGCCAGTCGAGCGACTCAATAGCAGTTGTGGAGTAGGCCCAATTGCCATCTTCGTCTTTTACAAAACCGTCTTCCTCAACAAACTCTGCAACGTATATTGCGATTTGGCGCTCCTTGCTGCCACGAGTCAGTTGGGCCACAACTCGGCTCTCGCCACCCATAGTCATTTCTATGGCACACTCCCTAACGTTGTCGAACTCTTCGTTGGGAGCAACGCCAACGGTAATCTCGTGTGTGCCTGCTGCGCCAGTGAGTGTATAGCGCTCGCTGCTGCCAACAATAAACTTGAAGTAGGTGGCCACCTCTGAGGGAATCTTCAAACTCCACTGCATATTGGGCTCAATTGTGAACTTAAACTCCTGACCGGCTTCAACATTGGCTACGATTTTCTCGGGGAACGAGGGAGTGAGAGTTGGTTCTTCGGGCTCTTTGCAACCACTTAGTGTGAGCACAAAGCTTGCGAGTGCCAAGACTCCTGCAATAAATAAATTCCTTTTCATACCTATTTATATTTTATTATTATCTCTTCTTCTCTATTTTGCTCCATTAGGCCTACAATTCGCGACGAATATCCTCGGCCTCCTCGTCGCTAATCCATTCGATAACGTGGTAGAAGTGGCCGATTGTACCAACTGGTTGGCCAAGATTCTCAACATAGGCGTGCAACCACAACACCGCAAAACCTTGACAAGCATTGAAGTAGGAGTCGTAGTAGGGACTGTTGGTTGCCAAGATGTGGTCGTCGCCAACTATCCAACCCAATACCGACTGTTCGTCGGTGATGACCTGACCTGCCTCCATCGTGACGAGTGGTTTCTCGGGGTCTTCGCCGTGAAGTTTAAGACTTACGTCGTAGCCGTCGTAGAGGAAGTCTCGGATGATGATTGTGCTCTGCTCGGTGGGGTGGAGCTCACACCTTACGACTCTCTGGTAGGAAACATTGTCGCCCGGATAGCTCTGGATAAACATTGAGCTAACCAGTGCCCAGCCTGTGAAGTTGTTGATGTCGAAGGGGCAGCTCTTATACATAACCACTTTGGTCTGAGTGCCATCGGGATAGACATCATTCCACTCCATATCCTCGGGGACGATAAGTCTGAGTGTGAAGCCAAGCGAGTCGGTGGGGAGGATGTTTTCATACATACCCTTTACCCTTACCTCGCCAGCGCGTTTGCCTGCGGGGATGGTGACACAATTAGACAGCAGGCGGTAGTGCAGACCCTCGATAGCGTTGCTACCCTTGTCGATAACCTCCACACCGTATGTGCGGTCTTCCTTGGCCGTAGCGGTTGTTGCTACATCGATAGTGAAATAGTCCTGATTCTCCTGAACAAGAAAATACTGCTCTTGCTCGGCAAACATAATGTATTGGTCGCCCTCGTAGGTGATGTATTGCTCGTCGCAAGCCACCACCGCAGAGGCCAAAAGCATTAGTAATATGTAATGGATGTGTTTCATATAATTCCTTATTTAATTCTCACACAAACAGTTGTCTAATTATTGCTCTCGTTGGGTACAACCTGCGAGCCGGGGGCTTCGAGCTCGTGCTGAGGAATGGGCCACACAAAACGTGGGTCGTCGGCCTTGATGCTCAGCGAGCTACCCTCCGAGAGAGAGTTGGTTTGGGGTTTGCGGGTGAAACCCTCGCCATTGCGGTAGAGTTTGCCCCAACGCTTGATGTCTTGCAGGCGGTGGCCCTCCATAAAGAGCTCCCTAACGCGCTCATTGGCAATCTCTTCAATAAAGTTGTTGGCTGTGAGTGACACCGCACCGCCTCCGCCACTAAAACGACTTGCACGCAGAGTGGTCAAATCCTTCGAGGCAGCCGAAAAATCGGGCGCATCCTTGCGACAATAGGCCTCGGCACGAATTAGATACTGCTCGGCCAGTCGGAATGGTTTGGGCATAGTGACGTGGTAGATGTAGTAGCCTATAAACTCCTGATTGCCATAGTACTTAATCAGCAGAGGCCACGTCAGAGCGTGGTCGTAACCAGTGGTGAGTGTGGCAAAGTAGGAGTTGTAGCGCATATCGCCCGAGCCGTAGAGGTCGAGTGCCCACTGTGCAGGCACATAGTCGGGGTAGTAGTAGGTGTAGTCGGTGGTGAAGTTGAGGAATACCTGACCCAATGCACCACCCATCGAGGTGGGTGTAAAGCCTACCTGCCAAATGGTTTCGGTGGCAAGGTCGTAGTTCCACATATAGTCGAAGAAACTCATTTCGCTTGTGTAGGCCACATTGGCTGCCGAGAGCGAGTACATATCGTTCTCTTGGTTGATTACCTTGCCGGCGTACTCAATGGCAGCATCCCAATCTTGCATATAGAGTGCCACCCTTGCGTGGAGAGCGTGGGCTACGGCTTGGGTCATATAGGGGCTGCTGTAACCATCGTAGGCGGGGTCGAGAATCTCCTCGGCTTTCCTTAGGTCGCTCAGCACAAATTCATAGGAGTCGTAGAGCGAGGCGCGTACACTCTCCTCCTTCTCGGAGTAGCCTTTGCGCAATACCACGCCAAGTTCGTCTTTGGCGGTGGCAGGGTCGTAGGCCTTGCAGAAGAGTTTAATTAGTTCCGAGTAGCACAGAGCGCGGATGGCATATACCTCGCCTGTGTATTGTTCGAGGATTGTGATTCGCTGGTCGTCGGTCTGCTCAGCCACAACGCCATCTATCTTCTCCAAGAAGAAGTTACAGTTGCTAATAATGCTATAAAGCGAGGCATAGACCGACTCCACTTCGGCATTGGTCGAGCGAATATCCCACTGCCAATGGTTGCCATAGGTGTTGGAGTAGCCATCGACGGCATAGACGAGGTCGGTCTGGATGTCGGGTAGCAGAGTGAGGTAGCCGCTCCATAGTGCGCTACTCTTCATCATTGCATAGATGCCCGTTACGGTCTGCTCGGCATCGTTGTAGGTTTGCATTGCCTCATCCACAGGTATGGCCGACTGGGGCAGTTTGTCGAGGCACGAGCTGGTGGCAATCATTGTAGCAACCACCACAGCCATATATTTGATTCTTACAATTAGTTTCATAATCTCTAATCTCTTTTGAGCCAATGTGTTAGAAAGTTATATCAAGACCAAATGTATATTGACGTGCCATTGGGTATTGAGCAGCGTAGATGTTGGCCGTACCCTCTGGGTCGAGGCCCGAGAAGTGTGTGAAGGTGAGGAGGTTTTGAGCCTGAATATAGAATCTCACACCCCTGAATACATTTTGCCTCTCCAACCACTCCGAGGGCAAAGAGTAGCTGAGCATAACATTCTTCAACCTCAGGAACGAGGCATCCTCCAACAGACGAGAGTCAAACTCGGTGTACTCGCCGTGACGAGGTATGTCCGTCAGGTCGCCGGGTTGTTGCCAGCGGTTCAGAAGTCGGCGCGACTGGTTGTAGGTGGCAAACCTACCATTCGACTCATCGAAGTAGCGGTCGTTGTTGAGCATCCAGCGGTCGGCAACCCAACTAAACTGAGTGCTCAGCGACAGACCCTTATAGCTTATGGCCGTACCAAAACCGCCTTGCCACGGAGCAATGTAGCTCTTGCCTACCAAAACCTTGTCCTCATCCCTAAGTTGGGTGGTGAGTTTGCCATCTTTGTCGTACCACAGGGCCTCGCCATTGGCGGGATTGACACCTGCGTAACGGTTGATATAAAACTCGCCAAGTGGATGACCTACAACAAGTTTGGTGTTTGTGCCCGAGCGCTCATACTCCTGCACACCATTGTAGAGTTCGGTAATCTCGTTGTGGTTGTACGAAACGTTGGCGTTGGCAGTCCAAAGGAAGTCGTCGGTGGCAATGAGAGTGGCGGTGATGTTGAGCTCTGCACCCGCATTGACCATCTCGCCAACGTTGTCCCAGTAGTAGCCAAAACCGCTGGTGGAGTAGGGTACGGGCACCTCCATAAGCATATCGCTTGTGAGTTTGTAGTAGAGCTCAAAATCTACATTGAGCCTATTCCAAAAACCTGCGTGGATGCCGAGGTTGGTAGTCCAGGGTTTCTCCCAACCCAAATTCTCGTTGCCGGGTTGCATAAGTCCCACACCTGCGTCGCCACGATAGTCTGCACCACCGCCAACCAGAGCCAAGTGCTCGTAGTTGGGGATGGATGAGTTACCGCTCGTACCGGTCGAGAAGGAGAGTTGTGCGTTGGTGAGCCAGTCGGTGTAGGGAAGAGCGAACTCCTCGCGACGAATGTCCCACATCATACCCATCGACCAGAAAGCACCCCAACGACGTGAAGCACCAAACCTCGACGAGCCATCCAGACGGAAGGCTGCCTCGGCATAGATACGACGGTCGTAGTTGTACTCACCGCGCGTAAAGAACGACACGAAGCCGTAGTCGGAGTCGGTTGTGTCGTCCCACGAGGTGGCGCGTGTACCGGTGGAGATATTTGTCAAGCGGTCGTTGTTCTGACCCTCAGTCAAAAGGCTGAATGCTTCGTAGTGATAATCAACACCCTCCTGACCAACGAGGATGTTGAAGTTGTGGTCGCCGTCGATGTCGAAGGCGTAGTTGGCTGTGTTGGTTATGGTGAGGTTGTAGCCATCGGTGGTGCTACGCGAGGCCGAGCCATTGCCCTGATTGGGCATATAGCTTGGGTACGATACGCCAAAACCAGTGGTGTGGGAGTAGTCCACGCCAAGCTGCGAGCGCAACGTCAGACCTTTGATTGGGCGTGCCTCCACAAACATTGTTGTCAGCAGTTTGTACTTTTTGTAGTGGACAGGGTTGTTTTCGAGCCACTCCAAGGGGTTCTGACCATTACCTTTCCACGAGCCATCTTCAATCGAGGCCAACGAGCCGTCGGCCCTACGGGGATTCCAATAGGGGAGCATAAAACGTGCTGCCGAGATGGGGGTTACGAGCGTGTAAGCGCCCTCGTCGGCCTGCTGAATCTTCTGGAAGTTGAGCATAGTGTTTGTGCCAATAGTGAGCCAGTCGGCAGCTTTGCGCTGCACATTGGCCCTCATCGAAAAACGCTCAAAGCCCGAGCCAACAGCCGTACCTTGCTGGTTGTAGTAGCCACCCGAAAGGTAGTAGTTGGTCTTTTCGTCGGCACCCGAAACGGATATTTCGTAGTTTTGCAGAGGAGCCGAGGAGTTGAAAACCTCGTCCATCCAGTTTACGTCTATCTTGCTGAGCTGTTGGTAGTTCTGGCCACTGGTCATACCCGTCTGCTTCTCATACTCAATGCGCTCTGCGGTATTCATCAAGTCCCACTTGCCCTTGTCGGCCTGCGAGATACCCAGCTGCATACGATACTCTATGCGTGGGCGCTCGGCAATACGACCTCGCTTGGTGGTGATGACAATCACACCGTTGGCCGCCCTTGCACCGTAGATAGAGGTGGAGGAGGCATCTTTCAGTACCGAGAGCGACTCAATGTCGGCAGGGTTGATGGTGTTGAAATCGCTTGCCGAGATGGGTACACCGTCGAGGATGTAGAGTGGGGCAGTGCCAGAGTTGATGGAGTTTGTGCCTCGAATGGTCATTACGGCTGCGGCACTTGGCTCGCCAGTGTTGGAGAGTACCGAAAGGCCTGCTACCTGTCCTTGCAGAGCTTGGTCAAATGCGGCAGTGGGTGTGCTTTCGACCTTCTCGGCCTTGACGGTTGCGACCGAGCCTGCAACAGTGCCCTTTTTCCTTACGGCATAGGCTATTACCACCACGTCGTCGATAACCTCGGTTTCGCTCTCCATCTCAACATTGTAGATTACCTTGCTGCTACCGGTGGGGATTTGCCAAGTTACCTCCTTGTAGCCCATATAGGAGAAGGTCAAGGATGTGCCGGCATCGGCGCTGATGGTGTATGTGCCGTCCAAACTGGTGGTTACGCCGTGCATAGTTTCGGTTAGGATAGTTACACCGATAAGGGGGTCGCCACCAGCAGCGTCCACCACCTTACCGCTTACATCAACCTTTTGCTCTTGTGCGTAAAGAACTGAGGCTGAGAGCACTGCGAGGAGTGCTGTGAATAGATGTTTGGTCAGTTGTGTTTTCATAACTCACAAAAATACTATTGTTATTCTGAAAACAACGACTTTATACCTATTTATTTAATAACAATTTATTAACACTGTTGGTAAATAAATTCTTCCCTTGTGGCGTTACTCTTTCAGAGTGGTTTTGTATCTTTGCAGTAAATAATCCAATTTTCCCCAATGAAACGAATGTTTTTGATGTTGTCGCTCCTGATGGCAACTACTTTGAGCATTGTGGCGCAAGAGGTCAATGTCGCTACATACACCTACGCCCATAAGGCAGATGTGCCGCTTTGTATGGATGTGTATAGGGTGGCCTCGGCTGATGAACAGCCTTGTTTGATTTACATTTTTGGTGGTGCTTTCTTAGCCGGCTCGCGTGCCGAAGAGGAGGTTATAGAGGTCTATGAGTATTTCGCCCGCCGAGGGTGGACTGTTGTGGCTATCGACTACCGCTTGGGGCTGCTGCCTCTGCTCGAAGAGCCCGAAGCAATGCGTTCACTGCTCGATTTTAGAGCGATGTTGCTCGATGCAATCAATATGGCGACCGAGGATTTGCTCGATGCCACCGCATTTGTTGTGACCAATGCTAAGCAGCTGAATGTCAATCCTCGCCAAATAGTTACGCTTGGGTCAAGCGCAGGTGCTATTGCGGCTTGTCAGGCCGAGTGGGCCATTTGCAACTTCCAGCCCGAGGCGGCCGTATTACCCCCTTCGTTCAATTATGCGGGTGTTATCTCAATGGCGGGTGCTATTTGTGCCCCTTCGCGTCGCCTGCAATGGGAGAGGGAGGCTTGTCCGATGATGTTATTTCACGGCAATGCCGACCGCAATGTTCCCTACGACCGCCAGTCGCTCTTTGGAGTGTCGTTGTTTGGCTCGGAGGCTATTGCCGAGTCGCTCGAAGAGAGGGGGTGGAGCTACTGGTTCTACGATGCCGACAATATGGATCACAACCTTTCGTGGAGGCCGATGTACTTCTTGCGTGATGAGATAGAGCGCTTTGCTGAGCGTATGGTTTTTGCGGGCGAAAAATTGCAGATACATCAGATTGTCAGCGACTTGTCGCTGCCCGAATGTGACCACAACTTTGGTCTTAGGGACTACATCGATGCCAACTTTGCCCCCGGCAAACCACACGGCGTTGAAGCCGCAACATATTAGACCTAAAAACAAGGCTGGCGCACCCCGAAAGGTGTGCCAGCCTTGTTTTGTCTGAGAAATAGTCGCTACATCTTATCAACAATCATAAAGGCCAGAGTAGCCGAACATACGGTTTTGCCCTCAACTTCGGCGGTTGCGTCAATGAAAAACATCATACCTCTGTGGCGAGCAACGTGAGAGCGCACTCGGAGCGTGTCGCCCGGCATTACAGGGCGTTTGAAACGTGCTTTCTCAAACGATGTGTAGAGCGGGGTGCGGTCTTTCATCTGCTCTGCTACGAGCAACGAGCCACACTGACCCATAATCTCACAAAGTATTACTCCGGGCACAATTGGCTGCTGAGGGAAGTGGCCCATAAGGAAGAACTCATTGCCACGAATTGTGTATTCGCCCACAACCTCGTCGCCTTCGCGCCACATCCTGTCAACCAGCAACATAGGCTCTCGATGTGGAAGGAATGATTTAATTGCCTCACGTTCCACTCTATCCCACTCTTCGGGCTGCGATATTTGGGCCTCGGGCGTGTTGTTTTGGATGTAGTTGAAGTGCTTTGCTGTCTCGGCTTCGGCCAGGGCAATGTAGTTGGCGGCCGACGTGCCGAAGAGCTCTTCGTTGGCATTTGCATCGGCCAGCGTCAGGTAGCCCATAATGATACTTCCAGCCATCTCCACCAAACGACGAGCCATAAGGTCGAGCGTCTGCTGACTGCCGTTGCGGGCAACGGTTTCGAGTGCCAAAGTGTATTGGGTTGTCATTGCGCGTAGGCGGTTGCGGAGCGTGTGCCATTTCTCGCCGAGTGGGGCTTGGTCGTAGGCCTCAATCATCTGGGTGTAGTGGCCACTTGTGGCATAGCGAATGGCGGCAATAACTTGCATCTGGGTCGTACCCTCATAGATGGTAGTGATGCGGGCATCGCGGTAGAGTCTTTCGCAGGTGTAGTCGCTCATATAGCCACTACCACCGTGTACTTGTACGCAGTCGTAGGCGTTCTGATTGGCATACTCGCCACCCATACCTTTGGCAATGGGTGTGAGGCTGTCGGCCAGTTTGGCGTAGTACTTAATTTGCTGGCGCTCCTCGTCGGTAAGCTCTCGCTCCGAGGCAAGCTCGCTGAGCGACTTGTGAATATCGACGTAGCGACCGGTTTCGTAGAGTATGGCTCGTGAGGCGTGGAGCTTGGCCTCGATGTTGGCAATCATCTCGGCTACGGGGGCAAACTCCACAATGGTCTTGCCAAACTGTTTGCGCTCGCGAGCGTATATCTGAGCCTCGCGCAAGCAGGCCTGCGAAATGCCAACCGCCTGAGCAGCAATGCCTAAGCGTGCGCTGTTCATCAGCGACATAACATATTTTATAAGGCCCAATCGTCGGGCACCACACAGCTCTGCCTTTGCATCGCGGAATACCAACTCACAAGTTGGCGAGCCTTTAATGCCCATCTTACGCTCAATGCGCCTTACGGTCATTCCGCCATTTTGGCGGTCGTAGATAAACATCGACAGTCCTCTGCCATCGCGGCTGCCCTCCTCGCTACGAGCCAAAACAAGATGTATGTCGGCATCGCCATTGGTTATGAATCGTTTTACGCCATTGAGCCTCCAACAATCGTTCTTAGGGTCGTAGGTGGCTCGGAGCATAGCGCTTTGCAGGTCGCTACCAGCATCGGGCTCGGTCAAATCCATCGACATTGTTTCGCCCGCACAGACTCTTCGCAGGTAGCGCTCCGCCTGCTCGGGCGAGGCAAATTCTTTGAGTGTCTCGGCGCACGATTGAAGTCCCCATACGTTTTGCAGACTTGCATCGGCTGTACTAATCATCTCGGCAGCCATCAGAAATGGGAGGGTGGGGAAGTTGAGTCCCCCATAGATGCGGGGCATAGTCATACCCATAATCCCCGCCTTGCGTGCCGCATCGAGCTGTTCGGTGGTGGCAGCTGCATAGCTGACGTGCCCTTTGCGCAGGGTAGGCCCTTTCTGATCTACGTTCATCGCTTGTGGAGCTATTTGTTCGGCGCACAACTGACCAACAATCTCCAAAACTCTCTTGTAGGAGTCCAACGCATCGTCTGTGTCGAGGGGTGCGTGGTCGTAGATTTCGGCTTCGGTGAAGTTGCGTTCTTTGAGCTGTGCCACACGCCTGACAAGGGGGTGCGAAAGGTAGTGGGCGAGCTGTGGTATGTCGTTGAAATAGTTTGCCATAGGTCGTACTTCTTAAAGTTCTACTTCGAGCGCAAAGCCCTGTATTTGTCCAACAACATTGGCACAACTTCTTCTATTGAACCAACAATCACCCAATCGGCCAGTTCGGCTATGGGTGCTTCGGGGTCGGTGTTGATGGAGATGATGGTTGTTCCCTCGGCAATGCCTGCAATGTGCTGCACCTGACCAGATATGCCACAAGCTATATAGACCTTGGGGTGGATACGTTCTCCCGTTGGGCCAATCATCAGCTTGGCGGGGCAAAACTCGGCATCGACGGCAGCACGAGTTGCTCCCATACGGGCCTTAATCTCGGAGGCAAAGTTGCTCAAACTCTCAAATCCTTCGGCAGAGCCAACGCCATAGCCACCGCCCACAACTAATTGAGCATCGCGCAGACGACGAGAAAGGCGTGCCGGGCGAGCTTCAAAGAGTAGTTGAACAACCTCGTCGGCCCACTCGGTGTTGTCGGCGCTGAAATGGATGATGGTAGGCTCGGAGCGTTTGCCCCATTTGGTGCGTATGCCATCACCCGAAAGGAGTAGAGCCTCGGGGATGTTGTCGGGCGTAAGGCCAATGTCGGCAGCACTCCAAATAGGAATAGTCAGATGGGGGCGACTCTCGTAGATGTGGTCATAGGGGTCGTTAGTGGAGCGTTCAAGGGGTGTCTTGGCACGTTTGTAGCGCAAAACCAAATGGGCATTGCGTGGGCGGCAGTCGTTGCTCTGCCCGCTTGTGATGACGGTGCTAAAACGTGACCCCAAAAGGTCGGCCACAACGCTCAGTAAGACGCTCTCATCTCGCCCCTCAAACAGAGGGTCGCTGATTACCACCGCCTTGTCGGCACCTCTAAATAGTCCTTCGCGTGCATTGTCGGCTGCTGTCGGGGTGTTGCCCAAAGAGAACAGCACCACTTCGGGTAGCTCCAATGGGCCACCCTCGGTTAGCTCGGCACATCTCTCCTGACGCAGACTAAGGGCTGCTTCGAGTGCGGGCAGGAGCTCGTTGGCATCGTGACCCACCAAGAGTGCTATGTTGTTTGTATTCATTCGTAAGAGTGTTGGTTATGGTTGGTTTGTCCGATGTGCGCTTTGTTGTATGCGCATTTGGACTCTACAAAGTTAAACATTTAAGCGAGAATTTGCCCGACTCGGCCGAAAATTTGCTCCGAAACCGCAGAAAACTCCAAGTAGGCAGGCCTTTTCTCAAATGGTGGAAATAAGCAAGAGGCGGGGAACCTCCCGCCTCTTGCTTGCAATATGGTTGTCCAACTACTTGTTAGTTAGCAATTTCGTTGTTCTTGGGCATAAAGTCCTCCAAGCGGAGCTTCTCGTAGTGGTAGCCACGATGGCGCAACTCAAAGGTAACGCCTGCGCGGAACATCACTTTGGCCGAGCGAGCCAAGATGTAGAATGCACGAGTGGTTTGGTGCTCGATGTTCTCGTGCTGTATGGCGGTCATTACGGTGTGCGACAGAGTGCGCATCATATCATCCACCTGAGTGCGGAAGTGGCTGTCGGGTTTGATGTCGAGGATGTGCTCCAAAATATACTCATCGACGGTGTCGAAACCACCGCCCAGAGTTTTGAAACCGACATAGGAGTCGTTTTTGTGTGCCTCCCAGTTGGTGTCCCAGAGTGCCGCCAAAGCCATACCATAGAATCCGGCCACAGCAAGTGTGAAGGCGGGGTAGTGGTTGATTTGGCTCACAGCATCGACCATATATTCGGGTGCATCCTCCTTCCAACGCTCTTCGAGTTCCTCCACAAGAAACATACCTCCCTCAGTGCCACAAAGCCCAGCAAGGAGTTTTTCGAGTCGTTTTTCGTATTCGTCAAGGTATTCAATCTCTTCCATAGTGTGCAGAAAAAGTAGTGTAATTGTTGTTTTCTGGGCGCAAATATCGTACAATGTACCGAGAAAACCAAATCTTACACGCCTCTCTTGCGAGTAATAGTGGCCAGCAGAAAGTAGCTTACGGACTGAACGACAAGCAGCCATAATTGAGGCGAGATGTCGCTGAGGGTTGCGCCCATAGTGCCAATGCCGACATAGGCTCTTGTACCCACAGTGGCAGGTAGCAGATAGTGAAGCAAACGCCAAGGTTGCGGAATCTGTTGCAACGGAAACGATATGCCCGAGAGAAATATGAGCCCAACGGAGAAAAATGTTATGAACAATAGTCCATCTTCGCTCCCTCTGAAAAGACGTGCAAAGGCTTGTGCAAAGAGTGAGGTGGCAATGAGAAATGGCACGATGAAACCAATGAGAGTGAGTGGCTTGGCTGTGTGCGGAAGGTCGAAGAATTGCGGTATGGTGGCCAGCAAAAAGAGCGCAAGAAGGCCGTAGATGGCAGTGTAGAACAGGGTGCGTGAGGTCACCTCCGCAGCTCGCGCACCATAGCCACCAATAAGGCCACGAGTGGGTGTGGTGTGGGTTGCTATTCTTGCCCCGTGAATCATCGTTATGGCCATTGTCATAGTCTGGAAGATTATCAGTAGGAGCACTGGCGGAATGAGGTAGTCGGCATAGCCTTTGTCGGGATTAAATAGCACATTACCAATGAGTTTTGGCGTGGGACTACTTGCTAATTGTATGGCAACCTCTCTGGAGAGTAACCACATCTTCGAGGCTCTATACTCTTCGGCAAGCGCAAGTGTGGCCTCCACTACCGCACCTGCGGTGGCTTCGTAGTAGAGCAACGAGGTGGTGGAGGGCAGGAGGATGAGTGTAGCCCAGCTTGCCCCGCCAATCTGTTTGGCAAAGTTGTAGGGCAAGTAGAGAATAGCTTGCGCCTGCTTGCCTGCCAGCAGGTTGTAGCCGTCGCTTAGGGTGGCTACCGAGCCGACAATCGAGGCGCTTGGCGAGGCATCTACTCGCTCAACCAGCTCTCTCGATGCGTGGCTCTGCGACTCGTCCACTACGACGATAGGTGCGTCGCGCACAACGTTGGGGCGATAGAGCAGATTGTAGAGCAGACTATAAAATACCACTCCACCCAAAATCACCAGCAGAGTAGAGGGCGAGCCGGTTATGGAGTGGAGCTCTTCGCGCCAAATGAGTGTTGCAAAACGAAGTGTTTTAGGTGGCTTTCTCATAGCTCTTTGTGGATGATAATATCTGTTTTAGTCTGCGACTTAGAACAATAGGCAATAGGCTGAAAATCAAAAGTGTGACAACTTGCGGCCACTCTTCTGCAAGGCTCGCTCTACCCTCCATTTCCGACTGCAAAAGAAGTGTGAAATGTCTGATTGGGAGCAACTTTGCGCATAGCTGAAAAATTGGGTAAAGCGAGCCGATGGGGAAGGTTACGCCCGAGAGTGTTGCCCCCAGTGAGCCAATCATTGAAGCGGCGCTCATAGCTACGCCCACGTTTGGCACGAGTGAGTAGATGAGTAGCGCCAGCCCCTGACTGGCCGAAACCAACAACAGAGCATAGACGACAAGCCTTGCGATTGAGCCGCCAAAGGGTATGGATGTCCAGTGGAAAAAGAGGGCCAGTGCAGCCACCTCGACAGTGCAAAATACCAACCAGTAGGGTAGGAGTTTGCCCATTATGGCTATGCTCATTTTGCCTCCTGCACATCGTAGCCACTCCTCTCCTCCGCCTTGCCCAATCTCCCAACCCAAAGAGTAGATTGTGAGCATTAGGACTACGATTTGGAGGAGAACGAAAAAGAAAGGTGGCGAGAGATAGGTGCGGTAATTGAGTGTGGGGTTGAAGGTGGGCAGTATGTCGGCCTCTATTGGCGAGAGCACCACGTCGATTTTCTCGGCCTCCACTCCCGATTGTTCCACTTGGCTGGTGGCCGATTGGAGTTGCAGGCTGAGAATAACCTCCCTGAGTGTGCTATCGACCACACCGCCAATGCCCATATAGGCATAGTGAAAATAGTAAACTATCGTTGGCGGGAAACCATTGGTATTAAGGCCCTTCTGCAAGGGCGGAATCTCAACGTAGCCAAATATGTTGGCCGCCCTAAGGTCTGCGAGAGCCTCGGTGGAGTTGGTGTAGTGCTTGGCAATACGAAGCGAGGGGGTTGCGTCGATGGCTCGGATGAGCTTGCGAGAAGAGTGCGAAAATTCGCTGTCAATCACCCCAATGGGAATCTCGCGCACCTCGCCCCGACCAAATACGGTGGCCATAAATAGTAGGCAGAAGAGCGGCAGACCCAATGTGGCCACAAACAAAAGCGGTTTGCGCGACCACCCGCCAACCTCCCTGAAAATTGTTTGCCAGAGTTTCATTGCAAGTCTATTGGGGAAGTTCTACAATAACACTCATACCTGGGTAGAGCCGAGAATTGGGTTGCTGAGGCCGAGCACGAATCTCAAATGTGCGCATATCGTAGCTGTCTTTGCTGGGTGCAGAACGCCAAGTGGCATAGCTCCCCAAAGGCGAGATGTAGTAGATTTGCCAATCCACCTCAGTGCCTCCGATTGCAGGAACTCTTCCTCGTAGCGACTGCCCCAACTGGAAGTGGGGCATTAGGTCTTCACGCACATTGAGCACAACGTAACACTCGGCAAGTCTGACGAGCGACATAAGCGGTGTGCCCGGGCCAACCAACTCACCCACAGTGGTGTAGATGTCGGCCACAACGCCATCGGTTGGGGAGCGAAGAAAAGTGTCGGCCAAAACTGCCTCCACCTGCTCTGTTGTTCCCTCGGCCGCTTCGGCAACATAGGCAGCACTCTGGATGTCCTCCTTTTGCGCCCCTTTGCGAGCCATTAGGTAGCTCTGGTGGGCTGCCCTTTCGTTGGCCTTGGCCGAGAGGTAGAGCGCTTCGGCCTCCTCTTTGCGTTGTAGGCTTACTACGCTGTCGCGCCATAGTCGCTCGATGCGCCCGTAGCTCTGTTCGGCAAGTTGGAGTTGCGACTCAGCAGCAAGCCACATCTCTCGGGCCGAGGCTATGATTTCGCTACGAGTTCCAGCCTCCACCTTGCGACTTTGTGCCATTGCCGCTTCGGCCATCGAATGGGCCTGAGTGTATTGTGCCTCGGTCTCGGGCGAATAGATTGTTGTGAGTGTGTCGCCACGAGCAACGAAGTCCCCTTCGCTAACCCAAAGGGCTGAGAGCCTGCCTGTTAGTTTGCCTGCAATGCGTACCTCAGGGGCTTCTATTGTCCCTTGCAGAGTGGTGGTTGTGGGTGTATTGCCAAGCCGTATAAGGCCGTAAATGCCAAAGCCTGCAATGATAACTACGCAGGCGAGAAAAATTGCTATCCCAATGCTTTTTCTTTTGTGCATAATAAACTACTTTGTGGTTTGAGTGGTTGGAACGAATGTGAGGTAGGTCTCAATTTGTCCGCAAAGCGAAAGGAGTGTCGCTACGGAAGTGTCTATCGTATAGAGTGTTAGGAGAGTGGCTAATTGTGCCTCGGTGTGGAGTTGCTCAGCATCAACCACCTCCATACTTGTAGCCATACCTTCGCCAAATGCCTTGCGGGTAGATTGGGCGAGCCTTTCGGCCAATCGCTCGGCCGCTAGTCGGCTCTGATACTGCTCCATTTGAGAGGCGAGCAGTCGGTGGAGCTTGGTTATGGCCACCGATAACTTGCTTGTGGCGAGCTGGCGAGAGGTGTTGAGTGTTCTCAGCTCGCTCTTTGTGCGACGTATTGAACTCTCACGAGCAAGGCCATCGAAGAGTGTCCAACTCAATCCCACGCCAACAAATGTGCGCGGAATTAGGTTTTTGTCCAGCCCACTCGACCATAGCTGTTGATGACCGAGTAGGGCTACTGAGGGTAGGTAGCGACTGCGCTCCATTGCAAGGCGACCTGTCAGTATCTCTTCTTGATTGTCGATTGTCGCAATAGATGGTGTGGATTGGATAAAGGCCTGAAAATAAGAGTCAGACGGCAGATTTTCGATTGCAAAAAGGGGTGTCGAAGGCGTTGTGGTTTGCTCGTTGTCGTAGCCCAAAATGAGTTGAAGGTCGTTGTTGGCGCTGGCAAGGTTTGCAATAGACTCGCTCAGAAGTGTGGCCGCCTGCTGAACTTTTACTTCGGCAACCATCCTCTCGGTGGGGGTTATCATCCCCTCCTGCTCCAATAGCTTGGCTTGGTGGAGGTGGCGTTGTAGGGTGTTGCTGGCTTGACGGCGCACAGCCACAACTCTCTCGGCCAACGCAACCGTAAAATAGGCCTCAATCACACCTGCGCTTACAGCCTCCTTGGTGGTTGCGAGTTGATTCTGAGCGAGTTCAACCAGAGCGTCGGCAATGCGTGAGGCTTCAATTCGACGACCACCGCTGAAAACTGTCCAGCCTATATCAAGCCCCACCATTGCCATATTGCGTGGCATTAGTGGTATGCGAAATGTGCTACCCTCCAACGCACTAACGATTTGCCCCAAGGCGGGGTTTGTGGTGGCTATCAGCTTGATGTCGTCGGTTATTTGGCCCTCAATCTGGCCCAAAGTGCTCTCAACTGCAATTTCGCTTAGCGAGTGGATGTACTCGCCAGAGAGGTTGATTGTTGGAAACCAAAAGGATTCAATCTCAGCCCGCTGGGCCGATGCGCCCTCAACTGCAAGGTTGGCAATGGCGAGTGAGTGGTTGTGCTGGTGGGCTATGTGTAGTGCCTCGCCAAGCGAGAGCGATATGGTGTCGCACCGAGCCCAGAGTAGAGTGGGGAGGAGGGCTAAAAATATGGCTAAAATTGGCTTCATTGTAGGTGGCTGTTTTGTGGAGTAGGGGAATCCAAAACCTATACCAAAACAGGTGAAAAATGGTCATGGGGTGGATAAATAGGACATCGGGAGGAGATAATGGAAAATTAGACGAAAGTTTCTTGCGTGCGCGTGTATAACGTCTGAAAAATTATTGTTATATTTGTGTTGCTTTGTGGGCTTTGCTCATAGGAATTAGAATACACGAATAATTACAATAAAATCTGAATCATTATGAAAATCGTAACTTTGGGCGAGATTATGTTGCGTCTTTCGCCCGCAGGAATGAACAATCGTTTTGTGCAGGCCGACCAGTTTGATGTGGTCTATGGCGGTGGTGAGGCAAATGTGGCAGTTAGCTGTGCTAACTATGGCCACGAGGCCTATTTTGTAACCAAACTCCCTGCTCACGAGATTGGCCAGTCGGCTCTCAACGCTCTGCGTCGCTATGGTGTCCACACCGACTTCATCGCTCGTGGTGGCAACCGACTTGGTATCTACTACCTCGAAAGTGGCTCGGCTATGCGCCCCAGCAAGGTTATCTACGATAGGGCAGGCTCTTCTATTGCCGAGGCTTCGGCAGAGGATTTCGATTTCGACGAGATTATGAAAGGTGCCGATTGGTTCCACTGGTCGGGCATTACCCCAGCAATATCCGACAAAGCAGCCGAATTGACCCGCCTTGCTTGCGAGGCCGCCAAACGCAACGGAGCAACGGTGTCGGTTGATTTGAACTTCCGCAAAAAGCTCTGGACTAAGGAGAAAGCCCAGTCTATTATGCGCCCCTTGATGAAATATGTCGATGTGTGCATTGGCAATGAGGAGGATGCCGAGTTGTGCTTGGGATTCAAACCCGATGCCGATGTAGAGGGTGGTAAGACCGACGCTGAGGGCTATAAGGCAATCTTCCAGCAGATGCAGCGTGAGTTTGGATTTAAGTATGTTATCTCCACTCTGCGCGAGTCGCTTTCGGCCAGTCACAATGGTTGGAAGGCTATGATTTACAATGGCGAGGAGTTCTATGTGTCGAAACGTTACGACATCTTGCCTATTGTCGATAGGGTAGGCGGTGGCGACTCGTTTAGTGGTGGTATTATTCACGGTCTGCTGACCAAACCCACCCAGGGCGAGGCTTTGGAGTTTGCTGTGGCTGCTTCGGCCCTGAAACATACCATAAATGGCGACTTCAACCTTGTGAGCACCTCGGAGGTGGAGGCATTGGCTGGTGGCGACGGTAGTGGCCGCGTACAGCGTTAAGAGTAAGTTAAGCGAAACATAAAGAAAGAATTATATTATGGCTAAGTTTGATAAGATGGCTGTCTTGACAGCTATGCGTCAGAGCGCAATGGTACCTGTTTTTTACGATGCCGATGTGGAGGTGTCGAAGAATGTACTCAGGGCTTGCTATGAGGGCGGAGTAAGGGTATTTGAGTTTACCAATCGTGGCGACTTTGCAGCCGAGGTTTTTGCCGAGCTGATGAAATTCTCGCTTCGAGAGTGTCCCGAGATGATTTTGGGTGTAGGCTCTATTGTAGATGCCCCCACCGCAGCACTCTATATTCAGTATGGTGCTAACTTTATTGTTGGCCCTTGTATGAATGATGAGGTTGCACGCTTGTGCAATCGCCACCTTGTGCCCTATGTTCCCGGCTGTGGTACGGTTAGCGAGATTAGCCACGCTCAGGAGATGGGCTGCGATGTGACCAAAATCTTCCCCGCAGGATGTGTGGGAGGCCCCGACTTTGTGAAGAATGTGAAAGCTCCTCTGCCTTGGAGTAACATTATGGCCACTGGTGCTGTTGAACCCACCGACGATAACCTGAAAGCGTGGTTCTCGGCAGGCGTGTTCTGCGTAGGTATGGGCTCAAAACTCTTCCCCAAGGAGGCACTCAAAGCAGCCAACTGGCAGGCCGTTACGGATAGGTGTCGTGAGGCTCTGGCTATTGTTGCAAAGTATCGTAAATAATTACAAATAAAAGAGATAGATATATATGAAAACTAACTACGAAATTAGATATGCAGCCCACCCCGAGGATGCAAAAAGCTATGACACCAAGCGCCTGCGTCGCGACTTTTTGATTGAGAGCCTTTTTGTGGCCAATGAGGTGAATATGGTCTATTCGATGTACGACCGTATGGTTGTAGGTGGCGCAATGCCCGTTGGCGAGAGCCTTTTGTTGGAGGCTATCGACCCTCTAAAAGCGCCTTACTTCCTCACCCGTAGGGAGATGGGTATCTACAATGTCGGCAAGGGCAAAGGTGTTGTTCGTGTAGGCGAGGAGCGCTATGAGCTCGACTTCAAGGAGGCACTCTATCTTGGCTCGGGCGACAGAGAGGTCTATTTTGAGAGCCTCGACCCCGCAGAGCCTGCTAAGTTCTACTTCAACTCGCTCACGGCTCACCGCAACTACCCCGACAAGAAAGTGACCAAGGAGAACGCTATTGTTGCTCATATGGGCTCGCTCGAAGGCTCTAATGACCGCAATATCAACAAAATGCTCGTAAATCAGGTGTTGCCCACCTGCCAGTTGCAGATGGGTATGACCGAGCTTGCCCCCGGTAGTGTATGGAACACTATGCCTGCCCACACCCACTCGCGTCGTATGGAGGCATACTTCTATTTCGACATTCCCGAGGATCACGCTATTTGCCACTTTATGGGCGAGGTGGACGAAACACGCCACATCTGGATGAAGGGCGACCAAGCAGTTCTGTCGCCTGAGTGGAGTATTCACTCGGCTGCTGCAACCCACAACTACACCTTCATCTGGGGTATGGGTGGCGAAAACCTCGACTATGGCGACCAAGATTTCTCGCTTATTACCGACCTTAAATAGAGTAAGTTGCAATGAAAGCTAATTTTTCACTCGAAGGTAAGGTGGCGCTTGTTACGGGCGCTGCCTACGGAATTGGTTTTGCTATTGCCGAGGCCTTGGCTTCGGCAGGCGCAAAGATTGCTTTCAACTGCCGCTCACAACACCACCTCGATGATGCGTTGGCCGAGTATAAGGCCAAAGGTATTGAGGCTCGTGGCTACATTTGCGATGTGACCGACGAGGAGGGTGTTAAGGCAATGGTGGCCGATATTACAAGGGAGCTTGGAAGTGTTGATATTTTGGTCAATAATGCCGGTATCATCAAGCGCATCCCAATGCACGAGATGACCACCGAGGAGTTCCGTCAGGTGATTGATATTGACCTAACGGCCGCTTTTATTATGTCGAAAGCTGTTATCCCTGCAATGATTCAGAAGGGTGGAGGCAAGATTATCAATATCTGCTCGATGATGTCGGAGCTGGGGCGCGAGACCGTGTCGGCCTACGCTGCCGCCAAGGGCGGACTGAAAATGCTCACACGCAACATAGCAAGCGAGTATGGCGAGTACAACATCCAGTGCAACGGCATTGGCCCGGGCTATATTGCCACACCCCAAACTGCCCCCCTGAGGGAGATTCAACCCGATGGCGAGCGTCATCCTTTCGATAAGTTTATCATTTCTAAAACGCCTGCTGCACGTTGGGGTACGCCCGAGGATTTGATGGGCCCCGCCATCTTCCTCGCATCGGAGGCCTCCAACTTTATCAACGGCCACATCCTCTATGTTGATGGAGGTATCTTGGCCTACATTGGCAAACAACCCAAATAGAAATAAATGTTAGGAGTATGAAAAAGTATAGTTATATAGTAGTTGCAGCGCTGTTGGCTCTTGTTGGTTGCTCGCAGCAGAGGGATGAAATCATCGTCATCAACCATAGCGATTTGAATCGCGTGGGCGAGATGGTCGAGGTGGAGGCCTCGCGCTTCGATGTGCCCGAGGGCAAAAGAGTTGCAATCTACGATAGCGAGGGCGAGGAAGTGCCCTCACAGCTCACCTACGATGGCAAAATCATCTTCCAAGCCGATGTAAAGGCTGGCGAGCAGGCTTTCTACACCGTTGCCCCAACCAGTAAGATGGCCAAATGGCAGACCTATGCTTGCGGTAGGGTATATCCCGAGAGGGTCGATGATGTGGCTTGGGAGAGCGACCTTATTGCCTATCGTGCCTATGGCCCTGCCTTGCAGCAGAGTGGCGAGAGGGCTTTTGGCTACGATGTGTGGGTGAAGAACAATACCGACCTGCCTGTGGTGGAGGAGCGCTATGCTAAGGAGCTCAATCCCGAGACCAAAGCACGCATTGCAGAGCTTCGTCAGAGCGACCCCGCAGCTGCCGACGCATTGGCTGCCTCGGTGTCGTACCACAACGATCACGGCAACGGCTTCGATGCCTACAAGGTTGGCCCAACCCTCGGTGGTGGTGCTACCGCACTCTTGCATAAGGGCGCAATCATCTATCCCTACTGCTATAAGGAGTGTGAGATTTTGGACAATGGCCCTCTGAGGTTTACGGCACGCCTTACATATCACCCCACAAAGGTTGGCGATAGGGAGGTTACGGAGGTTAGGACTATATCGCTCGACAAAGGCTCGTTCTTGAATAAGACCACTGTGGAATATGTTGGCGCAGAGGATGTTGAGTTGGATATGATGATGGGTATCGTGCTCCACGAACAGACGGTGCGCTCGATGTTCGATGACGAGAACTACTATATGACCTATGCCGAGGTGGTTGAAGCCCCCGATGGTGGCGAACTCTACCAAGCCCTCTACTCTCCCGAGGGTTGGAAGGGTGCAGAGAATAGACTCTGGACTAAGAAGGACGACAAGCCCGCCGGAACATTTGGCCACGCAGCTATTTACCAATCCACCCAGACCAACGAGCCCCTGACCTACTATTGGGGTGCGCTGTGGAGCAAATCTACCCTTGTGGATGTAGGCAGCAAAGAGGCCTTCGACGCTGTGATGGCTGGTGTGGTTGCCGCTAAGCAGATGCCTTTGGAGGTGGTAACTATCGTCTATGATAAATGATTCAACAATTTAGTAACCATAAATAATTATCAACCAAATGAGTAATCTTCAAAATGGACGCAAAACCAACTATCGTTGGGTCATTTGCGCAATGTTGTTTTTCGCAACGACAGTAAATTACCTCGACCGTCAGGTGTTGTCGCTTACCTTCGAGGATTTTATCCGCCCCGAGTTCCACTGGACTGACTCGGATTATGGCAACATTACCGGTATCTTCTCGCTCTTCTATGCTATCGCAATGCTCTTTGCAGGTCGCTTTGTCGATTGGCTCGACACGAAGAAGGGTTATATGTGGAGTATTGGTATCTGGTCGTTTGGTGCTTGTTTGCACGCCATTTGTGGTATTGTGACCGAGGGTATGGTTGGTGTTGAGAACTTGGCGCTTGTTGAGAATGCCGAGCTTGTGGCTCGCATTGCGCTGATTAGCTCCACATTCTTTATCATTGCTCGTTGTGTGCTGGCGCTTGGTGAGGCCGGTAACTTCCCCGCAGCTATCAAGGCCACAGCAGAGTATTTCCCCAAACGCGACCGCGCTTTCGCAACCAGCATTTTCAATGCCGGCTCGACCATTGGCGCTCTTATCGCCCCCTTCTGCATCCCACCTTTGGCTGCTAAGTTTGGCTGGGAGATGGCCTTTATTATTATAGGTGCGCTTGGTTTCGTTTGGATGGGCTTCTGGCAGTTTATCTACAAGAAACCCGAGAACAACCCCAGAGTGAACGAGGCAGAGTTGGCCTACATCCTCTCCGACGAGGCTTCCACCGAGAGTAAACCTGCTACTGAGGCAGCGCAGCCCGCAAAGAAAGTGTCGCTCTGGCAGTCGTTTAAGTATCGCCAGACTTGGGCTTTCATTGTTGGTAAGTTTATGACCGACGGTGTGTGGTGGTTCTTCCTCTTCTGGATGCCTTCCTACCTGAAAACTACCTACGGCTTGGCTTCTACCGACATCAAGTTCCAGCTTGCTCTGGGTGTGCTCTACCTCATTGTGATGATTTCTATTGCAGGTGGTTATCTGCCCACTTTGTTTGTCGATAAGAAGAAGATGGAACCCTATTCGGGCCGTATGTTGGCAATGCTTATCTTCGCATTCTTCCCCTTGGTGGCACTTGCTGCACAGCCTCTGGCTCACGTTTCGATGTGGTGGCCTGTGGTGCTTATCGGTATTGCCGGTGCTGCCCATCAGGCTTGGAGCGCCAACCTCTTCTCGACCATTGGCGATATGTTCCCTAAGAGTATGATTGCTACCATTACCGGTATTGGCGGTATGGCGGGTGGTATTGGCTCGTTCCTCATCCAGAAGAGTGCAGGTGCGCTGTTTGATTATAGCGATAGTGTAGGCCTTGTATTGTTTGGCTTCGAGGGCAAGGAGGCAGGCTATATGATTATGTTTAGCTTCTGTGCAGTTGCCTACCTTATCGGTTGGGTGATTATGAAGGTGCTCGTTCCCCGTCACAAACCCATCCAGTTGTAGGATAGGTCAGTTGGCAGACTGCCACATATAAAATTAGGCCAGCACCGAAAGTGCTGGCCTAATTTGTTGCCTAAAAGCGGATTGTGGCTTATTGTGCGGGAGCGGCGGCGGGCTCGGCGATGCCAAGCTCGGCGCGTACCATAGGTGCAATGTCGGTCATCTGTGCCTTATCGTAGTAGGCCAACGAGCCGGCAGCCATATCGAATACTGCAATGTAACCGCCCTCGGCCGATACCTTGTCGATAGCTGCGCGAGCCTTCTCAATAACGGGCTGCATAAGTTTGGCCTGCTGATTCTGCAAATCCTGCGAGCCGGCCTTACCAAGCTCCTCGTAGCGCTGTTGGAGGCTCATAAGCTCCTGCTCCTTGCTCTGGCGGATAGCGTCGGAGTAGCTGGCAGCGTTCTTCTGATACTCCACAAGGCGGTTGTTGTACTCCACCTGAATAATCTCCAACTGCTCTTCAAGCTCTTTCTGCAATTTGTCGAGGCTGGTCTGCACCTCAGCAAGCTCGGGCATCGAAACGATAATCTCCTGCGAGTTTACATAACCAAATTTGGGCTGTGCGTTGGCTACCGAAGTGGCAGCAAAGAGTGCTACAACAGCAACCGAAAGTTTCAACATAAATTTCATAAGTGTTTTTTGTCTTGATTGTTTTATTTAACGAGTTTAATAATTTCTTCGGTTATATCCAGTGCGGGCGAATAGTAGGGCAGGGCGGTGGTGGCAATGTCGATAACCATCTGGTAGCCATTGTTCATAGCATACTGCTTGATGGCATTTGCCACCTTCTCGTGGAAGGGTTTTAGCAGTTCCTCCTGCTTTTTTGTTAGCACACCGTCGCTACCAAACACATTCTGTTGGTAGGTGGTGATTTTCTGCTCATTGTTGATGATGTTTTGCTCCTCGGCCTGCTGCTCCTCGAAGCTAAGGCTGGGCTTGGCCACCATATAGTTCTGATACATCTCCTCCACCTTGGCGAATGCCTCGTCGATATTCTTCTGATAGGTGGTGGCCAGTTCGTCAATCTCCTTCACTGCCGAAGCGTAGGCCTCGATAGACTGATATACTTTTTGGCTATTAACTACTGCGTAGTTCTGAGCCGATGCGCCCAAGCTAACCAAAGCAAAAATGGCACTGAGAATGATACTTTTTTTCATAGCGGTATGAGATTTGTTTTTTAAGTTAGTTAAAATTGTTGTCCAATAACAAAGTGGAACTGGCTGCCACTGGGCTCATTGCTGCCGTAGGCCTTGTCGAAGCCCCAGCCCCAGTCGATACCCAAAAGACCGAATACGGGCAGGTAGATTCTGACACCAGCACCAGCCGAGCGCTTCAACTCAAAGGGGTTGAAGTCGCGCCACGAGAGCCATCCGTTACCAGCCTCGGCAAAAAGCAGTGCGTAAATTTGCGATGCAGGCTCCATAATCAGAGGGTAGCGTAGCTCGGCTGTATATTTATTATATACATTTGCATAGGTATAGTTGGTGTTGCTGGGTGTCAGAGCTCCATCCTCGTAACCCCTCAGTGAGATGATGTCCACACCATAGACATTATATCCCGACATACCGTCACCACCAATATCAAATCCCTCAAATGGCGACTGCTTCTGGGGATTGTAGTTGCCCAAGTAACCCATCTCTGCTCTTGTCATAACAACAAGTTTGCCATCGTTGGTCAGAGGGTAGTACCATTTGTAGCTCAGCAACCATTTGTGATACTCAATCCATTTGTACTTCTGCTCATCGCTCATTGTGGAGTAGTCCACATCCTTGTGGAAGAGCGAGTAGGGAGGAGTCAGAGTCAGCGAGAAGGTAAACTCCGAACCACGACGTGGGAAGATGGGCGAGTCGGCCGAGTTACGCGACAGCACAGTGCGGAAGGTGAAGATGTTGGCCCTGCCATTTTGAATCAAAAAGTAGTTCCAATCCTTCATCTCGTAGGCCTGATATGCCAACTCATTGTAGATTGTGAAGTATTGGTCGGGCCACGAAAGCCTACGTCCCAAACCTGCACTCGCACCCATAGCACGGAAGTACTGACCATTGTTTACCAAACCTGTGTAGGCGGTGTAGTAGTTGGTGGTCTGCTCCGACCAGTAAGCGCCAACAGTGAGTGAGTTGGGCTTTTTGCCACCCAGCCAAGGCTCAGTGAAACTGGCCGAGAAGGAGCTGTAATATGTACCGTTGGTTTGGCCACGAATAGAGAGTTGCTGGTTGTCGCCCTGAGGATAGGGTCGCCAAGCGTCCTTGTTGAAGAGGTTGCGCATACTCATATTCGTAAAGACAACACCAAGAGAGCCCACAAACATACCGGCACCCCAACCGCCACTAATCTCAAACTTATCCGAAGCCTTCTCGCTCAGGTGCCAAGTCACGTCCACAGCCTCATTTGAGCCCATAACGGGGCGGATGTCGGGGCGAATCTGCGTCTCGTCGAAGTGGCCCATAGCTGCCAACTGACGCATAGTCTGCATCAGCAGAGCGCGGTTGTAGAGCTCGCCGGGGCGGGTGTAAATCTCCCTGCGGATAACCTCGTCGTTTACTTTGTTGTTGCCCGTGATGCCAACGTTGTTGAAGCGGTACTGTTGGCCCTCGAAAATCTTGATTTCGAGGTCGATACTATCCGAGCCAATGATAATCTCGGTGGGGGAAATCTGCGAAGCCAAGTAGCCCTCGTTTTGATAGAGTGCATTCACTGTCGATACATCCTCGGGGTCGTCCTCCTTGCCCACGCCAAGTCGCTCGTTGAGAGTCTTTTTGTCGTAGGTGTCGCCTTTTTTCAGGCCGAGGATGTTGTTAAGGTGCTCGGTGGAGTATTTGCTGTTGCCAACCCACTTGATGTCGCGGTAGTGGAACTGGTTGCCTTCGTTTACGGTAATGGTCAGACCAATGCGCTCGGGGCTGATGACATAAATCGAATCGCTCACAATCATTGCGTTACGATAGCCCTTCGAGTGGTAGAAGTCGATGATGTTCTCGAAATCCTCCTGCAACTCATCCTCACGCATCTTGGTGTTGTGGAAGATGTTGATACTCTTCTGGTGAATCTTCTTCATCACCTTGCGGAGCTGTTTGTCGGTAAAGACCTCGTTGCCCTCGAAGTTAATCTCGCCAATCCTAACCTTCTCGCGTTTGTCCACCACAAAGGTGACGTTCACAGCGTTGCGAATGACGCTATCGTTCTCAATACGAGGCGTTACGACCACATTTCTCCAACCCTTGTGGATGTAGTGGTCTTTGATTTGATTGACCCTCTTCTCGATGTTGTAGTCGCTCAGAGTCTCCGAGCCACGTTTGAGTTTGAGGTCTTCGATAAGGGTGTTGGTAGCGCTCTTGCTGATGCCCTCAAATTGCCAACGGAAAATGCGGGGGCGCTCGGCAAGGTAGATTTTCAAATCGACGCTATCGCCCACAGGCTCAGCAAAAATCTGCACATCCGAGAAGTACTGCTTCGACCAAAGGCGGCTCACAGCGTCGGAAATCTCGCGTCCGGGAATAGTGATTTGGTCGCCAACGGCCAAGCCCGACGAATTGATTTGCAACTGAGCGTCGAGAAACTTAATACCCTCGGCGGTGATGTTGCGTATGTAGTACTTCTTGGGCGCGGAGTAGTCGGCCAAAGGAGCATTTAGGTCGATGGTGAGCGAATCGGATTCTGTCGGCTTCTCAACAGCAACAATCTTTGGCTCAGTCTTTTGGGCCAAGAGTAGTGTTGTGCTGAGGGTTAGCAGAAGAGTGAGTATGAGGAGTGTTTTCCTAAACATTTCTATATTGTGATATATTTTCTTTTGCCAATAAATTTTCTCTATTTTGCCTCTACCAAACCAAAACGCCTATTGCGCCCTGCGTATGCTTCCAGAGCCTCTTTGAGCGAGGCGTGGTCGAAGTCGGGCCAAAGGGTGGGGGTGAAGAAGAGCTCGCTATAAGCAGCCTGCCACATAAGGAAGTTACTCAGGCGATACTCGCCACCTGTGCGGATAACAAGGTCGGGGTCGGGGTAGTCGCACGAATAAAGACTTGCGCTAATCGTCGCTGCGTCAATATCTTCGGCCCTGAGCGAGCCTTCGGCAACCCTCTGAGCCAAAGCCTTCATTGTTTGAGTAATTTCGTGACGTGAGCTATAATTCATTGCGAAGATGAGGGTGATGCGCTCGCCCTCGGCAGTTTCGCTTTCGATGCGGTCGATGTAGTGATTGACCTTCTCCGAGAGAGCGCTTCTGTCGCCCATAATGCGTGCCCTAACGCCCTGAGCTTTCAGCTCGGGAGTCTCGGCCACAACGCTTTTGCAAAAGAGCTCCATAATTCCATCAACCTCCTCCTTGGGGCGACCCCAGTTTTCGGTGGAAAAGGTGTAGAGGGTAAGGTATTTCACGCCCTCGGCCACTGCCGCTTTCAGCACACGACGCACAGCTTCAACGCCTGCAATGTGCCCCTCGGGGCGCTCCAAGCCGCGTTGTTGTGCCCACCTGCCATTGCCGTCCATAATGATGGCTACGTGGCAAGGTGTTTTTTTATCTTTGATGTTTTCTGCCATTAGCTTTTAATTAAACGTGCAAATATAACACAAAGTTCTCTTATTACAAATAGGTAGAGGGCGTAAATGTGTGCTCTGTGCTTTTGGCCAGAGGGCTAATGTTTTGACTCTCTGCCATCCAGACCCCACATCATCTTCTGTTTTAACGTATCGTAGAAGGATATATTTTGCAATTTGACCAAAAAAACTTGCTCCTTGGCGCGAGTAATGCAAAACGATGAGCCGTTGCGGATTGTGAAACTCTCGTTGTCGATGGCGGCCACAGCGTAGGGGTCGCGTGCGTCGATAGTGAGCCTAAGGGTCGAGCTGTCGGGCACAACCAGAGGGCGCATCGTCAGATTGTGGGGGGCAATGGGGGTAAGCACCATACAGTTGCACTCGGGAGCAACTATTGGCCCTCCTGCGCTAAGCGAGTAGGCGGTAGAGCCTGTGGGGGTGGCAACAATCACTCCGTCGCTCCAATAGTTGGCCACCATACGGCCGTCAATCTCCACTCTCACACCAATCATTCCCATATGCTTGCGCTGCACAGAGAACTCGTTGAATGCCAACGGGAAATCGACGTTTTCCTCAATAACTCCTTCAATACTCAAAAGCGAGCGTTGCTCGGTTGTGTAGTTGCCGCTGGAAAGCGCATCGAGCGCCTCCAAAGCCTCCTCTTGTGAAGCGATGGCAAGGAAGCCAAGTCGGCCCGAATTGATGCCCAAAACCGGGGTGGGCTGACCACCAAGTGCCCTCACTGCGCTGAGCAATGTGCCATCGCCGCCATAGGAGATGACAACCGAGTCGTTGGTAAGAACATCCTGCATCGAAGCGTAGATGTTGGCCTCGGGAATCCTTTCGCCTTGGTTCTCGGCAAGCCACAAGGCAGCGCCCTGATTGACTGCATAGGGTATGTTGCGGGCCTTAATGCCCTCTATGAGTGCGCCAAATTTCTCAATTGAAGTAGATAAAGAGGGGCGCGAGAATAAAATTATTTTCATTTCACAAAACTTTGTGATACCTTTACATCGCAAAAATACCTAAAACTTCTTTATAAAACTAACTTTAACCGAAAAATTACTATGACAAAACTGAGTGTAAACATAAATAAAGTAGCCGTCATACGCAATTCGCGCGGTGGAAACCTCCCCGATGTGCTGCTTGCAGCCGAGAGAATCGAATCTTTTGGCGCTGAGGGTATCACCGTTCACCCTCGCCCCGACGGCCGTCACATCCGCTACGACGATGTGCGCAACCTCAAAGGACTGGTTAAGACCGAACTCAACATTGAGGGCAACCCGATAGACTCTTTCACCGACTTGGTGTTGGAGGTTGTCCCTGCTCAGGTTACTCTTGTGCCCGATGCTGCCGACGCAATCACATCCAACGCTGGTTGGGATACGCTGAGGTATCGTGATTTTTTGTGCCGGAAGATAGCCCAGTTTAAGCAAAAGGGTATTCGTGTTTCGGTATTTGTTGATCCTGTGCCCGAGATGGTGCGTGGCGCAAAGGAGTGTGGTGCCGATAGGGTGGAACTCTACACCGAGGCCTATGCACGCGACTATCATACCAATCGCGAGGAGGCCATACGACCCTATGTGGCTGCTGCTGAGGAGGCTCGCAGGGTGGGACTTGGGCTTAATGCCGGCCACGACCTCAACTTAGACAACTTGGCCTATTTCGTGGAGCGCATACCCTGGACCGACGAGGTTTCGATTGGTCACGCCCTTATTTCCGACGCGCTCTACTATGGACTCGAAAAGACCGTTTCGCTCTACCTCGATTGCCTTAAATAGTTTAATTACAGATGTATAGATTGTAGTATGTCCGAAAAACCCCATCCACTTTCTCTCCCCATTTTCAAGGAGATTACCGAGATTGTCGATTCGCTTGGCGTGGCTGCCTATGTTGTGGGTGGCTATGTGCGCGACTACTATCTCTGTCGTCCCTCTACGGATATAGACGTTGTAGTTGTGGGCAGTGGAATAGAGGTTGCTAAGGCATTGGGCCGCAAACTGCATACGAAAGTCTCTGTCTTTAAGACTTTTGGCACGGCAATGTTGCACGACAGAGAGGGCCGAGAGATTGAGTTTGTGGGTGCTCGCAAGGAGTCCTATTCGCCCGATTCGCGCAAACCTGCGGTGGAGGAGGGGACTATTGAGGACGACCAACTTAGGCGCGACTTTACAATCAACGCACTGGCTTGGTCGCTCAACTCGGCAAGCTATGGCCAGTTGCTCGACAGCTTTGGAGGTATGGCCGACTTGGAGAGCCAAATTATACGCACTCCGACCGACCCCGATGTTACCTTTTCGGACGACCCGCTGAGGATGATTAGGGGCATCCGTTTTGCAACTCAACTCGGGTTTGATTTAGCCCCTGAGACCTTCGATGCTATTGCCCGAAACAAGGATAGAATAACGATTGTGTCGAAAGAACGCATCGCCACCGAGCTGCACAAAATCGTTGCTTCGCCACGCCCCTCAATAGGCTTTGAACTTTTACATTTGACCGGACTTTTGCCCTATATTTTCCCCGAGTTGGATGCTCTACGAGGAGTTGAAGTAAGAGGTGGTAAGGCGCATAAAGACAATTTCATACATACTCTAAAAGTGCTCGACAATGTGGCCAAAAAGAGCGACAATCTCTGGCTGCGTTGGGCGGCGCTTTTACACGACATTGCCAAGCCTCGCACAAAGGCATTTGACGCAAGGGTTGGCTGGTCGTTTCACGGTCACGAGGTTGTGGGCAGCAAGATGATTCCCGAGATTTTCCGCAAACTCCGTTTGCCCCTAAATGAGAAGATGAAGTATGTGCGCAAGTTGGTCTTTCTTCACTTGCGACCTATAATTCTTTCGGAGGATGAAGTGACCGATTCGGCCGTACGCCGACTTTTGTTCGAGGCAGGTGACGACGTGGAGGATTTGATGACTTTGTGTGAGGCCGACATTACATCGGGCATCGATGCGAAGGTGCAACGATATTTGCGAAACTTTGCCCTCGTTAGGGTGAAGATGAAAGAGATTGAGGAGAAGGATAGGGTGCGTAACTTCCAGCCTCCCATCACTGGCGAAATGATTATGCAAACCTATGGTATTGAGCCTTGTGCGCTTGTGGGCGAGATTAAGGCAGTTATTAAGGATGCAATTCTCGATGGCGAAATTCCCAACGACTACGATGCTGCCTTCCGCCTTATGGAGAGTGTGGCTGCCGAAAAGGGACTAACACGCAAACAATAGCTAACTACTTATGGCACTGAATAATAACAATAGCGCATACAAGGAACGCAACTTGGAATTTTTGGAGGAGTATGCCTCGCGTCCAGGTGTGAAGGCGCTCTATGGGGGTGTGCTCTACCGCGAGATAACCAAAGGACGTGGCGAGAAGCCAACGGTCCGTAGCGTGGTTACGGTACATTATAAAGGTATGCTAATCAACGGCAAAACCTTCGATGCCACCGAGAAGGGTCGCCCTGCAACCTTTCCGCTCAGAGGATTGATTGAGGGGTGGAAGATTGCTCTGAAAGAGATGAGTGTTGGGGCTCGCTGGGAGGTGGTCATACCATTCAATATGGGCTATGGCTCACGTGGCGCAGGTGTTATAAAACCCTTCTCTACCCTCATCTTCGACATCCAGTTGCTCAGGGTGGAGTAGAAAAGTTGCCCCCGGTGGGCGCACATACCAAACTAATCGCTATATTTGCATATTGTTGAAACTACTAATACCTAACTATTAATAATGAAAAAGTCTATTTTGACCCTTGCATTGGGTCTTTTGGTGTCGCTTTCGGCCTATGGTCAAATCAGTCGCCTTGGCTTGGAGGTGCGTGGCGATTGGCAGTACGATTCGGTGGAGTCGCTGCCAAGTAGGTCGGGCCACTCCTCGTTTGAGGGTAAGTTTGCCAACTTCCGTATGGATGGCGCTTTGGCCGACAATCTGACCTACTCGTTCCGCTATCGTATCAATAAGGTGCAGTCCAATCCGTTTGCTTCAACCGACTGGTTTACACTCAACTACGCAACCGAGAAGTGGGATTTTTCGGCAGGTAAACAGGTCGTTGCCATTGGTGGCTACGAGTACGACCGTGCCCCCATCGACATCTATTTTGCTTCGGAGTATTGGCATCAGATTGCCTGCTATCAGTTTGGTGTGAGCGCCACCTATAAGTTTGGCGATAAGCTCGGCTCGAAACTCCTCGGCCAGATTTGCCAAAGCCCCTACGATTTCGGGGGTGAGGGACTCTACGCCTACAACCTTATGTATATGAACTCCTACAACGGTTTTGCCACACTTTCGTCGGTTAATATGCTCGAATATGCCCCCGGACAATACATCGGCTATGTTGCTGTGGGTCTGCGTGAAAGCTATGGCGACGTGACGGTAGAGATGGATGTTATGGAGCGTTTCGATTTTGCCAATAAAGCAAGCAGCATCTCGGCTATGCTGGATGTCAACTGGGCCGTAAACGAGAAATTGAATCTCTTTGGTCACGGCTCCTACGATGTCAATGGGGCAAGCGTTATGCTCGACCCAACCGTACTGCCCGGTACGGACATTTGGCGCGTTGGTGGAGGTGTCGAGTACTTTCCAACCGAGAGTCGCAATGTGCGTTTCCACGCTGCCAGTAGCTATGTGTTTGGCAATCAGGGCAATACGTATGGAGCGCTTTTCGATGGCGACTTTATGTTCCAGATGGGTATTACTTGGCGCATCAACTTGATGTAGTATGGCATTGATTTTCAACTACTAACCCTATACTATATGAGTAAATTCAACTCTCCCTCGCAACCCCACCGCAAAGGTTTTCGTATGCCGAGTGGCATTGTGTGTCTTGCAATAATTTTTGCTCTGTTTGGCCTGCTCGGCTTAAAGATGGGTATGGCCAATATGCTCAATACGATTATGAATACCGCCCACGACTTGTTGCTCAATACGGTGTTCTACCTTATGGCTATTTGTGTCATTACGGGTGCATTGGGTCGCATTTTTGTGGAATTTGGCGTGGTAAGGCTCTTTGAGAAGCTGCTGCGACCTCTGATGAAACCACTGTTCAATATGCCCGGTGTGGCATCGCTCGGTGCCGTTGTGACCTTCCTTTCGGACAACCCTGCAATTATCTCAATGGCTCAGGATAAGCAATTTGCATCCTATTTCAAGAAGTACCAATATATTTCGCTCACCAACTTCGGCACAGCTTTCGGTATGGGTCTGCTGGTGATTGTATTTATGATTGGTCAGGGATTCTACTGGGAGCCTATCGTGGGTTTTGTTGGCGCTATGATTGGTTGTGTAGTTTCGACCCGCATTATGCAAAGGTCGGTATTGAAGGCCTATCCAAACTATAAGTATGAGCCTGCGGTTGTTTTGGCCGAGGAGAAGAAAGAGGATAGTGTTGAGTATCAGAAACCTATGTTTCAGCGTATTCTCGACTCCTTGCTCGATGGTGGCCGTACTGGTGTTGATGTCGGTTTGGCAATCATCCCCGGTGTGCTGATTATCTCCACGCTGGTTATGATTTTGACTTTTGGCCCTTCGGCCTCGGGAGAATATACGGGTGCTGCTTATGAGGGTATTGAACTGCTACCCTGGCTGGCTGGTAAGTGCAATTTCATCTTCGACTGGCTGTTTGGTTTTAGTGACCCCCACTTGGTGGCATTTCCTATTACTGCTTTGGGTGCTGTGGGCGCAGCTCTGGGCTTAGTGCCTAACTTCCTTGCAGCAGGCTGGATTGACGGCAACGCCATTGCAGTATTTACGGCTATTGGTATGTGTTGGAGTGGCTACCTGAGCACCCACACTGCAATGCTCGACACGCTGGGTTTCCGTAGCCTGACCTCCAAAGCCATTGGTGCTCACACCATTGGTGGTCTTGTGGCTGCAATTTCGGCCCACTTGCTCTATATGCTCATCACGTTTATTGCATAGTTCTTAGGGCTTTATTTGTATAATTAATACTTACACCTTATGCTTAGATTTTATAGAACACTAAAACATGATGATAAGTTGCTGTTTTGGCAAATCATATCAAACTTGTTTCTAGTGGTGTTTACATTCTGGTTGGGTTTGTCAGTTCAGAATATGATTATTAATAAATCTACTCAATATAACGACAACAAAACAAGAGTTGATCACATACTACCAGTTTATAATGCAATTACATCAAGCGAGGTGTTTCTATACACAACACAATTACTTGAAAGAGAAGGTAGCGATGCATTAGTGGCTAACCACAAGGAATATATTATTGAAAATATTGATGTGATTATAGCTGATGCAAAAGCTTTGATAAAACAAATGTCTACATTTAGATATTATGTTAATTCAGATGATTTCAATACAATCAGTGCTAATAATGCATCGATTTTACTTTATATTAAGTTTATTGAATTATATAGAAACTATGTGTACGATAAGGAAATTATTAAGAATGCAATAGTAGAATACTGTAAGTCAGCAGAATTTGTACAAAATGGTATGATTATTAGTGATTGGGATATTGTACATAAAGTTCAGCAATTATGTGATGAATATTTTAATATTCTGAATTTACATTACGGAGATGCTTATCATAATATATTGAGTGATGGTATTTTGAATAGTAGTGTTTATGCTCGTTTTGGCAACGAGATACTGGTGGCTATAGTTGAAAACGCATCTATTGTGACTAAGTATTTAACTCCTAATAGAAATGCAATTCAAATACCAATTGAGCCCTGGACTATTCTATGTATCGGTATATTGATAATTGTAATTATTGGTTTTGTCATCACAAAGGTTATATCGCAAAAAGGTGGCACCTCGGTATCTAGCGTAGACTACAATATATTACAACGTAGATTGACCCAAATGGAGCAAATGGAAATAACTCCATTAATTGCGAAAGATGAGTATGTTAGATTGCAGAGAGAGATAGAAAAACTAGAAAGTATAATTGAAGACGATATGGAGACTCAACGTGGGCTGCGCGAGGAAATACGAGTATTGAAAGAAAAACTTCAAAATAATTAGTATAAATATATGAGGAGGGAATCCCGCAAAGGATTCCCTCCGTTTGTGTTTGGTGCGTATGTGTGGTTAGTTCTTGGCCCAAGTGTTGGAAAGTATCAATGTTAGAATTGCGGTGGGGATGACAATTGGGATGAGCCACTTCTCTCCGTTGGGCGCAAATGCCGACAGGAGTATGCCGATTGTGATAATAACCATTGAGATTGACATAACAAGCCTCAGGCGACGAATGTTATACTGCGCCTTCTCTTCGGCACTGGCGGTGTTGTAGCCCGAAATGAGCCAGTCGCCCTTGCCAATGATAATCAATACGGCAAAAACCAAGCAGATGACTACAAGGGGAATCAGAATATAAAGCTTTGCTTCATCCATTGCGTACTATGGTATTAGTTTGTAGGTTGTTAGTCAAACGACTGCATTCCGCTCTGGGAGATTTTAATCATACGTTGATACTCGTGCGGAGTAAGCTCCATAAAGAAGTAGTGGATGGGATCGACCCTCATTCCGTTGAACCTAACTTCGTAGTGGAGGTGGGGCGAGAGCGACAGACCGCTATTGCCCGTCAGGCCAATGATGTCGCCACGACGCACCTTCTGCCCCTTCTTCACGTCGATGCGCGAGAGGTGGCTGTATTGAGTCTCGTAGCCCGAGCCGTGGTCGATGATGATGTAGCGACCCGAGGTTGTTTTGCGAGTTTTAACCTCCTTGACCTTGCCGTCGGCTGTGGCAAAGACGCGCGAGCCTGTCGGTACGGTGTAGTCCACTCCCTGATGCGATGCCAGACTCTTGTAGAAGGGGTGGATGAGCATACCATAGGGAGCTGTGAGAAGCGTTAGCTCGGTGTTGATAACCGGCTGAATAGCAGGGATGTTGTTGGTCTTAGAGCCAATGCTGTCGCTGGCCACCGAGATGCGATTGCAGAGCGAGGCTAAATGTTTTTGGTCGCTCTCGAATCGTTTGATGCGACTGTCAAGCTCGCGTGCGAGTTCCTTCTCGCTGAGCTTTGAGAGTCGCTTGCGGTTCTCCAACTCAATGTCGGTGGCACTCTCTGCAAAGTCGTAGGGCTCGGACTCAAAGAGGATGCGAAAAACGTTGTTGTCCCTCTCGATGACGTTGTTGAGCACTTGCTGTACGGTGTCGTAGCGTAACTCTATGGCCGAGAGCTCGTTGCGCAGGGTGTTGTTGCGCTGCCTTTGGCGATATTGCGAGCGGGTGTCGAAGAGCGTAAGGAGCAGATAGACACCCACAAGCACAACCACAAAGACGAGCGTCGAGGAGAGAAAACGACCTATGGCTGCACCAATTCGGCCAGCCTTACTCTCCGTTGGAGGATATATGTTGTATCGTCTGCTCATATCTCGGCTATTCTGCTTTGAACTTTAAATTGTTACTACTGATTGCCCGGGCCGTCGAGGGTCTCAAAGGTGGTTGTCTTGGCCTGCTCAATGATGCGCTCAAACTCCTCTTCGCTCATATCGCGTCGGAAGTAGTTGATTGGATCGACGTTGTTGCCCATATAGATAACCTCGTAGTGGAGGTGAGGGCCTGTTGAGCCACCCGTAGAGCCCATATAGCCAATCAATTCGCCACGCTTAACCTCCTGACCTACTTTTACTAAGCGTTCATTGAGGTGGGCATAGCGAGTCTTGTAGCCAAAGCCGTGGTCGATAACCAGTTGCTGGCCGTAGCCCTTGCGCCTAAGACCCTTTTCGGAGTGTACTACCACGCCATTGCCGGTGGCATAGATGGGGTCGCCCTTACGACCTCCGAAGTCGATGCCTTTGTGGTGGATGTAGCGCTTGTAGATGGGGTGGAGCCTGCGACCATAAGCACCAATAGGGCCACGAAGATCTCGCTTGTTGATGGGCCAAATGGCAGGAATAGAGGCCGCCATCTTCTCCTTATTTTTGGATAGTACCTGCAACTCGTCGAGCGAGATACTTTGCAGATATATCAGGCGCGAATAGGCGTCAAGTGTGCGCCAAATGTCACGAACAATGCCTCCGTAGTCGTCGGTGTAGGCCTCGTAGGTTGCCTCGGGGTAGGGGGTGTAGATTCCAGCGACAGAGAGCGTGTCGGCACCAAAGAGTGAACGATAGACGTTGTTGTCACGATGACGAAGTTGGCTTAGGCGGTCGTTTGTGGTGTTGAGTCGGTCGGCCAAAAGTGTAAGCTCGGCCACCAACTCTTCGCCCTCCTCTTCGAGAGTGCGCAACTTGGGGGTGTAGTATGTCACCGAATAGACCAAATTTATTATGGCCGCAGCAATGAAAAAGAGCAAGCTGCGCCTAATGATTCGATACCTACGCAGGCGCATAGGACTCTCAATCGGCTCATAGGCGAGCGTTTGGGGGTTGAATTTATACTCTTTTTTGCTCATTGGGCGAAAAATGGTGGTCGTTGTGCGACAAAATTAGAGTAAAATATGTATTTTTGCAAACTTTATTAGAAGAGTTGTATTTAATCGTAAGTAAAGATATATAGTGACTATGATGACATCAAACGAAATTAGAAGGAAATTTCTCGAATTTTTCCAGAGCAAGGAGCACACTATTGTTCCTTCTGCACCTATGGTTGTGAAGAATGACCCAACCCTTATGTTTACCAATGCTGGTATGAACCAGTTTAAGGATATTTTCCTGGGCAATGCCGAGCGAAAGTTCAAGCGTGCAGCCGACACTCAGAAGTGTCTGCGTGTTTCGGGTAAGCACAACGACCTCGAAGAGGTTGGTCACGACACCTATCACCACACAATGTTTGAGATGTTGGGCAACTGGTCGTTTGGTGACTATTTCAAAAAGGAGGCCATTAGCTGGGCTTGGGAGCTTCTTACCGAGGTTTACAAAATGCCCAAAGATAGGCTCTATGCAACCGTGTTTGAGGGCGCTCCCGAAGATGGCGTGCCTATGGATCAGGAGGCTTTTGACCTATGGAAACAGTATCTGCCCGAGGACCACATCATCCTCGGCAATAAGCACGACAACTTCTGGGAGATGGGCGAGACCGGCCCTTGTGGCCCTTGCAGCGAGATTCACTTCGACCTGCGTAGCGACGAGGAGCGTGCGGCTAAGGCTGGTAGCGAGATGGTAAATATGGGACACCACTTAGTGATTGAGATTTGGAACCTTGTGTTTATGCAGTTCAATCGCAAGGCCAACGGCTCTTTGGAGCCTCTGCCCCACAAACATATCGACACCGGTATGGGCTTTGAGCGCCTCTGTATGGTGCTGCAAAATAAGCAGAGTAACTACGATACTGATGTTTTCCAAGGCCGCATTGCCGAGATTGCAGCCCTCTCGGGCAAACGCTATGGCGAGAACGAGAAGGCCGACATTGCAATGAGGGTTATCGCCGACCACTTGCGTACCATTGCCTTCTCGATTGCCGATGGTCAGCTTCCCAGCAATGTTAAGGCTGGCTACGTTATTCGTCGTATTTTGCGTCGTGCAGTGCGCTATGGATACACCTACTTGGGTTTTAGCGAGCCTTTCATTTGCAAACTTGTTCCCGGATTGGTGGAGCAGATGGGCGAGCAGTTCCCCGAGCTGAAAGCACAGCAGTCGCTTATTGTTAGCGTGATTTGTGAGGAGGAGAGTGCATTCCTCAAAACACTTGCTACGGGTATCAACCTGCTCGAAGGTGTGATGAATAAGACTCGCGCTGCGGGTGGCAACACCATTGACGGCAAGTCGGCTTTCACACTCTACGACACCTACGGATTCCCTATCGACCTTACGGAGCTTATTGCTAAGGAGAATGGTATGGGCGTTGATTTGGAGGCATTCGATGTCGAGTTGCAGGCACAGAAAGCTCGCTCGCGCAATGCTGCTGCTCAGGAGAACGACGACTGGGTGGAGATTCTTCCCGGTGTGACCACCGAGTTTGTTGGCTACGACAATCTCACTGCCGAGGTTAAAATTGTGCGCTACCGTCGTGTGACCACCAAGGGTAAGACGCTCTATCAACTCGTATTCGACCAGACCCCATTCTATGCCAATAGCGGTGGTCAGGTAGGCGACAAGGGTACTATTGAGGCTGAGGGCAAGAAGATTGCCATCATTGACACCATAAAGGAGAATGGCCTGCCCATTCATATTGTTTCGGAGTTGCCCGAGAATGTAGAGGTTACCTTCGAGGCTGTTGTGGATGAGGAGAGCCGCCTTGCTTCGGCTCGCCACCACTCCGTAACCCACCTGATGCACAAGGCTTTGAGGGATATTCTCGGTAGCCACGTCGAGCAGAAAGGCTCGCTCGTATGCCCCGAGTACTTGCGCTTCGACTTCTCGCACTTCCAGAAGGTAACAGAGGAGGAGTTGCGTCAGGTAGAGAGGGCCGTAAATCGTATGATTCGTGCCAACTACTCGCTCGACGAGAGGCGCGATTGCTCCATTGAGGAGGCTCAGCAGGCTGGCGCAATGATGCTCTTTGGCGAGAAGTATGGCGACAAGGTGAGGATGATTCGTTTTGGCGAGTCGGTGGAGCTTTGCGGCGGTACTCACGTTAGTGCTACTGGTGTGATTGGTCAGTTTAAGATTGTGGCCGAGAGTGCCATTTCGGCAGGTGTACGTCGTATTGAGGCTATCGCAGGTAGCGTGGCTGAGGAGGCCGCCTATGGATTGGAGGAGACCCTCAAAGAGATTCAGAGGAGTGTTGGCTCGCCCGCTCTGTTGCAGTCCATTAAGAAGATGATTGACGACAACGCCGAGTTGCGCAAGGAGATTGAGAACTTCCGTGCCGAAAAAGCTAAGGGTATTGTGGCCGAGATTGGCAAATTTATTGGTACGAAGAGGGTAGTGTCGAAAGTAGTCAATATGCCTGTTGATATGATTAAGGATGCTGTTTATGCTCTGCGTAGTGCCAATCCCGATGTGGCTATCGTGCTTGGTAGCCGTGAGGGTGGCAAGCCTATGTTGGCTGTTGCTGTGGGCGACAATCTCGTGAAGGCAGGTGTGAAGGCAGGCGACATTGTGCGCACCGCAGCCAAAGAGATGCAGGGTGGCGGTGGCGGTCAGCCATTCTATGCAACCGCAGGTGGCAAGAACCCCGAGGGCCTCGAAAAAGCTATTGCCGTAGCTGAGCAGATGGTGCTGGCTGTTGTGGGCGAGTAGCTTAATGAAAAGAAAGGTTAGTTTAGGAATAGTTATTTGAAAAATTGAATTAGGAATATGACACAGAAAGTATTGCTGATGATTCTCGACGGTTGGGGCAAAGGCAACCACGACGAGGCAGATGTGATTTATGCGGCTAAGCCCGAGTTTATGAACTCACTCGAAGCAACCTATCCCAATGCAGCTCTCCGCACCGATGGCGAAAACGTCGGTCTGCCCGAGGGTCAAATGGGTAACTCGGAGGTTGGCCACCTCAACATTGGCGCTGGTAGGGTAGTCTATCAGGACTTGGTAAAGATTAACCGCGCTTGTGCCGATGGCTCTATTGTGGAGAATAAGGAGGTGAAGGCTGCTTTTGAGTATGCACGCGAGAAAGGAGCTAAGGTTCACTTTATGGGCCTTGTTAGCGACGGTGGCGTTCATAGCCAGCAGAGCCACCTCGAAACTCTCTGCGATGTGGCCAAGGCCTACGGTCTGTCGGATAGGACTTTCGTACACTGCTTTATGGACGGTAGGGACACCGACCCCAAGAGCGGTAAGGGCTATATTGAGGCGTTGGAGAACCACCTGAAAGTGAGTGGTGGCAAGATTGCCTCTATTGTTGGTCGTTACTACGCTATGGACCGCGACAAACGTTGGGAGAGGGTCAAAGTGGCCTACGACCAGCTCATCTCGGGCGAGGGTAAGCACGCAACCGATATGGTCGAGGCTATGCAGCAGAGCTACGATGAGGGTGTTACCGACGAGTTTGTGAAACCCATTGTGGCAGTCGATGATAACGACCAACCTATTGGTTTGATTGAGGCTGGCGATATGGTTATCTTCTTCAACTTCCGCAACGATAGGGCCAAGGAGCTGACCATCGTTTTGACTCAGCAGGATATGCCCGAGGCAGGTATGCACACCTTGCCCTTGTACTACTGCTGTATGACTCCCTACGACGCTAAGTTTGAGGGGCTGCACATCTTGTTCGACAAGGAGAATGTGAATAATACCATTGGCGAGTATGTTTCGTCGCTGGGTATGAAGCAGTTGCGCATTGCCGAGACCGAGAAGTATGCCCACGTTACCTTCTTCCTCAATGGTGGTCGCGAGGCAGAGTTTGCAGGCGAGAGCCGCATCTTGATACCCTCGCCTAAGGTTGCAACCTACGACCTCCAACCCGAAATGAGCGCCCCCGAGGTGGCTAAGGCTCTGGTGGCTGAGTTGAAGAAACAGGAGTTCGACTTTATTGCTCTCAACTTTGCTAATGGCGATATGGTTGGTCACACCGGCGTTTGGGATGCAATCTACAAAGCAGTTAAGACCGTTGATGAGTGCGTTAGGGAGGTTGTTACAACCGCTCGCGAGAATGGCTATGAGGTTGTGATTATTGCCGATCACGGCAATGCCGACAATGCAAAGAATAGCGACGGCTCGCCCAATACGGCCCACTCGCTCAACCCTGTGCCCATTATTGTTGTTTCGGATAGGGTAGAGAGTGTTGAGAATGGCGTCTTGGCCGACGTTGCTCCCACCGTACTCAAACTTATGGGCATCGAACAGCCCGCCGAAATGACCGGCAAAGCACTCGTGGAGCTGAAATAATCCATATAATTAATTATGTATTGGAAAGGTCGAGGAAATCCTCGACCTTTTTTTGTAAAAAAATGTTGCAAAGTGATATAAATGTCAGCTTAAAGGACTCTATATAATAAACAATTAATTAAGGCAAGACCCACGAAGCCGTAAGAGTGGGAAACTCAAACAATGATGTTATGAAATCTATTATGCAAATTATTGACCACGATGTAAATGGCGAGAAAAGTGTAACCGTTATTATTGAGGGTGGCATCTCTGTGACATTGAAATACGGCAATTATCCCATATACACTCGCGAAGAGGCAATTGACGAAGCCTATCAACTAGCACTGAAAAAGTAGAGTATTTTCATGAGGATAGTCGAGGATTTATAGCTTGACTATCCTTGTGAATTTGTTTCACTTTGGATAGAAATGTCCACACAGAAGCATCTTCATAAATGTAATAAACATTAATCAGACTTCTTATGATACACGAACTACGCAACAAACGCAAAAAAGCCCTTATTGCTGTATTGACATTAGGCTTTGCTTCAACCCCAATTAGAAATGTCTGGAATTCAGTAGAAATGTCCAAAGGTATGTCATTTGAGGGGACTATGTTTGCAGACTTTTGGAATGTTTTTTGGAAGTGCTTGTTTGTGTTAGCTGTTGCAGGAATTATATGGGTAATCAACATTTTTAAGTTGATATATTACTCCATAGAAATTGCATATTACAAAAGAAAATATGGGGATGATGTTTCAATTACAATGTCAGACAAGTAATTAACAAGGGGGCGCACAAAAGTGCGCCCCCTCTCCTTTGAAGTTTTAAGTGGCCAATTAGATTATTTATCTAACTCTAATTTGACCGAAGTTTGTCTGCTCTACTCGGCTTTGTGTACGAGGGTGATAATCTCACCACCGTGAACAATCGCCTGCTCGTTGGCGGGAAGAGTCTTCCAAGCACGCTCGGGAAGCGACTTCTTCAAACCAATCTTAACGTACTCCATATCAACAATGGGGCACACCTTCAAATAACCACCCAAAATCATAGTGTTGAACAAACGAGCATTACCCATCTTGGCGCACTCCTCGGTGGCGTTGATGGTGTAGATGTTGATGTCCTTACGAGTGGGGTGGTGGGTGATGCCGTTGGTATCGTAGATGAGGTTACCACCTGGGCGAACATTGTTCTCGAACTTATCCAAGCTCTGCTGGTTGAGAACGATGATAGTGTCGCACATCTGCACGATGGGCGAGCTTACGGGCTTGTCGCTAACAACAACGGTCACGTTGGCAGTACCACCACGCATCTCAGGACCGTAGCTGGGAAGCCAGCTCACCTCGTAACCCTGCAACATACCAGAGTAGGCCAAAATTTTACCGGTCGAGAGGACACCCTGTCCACCAAAACCTGCAATAATCAATTCCTGTTTCATATCTGACTGTTTGTTTTAAGGGTTATTCGTCTTTAATATCACCAAGAGGATACTCAGCAACCAAGTTCTCCTCCATCCACTTGTTGGCCTGTACGGGACTCATCTTCCAACCGCTATTGCAAGTTGCAACAAACTCTACAAACGACAAGCCTTTGCCTGCCAACGAGTTCTCCAAAGCCTTGCGGATGGCTTTCTTTGCCTTGCGAACAGCTGCGGGAGTGTGGACACTCTGACGAGTAACATAGCATACACCGGGAAGCTGGCAAACAAAGTTGGCAACTTTATAGGGGTAGCCGTGCAACTGAGGATCACGACCGTAGGGGCAGGTTGCGGTCTTCATACCGATGAGGGTATTGGGCGACATCTGACCACCAGTCATACCATAAATTGCGTTGTTTACATAGAATACTGCGATGCTCTCGCCACGGTTACAAACGTGGATGCTCTCAGCAGTACCAATAGCAGCCAAGTCGCCATCGCCCTGATAGGTGAAGACGAGTTTGTCGGGATAGAGCCTGTGAACTGCGGTAGCAACTGCTGCTGCACGGCCGTGAGCTGCCTGAATCCAGTCGATGTGGAGGTAGTTGTATGCAAATACCGAGCAACCTACGGGCGATACGCCGATGGTCTTATCCTGAACACCCATCTCGTCGATTACCTCTGCGATGAGTTTGTGGATTGTACCGTGGCTACAACCGGGGCAGTAGTGCATAACGTTGTCCTTCAAGACGGGAGTCTTGGAATATACCAAATTATCTTTGGTCTTTTCAACAATATATTCTGCCATAACTATTTGCTATTTAATGATTTTGTTTTTCAGTGCCTCGTAAACCTGATCGGGGGTGTAAACTGCACCACCGGTGCGACCGTAGTGCTCAACGGGCACAGCACCATTTACTGCGAGCCTTACGTCATCGACCATCTGACCCATATTCAACTCTGCCACAAGAACACCTTTGGTCTTCTTGGCAACCTCAGCAATCTTCTTGCTGGGGAAGGGCCACAAGGTAATAGGACGAATCAAGCCAACTTTGTGGCCATTTGCGCGTGCAATGGAGATGGTCTCCTTGCAGATACGAGCCGACGAACCAAACGCAACGATAAGGTAGTCAGCGTCGTCGCACATATACTCCTCAAAGCGTACCTCCTCGGCCTCGCAACGAGCATACTTCTCGAAAATCTTGTAGTTGAACTGCTCCTGAGCATAGGGGTCGAGTTCGAGCGAAGTGATGATGTTGCCCTCGCGGTCGGCGGTTTTACCCGTACAAGCCCAGCTGCTGTGCATCTTCACAATCTCCTCATCTGTCCAACGAGGACGCTGCTCTGCAAGCTCAACCTTCTCCATCATCTGACCAATAACACCGTCGGAAAGAATCATAACGGGGTTGCGATACTTGAAGGCCAAGTCAAATGCGTCGAATACGAAGTCGTGCATCTCCTGAACCGAAGCGGGAGCAAGAACGATGATTTTGTAGTCACCGTGACCACCACCCTTAACGGCCTGATTGTAGTCGCTCTGTGCGGGCTGGATAGTACCCAGACCTGGGCCACCACGAGTAACGTTTACAACAACGCAAGGAAGCTCAGCACCAGCCAAGTAGGTAAGACCCTCGCACATAAGGCTGATACCGGGGCTCGACGACGATGTCATAACCCTCTTACCGCAAGCAGCACCGCCATAGACCATATTGATCGACGCTACCTCGCTCTCGGCCTGAACCACAACCATACCAGTAGTCTCCCAGGGTTTGCGCTCCATAAGTGTCTCCATTACCTCGCTTTGGGGGGTAATAGGATAGCCGAAATAACCATCGGCTCCGCAACGAATCGCAGCTTCTGCGATAACTTCGTTGCCCTTCATCAATTTAACTTCTCCCATAGCTTACTCGAATTTTTGTCTGTAAACCGTAATACAAGTGTCCGGGCAAATAATTGCACAACTTGCACAACCAGTGCAGTTGTCGGGGTTTGCCATGTGGGCGTAGTTATAGCCTTTGCCATTAACGTTGGGCGAGAGCGCCAATACGTCGCAGGGGCAAGAGGCAACACATACCTCGCAGCCTTTGCAGCGCTCGGTATCAACAACGATTGTTCCCTTGATTTTTGCCATACTGTTTAGTAGTTATATTTATAATTAGGTATAATGTTTAGTATTTTTCTCACTAAAACTCGTGGATAACAACACCGCTGCGCAACTTAGGCTCAAACCAAGTGGTCTTGGGAGGCATAATGTTGCCACTGTCGGCGATGTCGATAAGCTGCTGCATCGAAACGGGGTAGAGCGCAAAGGCCACCTTCATCTCGCCACTATCAACCCTCTTCTGCAATTCGCCCAAACCGCGAATACCGCCAACGAAGTCGATGCGTTTATCCCTGCGCAGATCTTTAATGCCCAGCACCTTGTCGAGCACGAGGTTGGAAAGCACCGTAACATCCAGCACACCAATGGGGTCGCTGTCGTCGTATGTGCCCTCTTTGGCGGTCATTGAGTACCACTCGCCGTCCAAATACAGACCAAAGTTGTGAAGTGCATTGGGTTTGTAAATCTCTACACCCTTCTTCTCAACAATAAAATCTTTCTCCACAGCTGCCAAGAACTCCTCTTTCGAGAGACCATTCAAATCCTTAACAACGCGGTTGTAGTCGATAATGTTGAGCTGAGCATCGGGGAAGATAACAGCCAAGAAGTAGCAATACTCCTCCTCGCCGGTGTGGTTAGGATTGGCTTTCATCCTCTCCTCGCCTACGCGGGCAGCAGCAGCCGTGCGGTGGTGACCATCGGCCACGTAGAGTGCAGGAATCTGCTCGAAGATTGCGGTAATGTTCTTGATGTCCTCGTCCTTATCAATCAGCCAAAGGGTGTGACCTACGCCGTCCTCACTAACAAAGTCGTACTGAGGAGCATCGGCAATGATGCGCTCAACAATAGCGTTCATATCGGCCCTCTCGGGGTAGGCGAAGAATACGGGTTCGAGGTTGGCGCTCTGTGCCCTAACGTGTTTCATCCTATCCTCCTCCTTGTCGGCCCTTGTAAGCTCGTGCTTTTTGATGCGACCCTCCAAGTAGTCCTCGAAGTGGCAGCAAGCAACCAAACCATACTGGCGTTTGCCATTCATAGTCTGGGCGTAGATATAGTAGCACTCCTTACCCTCCTTAACAAGCCAGCCGTTAGCCTTCCAGCTCTTGTAGTTCTCAACAGCTTTGGCATAAACAGCCTCATCGTGCTCGTCGATGATGGGGTCGAAGTCAATCTCGGGTTTGATAATGTGAAGAAGGCTCTTCTGGCCTGCCTCGGCCTTAGCCTCAACCGAGTTGAGCACATCGTAGGGGCGCGAAGCTACCTCGCTGGCCAACTCCTGTGGTGGACGTACGCCACAAAATGCTTTAATCTTTACCATAGTTTACCGAGATTATTTGTTTACTTGGAATTTGCGGTTGCCATTTACGAAGAAATCAACAATCTGACTTGCGGCAGCCTTGGCAGCGTTGTAGTTAGCCTCAGCGGTCTCAGCACCCTGTTTCTTGGGAGTTGCAAAGACGCGGTTGCCAAATTTCTCTACCAACTCAGCCTGACAAGCAGCAGCAATGTCGCTTGCGTACTTCAAGTCCTCGCGCTCGGCTAGTACAGCCATAAGATCCTCCTCGTTGATGACCTCCTTGCGGGCGGTGTTCACCAAGATGGCGCCTTTGGGCATACTCTCCAAGAGGTGGCGATCAACCGATTTGAGATACTTAGCAGTAGCGGGGATGTGCAACGAGATGTAGTCACATTTGCTATAAAGCTCCTCGGCAGTCTCTACGCGAGTAACACCGTTGTTCTCAAAAATGCTCATATCGGTAATCGAGGGCGAGAGAGCATAAACCTCCATACCGAGGGCTTTGCCGTAGCGACCTACAATCTGACCGATGTTGCCGTAGCCGTGAATACCGAGCTTCTTGCCGCTAATCTCCTTACCGGTACCGGGTTTGAAGGTGTTGCGCGACATATAAATCATAAGACCCAAAGCCAACTCTGCAACAGCGTTTGCATTCTGACCGGGGGTGTTCATAACAACAATACCACGCTCAGTAGCAGCAGCGCAATCAACATTGTCGTAGCCTGCGCCTGCGCGTACAACGATTTTCAGCTGGGGAGCAGCGGCAATTACCTCGGCGGTAACTTTGTCGCTACGCACGATGAGTGCGTCGGCATCCTTAACAGCCTCCAAAAGCTGAGCTTTCTCGGTGTATTTCTCCAAAAGGGCAAGCTCGAAACCTGCCTCGTTTACAACATTTGCAATCGCCTCAACGGCAGCCTTTGCAAAAGGTTTTTCGGTTGCAACTAAAATTTTCATAGGTTCTATTAAGCCATAGAAGTCCACAGCTCGCTCCCTTTTATGCTCATAGGTATATGGCACAATCGTAGGCATACTGTGGACTCCTATTGTTAGGTTATTAAATAGTCGTGATTATTTAACGTGAAGTTTCTCAAACTCCTGCATGCACTCAACCAGAGCTTTCACGCTCTCAACGGGAAGTGCGTTGTAGCAGCTGGCACGGAAACCACCAACCAAGCGGTGACCCTTGATACCAACCATACCGCGAGCTTTCGCAAACTCCATAAACTCACCAGCGAGCTCTTCGTACTCGGGATTCATAACGAAGCAGATGTTCATCCTCGAACGATCCTCCTTAGCAGCAGTACCACGGAAGAGGGCGTTGCGGTCGATCTCGTTGTAGAGCAAGTCGGCCTTCTCGCAGTTGCGACGGTACATCTCCTTCATACCACCGATGCTCTTCATCCAGCGCAAGGTCTCCAAAAGAACGTAGATGGGGAATACGGGAGGAGTGTTATACATCGAGTTGTTATCAACGTGGGTTTTGGGGTGAACCATGCTGGGCACGTCGCGAACAACTTTCTCCAACATATCGTCGCGGATGATAACGAAGGTTACACCTGCGGGAGCCAAGTTCTTCTGAGCACCACCATAGATGATAGCATATTTCGATACATCAACGGGGTGGCTGAGAATATCGGAGCTCATATCGCAAATGTGAGGAATGGGCGAGTCGATGTCGATGTGGTTCTCAGTACCATAAATGGTGTTGTTCATACAGGTGTAGAGATAGTCACAGTCGGTGGGGATGGTGTAGCCTTTGGGGATAGCCGAGAAGCCACTCTCCTCGCCACTTGCGATAACCTCAACCTGACCAAAGAGTTTAGCCTCTTTGATAGCTTTCTTGGTCCAAACGCCAGTGTTTACATAAGCGGCTTTGCCTTTCAGGTAGTTGTAGGGAATCTGGAAGAACTGGGTGCTAGCACCACCGCCTACGAAGAAAATCTGGTAGTTGTCGGGAATCTCCAACAGCTCGCGGAAGAGAGCCTTTGCCTCGTCCATAACTGCGTCGAAGTCTTTTGTACGGTGCGAAATCGAGAGAATCGAAAGGCCGCTGCCGTTGAAATCCAAAACAGCCTCAGCTGCTTTCTTAATTACTACGTCGGGCAAAACCGAAGGTCCTGCGTTGAAATTGTGTTTTACCATTTGATTTGAATAGGTTAAATAAAGTTAGTATTGTGTGTGTTTGAATCTCAATCAAAGATTGCATCTGCAAATATACGAGATAATTTAGAGTAAAACAACACATTCTCTCTTTATTTTTGTCCGATAGTAAGAAAATTTGCCATATCTTTGCGGATTAGAATAAAACACGCTTTGTATGATAAAGTCAATGACCGGTTTTGGTAAGTCCGAAATCACCACTCAACAACGCAAAATCACTGTCGAGACCCGCTCACTCAATGGCAAACAACTCGACCTTTCGGTTAAGTTGCCAGCACGCTATCGTCAGTATGAATATGAGATTCGCAACCGCGTAGCCAAAGCTCTTCAACGTGGCAAGGTGGATGTGTTTATCACGCTCGAAAATACTACTGCCGGTGCTTCGGCCGCCACTATCAATGCTGAGCTCTTCAAGTCTTATTCTGAGCAACTTATGGGTTTGGCTTTGGCCTCGGGACTGGGCGCAAGCAGCGAGGTTCAGTCGCAGGTGCTCGCCTCGGTAATGCGTTTGCCCGATGTGGTTTCGAGCGAGATGGATGCAGTCAGTCAGGAGGAGGGCGAGGCTCTCTTGAAGGCTGTCGATGAGGCCCTTGCTGCCCACAATGAGTTCCGTATTCAGGAGGGTGGGGTGCTTATTGCCGACCTGCTCCATCGTGTTGATTTGATTCAGGGCTACAAGCAGGAGGTTATCCCCTATGAGGCTCGTCGCACCGAGGCCATTCGTCAGCGCATCCTCGACCAGCTTTCGCAACTGGCCGTTGGGTACGATGCCAACCGCTTGGAGCAGGAGATGATTTTCTACCTCGAAAAGCTCGATATTACCGAAGAAAAAGTGCGCCTCGACAAGCACTGCGCCTACTTCCGCGAGGTGGCTGCGGGCGAGGAAAATGTGGGCCGAAAACTCGGATTTGTGGCCCAAGAAATGGGTCGCGAAATCAACACTATGGGCTCGAAGGCCAACGACCCCGAAATGCAAATCCTTGTAGTTAAAATGAAGGATGAGCTCGAAAAGATTAAAGAACAAGTACTCAATATATTGTAAATGGGAAAGCTGATAATTTTTTCTGCCCCCTCTGGCTCGGGTAAAACCACAATCGTGCGTCGTTTGATGAGTAGGATTGAGGGGTTGGAATTTTCGGTTTCGGCCACTTCGCGACAGCCTCGTGGAGTGGAGCAAAATGGGCAGGATTACTACTTCCTTTCGGCCGAAGAATTTGACCGCAAAATTGAGGAGAATGCTTTTGTTGAGTGGGAAGAGGTATATGCCGGCACTAAGTATGGCACTCTGCGTAGCGAGTTGGAGCGTATTTGGAGCAAAGGCCACACAATTTTGTTTGATGTGGATGTCAAGGGTGGCGTTAGGTTGAAGGATATATTTGGCCAAGATGCTCTCTCCGTATTTATTATGCCCCCATCGATTGAGGAGTTGCGCAATAGGCTTGTGGGCAGGGCTACCGACTCCCCAGAAAAGATTGAACAACGTTTGGCAAAGGCTGGCGAGGAGCTTGGCTATGCCGAAAGGTTTGACGTTGTTGTTGTCAATGACAACCTCGAAGAGGCCGTCGAGAGGGTTGCCGAGGTGGTTGCCAAATTCATTGCTTGCTAAGGGAAAATATGGGACTTACGGCACTCTATTTCGGCTCGTTCAATCCACCCCACAAAGGCCACGTTGCTGTGGCAGAATATGTTGTGCGTGAGGGATTTGCCGACGAGGTATGGATGGTTGTGTCGCCCCAGAATCCCCACAAAAATGTGGCCGACCTTGCGCCCGAGCAGGAGCGTCTGGCAATGGTGCGAAAGGCTCTCGAAGGGGTAGTTGGAGTGGAGGTGTGCGATGTGGAGTTTGAGCTGCCTCGTCCCTCCTATACGGTCTGCACGATTGACCATCTGAGAAGGCTCTATCCCGAGCGCGAGTTTGCTATTTTGGGCGGTGGCGATGTGGCCGCTACGATTGCCACTTGGCGTGAGGGCGAAAGACTCCTGAGGGAGAACAAAATTCTAATCTATCCTCGCAATGAGCACGATAGTTTTGGCGAACCATTCGTTATGCTCTCCGAAGCTCCACGACTCAATATCTCCTCGACGCAGGCAAGAGAGGCTATTGCCGGGGGAGAGGAGTGGGAGAGTATGCTCCCCGAAAAAGTAGTAGAACATATAAAACAACACAAATTATATATGCAACAAGATATTGAAAAAGAGTTGGCATTGGGCAAGGAGGCTTTTGCTCGTAGCGAGTTCGGCCCTGCCAAAAACCACTTCGGAGCGGTGTTGCGCCTCGATTCGTCCAATGAAGAGGCTGCGCAGTGGCTCGAAATGATTGAGGATATTTTGGCCTTCCGCCACAAAGATTACTACAATCCATAGTATGCTTGAAATGATGAAAAAATATAACATTGCACTTTTGGCAGGAGGCAACTCTTCCGAGCGAGAGATTGCCCTCCAAAGCGCTGCACAGGTAGCTGAGGCTTTCGATAAGGAGCGTTACGATGTGTGGCTTATTGACGTGTGTGGTCGCAACTTCGTCTATCGCGAGGGCGACAATGAGTTCTATGTCGATTTGAACGACTTTACGCTCCCGTTGGATTTTGATAAGACCATCTATTTTGACTACGCCTACATAATGATTCACGGCACACCGGGCGAGGATGGCCACTTGCAGGGCTATTTGGAGATAATGAAGATTCCCTTCTCGTCGTGCGATATGGTATCGTCGGTAATTACTTTCGACAAGATTTCCACCAAGAGGGCTGTGGCCGATACGGGTGTGTCGCTGGCAAAGGGTATGCTTCTGCGCGAGGAGGATTGGATTGCTCCCGAGGCTATTGTGGCAGAGCTGGGTTTGCCCCTGTTTGTTAAGCCCAACGCCAGCGGTAGTAGCTGTGGCGTTACGAAGGTTAAGAGTGCCGAGGAGCTACCCGAGGCCATTTTCAAGGCTTTCGACGAGAGCCCCGAGGTCTTGGTGGAGGAGTGTATTGTTGGTCGTGAGATTGCCTGTGGCATACTTATCACCGCCGAGAAAGAGTATCTGTTCCCCATAACCGAGGTTGTGGCCAAGAACGAGTTTTTCGACTACGAGGCCAAATATACGGCCGGTATGAGCGACGAAATTACCCCTGCTGACATCGCTCCCGAGGTGGTGGAGAAGCTCAACCAAATGACCGTTGCCGCTTATAAGGCTTGCCGATGCAGGGGACTTGCAAGGGTCGATTTTATCGTTACACCCGAGGGCGAACCCTACCTTATTGAGATTAACACCATACCCGGAATGAGCAGCGGAAGCATTGTGCCCAAGCAGATTAGAGCAGCGGGTATGACTATGACCGAGGTGTTGAACCTTGTAATTGAGGATACACTATGTGGCAATCAATGATAGAGATTGACGATAAGATTCTCTCAACCGAGATTCTTACCGAGGAGTTTTGCTGCCCTCTGGATGAGTGTAAGGGCGAGTGCTGCGTGGAGGGAAATGCTGGCGCTCCGCTCGACATCGAGGAGGTAGATGTGCTCGAAGAGGAGTGGGATAACTACAAAGATTATATGACCCCAGAGGGTAGGGCAGTGATTGAGCGCGAGGGCTTTATGTATGTCGATGAAGATGGCGACTATTGCACCCCGCTTGTCAATGATGCCGAGTGTGCCTATTCGGTTTGCGAGAATGGTCTGACGTTGTGCGCCATAGAAAAGGCCTACCGTGATGGCAAAACCAAATTCAAAAAACCCATCTCTTGCCACCTCTATCCCATCCGTGTTAAACGTTTTTCCAACGGTACTTATGGTCTTAACCTCCACCGTTGGGATATTTGTCGTTGCGCCTTTGCCTGTGGCAAACGCAATGGTGTGAAGGTCTATGAGGCCTTGCAAGAGCCTATTGAGCGAGCTTTTGGCGAAGAGTTTTATCAGCAACTCAGCGAGGCGGCTCGAATGCTTGGCGAGATGGAGGGAGAAATCTGATTTGTTCGGGGGAGGATGTTATGAAACGCAGTCTGCTGTATGTAGTGGTGTTGATTGGTGCGCTGGGGGTTGCCTTGCCCTCGGTGGCTCAACGCAAATATACACTCGAAGAGCTGCCTGCCTACCCCATAGACACAATAGCTACGGACAATCCGCGCGTCAAAATCATCACCTATACCAACAACACTTGGGAGTACTACCTGACCGATTATGACGATGTTATAAATTTGGATGTATTTCAGAATCACTGGGTTACTAATCAGGTGTTTGCCTATCGCGATGTGAAGATTAGCGACATACCCGAGAGTATGGAGATAGAACTTGTTAGCTCGCTTGCCGACTACCACGCGCCAGTCTTGGGTAGGGTGTCGTCGCGCTACGGGCCACGAGGTAGGAGTATGCACAAGGGAATTGATATTGGCCTACCTACGGGCGAGCCTATTTACGCTACCTTTGAAGGCAAGGTGCGCTATGCCCGCTACAACTCAGGTGGCTATGGCTATTTGGTGATTTTGCGCCACCCGAATGGTCTGGAAACCTACTATGGCCACTTGTGCAAACTGAATGTTAGTATGGGCGACTATGTGGTTGCAGGTCAGGTGATTGGATATGGTGGAAATACGGGTAAGAGTCGTGGCCCTCACCTCCATTTTGAGGTGCGATATGCCGACCTTACATTCGACCCTGAGCGCATCATCGACTTCTCGACAGGCGAGCTGAAATGGCAAAATTTTGTACTCGAAAGGGGGTATTTCAATGTTTCGTCGAAACTCACCGAGGCGCTTGAAGAAGACGAGGCAGAGGATATGAGCGATATGTTTGTCGATAAACAAGGCAATACACTCTCATCAGAGGAGATTGTCAGCAACCTCGAAAAGGCGGCCTCGAAGCCTCGCACAACGGTGAATGATGCCATATATTATAAGGTAAAATCGGGCGACAACCTTTCAAAAATTGCGGCAAAATATGGCACTACGGTTGGTGCAATCTGCCGCTTGAACGGAATTAAGAGTTCCACCCCCATACGCATAGGCCAACGCCTGAGAGTGAAATAGTTATAGAAAGAAAAGGTCGGCAAGTCCGACCTTTTCTTATGCCTGAAAACCGACAACCTAATAGGTGCGCTCGCCGAAAATCATTGAGCCGATGCGCACCATCGTACTGCCGCACTCTATCGCCTCTGTGTAGTCGGATGTCATACCCATTGAGAGGGTGTTGAACTCCGCCCCGAAGAGTGGTTGAAGCTCCTCAAAAAGACCCTTTAATTGGCGGAACTCGCTCTTGTTAAGCTCAATGTCGTCTGTGAGAGTGCCAATAGTCATAAGCCCACAAGGGCGCACAAAGGGGTATTGCTGCATTGCTCCCGAGGTAACAAACGAGCGCAACTCCTCTATATCCCAACCGCTCTTGGTCTCATCCTCGGCCAAATGTACCTCAAAGAGAATGTCAATAGTGCGCTGATTCTTTTCGGCCTGACGGTTGATTTCTGCCACCAACTTCTCGCTATCAACCGAGTGGATGAGCGCCACAAAGGGGGCTATCATCTTGACCTTGTTGGTTTGAAGGTGGCCAATCATATGCCACTCGATGTCGCTCGGCAGGAGTGCTACTTTGGCCGCCATCTCCTGAGGGCGACTCTCGCCAAAAATGCGTTGGCCCGCCTCATAGGCCTCGCGAATTGCCTCGGCAGGGTGGAATTTCGACACCGCCACAAGCGTTACTCCTTGGGGTAGGGTGGCGTGAAGATGGGCTATTTGTTGCTTAATGCTCATTTTAGTTGCGGTTTGTTTGGCAAATTTAGAGATAATTTTCTATATTTGTTTCTTCTTGGAAGAAAACTGAAACTTATAATACCAAAAAAAACAATGAACAAGAAACTTTTTGCATCATTCCTCGCCCTTATGTTGGCGTGGAGCAGCGCACTGGCCTGCACCAATCTTATCGTTACACGTGGCGCATCGACCGATGGCTCCAATATGGTCTCCTATGCAGCCGATTCACACCAACTCTATGGCGCACTCTATCACACTCCTGCCGGTAGGTGGAAGGCAGGCTCGTTGATGGATGTCTATGAGTGGGATACGAGTCGCTACTTGGGCAAGATTCCTCAGGTGGCCCAGACCTACTCGACCATTGGTAATATGAATGAGTATCAGCTTATTATTGGCGAGACTACCTATGGCGGTCGTCCCGAGCTTGAAGACCCCAAAGGCGGTATCGACTACGGCTCGCTCATCTACATCACCCTCCAACGTGCCAAGACTGCTCGTGAGGCAATTGAGTGTATTGTAGATTTGGCCAACACTCACGGCTATGCTTCCAGTGGCGAGAGCTTTACTATTGCCGACAAAGAGGAGGTGTGGATTATGGAGCTCATTGGCAAAGGCCCTGAGAATAAGGGTATTGTGTGGGTGGCACGTCGTATTCCCGACGGCTACATCTCGGCTCACGCCAACCACGCCCGCATCACCACCTTCCCCAAAAACGACCCCGATAACTGCCTCTATGCCGAGGATGTGATTTCGTTTGCTCGCCAGATGGGTTACTACAACGGCTCCGACGAGGATTTTAGTTTCAGCGATACCTATGCTCCTCTGGATTTCAGCGCTATGCGTGGTTGCGAGGCAAGGGTTTGGAGCTTCTTCCGCCGCTTTGCCGATGGTATGGAGGCCTATGAGGATTACGCTCTGGGTCACAACCCCTCGAATCGTATGCCTTTGTGGGTGAAACCCAATAGGAAACTTTCGCCCAAAGATGTCTTCGATATGATGCGTGACCACTACGAGGGTACTGTTATGGATATGACTACCGACATTGGTGCCGGTGGTAGCAAAGTTCCCTACCGTTGGAGGCCTATGGGCTTTGAGGTCGATGGTCAGGAGTATGTGCAGGAGCGTGCTATCGCTACTCAGCAGACCGGTTTCTGGTTTGTGGCTCAGGCACGTCCTCAGCTGCCCGACCCCGTTGGTGGCGTGATTTGGTTTGGTACTGACGATGCGGCTACTTCGCCCCTTACTCCTATCTATTGCGGCTCTACCGAAGTGCCCGTATGTCTGAGCGAAGAGACCGGCAATATCCTCACCTACGACGATAGGGCTATGTTCTGGATTACCAACCGTATTGCTCAGTTTGCCTACCTGCGCTACGACTACATTGGCGCAGAAGTGCGCAAGGTTATCGACGAGTGGGAGAACGAGAAACTGGCCGAGCTTGCCCAGACCGATGCTCAGATTGCCAAACTCGGCTCGGTGGCTAAGATGAAAAAGGCCGTAACGAAATACTCGGTTGCTACGGCTCAGAACTTGTGGGAGAAGTGGAGTAATCTCGACGACTATCTGATGGTAAAATATATCGACGGTAACATCAAAAAACAAGATGCCGAGGGTCACTTCCTCAACAATGGTCACCATCCCGCACAGCCCGCATTCCCCGATCAGCCCGGCTACTCGGAGAAATTCTTGCGTGCTATTGCCAACGACAACCCAGTATTGAAGGTTGTGAAATAATCAAATTGGACGAATAACCTAAAATTGCTAAACAGATGAAATACGATATTGTTATTATTGGTAGTGGCCCGGGTGGACACGTTGCAGCCTTTAAGGCGGCAAAACGTGGCAAAAAGGTGGCTGTGGTGGAGCGTGCCGAACTCGGTGGCGTATGCCTCAACTGGGGCTGTATCCCCACTAAGGCGATGCTTAAAAGCGCTCAGGTATATCACTATATGACCTCGGCCGCCAGCTACGGTATTGATTTTGAGGGCACAGTCACCCCTTCGCTCGGGAAGATTGTGGCTCGTAGTCGTGGCGTTGCCGACCAGATGAACAAGGGCATTGCCTTTATGTTCAAGAAGTTGGGTATTGATGTGGTGGAGGGATTTGGCCGCATCGCTGCTCAGGGTGTGGTGGAAGTGACCAAGGCCGATGGGGTGGTGGAGCGAGTCGAAGCCGACCATATTATTTTGGCTACGGGCTCGCGTCCTCGCGAGATTCCCATTATGCCCGTTGATGGCAAACGCATCCTCTCCTCGCGCGAGGCACTGACCTTGGAGGAGTTGCCCGAGAGTATGATTATTGTCGGCTCCGGCGCTATCGGATGCGAGTTCGCGTGGGTATATGCTGCTCTGGGAGTGAATGTTACCGTTGTGGAGTATCTGCCTGCTATGTTGCCTTTGGCCGACGAGGAGGTAAGCCGCACTTTGGAGCGCTCGTTCCGCAAAATGAAAGCTACGGTGCTCACATCTACGGCAGTGAAGGCTGTGCGTGTGTGCGACGATGGGTGCGAGGTCGATATTGAAGGCAAGAAGGGTGCTGCAACCCTGAAAGCCGATGTCGTGCTCTCGGCCGTGGGCGTGAAGTCTAATATAGAGGGATTGGGCTTGGAGGAGCTTGGTGTTAAGGTCGAGCGCGACAAAGTTGTTGTTGACGACTATTTCCGCACCTCTGTGGAGGGCATTTATGCCATTGGCGACATTGTGGCCACACCCGCACTTGCGCACGTGGCCTCGGCCGAAGCTACTGTATGTGTGGAGGCTATCTGTGGCCACAATCCTCAGCCTATTGACTACTCAACCATCCCCTCGTGCGTCTATACCACTCCCGAGGTGGCAATGGTCGGCCTTACCGAAAAACAGGCCACTGAGCAGGGCTATCAAGTTAAAGTTGGTAAGTATCAGTATATGGCTTCGGGTAAGGCTACCGCAGCAGGCGATAGGGACGGATTTGTGAAACTCATTTTCGATGCCCAGACCGACAAACTGCTCGGCGCTCATATTATAGGTGGTAGCGTGACCGAGATGTTGGGCGAGCCCACATTGGCCAAACAACTTGGCCTGACGGCCCGCCAGATTGCCTCGGCTGTCCACTCCCACCCAACGATGTATGAGGGATTGTTGGAGGCTACCGAGGAGGTGTTGTAACGTGATGCTTGTGGAAATGGCACAACCACAATTGCGCCATTGACCGTAGATTGTTGCAGTACCATTTTCGCAATACTCACGTTATTGTAGAGGTTTATCTGCAAAAGTGTGAAAAATATCTCTTGCACTTTTTCGGAAAACAAAAATTATTCTTATCTTGCGCTCGCTTTTGGCGCACAAGCGTTTTGAAGAGCGATTTTGCGGGCCAAAGCGAGCATAAAGGAGAGGTGACCGAGTGGTTTAAGGAGCGCGCCTGGAAAGTGCGTACACCTCAAAAGGGTGTCGAGGGTTCGAATCCCTCTCTCTCCGCAGCAAAGGGTGTAAATCAAGTAGTTACGAGATTTACACCCTTTTTTACACCCAAAAATCAAGGTTGGGTGTATTTTTTTTGAAATTTTAAGATAAATGCTGGCGAAAAAAGAAGAATTAGCATCCTTCTCTTTTCGTCAGCATTTTTTTTGAGTGCTGCCAAGGCAAAAATAAGTTTAGTCCGTTTTGGGTATATAGCCAATGGAGTAAACTAAACCTTATTGTCGTCAGCCATCGGCTGGCGAAATTATAGATTCTAAAACAACGATACATAAAGCGCAATCTTACATCACCTTAATTTTTTTATATAATATAAGGTGTGAATATGGATTTAATTCGCTATCTTTGCCAAATAATGTCAAGACAAAAATAAGTAATATGCTGTTTACGGAGAAAATAAAAGAGTTACGCATTCAAAACCAGATGCCTCAAAGGCAGATTGCGGCAGCTCTTGATATAGACACTGCAACATATTGTAAGATAGAAAAGGGCGAACGCAGAGCCAAAAAAGAACAAGTAGCAATACTGTCGGAGATGTTCCATGTAGAAATGACAGACCTCCTTACATTGTGGCTTGCGGATAAAGTTACTGATATGGTATCTGATGAACATGTTGTTGCATCGGAAGCTCTTTCAATGGCTGCTGAAAATTTAAGAAGAATAGGTTAATATGGCTAAAGTGAAATTATACCCAGAATTGGAAGTCCCCGAAATGCTATTAGCAGATCGGCGTTCTGCATATGGATTGAGGACTTATGTCAGCCTATTCAGTAGTGCAGGAGTTGGTTGCTATGGTTTCAAGGAGGAGGGCTTCTATTGTGTAGCCACGGTTGAGTTGTTGGAACGCAGATTGAAGATTCAGAAATTCAATCAGAAATGCGTTTACAACAGCGGATATATTTGTGGCGATATGACTACGCAAGAAACGAAAGATAAAGTTTTTGCGGAGTTGGCTATGTGGGAAAGAGGTTTTAATCTAACAGATTTGGATGTGTTGATTGCAACGCCTCCTTGTCAGGGTATGTCTGTTGCTAACCACAAGAAGAAAGATGAGTTAAAGCGCAACTCATTGGTTGTTGAGTCTATAAAAATGACACAACAGATTAAGCCTAAGTTCTTTATTTTTGAGAATGTTAGAGCTTTCCTTACATCTGTATGTACCGATGTTGATGGTCAAGACAAGTCAATTAAAGATGCTATTGAGGCTAACTTGTCGGGAGCATACAATATCCTATATCAAGTTGTAAACTTCAAGGATTATGGTAATCCATCAAGTCGAACAAGAACATTGGTCATCGGTGTTCGTAAAGACTTGAAAGAGGTCACGCCATATGATATTTTCCCTGACAAGCAGTCTGAGAGAACTTTGAGACAGGTTATTGGTCATTTGCCGTCATTAAAGAAGATGGGTGAAATTTCGGAAGATGATATTTATCATAACTTCCGAAAATACTCTCCTCGCATGGAGTCTTGGATTGCAGACATTAAGGAGGGACAATCGGCATTTGACAATACAGACATTACAAGGATACCGCATAGTGTAAAGAATGGAGTTATTGTGTATAACGCCCGTAAGAATGGCGACAAATATACTCGTCAGTATTGGGATAAAGTAGCACCTTGTATTCACACTCGTAATGATATTATGGCAAGTCAGAATACTGTTCATCCTGTTGATAACAGAGTGTTCAGTATTAGGGAGGTTATGCTTATGATGTCTGTTCCTTCATCTTTTAACTGGAGCGACATTCCTTTTGATGAGTTAAACAGAATGTCATTAAAAGAGAAAGAAGCATTCCTAAAGAAAGAGGAAATGAACATACGCCAAAATTTGGGCGAGGCGGTACCTACCGTTATATTCAAACAGATTGCAGCTAAGGTTCGTAAAATATTATGCAAGCCAACTTTGTCTGAACAGGATATAAAGGTGTTGATTGACAAAAAGAAATTGGCTACACATTCTTGTTTGGTGGACTATATTAGAAGCAATAGCCATTATGACTTTGCTGAATTGTCTAAAATTGCGGAGTTGGCAAATGCTCAAAGAGAAGACAATGCGGCTTATTATACAAGGCAGGATATATGCTACACCATTGTCAAGAGTTTGCCTGATGCAAAGAACTATACGGAGCTAAATATTTTAGAGCCATCAATTGGTGTGGGTAATTTCTTGCCTGCCCTTATCTTGAAGTATGCTGGCGTGCAGTCTGTTAATATTGATGTGGTAGATATTGATGCAAACAGTATAGAGATTTTAAGAGAGCTGGTTGCAAAGATTGATATCCCCAACAATATTCACATCAATTACATCAATGCTGATTTCTTGTTGCACAACTTCGACAAGAAGTATGACATTGTAGTCGGAAATCCTCCATACAAGAAGCTAACCAAAGAGAAACAGTTGTTGGCTAAATACAAAATTGGCGCATCCAATAAGGATACCAATAATATCTTCTCATTCTTCATTGAGAAAGCAATGAGAATTGGAAATGTTGTATCATTGATAGTCCCTAAGAGCCTAATAAACGCTCCTGAGTTTGATGCAACACGTACACTTATGAAAGAAAAAAATATCTCTCGCAT
>JAZNFV010000013.1:0-20274 GCA_045576155.1 Tidjanibacter sp.
TGGCTACGATCCGACTTGGGAGGATAGGGAGGATAGGGAGGATAGGGAGGAGAGGGAGGATAGGGAGGATAGGGAGGATAGGGAGGATAGGGAGGATAGGGAGGATAGGGAGGATAGGGTTTAGGTCTAACGACCTTAGACGTTTTTGGAGCACCACCCTCACAAAACAGGACTTGTCCTGTCCTCACAAATGACAGCTTGCTGTCCGTCTTGCCACGACTCAACGAAGTTGAGGCGGTTGGCATCTACCGCTCTAAAAAAAATAATTATCTTTGCACTATGAACAAGAGCTACGTCTATATGCTAACCAACGAGGAAAACTCGGTACTCTACACCAGTGTTACATCAAACTTGGAACAACGCATACTGCAACATCGTGCCAAAATTCGCGAGGGTTTCACGCAGCGATACAATCTAAACAAGTTGGTTTACGTAGAAGAGTTTGGTAGTATAATAGATGCTATCCAACGAGAAAAGAAGATTAAAATGCTCTCACGACACCGCAAAAATCTACTCATACAGCAACAGAATCCCGCGTGGCGTGACCTTATGCCTATTGATGATTATTGAGAACGGTAGATGCCAACCGCCTGCCTTTGGCAGTCGTGGCAAGACGGACAGCAAGCTGTCATTTGTTATGGCGGTGCTCCCGACCAGATTTTCGCCGCACAACCATACCCCTCCCCTGAGTCAGGGGAGGGTGACCGAAGGTCGGGAGAGGTCTGTGTGTCGTTAGTCGTTAGACCTTAGACGTTAGTCGTTAGACAAAAAAAAGCACCGTAACGGTGCTTTTTTTATAACAACTCTTCGAGCCTCGCCACAGGAGCTACATCCAAGCTGCTCTCCTCGCCATTGAGGTAGCGGTAGTAGCCCGCAACAGCTATCATCGCGGCATTGTCGGTCGTGAACTTCAACGGTGGCAGGTAGGTGCGCCAGTGGCGACGGCGACCCTCAGCCTCGACAGCCTCACGCAATCCAGAGTTGGCCGACACACCACCCGCAATGGCTATCTCCTTAATATCGAGCGCCTTGGAGGCCTTGATGAGTTTCTTCAACAAGATGTCGATGATGGTCTTCTGCAACGAGGCGCACAGGTCGGCCCTATTCTCCTCAATAAACTGGGGATTCTCCTCCATCCTATCCCTCAGAAAGTACAAAAACGAGGTCTTCAAACCACTGAAACTATAATCAAACCCATCGACCGAAGGCTTGGCAAAGCGGAAGCGCTCGGGGTCGCCCTCGTGGGCCAACTTATCAATCACAGGGCCTCCCGGATAGGGCAAGCCCATAACCTTGGCGCACTTGTCGAAAGCCTCGCCCGCAGCGTCGTCGATAGTAGTGCCCACAATCTCAAACTCCAAAGGCGACACCACCTTAACCAACTGAGTGTGACCGCCCGAAACAAGCAAGCACAAAAACGGAAACTCAGGATGAGCCAAGCTCTCGCCCGGAAGGTCAATAAGGTGCGAAAGGATGTGGCCTTGCAGGTGATTGACCTCAACCATAGGAATGTTTTTTGCAAGCGACAATCCCTTAGTGAACGATACGCCCACAAGCAACGAGCCAAGCAAACCCGGCCCGCGTGTGAAGGCAATAGCATCCAACTCGTCGGCCGTAATGCCCGCCTCCTTCAAAGCCGTATCTATCACTGGTACAATGTTTTGCTGGTGGGCTCGCGAGGCCAACTCGGGAATAACACCGCCATACTTGACGTGAACAGCCTGCGAGGCAATGACATTCGACAACATCGTTGTGCCACGCAAAACCGCAGCCGAGGTGTCGTCACACGACGATTCGATACCTAAAATTGTAGCTTCCATATTTGTTTTTCGTCAATAATTTTCGTAAAATTGTAGGTTAAAAGTACCCTCAACAATGAGCAAAGTTACAAAAAATTTGGCAATCACCATACTTCACACTCTCGCGGGTGTGGTTTTAGCCATCATTTTGCTCTTTTTGACCCTCGCACTGGCCCTTTCGTTGCCTCGCACTCAGTCGTTTGTGGCTCGCAAGGCCGTCGGCTGGCTCAGCTCCACAACCAACACACACATCGCAATAGAGAATATCGCAATAGAAAGGCTCACAAGGCTCTCCGCTGAGGGTATCTACGTCGAAGACCTCGAAGGCGACACCCTCCTCTGGGTGGCCAAAGCCTCCGCTACAATTGACCGCAAAGCACTCCTCACCGAAGGCGCTCTCGTGCCCAAAGATGTCAGAGCCAAAGATGTGCTGCTCGATATGAAAACCGACCTGCAAGGCCAAAGCAACATAGATTTGCTCATCAAGCACATCGCAAGCCACTTCCCCGCCGACACCACCAAAACCGCAGCCACTTTTAGGATTGAAGGCGCCGAGGTGGAGAATATGCAATACAGGCTCTACGATGCACGCAGAGCAGGCTCAACACCACAAGGCGTTATCGACTACTCCGATATGAGCCTCAACATCAGCTCGGCCCACTTTGGAGCAATTGAGATTGATGGCCCTATCGTTAGGCTCGCTCAGATAACCAACCTGAACGCCATAGACCGCTCGGGCGCATCGCTCCAAAACAGTGCGCTCGGCTCACTCACCGTAGGCCACGCACTACTCGACTTCCAAGAGGTGGACTTCCACTCCGACAAAACCCATCTAAGCCTGCCCTACCTCATCATTGAGGGTAGCAGTTGGGACGACTATGCCGACTTCTGCGACAAAGTAACCCTACGTTTAGAAACGCGCGGCTCGACGCTCGAAGCTGCCTCGGCAGGCCGTTTTGTCGATGCACTGGGCAACTTGGGCATCTATGGTCAGCGCATCAATGGCGTGTTCGACGGCACGGTGTGTGACTTCACTGCCGACATTGCCGCCCGCCTCTACGACTCCGAGGTGGCCATAATTGGCGAGGTCAAACACCTTCTCCACCCCGAGGCTATCACTGCCGAGGTGGATATAGACCTCGGCACAACGCCCAACAAAGTGGCCCGAATCTACCAACACATACTCCACAAACCCCTACCTGACGAGGTGGAGATGTGGAGCTCGAAGTTCGACACACTGGCTCTCGACGGCATAGTCAAACTCAGCCCCAATGTTGTGGATGCCGATGCACTTTTGGCAACCAACCTCGGCGATGTGGAGGTCGATGGACTTCTCAACTACGCTGGTGGCAACATCGCCTTTGAGGGCTATCTGAGTGGCAACGACATAGCTCTTGGCAAGATTGCAGCCGTAGAGCAGCTTGGCCAAACCGACATCGAGGCTCAGGGCTACATTGTGGTCAAGGAGCAGAAAATCGAGGGCGACATTGCTGCTGTGGTGCAGCGTCTGGGCTGGAAGGAGTATGAGTTTGCCGACATAGCTTTGCAAACCTCGCTCACAGAGGGTGCAGTGCAGGCCAATGTGAACTCCTCCGACCCCAACCTTAGGTTTGCATTGGAGGGCTCTGCCCTGCTCACCCCCGAAGAGAGGCCCGAATACAACCTGCTGCTCAACCTCGAAAGAGCCAACCTCTCGGCACTCGGTCTGGTGGCGGGCGAGGATAGCAACTCGTGGCTTACTGCCAACCTCGAAGCCAACCTCGAAGGCAAGAGGCTCGACGATATGAACGGTAGGGCTATGATTAACGACCTTGTATATGTGGCCCAAACCGACACCCTCTCCACCGAGCTTGTCAACATTTCGCTCAGCTCGGCTGGGGGTACAAAGAGTTTCTCGCTCTACTCCCCCATTGCCGATGTGGAGTATCATAGCAACGCCTCCTATGAGTCTGTGGCCCAATTTTTCACACAAACCATACCCTCGAAACTCCCCTTAGCACTGCACAACAATAAGCCACAAGAGGAGCAAGAAGAGCCCACCCCCTCGTTGGGCGGACGACTCTACGCTGCCGACGACTACTCGGCCATAAGTATCAACATCAAGGAGGGCGAAGCATTAGCATCGGCACTCATTCACGGTTCAAACATCGCACCCGACAGCTCACTCAGTTTGGAGTTTGCACCCTCGGCAGGCGAGTTTATGCTAATGCTCGACAGCGAGTATGTTGTGGTGGATGACGTTGTGGTGTCGGAGTTCCACCTCGATGCCGACGGCACAGCCGAGAGAATACGACTTGGTGGAGAGTGCGAAGAGTTGTTGGCTATGGGACTGAGCGTGCCCGAGGTGAGTGTGGAGGCTTCGTGCGCCAATGGCGAGGAGGTCGATTTGTCGCTCTATTTCAGCAATAGCGATGCCGCCCTGAGCGGACGATTGAGTGTGGAGGCCAACCTCGCACGCGACAGCCAAGGAGAAATTGTGGCCCACGCCTCGGTTGGCGATTCCTATCTGCTCTCGCCTTCGGAGAGGTGGAACATTGGGGCTAAGGAGCTGAATTATAGCGCCAGAGGACTCTCTATCGACAACTTCCACATAAGCAACGGAGCAGGAGGCCTTTATGTAAATGGCCAAGTGGGTGATAGCTCCACCGAGCCAATCACGCTGGCTCTGGACAACATTGCTCTGGGCGAATGGCTCACCGTAACGGGTGTAGCCAAGGGTGTTGAAGGCTCTATCGACGGCCTGCTCAGGCTCAATTCGCTCACCACCGAGCCTTATGGCGAAGGCTCAATAGTCTTTTCGTCGCTCAGCGCAGGAGGCATCGACATCGACCCTATGAGTATAGATGTTGAGATTCCACAAGGCAGCAAACAACTCAATGTTGAGCTTGCGAACACCAACTTAGACTCCACTCTTATGGTGGGCGAGATTGACTACCAGACGGGCGACTTCAACTCCAACATCACAATTAGGCAGATTGACCTCTCGCTCATCGACCCGCTGCTTACGGGCATAGTTAGCCAAACGAAAGGTATGAGCCAAGTGGATGTGAGGCTTTCGGGCACTCGTGGCTCGCTCGATGTGGATGGCAGCCTGACGGTAAACGACTTTGCCACAAGAGTAGATTTCACAGGAGCAGAATATAAGACCGACAGATTGGAGATTGATTTCAACAACAACCAAGGCACAATAAGCCCATTCCGCTTGTCCGACAACCAGAACGGTTGGGCCGAGGCCGAGGGCTACATCAATTTCAAAAGGCTCGACAACATCGACTTTGGTTTCTCGCTCGTGCCCCACAACCTTGTGGCTATCAACTTGGCAGCAAACCAGAGCACTCCCTTCTATGGCAAGGTCTATGCCTCGGGTGGCCTGCATCTGCTCTCCAAAAATGGCACAACGGAGATTAGCGGCGCTATTTCGACAGGCTCGGGCTCGGTATTCAACATCCCCCTGCAAGGCAACAACGACTTTGCCGGTGCCGACTTTGTGACATTTGTCAATCGCAGCGAAATTGTGGAGGAGGAACATAGCGTGGTGGCCCAGAAGAGGTATGAGCTAAGCAACCCCACCAAGAACAACGCCAAAGGCAACCTCACAATGGATGTTATGTTAGGAGTAGATACGGACACCCAGCTGAGGCTACTCATCGACCCTGCAACCGACAACGTAATTGAGGCGCGTGGTGTGGCCGACTTGGGCATAACACTCGATAGTCGCAAGAAAGACCTCGCCATCAGGGGCGACTACCAAATCTCGGAGGGAGTCTATAACTTCAACTTCCAAAACCTTATAACCAAGCAGTTTACAATTAACTCGGGCAGCTTCCTGCGTTGGAACGGCAACCCTCTGGATGCAGACATCGACATTGGCGCAACCTACAAACTCAAAACATCGCTCGCCCCTCTGTTGGGTGCTGAGAGTAGCGCTTCGAGGGCCTCAACGCCTGTGGAGTGCATTGTAAACCTCACTGGTAGTCTGTCGAAGGTGGATGTAAGTTTCGACATCAATGTCCCCACAGCCAACACCGAGTATCAGAGCATACTTTCGAGCTACTTCTCCTCGCAGGAGATGATGGCAACGCAGTTTGTCTATCTGCTGGCGCTGGGCAACTTCTACTCCGACACCACAGGCCCTTCGACCACAGCAGGTACGGCAGGCACAGCCATCGGCTTGGACTTCTTAGCCTCGCAGGTGAGCCGACTCGTGTCGAATGATGCCTACAAGTTCAACCTCAAATACAAGGCTATCGACGACACCTCGTCGAGTTACAGCATCGACTTCCAGACCGAGATTATTGACGATAGGCTGCTCTTGGAGTTGGAGGCCAACGTCGATACGGGCGACTACTACCAGTCGATGGGTGGCGAAACAAACCAACTCTCGGGTGGTGGAGCTATAACCCTGCTGCTCGACGGCTCGGGCGACTTCTACCTAAAAGGTTTCTCGCGCACCATAGACCGCTTCGACGAAAACCAAGGTCTGCAAGAGAATGGCGTGGGTCTGTACTACAAACGTAGTTTCAACCGCTTCGGCGACCTCTGGCGCAAAAAAAAGAGCCGCGAGAGGGACGATAGCGAAAAAAGTGATAACTTTGCATCCGAAGCCAACGAGAAGAATGGCGACAAAAACTCCGAGGGGGACAAAAGCAAATAATTTGCACCCAAGAAAAAACGAACAATAGACAACAAAAAGACAATAAGAGTAATAAGTAAGAATAAATAAACAACTAACTAACAGACTATGATTAGATTTCTTCAAGCCGAGCCTCTTGCAGAGCAGGCTACACAAGCAATTGCAACCGAGGCTACGCAGGCAGTAGCAGAAAAAACAATGGGATTTGGCGAGCTCTTTATGGCTGGCGGATGGCTTATGTGGCCTCTGCTGCTTCTGGGCGGACTGGTGATTTTCATCTTTGTGGAGCGTTTTGTTGCCATCCGCAAAGCCTCGAAAATCGACCCCAACTTTATGAACAAACTCAGAGACTACATCTGCGCCGGCAAGGTTGACGCTGCCCTCCACTTGTGCAGAACTACCGACAGCCCTGTGGCTCATATGATGGAGAAGGGCATCAGCCGTCTGGGCCGTCCTATGAGCGACATCCAAAACTCCATTGAGAACGAGGCCAACCTCGAAGTATCGAAGCTCGAAAGCGGTCTGCCCATCCTCTCGACCATCGCCAGTGGCGCTCCTATGGTCGGTTTCTTGGGTACGGTACTCGGTATGGTTAAGGCATTTATGCAGATGAGCCAAGCAGGTGGCGTTGTGGATATGAGCGCTCTCTCGGGCGGTATGTATGTGGCTATGATTACCACCGTTGCAGGTCTTATCGTCGGCATCCCCGCACACTTCGGCTACAACTACTTGGTGGCTCGCATCGAAAAACTCATCTTCCAGATGGAGGCAAGCACCATTTCCTTTATGGATATTCTCAACCAACCCGTAGAGAAAAAATAGCACCCCCGGAAACTATGGCAATCAAAAGAGGAATAAAACCCATCAAAGAGGTAGGCTCGTCGGCACAAACCGACCTTATGTTCCTATTGCTGATGTTTATGCTGATGGCCACAACGCTCATCAACCCCAACGCCCTCAAACTAACCCTCCCCAAAAGCTCCAACCAGCTCAAAGAGAGGCCCTACACCACCGTAAGCCTCACAAAAGACTTGCAGTATTACGTTGATGGCGAGAGGGTTACATTCTCGCAGCTGGAAGCAGTGTTGGCCACCAAGATGGCCGAGAGCGAGGACAAAACCGTGTCGCTCCACTCCGACGAGGGCGTGCCCATCGGCGAGGTTGTGAAGGTTATGAACATTGCCAACAAAAATCAGTATAGGCTCATATTGGCTACCCAACCCGAGTAGAACAATCACAACAAAAAAGAGAGAATGTACCAACCCAACAATAAGGATAACCATTCGCGCATCGTAGGCATAGTATGCACCGCACTCTATGCCCTCTGCTTTGTTGCCCTAATGTTGTGGGGAGGCATCAACATCGAGGTCGAAAAGCAACAACTCGGTATGCTTGTAGATTTTGGCACAACGCTCGATAGCGGTAGTGGCGAGGAGGATACAGCCCTTGCCGACGACTACTCGCTGCCCGAGCCTACGGCCACACCCAAGAGCGAACCCATACAGACCCAACCCGAGGAGGAGAGCCCCGCAGTGGAGGAGGCCAACATAGCCACCGACACCGAGGCCACACACGAGGAGCAAAAAGAGGTGGAGGAGACCCCTCCCGCCGTAGAGCCCAAGCCACGCGAAGTAAATACTCGCGCCCTCTTCCCCGGCAACAAACCCTCGTCGGAGTCGCCCTCGGAGGGTGTGACCGACGATGCCAAAGGCAATCAAGGACAGTTGGGTGGCTCTGAGTCCGACATCTACGACACCTCGGGTGGCGAAGGCGGATTCCAGCCCGATTGGAACTTGGAGGGTCGTCGTCCACGCAACGAGTTTCCACGTCCGCGATATGTGGGCGAAGATCACGGCATAGTTGTGGTGGAGATTTGGGTCGATGGCGATGGCGACGTTGTGGGCACAGCCTTCCAAGCTAAGGGCTCAACCGTATCGCCCTCCTCTCCCCTTGTGGCAGAGGCACTTGAAGCCGCACGAGGCGTGAAGTTCGACAAGAGCGAACAGGATATTCAGGTGGGAACAATAACCTATTCTTTCCGTCTGAACACCGGCGCACGCAAATAACCCCCACACCCCCAACTATGAAACGAATGATTATACTCACAATCATACTCCTAACCCTCTTGGGAGTAATTAGCGCAAAAGATAAAGGCAAGGCCGAAATACGCTTTGAGCAATCGAGCCACAACTTCGGCACAATGCGTCAGGGCGACCCCGCAGTCACCCACCTCTTCGAGTTCAGCAACATCGGCACAGCCCCCCTACTCATCACACGCACCACAACAACGTGTCGTTGCGTAACGGTAGAAAGCCCCAAACGCCCCGTAAAAGCGGGCCAAAAGGGTGTCATAAGCGTCACCTTCGACCCCAAAGATAAGGGTGTATTCAACAAAACCATCGAGGTGCATACCAATGCGGGGGGTGGGGTTATTATATTACTAATCACAGGCGAAGTCCAGTAGCAGCTGTGCCTTGTGGGTGCTTTTTGCACCAAACTTCGATAGGTAGCTTCCTCATTTGCCTAAGCAAACTGCGGAGCTACCTTCTTGTTTGGCACAAAAATCCCTCCACAAAACCCAGCCGCATCTCTCCCGACCCAATAAGCTGCGGTGTCGCTTTCTCATTTGGTAAAAAATTCCCTCAACAAATCGCACTCGCAGGACAAGTCCTGTTTTGTGATGGTGGTGCTCACAAGACGTCTAACGTCTAAGGTCAAACGTCGAAAGTCCTAAGGCCTTAAAGGCATTAAGGGCCTTAGGGGCTTTAAGGGCTCATAAGGCTTATAGAGCTTATAGGCCACTCCTAATCTCTCTAATCTCTCTAACCTCTCTAAGTTCCCTACACTCCCTAAATTCCCTAACCTCCCTCAGCTAATGGCTAATGGCTAACATCTAACAGCCAAATACAAACAAGAAAGAATCTAAAAATGTGGCCTTATGTGACACATTGTCAGAAAAAAATGTTATATTTGTGAATCAAATAACAATAGCACGAACAATAACAAATCAAAATACTACCTTAAAACACAACAAAACTATGGCAAGAGAACTTAAAATCAGAGATTTAACTCTTCGCGACGGTCAGCAATCGGCTTTTGCTACTCGTCTGAATCAGAACCAAGTAGAGCGCGTTTTGCCCTTCTACAAAGACGCTGCATTCTATGCAATGGAGGTATGGGGCGGTGCTGTGCCCGACTCCGTTATGCGTTTCTTGGGTGAGAACCCCTGGCATCGTCTGGAAAGCATCAAGAAGGCTGTGGGCAACGTTTCCTACCTCACCGCTCTTTCGCGTGGTCGTAACCTCTTTGGTTATGCTCCCTATGGCGACGACGTAATCGAAGGTTTCTCGCGCAACGCTATCGAGAGTGGCTTGGGCATTATGCGTATCTTCGACGCTCTGAACGACGTGGACAACGTTAAATCGACCATTAAATATATTAAGAAGTATGGCGGTATTGCCGACTGCGCTGTGTGCTACACCGTAGATCCCAAATACCCCAAGCTCTCCTTTATGGACAAACTCAAAGGTAAGAAAAATCCCGCACCCGTATTTACCGACGACTACTTCGTTGGCAAGGCCAAAGAGTTGGCAGCACTTGGTGCAGATATGATTACCATCAAGGATATGAGTGGTTTGATTCCTCCCAAGAGGGTTTACAACCTGATTAAGGCTATCAAAGCCAACGTTTCGATTCCCGTAGATTTCCACACTCACTGTACTCCCGGCTACGGCTTGGCATCGGTAGTGGCAGCTATTGCTGCTGGTGTTGATATTGTCGATACCAACATCTGGAACTTCGCTGGTGGCCCTGCTGCTCCTGCTTTGGAGTTGGTTTATATCTTCGCCGGCAAGATGGATGTTAAGTTGGGCGTAAATATGGAGGCTGTGGCCAAAATCAACGCCGAGCTTTTGGGCATCCGCAAGGAGTTGGAGGCTTACGATGCTGTTAAGCAGTTCCCCAAACCTTTCAATCCTCTCACCGACACCATCCCTGCTGAGATTGACGCTCAGTTTGACCGCGCAGTGAAAGCTGCCTACGCAGTGGATGAAGAGACCCTTATCGACGCTTGCCACAAGATTGAGGACTACTTTGGCTTCCCCAAACCCAACGAGCTCGTACAGAAAGCCGAGATTCCCGGCGGTATGTACACCAATATGGTGGCTCAACTCAAAGCCCTCAAAAGCGAGCACCTCTTGGAGCCTGCAATGAAGCTCATCCCCTCGGTACGTTTGGATGCAGGTCTGCCTCCTCTGGTAACTCCCACAAGCCAGATTGTTGGTTCGCAGGCTGTTAGCTGCGCTATTGCACTCGAAAAAGGCAAAGACAAATACGCCACCACCTCGACCCAGTTTGTAAACTTGGTTAAGGGTGAGTATGGTCGTACTCCTGTTGAGATTAACCCCGAGTTCCGTCTGAAAATTGCCGGCACTCGCGAGGCTATCCCCTACGATACGTCGAAGAATCAGCGCCAGCCCAACCCCGTATTGGAGGCTGCCGGTGGCGTGAAACTCGCCGAGAACGAGAAGGAGGAGCTCTTGCTCGAACTCTTCCCCGCTGTTGCTAAGGACTACCTCACCAAAGTTAAGACCGAGCGCTGGGCCGCTACAAAGCCCGCTGAGGAGGCTAAACCTGCTGCCGAGGAGGCCAAACCCGCTGCTGAGGAGGCCAAACCCGCCGAGAAGGTTAGCGGTAAGGTTGTGGCTGCTCCCCTGCCCGGTAAAGTTGTTGAGCTTTGCGTGAAGGTTGGCGACAGCGTTAAGGCTGGCCAGAAGGTAGCCGTTTTGGAGGCTATGAAGATGGAGAACGACATCCCTTCGGAGCACACCGGCGTTGTGAAACAGATTCTCGTAGCCGAGGGCGACAACTTGCAGGAGGGTCAGGCTATCCTCGTTATTGAGGATGCAAAGGTGGAGGCACCTGCTGCTCCCGCAGCCCCAGTAGCCGGCAAGAAAGTTGCTGCTCCCCTGCCCGGTAAGGTATTGGAAATCTGCGTGAAAGTGGGCGACGAGATTAAGTCGGGCCAGAAAGTAGCCGTTTTGGAGGCTATGAAGATGGAGAACGACATCCCCTCGGAGTACAGCGGTGTTGTACGCCAGATTCTCGTAGCTGAGGGCGACACCTTGCAGGAGGGTCAGGCTATGTTCATCGTTGAATAAGCAGTATTTAGGACTCAATAAGTCGAATAGCTTTACGGCATACCCGCTTGCGTGCGGGTATGCCGTAAACATAACAAACAAAACAAAGAAAGATTTATGGCAAAAGAACAGGTATTGGTATCGGGTGGCGCGGGCTACATTGGCTCTCACACCGCAGTTGCACTCATTGAGGCAGGCTATGACGTAGTGATTATAGACAATCTCTCCAACTCCGATATGGGCGCTGTGGAGGGAGTGAGGAAAATTACGGGTGTAGATGTCCCCTTCGAGAAGGTAGATTGCTGCGACAAGGAGGCCCTGAGGGCAATTTTCAAGAAGTACCCTTTCCGTTCTGCCATCCATTTTGCAGCCTATAAGGCTGTGGGTGAGAGCGTTTCAGAGCCTCTGAAATACTACTCCAACAACCTCACATCATTTATCAACATCTTGGAGTTGATGAAGGAGGAGGGCAGGGAGAACATCCTCTTCTCGTCGTCGGCCACCGTTTATGGCGAGCCCGATGCACTCCCCGTAACTGAGAACTCGCCCCGCAAACCCTCCACATCGCCCTATGGCAACACCAAACAGATGTGCGAGGACATACTGAGGGATGCCACCTCGGCCTATGAGGGACTCAAAGGAATTGCTCTGCGCTACTTCAACCCTATGGGCGCACACCCCTCGGCACTCATCGGTGAGCTGCCTCGTGGCGTGCCCAACAACCTCGTGCCTTTCATCACCCAGACCGCAGCAGGCGTGAGGGAGTGTTTGTCGATTTTCGGCGACGACTACCCCACCCCCGATGGCACTTGCATCCGCGACTACATCGACGTGGTTGATTTGGCTGGCGCACACGTTGCAGCCATTGGCCGACTGATTGAGGGCAAGAACAAGGCTAAGTATGAGATTTTCAACGTTGGCACAGGTCGTGGCGTGTCGGTTATGGAGCTTGTGAAGGCATTTGAGAGGGTCAATAACCTGAAACTCAACTACCGCATTGGCCCTCGCAGGGAGGGCGACACCATTGAGGTGTGGGCCAACACCACCCTCGCCAACGAGGAACTCGGCTGGAAGGCCACCCGCACCCTCGACGAAACCCTTGCCGCTGCTTGGGCGTGGGAGAAACACGTGAGGGGAATTGAAAATTGAGAATTGAAAATTTCTTCGCCTTAGGTCGTTAGACCTTAGACGTTAGACCTTAGACTACAAAAAAGAGGACTTAGAAGTCCTCTTTTTTGTAGGTAGTCGGGTCGAAGAAACTCTCGTCGAAATTGACCAAATAGACCTCCTGAGTGGCACGTGAAATGGCCGTATAGAGCCAGCGCAGAAACTCCTTATTCATCTTCTCCTCGCCAAAAAGCAAGCGGTCGATAAAGACCGCACTCCACTGGCCACCCTGAGCCTTGTGGCACGTTACGGCATAGGCAAACTTCACCTGCATAGCGTTGTAGTACTCATTTTCCCTAACCTCTTTCATACGTTTGGCCTTGCAAGTAATCTCGGGATAGTCGGCCTCGACAGCATAGAATAGCTCCTTCATCTGCTCACGAGTGAGCGAGGGCGAGAAAGAGCCCAGCGCATCGAGCAAGATGTTGCAATCTATCTCGTAGTCGTCGTAGTCGGGGAAGCGGAGCGTCGCCTCAGCAAAGCGGAAACCATAGAGATTCTTGAAACGACGTATGCGACGCAGACAGGCAACATCGCCATTGGCAATGAAGGCTGCCTTAGCCTCCTCGTCACGCTCGGTGTAGTGGTAGTTGTTCTTCACAACCATAAGCATATCGCCCGAATCAATCTCCTCCTCGGCATAGAGCACTCGTGCCCTGATGCCCTGATTGAAGTGGACAGCACGTTTGTTGCTGCGGGTGATAACTATCACTTCGTCTTTTCCATAGCGCGAATAGCACTCCTCCACCTTCTCCAAAAAATCGGCTCCACTGATGGCTTTGAAGTCGGAAAAGCTCATATCCAACAGAGGAGTTTCGTAGATGCGATTCTCAATCATCTCGCGTATCATCGTGGCATTGAAGAGGATACCGCTCTCCACCTCCTGACGCACAACCTCATCGAGCGTGTTGTAGCTCACCGAGCCATAGAAGGCCATCTTGCGCGGATCGAGCGCAGGCGAAAGCTCGTGGCCCACAGGGGGGAGCTGGGCCGAGTCGCCCACAAACATAATCCTGCAACGCTGACCCGAGCGCACATACTCAAACAAATCGTCGAGCAACGAGCCCGAGCCGAAGAGCGACCCTTCGTCGGAGAAGTCGGCAATCATCGAGGCCTCGTCGATGATGAATACGGCATCCTTCTCGCGGTTGAAATTCAGGTCGAACTTGGAGTCGAAGCCTCCCGAGGTGCGCTCGCGATAGATGCGCTTGTGGATTGTGTGAGCAGGAGTGTCGGGCGCAAAGAGGGTCATAACCTTAGCTGCTCGGCCTGTTGGGGCAAGCAAAATGGGTTTCAGACGCATCTCTTTCAGCACCTCCACAAAGGCCGCAATGAGGGTAGTTTTACCCGTACCGGCATAGCCATTGAGGATGAAAATGCGTTCAAAATCGTCGTCGCAAATCCACTCCGATAAAGATTCTATAATTTTTTTCTGCCCAAAAGTTGGAGTAAACGCAAATTTAGCGTAAATTTGGGACGCAATGTGCTCATTAAGCATAATTGTACTGTTTTACGCTACAAACTTAACATTAAAAATAGAAATGAAAAAGACCCTTATTCAAATCCTTCTCGCAGTCGTAATGATTGTGTTGGCTTATCAGCTCTATGAGAGCATTATGGCCCCTGTGCGTTTCGACAAAACTCGCATCGCACGCGAGAAAGCCGTTATTGAGCGCATTAGCGACATCCGCTCGGCCCAGCGTGGTTACAAGCAGGTTTACGGCAAGTACACCAGTTCTTTCGACACCCTCATCAACTTCGTTCTCACCGCAGATATGGAGTTTGAGCGTCAGCTCGTTTCGTCGGATGACTCGGTAGGTTTGGCACGTCTGAAAAAACTCCGCAAGAAAAACATCGAGAAATTCACCGTTAAGGCTATCGATACCGTATTTGGTGCAAAGAAACTTACCCCCGAGCAGATTGAGCAGCTCCGCTTCATCCCCTACTCGGCTATCGCCAACGATGGCACTCCCCGCGAGTTCATTATGGGCGCAGGTAGCGTAGCAGTAGGTAACGTGGAAGTGCCTGTGTTTGAGGCCAAAGCTCCCTACAAAGCATTCCTCATCGACCAGAACGAGCAGTTGCTCATCAACCTCATCGACGAGCAGAAAAATGTTCTCTACAAATACCCCGGTATCAAAGTGGGTGATTTGAACCAAGCAACCAACGATGCAGGTAACTGGGAGTAAAACTCATATTCCAAACTCTACAAGATTGTCCATTCGCATCCCGAGTGGACAATCTTTGCATTGGGAGGATGTAGAGCAGAGCGCAGAAGCAGCAGGCGACATCGAGATTGTGGTCGAAGGGCCTGTGGTAGTAGCTTTTCCACGCGAAAGGGCCGAGGGGCTATCGCGCGAGGCATTGCTCCAAGAGTCGGGCATTGCTATGGGCGAAGGATGGTGTGCGGCCACAATTGAGGGTGCAGGTGCTGTGTGGTATGCTGCAAGGCTCGCAGCTGAGAGTGCCAACACCATCGAGAGGCTACGTAGCAATGGCCACGATGTGAAACTCACCACCCCACTCGAAAAGCTCGTTGTGGCGGCTGTGGCTGCATCCCGACACGCCAAAAACATCTTTCTCCGACAAATAGACGATGCGCTCTATGTAGCCTTTGCCGAGAGCCACCGCCTGCGCTATGCCGAGGTGCTGCCTCTGGGTGGCGAGAGCGACTTGGTAAATCTTTTGGCCCTGCTCAACAAGGACTTCGACCTTCGCAAAGGAGATTTCACGCTTGTGGGCGAGGAGTGTGGCAAGTACTACAAAACCGTAAGAAAATACTTCCGCCGAGTTAAGTGCGAGAAGTAGGAGTGAGTATAAACCTCTGAGCGAGAGCGAAGTAGAAAACAATAATAATAGAGTATGCGAATCATTAGTGGCAAATATCGTGGGCGCACCATTACCCCACCCCGCAACCTCAGGGCACGCCCCACAACCGACTTTGCAAAGGAAAACCTCTTCAACGTCTTGGGCAACCTTGTTGATTTTGAGGAGATTGACGTGCTGGATTTGTTTTCGGGCATAGGCTCTATCAGCTATGAGTTCTGCTCGCGCGGTGCTCGTAGCGTTACGAGTGTGGAGGTCAATTCGGTACACAACGCCTTTATCCGCAAGACGGCCCGCGAGTTGGGATTCGCCAACCTCTACGCCACCCACGCCAACGTATTTCTCTATTTGAAGAGTTGCAGCAAAGATTTTGATGTGATTTTTTCGGATGCTCCCTACGACTTGGAGGGCAGCGAGGAGGTCATTGAGTTGGTTTTGAGTCGTGATTTACTTCGTGAGGATGGAATTTTGATATTTGAGCACTCGAAGGATAAAAAGTTCGACGACCACCCTAATTTTTGGCAATCAAGAAGTTACGGCAGTGTGCAGTTTTCGTTCTTCAAAAAAGCATAAAAAAAGTTAAAAAAAGTTGCGAATAAGTTTGCAGAAACAAAAATTTGTACTACTTTTGTACCGCAATCAGAAACACGGTGTGGTAGTTCAGCTGGTTAGAATGCCTGCCTGTCACGCAGGAGGTCGCGAGTTCGAGTCTCGTCCATACCGCAAAACAAAGAACGGATACCTTTTGGTATCCGTTTTTGTTTTATGTTAAGTGGTGAAGTTCGAACTCGTGACCTCCGAAGCCCCTCCTTTTTCAAAGGAGGGGTTGTCTATATTTGCGACCCACTGCAATGAATGGTTTGGAGGGGTTGTCTATATTATGTGCGCATCATCGGCAGGTGGAGGGGCTTGGATGAGTTGAGCTTATTTTGTATATTTGCAGAAAGAACAACCACAAATCGCTACAACAATGAAACTACGCACACTACTAATCTTGGCTACCGTTGCCACCCTAACAGCCTGCCAGCCCTATGTGAGCTACACCGACACCTTCGACACAGGCGAGGTCACACTCTTCTACGCTGCCGAGGGCCGAGGTAAGCCGGTGATTCTTCTGCACGGCAATGGTGGCAGCCACAACGATATGGAGACCACCACACGTCAGCTCGCACAAGCAGGCTACACCGTCTATGCGCTCGACTCGCGCGGTCAGGGTGCAAACGCTCCTTTGGCGGAGTACCACTACAAGGATATGGCCGAGGATGTACGCCGTTTTATTGTGGCTAAGGGGTTGGAGAGGCCCGCAGTGTTTGGTTTTAGCGACGGAGGCATCATCGCCCTCCAATTGGAAGTGATACACCCGGGCACACTGGGAGCTATTGCCACAGGCGGTGCAAACATCTTTGTCAGGGACGCTCTTGTGCCCGAATTTGAGGAGTCGTTCTTTGCGCAAGAAAACCCCAATCCGCTCAATGTTATGATGATGAATGAGCCTACAATGACGGTGGAGGATATGCAACGCATCGGCTGCCCTGCGCTGATTATGGCTGGCGATGGCGACCTGATACGCGAGGAGCACACAAGGCTCATTGGCGACAACATCCCACAAGGCAGGGCGCTAATTGTTCCCAACGCCGACCACGGCTCCTACATCTACCACTCCACCCGAGTGGGCGACCTGCTGCTCGACTTCTTCGAGGAGATTGGCTACTAAGCCTGCCTCCTATTTAGACATATTTCCACAAAAAAAACGCCACCAAATGTAGGTGGCGTTACAGACGTGGCACTTAGGCGACAGCTCTCCATCGGGCTCTTTATTAGAGCAGTAGCAAAAGAGTTGGTCGCTACAAATTGACCCCAATGTCGTCTATAAGTTTATTGACCTTGCGACGGAGCTTATTGACAATAGGAACCCAGATAATAGCCAAAGCTATCAAGCTGCCGACACTCACACCGAGAATTACGCCATCACACAGTTCCGCTATTCTTACATTATTCAACAACCGCTGCAACAGGACAAAAACAAGTATAATAGCAACAAAAATACGCAACAGATTGCCTACGGTACGCAACGAGAATGAATAGACCTTATTCACCTGGCGCAACTTGGCGTAGGTGTCGTTCTTCGTATCAAATGGGCCATCCGAAGCACGCTTTTGGAGATAAATCCAATCCTTAAAGTCACCCACAACACGTATTCCACAATCGGTAAGGAAGTTGAAGTAGCTCTCCTTCACCTCGTCGGACTCAGTACGCTCTACCATATCGAGCTTATAAATATACTCTCCCGCGTTGCCACGACGAAAAATATAACGGCAAAAACCTACGGCAGTAAGATTCCATCCGGCACGTGCCATCTCATTCAAAAACTCCTCCTCCTTCTCGTAGTCAGCAACCGTATAGAATCGCCAAATCTTCCTAATTTCCTTCTTCTCCATAGTTGTTAGTTATTTGTCTTGATTACTCCTCAATATATTTCGTCCATTTTCAAGCAACTCGGCAAGACGCAAAAGTTCCTGCTCCAACACCTCACGACCTGCCTGCGTTATACGATAATCCTTTCTACGCCCCTCATCGGAAAGCTGCTCAATCCAACCCTTATCAAGCAACGAAGCCAAAGCCCCATAGAGAGTTCCAGCCGAAAGTCGCACTCTACCTTTGCTCAACGCCGCCGTCTGTTGCATAATGCCGTAACCATGCATAGGCTCAACCAGTGCAAGCAAAATGTAATATACCGCCTCGGTTAGCGCATTATTAGTTGTATTCATAGTCTATAAAAAATTTTTGCAAGGATTTATGTCGGCCATCGTTATATCGCCTACCGATACAAAGATAAACGATATAATCCATTTCTGCAAATAATTTTCGGGAAAATATATGTTAAAAAAACATTACCGAAGCAAACCCAGCATTATGTGGGGTCAAACGCCTAACGACCTAAATCAAAAAACGCCTAACGACGACCGCCTAACGCCAATAGGCGACCTGCTGCTCGACTTCTTCGAGGAGATTGGCTACTAATAATTGGCATAATAGAACGAAAAACAGAGTGAATTAGACATCTTTCACTCTGTTTTTTCACGCGATTACCTCACCTTGCGAATGGGGTGGCGTATAACAGTAAGGCGCTTTTCTGGGGCAACCTTCCGCGCATCGGAGATATATATCTCGTGGTGCAGACGCTCCTGCGAGAAATCGTTTTCGTAACCCTCGCGAGCCAAGAAATCATCCATCAAAGCAACGCTCATCGGCTCATCGTCGTAGGCTCCCATGTGCATAATTTGCACGCACAGTCCCTCGTCAATAGTGAGAAACTCAGCCCTCGAACAGTCCATTTTTTTCTTGCGCGAAGCCACCTCTACCGCCCACTCGAAGTCGTCACGCTTGATGAAATCGGGCAACCTGATGACAGAAATCCAACGGAAGAGATGCTTGCGCTGCGCATCAAAACCCTTAATGCCCTCCTGCCACCAGAAACCTTCAAGGGGTGGCACAACATAGTCGTAGAAACCCTCTATGGGATGGTCGGTTTTGTAACTCATTTTAAGGGTATAGGCCACCGAATAGAGTATTGCTATCGCAACCTGATAGTCCCCTCCCTCTTCGTTGGGATCGCCCTCTCCTCGCACTGCAATATAGTTTGCCCTCGGCACATCCACTATTTCTGGCACACCTCTCGGCAGGTAAAACTCCTTGTACTCCTTCTTGAAATCAAATGGCATAGTATTATACGATTAGTATTCGTACAAAGATACAAATTTACGCCAAATAAAAGAACAGCTCCAAAAGTATCCAAAAAAACGCGGAGCAAGCTCCGTCTTGTGAGGGTGGTGCTCCCGACCGAATTTTCGCCCCACAACCACTCCTCCCCTATGTCAGGGGAAGTGTCGCAAAGCGACAGAGAGGTTAGTTGTGCAGTAGCGCAGAGCTGACTGCTGACTGCTGACTGCTGACTGCTGATTGCTCAGAGCGGTAGATGCCAACCGCCTGCCTAATGGCAGTCGTGGCAAGACGGACAGCAAGCTGTCTTTTGTGAGGGAGGACAAGTCCTGTTTTGTTATGGTGGTGCTCCCGACCGTATTTTCGCTCCACGACCACTCCTCCCCTATGTCAGGGGAGGTGTCGCAAAGCGACGGAGAGGTTAGTTGCGCCGTAGCGCAGAGCTGACTGCTGACTACTGATTGCAGACTATTCAGAGCGGTAGATGCCAACCGCCTACCTACGGCAGTCGTGGCAAGACGAGTTGGCCTTATAGACCTATTCCTTAAACACCCTAAACTCCCTAAAAACCCTAACCTCACAACGAATCGGGGAATGATGCAAAGGTGGCAACGGCCACAACGAGTGAGGGTGGTGCTAAACAATCCCTCTGCACTAATCGCATAGGCACAAAAAAAGACCAACCCTATTCGGATTGGTATCGGAGCAAAGCGACAAGCCCTCCTTATCAAAGGAGGGTTTGGGAGGATTGTATATATTAGGTGGCGGCATCAGCCGGCTCTTTAAGACCACTGCACTGCGGTATTCAGAAGCAAAACCAACCAACAAATAAGCCCCCTTTACAGAAAGGGGGTTTAGGGGGATAGGTAACACATTAGGTGGCGGCTACCATAGGTAGCACGCCTCTTTAAGACCACTGCACAGCGGTCAGTAGAGGCAAGACATTCCCGTCGTCAACACACAAAAAAAGACCAACCCTATTCGGATTGGT
>JAZNFV010000014.1:0-90140 GCA_045576155.1 Tidjanibacter sp.
CCTGCTACCCCTGTCACCCCTCTCACCCTTGCCTGCCCCCCTGCCGTGCCGAAAAAATCTTGCTGTTTGTCCCCGAAAAATCGCCTCTGAGAATCAATATATTCGAGGTTGGGGGCGAAAAATTGCAAAATTTATTTTCGAGAGTGAGTTGGTGGTTTCATTATTTTTTTGTAGTTTTACAATCTAAAATGTACCTTCTTTTTGGGGCGGATTGCGTGGCCGAGGCCCAACTATTTGATGGTGAGGGCGATAGGCGGAAAACGGTAGTTCCCAAGCTGTTGAGAAGGTTGCAAAAAGGTGGCTCAAAGATGTTCTATTTGTCCGTTTGAGTGATTTGTTTGAACGGGGCGAAAGAAAATGATGAAAGGTTGAGCAATAGGTTAGAATAGGTTATTTGAGGCAAAGGAGGTTGAAGGAAGAGAAAGATAATATATAGATATGCAGACGTGGCAGCCGAGTGGGAGACCACCAAGAAGAGGCAGGGCTGTCACCCGAGGAAGAAAAGAAAGAAACAAACTAACACAAAACTTTTATTAACAACACAAACTAAAAAATTAATCGTATGAGAAAAATTGTACTATCAATTTTTGCAGTCTTGATGCTTAGCGTTGCTGCTATGGCACAAGGTCAGCGAATTACCGGTACGGTTAGCGAGGATTCGGGTGCTCCCGTAATCGGCGCGACTGTTTCGGTAGTCGGTACAACAGTGGCAACGATCACTGACGTTAATGGTGCGTACGAGATCAAAGCGGACAAGAACGCCACTTTGGAGTTTTCGTATGTAGGTTTGGCTACTCAGACATTGGCTGTTGGTGGTCGCACTACTATTAACGTAGTAATGAAGGCAGATGCTCATCAGTTGGATGAGATTGTTGTCTTGGGTTACGGTTCGGGTGTTGCTGCTAAGTCGCTTGTAGGTTCGGTATCGAGCGTTAAGGGTGACAAGGTTGCCAGCCAGCCAGTTGCCAACGTTGCCGACGTATTGCAGGGTAAGATTCCCGGCTTGCAGATTTTCACCTCGTCGGGTGAGCCTACCGCAGGTTCGACAATGATGATGCGTGGTACATCTACTTTCAGTGGTAGCTCTGCTCCTCTGGTAGTGTTGGATGGTACTCCCGTTTCGTCGTCGGTACTGACCAACCTCAACTCCAACGACATTGAGAGCGTTGTACTGTTGAAGGATGCTGCTTCGACTGCAATTTACGGTTCGCAGGCTGCCAACGGTGTTATGTATGTAACCACCAAGAAAGGTACTGCTGCCAAGTCGCTCGTGCAGGTTCGTATGCAGGGTGGTTTCTCGTCTATGATTGAGAACACTGCATTTGCGCTGATGGACGCTCGTGAGCAGATGGAGTTTGAGGAGAAACTCTACCCCAACCTCACCATTGACGGCGATAAAGCCGAGGAGTGGATTATGAAGAAGAGGTGGGTTGTTGATAACAACTTCAACTTCGACTGGAAACGCTACGCATACCAGAGCAATGCTCCTGTTAAGAGCGCCGACATTTCGATTACCGGTTCGTCGAGCGGTATTAACTACTACATCTCGGCTGGTTACTTGGATACCGAGGGTATTGCACCTCGCTCGGGTAACACTCGTTACTCGTTCCGTACCAATGTTGATGCTCAGGCTAAACCTTGGTTGAAAGTTGGTGCTAACGTAAACCTTAGCTACTCGGAGTACCAGACCGCTGTTACTGGTTGGTACGTTCAGTCGGTGGACGGCTTGGTTTATGGTCAGGCTCCCTACAATGCTCCCTACAAAGAGAAAGACCCTGTTGATGGTCAGTTTGGTGGTTACGATTTCGATCAGGAGCTTAACTACTTCCCCTTCGCAAATGATATGGTTAACCCCTACTACTACTACGAGAAATTCCCCACTTCGAACAACACCATCCGTCTTTCGGGTAACATCTATCAGGAGATTAAACCTTTCGAGGGCTTCACTCTGAAAGCTGTTCAGGGCGTTGATGGTTCGATTGGCCGCGGTAGCTCTTGGAAGATGCCTTCGTATGCCGATGCTGATGGTAATGTACTTCTCGATGGTCAGAGGGCCGAGTCGTACAGCCGCTACTATCAGCTCACTGCTACCAACACTGCTGAGTATAAGTTCAATATCGACGATGTTCACAGCTGGACATTCCTCGTAGGTCAGGAGGCTAACGTAGCCAACAGCGAGGGCTTCGGTGTGAGGGTTTCGGGTCTTACCGACGACCGTCTGACTATGCTCTCTGCTGGTGTGCAGGAGACTCTGACTCTGACAAGTAACTCGGAATTAGATGAGGTTCGTAACTCTTTCTTCGGCCGTGCATCGTACAACTACGACAACAAGTACTACCTCGATGCCTCCATCCGTCGCGATGCAGCTTCGATGTTTGGTGCTGACAACCGTTGGGGTACTTTCTGGAGTATCGGTGGTATGTGGAACCTCAAGAGCGAGGAGTTTATGCTTCCCTACGACTACATCAACGATATGCGTCTGAAAGTGAGCTACGGTACTACTGGTAACTCGACCGCTTTGGGTAGCTATGCTGCTCTTGGTCTGATTGGTTCGGGTCCTCAGTACAATGGTATCGCAGGTACTGGTATCGCTACTCCTTCGAATGGTGGTTTGACTTGGGAGACTATGCACACCTTCAACGTTGGTCTTTCGACTCGTTTGTTCAACCGTGCAAGCGTTGAGTTGGAGTTCTACAACCGTCTGACTACCGATATGTTGATGGAGATTCCCTACTCGGCTACTACCGGTTTTTCGAGCGGTATGGGTAACGTAGGTGAGATGCGCAACCGTGGTTTCGAGCTCCAATTCAGCTATGACCTCATCCAGACTCAGAATATGTTGTGGACTGTTTACGGCAACGTAGCATACAACAACAACGAGATTTTGGCTCTCTATGGCGACACTGAGGACTATGTTGATGGTGCAACCGGCTTGCGTTATGCAGTAGGTCACCGCTTCGGTGAGTTCACCGGTGGTATTTTCGCAGGTGTTGACCCCCGCGATGGTAATCCCACTTGGTATGATGCCGATGGCAACGTAACCAAAGCTTGGTCGGATAGCTTCAACCACTGGTATGACAAGAGCTACGTGGCCGACTGGTCGGGTGGTTTTGGTACCAGCTTGTCGCTTGGCAACTTGCAGGTTAGTGCCGACTTCTCGTGGGTAGGTGAGCGTTGGATGTGGCTCAACGAGAAATTCTACACTGCCAACCTTAACTTCGGTTCGGTAGGTCAGACTCGCTACGAGCGCCGTCTGCTCAAATTGTGGGAGAACCCCGGTGATGTTACCGACATTCCTAAGGCAGGTACTACCTTCCATTTTGACGATACTGTTTACTCGAATGCAGCATTCTTGCGTTTGAAGAACGTGACCGTATCGTACACTATCCCCGGCAACGTATTTGGCAACAATTCGTTTGTTCAGGGTGTTCGTCTCTACGCTATCGGCCGTAACCTCTGGACTCTGACCAATTACCTTGGTTTCGACCCCGAGTACTTCGGCAACGGCTCGCAGGGTACTTACCCCGGTACTCGTCAGTACACTTTGGGTGTTGAGTTCTCGTTCTAACCACTTAAAAATTGGATATGAATATGAAAAAGATAATTCTTATTGCGTTTAGCGCACTTGCAGCATTGTTCGTATCTTGCGATATGGATATGTACCCCTACACAGGTATTGTTGAGGATCAGTACAACCAGAATATCGACGATGCTATCAATTTGAGCGTTAGTATCTATACCCCCACTAAGAGTCTGTTTGGCGGTTTCCGTTGGGACGTTGAGGAGATTCGTGGTGGTATGTTCAACGCTAAGGCCGATTTTGGTAACTACTACGGCTTGTTCTACGCTTGGATTACCCAGGCCAACGACTCCGATGTTGAGGCTTTGTGGTATGCCGACTACTCTATCATTGCAAGTATGAACTACATCATTGGTTCGTATGACAAACTGCTTGCAAGCGGTAAAATTACCGACAAGGCTGAGCAGGCGCTTCTGAATAACTATATCGCCGAGGCTCGTATGACTCGCGCAATGGCTTACTGGGATTTGGTAACCAAATTCTGCGTAGCTTACGACGCGGCTACCGCTAAGGATGTTTATGGCCTTCCTATTCAGCTCGAATATGCTCCCACCTCCGACTCGTCGAAGTATCCCGGTCGTAGCTCCTTGGAGGAGACCTATCAGGTAATCTTGGAGGACTTGGAGGCCGCTACTGCTCTCACTACCGTTGGTGCTAAGAACTCGGTTTATTGGACCATCGACGCAGTGAACGCTATGCGCGCGCGTGTATATCTTAATATGAAGAATTACGAGGAGGCAGGTAACATCGCTCAGGGCCTTATTCTTACCGGTACTTACAAACTCGTTGAGAGCGAGGGTGAGATGAACAATATGTGGTTCGCCGACACCTCGGATGAGAACATCTTTGTTGTAGCCGCTTCGCTCAACGATGCTCCCACCTCGACCGGTTCGTACTACATCTACGACAACAACGCTAAGGACGGTTCGACCCCCAACGCGCAGTACTTGCCCAGCCAGACTCTGATTGACCTCTACGGTGCAACTACCGAAGAGAGGGCAAAAGACCTCCGCTATGCTGCTTACTTCCAGACTCGTCCTATCGAGGTTTCGGGTATGGAGACCAAGAATATGGAGATTTTCTGGAAATTCTCGGGCAACCCCACCTTGCGTACAGGTGCTCAGCTCAACTATACCAGCGCTGGTAAGCCCTTCCGTATCGCTGAGCAGTATCTGATTGCTGCCGAGGCTTGCGCTTACACCGGCAATGTTTCGACTGGTGCTAAGTATCTGAACGACTTGCGTCGTAGCCGTATCGCCGACTACACCGATTTGAACATTCTCGACGCTGCATCTCTCCTTTCGGCTGTTAAGGATGAGTGGACTCGCGAGTTTGTTGGCGAGGGCTTCCGTATGATCAATATGAAACGTTGGGGCGATAGGATTGTACGTGGTCAGTCGCAGGATGCAACTCGTACCCGTCCCGGCGAGAACTACGACGGCTTGCAGAAGGAGATTACCGATTCGCGTTGCATTCTTCCTATTCCTAAGACTGAGCTCGATGCCAATCCTCAGATTAAGAATCAGCAGAACGATAAGTACTAATGGAGTAACTGTGTAATAACTTAAAAAATAAGAATATATGAAATTTATTAAAAGTCTTGCAATCTCACTTTTGTTTGGAGCGGCAATGCTGTCTTGCTCCCCCAGTGAGGAGGGTACGGTAGGACAAACCACTGTTGAGTTTGCCAATGCCGTATATAAGACCAGTTTCGGCGCAGGTACTTTCTATGTACCTATGATTATCACTTCCGATACCGAGGCTGGCTTGAACACTGCTGACGTTAAGGTTTCTGTTGTTGTTGATGAGACCTACACCACCAGCGAGGCTGGCGTGGTTCTGGGTGTTGCCGACACAACCGGCGAGTCGGGTGACTACCGTATCACCTCGCTCGATATGAACTTCCCCGATTATCCCAGCTATAAGGATAAAAACGACGAGGTTAATAAGAAACTCTATTTCAATGAGACGCTCAATAAGTGGGTTAAGAAAATTGGTATTGAGATTATGATTCTCAACACCGAGCCCGAGCTTATGGAGTTCAAACTCGCTATCAACACTGCCAGCACCACCATCGGTGCGCAGAAAGATTGCGTTGTTCGCATTGAGAAAGGTCCTCAGGATCGTCTGTGCGGTACTTGGTTGGTAAGCGAGGGTGGCGAGCCTGCCTTCAATACCGACATCGCTTGGGATGGCGAGAATAACCGCTTCATCCTTAGAACTGCATCTATGCTCGGTAAAGACCTCGTTATGGGATACAATCCTAATACTGAGGAGGTATATATCAACCAGAACACCTACATCGGCGATTTCGACAATGGTGGCACTAACCTGTTGTGCTTCATGACCGTAACCGATAGTAGCCTCACTCCTCTTGCCGACAAGGTATATGTAGCTTCTTACGACAAAGAGAACTACAAGTCGATTACCTTCCCCACAATCGATGGTAGTTTCCTTGTTATCTTGGCTTACATCGACAACAACGGTCAGCCCGGTGATTTGGTTGGTTATCTGAGCTATATCTACTCGCCTTCGTTCAGCCGATAGGTGTAGTTGAGCAGTGTGTGACGTTTTTGTCACTCAAATACTTACTTGTGAGGTGCGTCCTGAGGGGCGCACCTCCTTTTTTTGCGCTTTTAAGGTTGCTAATTAGCAGAAAATTATTACCTTTGCGGACTGCAAACTATGCGCTTGTGTGAGGGCGCGAGGCAAGTCCCGTCTTGTGAGGGTGGCGCTCCCGAAGGGCAAATTACTTGGAAGAGTATTCCCAGCACCAAAAAGAATAGAATTAAAAACATAATATAAAGTAAAGAGTATGAACATCATCAAAGAGGCTCGCGAGAACCAAACCGCGATTATCAAAATTACCGTTTCGGAGGCCGACTACGCTGCCGACGTAGAGAAAAAACTCCGTGAGTACAAACGCAAAGCCAACATCCCCGGTTTCCGCCCCGGTATGGTACCTATGGGTATCATCAAGAAGATGTACTACAAGGGCGTAGTTGCCGAGACCGCCTATAAACTGGCTTCGGACAACTGCTTTGCCTACATCGAGAAAGAGGGTATCGACTATATGGGCGACGTTATGCCCAGCGAGGAGCAGGGTGCTTTCGACTTCGACAACAACACCGAGCACGAGTTTATCTTCGAGGTTGGCTTGGCTCCTGTGGTTGATTTGGAGCTCAGCGACAAGGATAAAGTTACTCGCTACAAAATCAAAGTCGATGAGGAGATGCGCTCGGGCTACCGTAGCCAGTTCTTGCGTACCTATGGCCGCTTGGTAGATGTTGATGTTGTTGAGAAGGACGAGGCTGTTATGTGTACTCTCGACAATGGCGAGATTAAGACCGAGGACGCTTATGTTGGCCTTATCAGTATGAGCGACGAGGAGCGTAAGCCCTTCATTGGCAAGAAAGTGGGCGACCAGATGGTTGTCGATGTAAACGAGATTTACCGCAGCGCACAGCAGAGGGCTTCCGTATTGGGCGTTAAGGAGAACGAGCTCGATAGCATCAACCCCACCTTCAACCTCACCATCACTCAGATTCGCAAATATGCCGACCCCGAGATGAACGAGGAGTTCTTCAAGATGGCCTTCCCCGAGGGTGATGTTACCAGCGTGGAGGAGTTCGAGAAGATGATTGACAAGAAGATTGAGGCCGAGCTGAAAAAAGAGAGCGACTATGTATTCACTCAGACCCTGCGTGACTACTTGGTTGAGAAGGCCAACCTCACTCTGCCCGAGGACTTCCTGAAACGTTGGTTGCTCGCTATCAACGAGGGTAAGTTCACTATGGAGGAGATTGAGAAAGACTTTGCAGCCTTTGCCGAGATGATGAAGTGGAGCGCCGTACAAAAGTACTTCGCTAAGAAGCTGAACATCGAGATTAAGCCCGAGGATATGGAGGCTGAGGCTAAGGCCTACGCAGCTGCTCAGTTTGCTCAGTATGGTATGATGAATCCCGCCGAGGAGATGCTTGCCAACTATGCACAGCACATTCTCCAAAACAAAGAGGAGGCCAATCGTCTTATCGAGAAGGTCTATGAGGCTAAGGTTGTAGCCGCTGTTACTCCTCTTGTTAAGGTGTCGAGTAAGAGTGTGACTATTGCGGAGTTGAATAAAATCCTCGCCAAAAAACAAAAATAATCGGCGATTTCGTCGTTGCACTACGATAAACCACCTCCTCATTTACGCCAAAGTAAACTGCGGAGGTGGTTTTCTTGTGCGCCTTGAACTCATCCGATTATTTTTGTTTTTTTACTTCTCCCGAAAGTTTCGGTAGCACCACCCTCACAAATCGGAGCTTGCTCCGTTTGGCACAAACACAGCCTTTGCTGTGTGTCTAACGTCTAAGGTCAAACGTCTAACGACCTAAGGCTTAATAAAACTCGGGTATTAAAAAAGATACCCGAGTCTTTTACAGGGGTAGCAGGGGTCACAAGGGTTACAAGGGTCGCAATGGTTACAAGGGCGTCTTTCGCCCCACAACCACCCCTCCCCTATGTCAGGGGAGGATGCCCAAAGGGCAGGAGAGGTTAGTTGCGCCTTTGGCGCACCTTAATTTTCCATTTTCCATTTTCAATTCTCAATTTTAGAAAAATTTATTATCTTTGACTTGCGTATTGTGCCATTTGGTGCAACCTTTGTGGAAATAACTCTAACGACAACCATACTATGAAAAACGAATTTCAGAAATTTGCCCTCTCGCAGGGTATCTCTTCGCTCAATTTGCATCGCTATACTTCCGTAACTGATGCCTACATATCGCCCACAATTATCGAGGAGCGCAACCTCAATGTGGCTCAGATGGATGTTTTCTCGCGCTTGATGATGGATCGCATCATCTTCCTTGGTGCTCCCATCGACGACGATGTGGCCAACATCATTCAGGCTCAGTTGCTCTTCTTGGAGACAGCCGACCCCGAGCAGGACATCCAGATTTACATCAACTCCCCCGGTGGAGGTGTCTATGCGGGTTTGGGCATCTACGACACTATTCAGCTCATCTCGCCCGAGGTATCGACAATTTGTACGGGTATGGCGGCAAGTATGGCGGCTGTATTGTTGTCGGCTGGTGCTGCGGGTAAGCGCTCGGCCTTGCCTCATTCGAGGGTGATGATTCACCAGCCTCTGGGTGGCGCACAGGGTCAGGCTTCCGACATTGAGATTACCGCACGCGAGATTCTCAAACTCAAAGACGAACTCTACGAGATTCTCTCCTCCCACTCGGGTCAGCCCATTGAGAAGATTGTCGCCGATGCCGACCGCGACTACTGGATGAAGGCCGAGGAGGCCAAAGCATACGGCCTTATCGACGAGGTGGTTTGTGGCCGCAAGAAACTCAAATAGTGATATAGGTAGATAGAAATGGGAAAAAACAAAGATAATCGCTACGGCGAGGGTATGGACTCGTGTTGTTTCTGTGGCCGTAGTGCTGCCGAGGTGGGTATGCTCTTTTCGGGTATGAATGGAGCAACCATTTGTGACGAGTGCGTCGAGCGTGGCCACGAGGTTTTGGCCGAGCAGAATAGCCGCAAGCGCAAGAGTAGTGCCCCTCGGTTGAGTAAAAGCGACCTCCGCAAGCCTGCCGAGATAAAGGCCTTCTTGGATCGCTACGTCATTGGTCAAGATGCTGCCAAGAAGACCCTCTCGGTGGCTGTCTATAATCACTACAAACGTCTGCTGGCGGCCGAGGAGCGTGCCAATGCTGTGGCTGCGGCCAAGCGTAGTGGCTCTGTGGCTACGGGCGAGGCTGTGGCTGTCGATGATGTGGAGTTGGAGAAGTCCAACATCATTATGGTGGGCCAAACAGGTACGGGCAAGACTCTTTTGGCCCGCACCATTGCCCGTTTGCTGAAAGTGCCTTTTGCCATTGTCGATGCTACGGTGCTGACCGAGGCCGGCTATGTGGGCGAGGATGTGGAGAGTATCCTCTCGCGCTTGTTGCAGGTGGCCGACTACAATGTTGAGCAGGCCGAGCGCGGTATTGTTTTCATCGACGAGGTGGATAAAATTGCCCGCAAGAGCGACAATCCCTCCATCACTCGTGATGTAAGTGGCGAGGGTGTGCAGCAGGCTTTGTTGAAAATTTTGGAGGGTACGGTAGTGAATGTGCCTCCTCAGGGTGGCCGCAAACACCCCGAGCAGAAGATGATTCAGGTCAATACGTCCAACATCCTCTTCATTTGCGGTGGCGCTTTCGACGGCATTGAGAAGAAGATTTCGCAGAGGCTCAACACGCGCGTTGTGGGCTACAATCAGGGCGCAGCTCAGCACCTCGACCGCAAGAATGTTATGCAATATATCACGCCTCAGGATTTGCGCTCGTTTGGCCTTATCCCCGAGCTTGTGGGCCGTATGCCTGTGCTGACCTACCTGCAACCTCTCGATAAGGATATTTTGCGACAGATTCTCACCGAGCCTAAGAACTCCATCATCCGCCAGTATATCAAACTCTTCGAGTTGGATGATGTGAAGATTAGCTTCGACGATGAGGTGCTTGACTTCATTGTCACCAAGGCGTTGGAGTTTAAGCTGGGTGCTCGTGGTCTGAGGAGCATTTGCGAGGCTATCGTCACCGACGCAATGTTCGACTTGCCCTCCTCGGGCCAAAGCGAGTTTAGGGTGACTCTCGACTACGCCCGCCCTCGTGTTGAGAAGATGCAGCAGATGTAGGGCCAAATAAAAAAGTCGCTCCCACTTCTATGGGAGCGACTTTTTTATTACTCGTTGAGCACTTGCCAGAGAGCGTCTTTAAGCTCTGTTATGCCCTGCATTGCCACCGAGGAGATGAAGTAGGCGGGGATGCCTTCGGGGAGGGTCTGTTGGAGGTGCTCCCTAATCTCGTCGTCTATCATATCGCACTTGGTGATGGCCAGCAGGCGCTGCTTGTCCAAAAGTTCTGGGTTGTACTCCCTCAGCTCGCCCAGCAAAATCTCATACTCGCGCTTGATGTCGTCGGAGTCGGCAGGCACCATAAACAGCAGTACGGAGTTGCGCTCGATGTGGCGCAAGAACCTCATACCGAGGCCTCGACCCTCGTGTGCGCCCTCAATAATGCCGGGGATGTCGGCCATAACAAACGAGTGGTTGTCCCTAACTTCCACAATACCCAAGTTGGGTTCGAGGGTCGTGAAGGCGTAGTTGGCAATCTTGGGCTTGGCTGCCGAAACCACACTCAGCAGGGTCGATTTGCCCGCATTGGGGAAGCCTACCAAACCTACGTCGGCCAACACTTTAAGCTCCAAGATGAAAGCACCCTCTTGTCCCTCCTCGCCGGGTTGAGCATAGCGTGGAGCTTGGTTGGTGGCGGTTTTGAAGTGCCAGTTGCCCAAGCCACCCCTACCGCCTTTGAGCAGTACGAGCTCCTCGCCGTGAGAGGTCACTTCGCCCACTATTTCGCCAGTCTCGGCATTGCGTGCCACAGTTCCGAGGGGCACTTCAATAATCTGGTCGGCAGCGCTCTTGCCCGACATACGCGAGCCACCGCCCGACTCGCCATCTTTGGCAAAGACGTGGCGTGCATATTTCAGGTGAATCAGAGTCCAGTACTGGCTGTTGCCACGCAGGATGACGCTGCCACCCGAGCCACCGTCGCCACCATCGGGGCCTCCATAGGCCACAAATTTCTCACGACGGAAATGGGCACTACCCGAGCCACCTGCGCCCGAGCGACAAAATATCTTTACATAATCGACGAAGTTCGACATAGTTTGCTTAATGTGTGCTGTGGAGAGGGCCTTAGCTTCCTCTCGGGGTAATCAACTCATTATTCTGGTGGCAAAGATAACTATTTTTCTTCACGCTCCAAAACTGCCGAAGGCGAAGCCACAAGAAGTTGGTAGTCGGTAGAGAAGTAGTCCACCACGCCCACCACATCGACCACACCCGAGGGAATACGGCTGTCGTTGTAGTCGCCTCTGTTGGAGAGCCTTATGCTGAGTGTGTCGGTGAGGGTGTGGTTATCGACCAGATGCACTTGGCGCACCTCGGCAACCTCGGCCCACATCTCTCCGGCCTCCACAATCTCCACCGAACATACCCTCACCCGAGTGGCCAAATCCTCTGGGCCTATCGAGGCTATGCTCCGATGCTTTGGCGAGGGCAGAGGGCCTTGCGATAGGGTGGTGTGGTGGAGCAACCATTCGGCCGAGCTGAGTGGTGTTACCTCGCTCTCGCCCTCGCTTGGGCCTCCCAACATTGCCGACCCTCCGTAGCCACCTATGGTAAGGCCTCTACAATCCACCTCAATGCTATCGCCCAACTTGTGGAGTGTGTGTAGCTCGGGGTTGTCTATGGAGATGAAGATACCTCCGCTTGCGTCTTGTACTGCCAGTCGGTGGCGATACTGACCATAGCGGTCGTCGCTAACCACCTGTCCTGCAATCACCAAATCCTGGGTTATGATGCGCGGATAGCCACGATAGAGTCCTCTTAGTGAGGCTATTGTGCAGCGAGTGGTTTGCTCCTCCGGGATGGCAGGGGAGCAGGAGGAGAGGGTGGCAACCACTAAGCCGAGCAGTAGGGCCACCTCGCACCAGAATTTGTTGCTATGGTTCGATTTGCTCCACATCGTCTAAATCTCTGATTTTTAGCATCCACACATCCTCGCCTGCGTGGCGGGTGGAGTAGAGTATTCCACTTACGGCCAACTCGCCACGAGGGATTGTGACGGTGGCAAAGTCGGCATAGGTGCTGGTAGAAATCACCACTATGCTACCGCTCGGAGTGGAGAAGTAGCGCTCGGCCTCGTAGCCGTAGAGGGTTACGCCCCAGTAGTTGTTTTCGGCCTCGGCTTCTATGTGGCGTAGCCCTTCGATGCGCACAAGTGTGCCACATTGCTGGGCGGTAAGTTCCTCGGGTGTGGCTGAGGTTACGGTAGGGGGTGTGGGTGGGCCACAGACTCTCAGCCTGCTGAAAATCTCTTCGCGCCCCACGATAGGCTCTACTCGGTAGTCGCTCCAAGTGTTGCGGCTGCGCCCCAGTGTGAGCGCCCCATCGTATAGCCCAACTATCAGTCCGCTTGCATCCACAGTAACCTCGCATCCAACGGGATAGTGGCCATCGAGTCCCGACAGAGCAACCTTGACGGCCATAGCCCCCTTTCTATCCTCCAACACAACGAGTTGGTAGAAATTGCCCGAGCGGTCGTTGGCAGTCACTCGACCCGAGAGGTATGTATTCTCAGGCAGGGGCATACCGCTATCGGCCCACATCCATAGGTCTGCGGTAGTGCAGGTGGCCGAGGGGGTGGCAAACTCCACTTTGGGCGAGGGCGGGTCTCCCAGGCTACACGAACTAAGCCCCGAGGCCACGCCTGCCATCAGCAGAAAGACTATAATGTAACGTCTAAAAGTCATAGCCAACCGAAATGTAGATGTGACGAGGGTAGATGTGTTGATAGCGTGGTGCGTGGGGTGTGGTGGTGAAGGAGGTGTCGCTGCGGTGGATGTTGATGCGTGAGGGTTGGTAGCCGGCACTGTAAGCCGAGGTGGAGTTGAGCAGGTTGCGCACCGAGGCCGAGAAGCTAACATTGCCCAACCTACGATAGACAAATAGCGACAGGTTGCAGGCATTGCCAAGTGAGTGGGGCGTGCCCACAGCGCTCTTGTAGTCCTCCTCGGTGAGCCATTGTGAACGGGCGTAGTCGCTACAAAGTGGCAGCGAAGGCTCCAAGTAGCGCCCCGCCACAAATGCCGCCTCGCTGCCCACCATCCATCCGCCCGGGGCATACCACGTTGCCCTGAGTGCCGAAGCCAATGTGGGTGTGGCCGACGAGCGCATACCTTCGAGGTGGAGCGTTGTGCTCTCAACGATTGGCATTGCGTCGTCGAAGCCCACAATGTGGCCAATGCCGTTGCCTGTGTAGCGGTTGGAGCTAAGGCCCAAGTGGCCCTCCAATTTGAGCGAGCGAGTAAGGCGGGCCTCCACCGAGAGTTGCACACCTGTGGCGAGTGTGGCGAGATTGCCTGCGGCGAGTGTGGAGTAGGTGGCACTTGGCGCATCCCAATAGTTCTCGCTGTGGCTCAGATTGCCACATATCTCGGCATAGAGGCTGGTGAATACCACCAGAGGGCCGCCCTCCCAGCGAGCCCACATTTGGCCCGAGCCAATCGTCGCCCCTTTGCCAAAGCGATTGATTGACATTGCCCCCTCGGCCGAGCCGTAGATGTCGCCCCAGTAGGGTGCGCTGTGATTGAAGTAGCCGTTAAGACCTCCGCTAAGGTTGTCGGTCAGAGGTCTGCTCCACGCCAACTGAGCCCTTAGCAGAGTGAAACTATGCTCGGCAGAGTAGTCGGTTGTGCGACTACGGTAGGCGATGGTCTGGCCGCCAAACTCCACACTGCCATAGAAACTACCGCCCCAAAGCCTCTCCCTCAGAGTGGCATAGAGCGACCATTCGGCCTGAGTGGGGGTGTAGTCGTAGGGGGTAAAGGCGTTAGGATTGGCGCTCTGAGCTTCAAAGAGGTCGGCCACAACATTGTAGTTGTGGCTACGATGATAGCCTCCACGCACACCCAGACGGCGGTGATGTGTGCCCAAAAGCTGACCCGAGAGGTCTATTTTGGCTGTGAAGAGGTCGCTCCGTTCCTCGCTCAGCAGATAGGGGCTGCGGTTGGGTTGGAGTGTGGCTGCCTCGTATATTTTAGCAAAGTTTATCTGTGTGAAGTCGGTGTTGTTGGTGCGCCACACCTCGGCAAGCAAGGCTGCGGCATCGGGGTCGGACTGATGGCTCGGCAGGTAGGTGTAGTGGTCGGGCTGGGGATTCGACACGTCGGCCCAGTCGAGCGAGGTACGCGAGGTGCGCCCCGCTTGCACAAAGGCAGAGAGGTTGAGGCGCGAGAGGATATACCTGTCGTCGATGTCCCACGAGGCGTAGAGAGCAGGTAGCGCGGTGTGGCGCACACGAGCCGAGCGCACGCGTCCCTCCTGATAGCCCCAGTAGGAGTTGTAGTGGCGGTTGCCACTCAGGGCGAAAACCTCCTCGGTGTTCCAACTGCGTTGCGCACGCTCCGAGGGAGCAACCATAAGTGCCACCATCAACCTGTGGGCCTGCTCCTTGTTCCACCTACGCTCGCCCGCAAGCCACAAGTAACTATCGGCCGAATAGATACCCTCAATGTTGGCATCTCTTCCGCCACGCGCCCCCACAGCTATCGACACTGCCAGAGAGTCGCCTCGGTGGGCCACACCGGCATAGCCAACTCCCATACGATAGGTGCGCGAGGAGAGTTGTAAGCGTAGGCGTGAGGATGGGCCGAGGTCGAAGGGCGAGGGAGCGATGAGTTGGCTCGATGGCGAGGTGTCAATCTCGTTGGGGGTGTGGAGGTGGTAGCTCTGGGTGGTGGGAGCACGTCGGAGCAGCGAGAGGAGCGAGTAGTCGGGGTAGCGTTGGAGCGGATTGCGCGTGTCGATAGAGCCAAGCAACACCCCCTGAGTGGGGTAGCGTTCACCCCTTGGCGAATAATCAACAAACGAGAACCCATAGAGTGCATACTCCTCAAATGGATTCTCCGATAGGGCCGTGATGAAGAAAGGCTCTCCTTCGAGAGCCCACAGCTCGGCATCTATCCACGAGGGATTCTCGCGGTAGTAACTGTCGCTCATCGGTTGTGCGTTCATCGTTGCCACGCCCACCAATAGAGCTACAAAAGCAACAATCCACCTACGCATTATCCTACTGAAAGTGAGTTTACTAAAAGAGGGACAAGTGTACCCGACAGGTTGTTCACTATGCCCCTCTTATAAAACCCTACGGCTTGGTTATTTCTCTTCGTAGGCGGAAATTTTGTCCAGACGACCCGAGTGGCGACCACCCTCAAACTCGGCCTCAAACCAAGCATCAACAATGGCTTTGCCCATCTCCAAACCAATGAGCCTTGCACCCATAGCCAAGACATTGGCATCGTTGTGGTTGCGAGAGAGACGTGCCGAAAGTGGCTCGGAGCAGAGCGCACAACGTACACCCTTGACTTTGTTGGCAGCAATGGAGATGCCAATGCCACTACCGCAGATGACCACACCTTTGTCGGCTTGGCCACTTGCCACTGCCTCGCCTACGGCAATACCGTGATCGGGGTAGTCGGCTCTGTCGGCCGAGTAGCAACCCTTGTCAATCATTTCGTGTCCTTTCTCGGCAATATAGGCCTTAATCTCCTCCTTGAAATGGAACGCTGCGTGGTCGCAGCCAATAGCAATTTTCATTTGTATATTAGTTTTAGTTGTTTGTTTCTTGCTTGGGTTAATCTGTAATTTGCTTCATTGTGTTCATTCCGGAAAGCATCTGTATAACAACTTCCATTACTGGAATACTGCCTGTGTTAGAAGATAGTGAACTCCAAATCAGTCCAGCAGGTGCTTCTTCTCTTGTTGATACAAATTTCAGATTGGGGTATTTCTCCATCAACATTGTATGTAGTCGAGTAGTTATTAAAGCAGCTTGATGTTCATTGTTTTCTGAAAGGGATTCTTCGTAAAGCTTAGTTTGCTGCGTTTTATATAAATTCTTGAATTCATCGAAACTTTCGCTTGTTTTGACTTTAATGTTGCCATTTCCTTTGTCACTCACAACCCAACAAATATCTGTGCCGGGAATATCATCGGCTTTAAGATGTTCTAGTACTTTACAATCAACACCTTTCATATAAATACGACCATCCGTTCCTACTGCAAATTCAATGTTGGCTAAGTTGAAGCCAATAGCGTCTCTGTGGTGTATTCTATGGATAAATAAAACCTCCCGTGACTGGTATGATTCATCAGACTCCCAAAAGCCCTGCCCAGGTAAAATTTCAGCATATTCGGGAAAATGCAATAATGTTTGTAGGCTTTCTTTCTTGACAATATAGTCTTTGTGTTGTGGTTTTGCTATCGTTATTTCTGCACAGAAATCAATTTTTCCATAAGCATTTCTTGTCTGCTCGCTTGTGTCCATCTGGTTTCTTAGGTCACGATTCTCTTGGACGAGTTTGTCTATGGCTTTTTGGTGTTCCTCTTTTGCTCTTTCCAATTGATTCTTAGCGTCTTGCAGTTTAAGTGCTAATGCAGTTGCATCGTTCTGTTCAATAAAGTGGCTACCCAATCGCCTGAATGATTTGTGTGCAATAAAAGCAATTAGAAAAGATAAAACACTAGCTACGGGAATGGTTACAACGTTTGGAAGAGGAATTGAAATTGCACCAATAATTACTCCTGCCAATAGGGCAAAGTAGAATAGTACTGCAACAATGTCTTTTAGTAGTTTTGCTTGATTATAGATGGCTTTGAATGGTTTAGCCAATGCACTTAAAAATCCCATATTTTTTATCTATTTTTTTCTTACATCCTCTCCAAAATCTCTACAAAGGCCTTAAAGTCGGTGTGCTCGCTGACGAAGCGCTCGAAAGAGTCGGCATCGCAACCCTTCTCGGGGGTGTCGCTAACCATCTTCATCACCAGCGTAGGCACACCCCTCTGGGCGGCAACTTGGCAAACTGCCGTAGCCTCCATATCGAACAACGCCCTCGGAGTGCCAAAGCGCTCTTTGATAGAGCCAATCATTGGGCCGTCCACAAAGCTGTCGCCTGTGTAGATTGTGGCCTCGTCGGTGCCCAAAAGCTCGTAGGGGTCGGTAAGGAAGCTCACGCCATCAAGCCCGTCGGGCACTCTCACGTCGTGGTAGCGAGCCATTGAGGGGCACACCACATCACCCGTAGAGAACTCTTTGGAGGCGGCAGCATAGCCCACCACAGCTACTAAGTCGAATTTCTCCTGCTCCATTGCGAGGGCGGTGGCAGCAGCGGCATAGACCTTGCCAACATAGCCACGACGGATGGTGTAGCTATTCAGCAGAGGGTTGGGGTAGTTGTTGAGGGCTTGGAGCATATTTTCCTGCTCGGAAGCCATAGGTGTTATGACGAGAATGTTCTTCATTGTCTTATTGGTCTTGGGTTTACAACAGCTCCAAAAACTCATCGAGCCAACTACCATACTCCTTCAAGAGGGCATTGCTCTCCTCAATGTTGTAGAACGTGGGGTTGCCACACTGCTCCACCGTAAGGCCCGGCACCTCGCCACTAACACGCAACGAACTGTGCTCGCGGCACACATCGGCCACAGCAATCATAACCTTGCGCATAGGTGTCCAACCCTTTACGATGAGGTAGAAGCCTGTTTTACAACCCATAGGGGCAAACGAAACCACCTTGTTTCCGAGCTTTTCGCGTAGGTAGTGAGCCATAATGTGCTCGATGGTGTGGATAGCCTCGGGCGAGAGGTACTTCTTTTCGCGAGGTGCGCGTAAACGCATATCGTAACTTCTGATAGGGTAGAATCCTAATGCTTTATAGGACGAGCGGAGGAAAAAGCCTCGGTCGAGTGTGGTATGGTCCACCGAAAAAGATGCAACTTTCGATTTCATAGCTTAATTTGTTTTTTAGATTGACCAAAGATAGATATTTTTTATATATTTGTCAAGTTGTTTAATAACTAAAACCTTTTTTTCAATGGCAAAACATTCGTTGAAGGAGTGGTATTTGGCCACTCGTCCTTGGTCGTTCCCCGCTTCGGCAATGCCCGTAGCTTCCACTGTGGCCTACCTCTTTTGGGCATCGCAAACTCTGCTCGGAGCACCCATCAGCCTGCTTTGTGGTCTGCTTGCGCTTGTGGGTATAATCCTTTTCCACGCTGCCGGCAATGTCCTGTCCGACTACAACGACTTCCGCAAAGGGGTTGATACGCCCGACAACGCAATGATGTTGCCTTTGGTAAATGGCTCGTTTAAGGATGTGGAATTTAAGCGCTACGGCATAGCTCTGCTCATTGCGGGTTGCGCTGTGGGTTGTGTGCTCTTGTTGCTCACCCAAAATATCCAACTCCTCTATGTTGGTCTGGCTGGTGGTATCCTTACGGTGCTCTACTCCTCGCTGAAATACCGCTCGTTGGGCGATGTGGTTATCTTGCTCAACTATGCCGTTTTGCCCATTATTGGTACGTCGATTGTTACCGTAGGCTACATCGACTGGTCGGCTATGGTTTTGGTTGTGCCTCTGGGTCTTATTACCGACTCCATTCTCCACATCAACAACGCCCGCGACTCCATTAGCGACCGTGCTGCCGGTATCAATACCTTTGCTATGCGCATCGGCCCAAAGGCCTCGGTTGCAATCTATAAGTTCGAGGTGCTCTTCCCCTTCTTGTGGGTAGTTGTGGCTATTGCTTTGGGTTGGTTGCCGGTGCTGACGCTTGTGGTTTTGCTTGTTGTCAAGACCGCCATATCAATGGCTAAGCAGTCGAGTGGACTCACTACCGAGGGCAGCGCCAGCGTTGCTACGCTCGACCAGCAGAGCGCAGGCCTGCAAGCCAAATTCAGTATGCTTATTATTGTAGCCCTCGTGGTGAGCGCCTTGCTCGGTTGGGGTACACTCTACTAATTTTTCCCAACGCCCGCTTGTGAAATGAAAAAAATCCTCCTGCCGATTGGTGTTGCCACCTTGCTGTGGTTTGTGATGTTCAGCCCACTGACTGCACCACATCTGAATTTTTGGATGGCAATGACTCTGTCGGGCATTGTCTTGGCTCTTCTGAGCTTCCATTTCGGAGGCGACTACTTGAAGAGGTCGTTGAAGGAGGATTTTCGACTCTCCGACATCCCCCTCGGTGTGGCCATTGGTGCTCTGCTGTGGGGTGTTTTCTGGCTGGGCGACAAGGTTGCTGTCTGGATGTTCCCCTTTGCCGAGGGGCAGATAGGCACAATCTACTCAATGCGCGACGGCACGTCGTGGACTCTTATTGGTGCGCTTTTGCTCTTTATAGTAGGCCCTGCTGAGGAGATTTTCTGGCGAGGCTATGTGCAACACTCTTTGGGCGAAAAGTTTAGCCCCACGATGGCTTTTCTGGCAACTACGGCCGTCTATACGCTCGTTCATATCTGGTCGCTAAACTTTATGCTACTCGTTGCCGCAGCCGTTGCAGGAGGTGTGTGGGGTCTGATGTATCGCCTCTGGCCCAAACGTTTGTGGGCGCTGGTCATCTCCCATGCTGTGTGGGATATGGCGGTGTTCGTGCTGTTCCCGATTTAGTGTAGTGCCACAATGAAAGCTAATCGAATAGGTCTGAGAGATTGTTTTGCCACACTAACCTCCTTCGAGCGTCGCCTTTGGGTGGTGTCGTTGGTGGTGGTGTCGCTCTCGTTTTTGCTCTCGCCCGAGGTCGATTATCTCAACCTGATAGCCTCACTTATTGGCGTTACGGGGCTGATTTTTCTGGCCAAAGGTATGGTCTTGGGGCAAATCATAACCATCGTTTTCTCTATCCTCTACGCCATCATATCCTACTCCTACGCCTACTATGGCGAGGTGCTGACCTATGCGGCAATGACGCTCCCTATGGCGGTGGTGTCGATGGTGCAGTGGTTGAGGCATCCCTTTGAGGATAGTGGCGAGGTGGAGATTGCAAAGGTCAAGGGCTCTCAGGTGGCCATTATGCTCTTGTTGACCACGATTGTGACGGTTATTTTCTATTTTATCCTCGGTGCTCTCGGTACTGCCAACCTCTACCTGAGCACCTTCTCTGTCACCACGAGCTTTGTGGCGGTCTATCTCACAGCCCTGCGTAGCCCTCTCTACGCATTGGGCTATGCGCTCAACGATGTGGTGCTTATTGGCTTGTGGATTATGGCCACCATCGACAATCCCGCCTATGCCCCTATGGTCGCCTGCTTTGTGATGTTTTTAGCCAACGACATCTACGGCTATGTCAATTGGCAACGTATGCACCGTCGCCAACGCAGCCACACCAGTTAACAGTTGTCAGTTATCAGTTGCCGGTACTCAGTACTCAGTTTTTAGCCATTAGCTATTAGCTATTAGCGCTGCACCTTCGGCGCAGGTATTAAAAAAGATACTCGCGTTTTTAATTGAAAATTGAGAATTAAGGTGCGCCTTAGGCGCAACTAACCTCTCCGTCGCTTCGCGACACCTCCCCTGACATAGGGGAGGAGTGGTTGTGGGGCGAAAGACGCCCTTGTAACCCTTGTAACCATTGCGACCCTTGTAACCCTTGTAACCCTTGTAACCCCTGCTACCCCTGTAAAAAAACTCGGGTATCTTTTTTAATACCCGAGTTTTATTAAGCCTTAGGTCGTTAGACGTTTGACCTTAGACGTTAGACAAAAAAATAGGTGTCGAATCTTCGACACCTATTTATATATACTGCGTTAGCTCTGCTTAGAACTTGTAGCTGAAAGCAACCTGTGCGCGGGGCAAAGGAAGAACAGTCCAGCTACGGCCATTGTAGCGACCAAGAGCAGCACCCATACCTACGGTGCAGTCGATACCCCAGTAGGTGTTGAGTTTGAAGTAGTAACCGTAGCTTACACCAAGACCAGCGGCCTGGATGTTGCTCATATCGGTTCTGCTACCAAATGGATAGGGAGCAGCAGCCTGACCAAAGCGAGCAGCCTCAACGAAAGCACCGAAGTGGTGGCCGTTGAATGCACGGCAGAGGTAGTAGCGAGCCTCAGCAACAGCGTCCCAACCGTTGAGGTAAAGACCGGTGTCGCCAACGTTCTTCCAAGGCGAGAAGATAACGCCAGTACCCGAAACGTCGATAGTCCACTGGGGAGCTACCGAGAACTCAGCGCCCAAGTTTACTGCGCCGATACCCAAGTAGAGGGCATTCGATTTGAGAGCACATACTTGTGCATTCGATACGGTTACAGCTGCGAAGAGCGAGATAACCAAAAGTGCAATTTTTTTCATTGTAAAAAGTTTATTAGTTGTTAAATCTTAGTATGCTTCTTAGTTATGCTTGCGCATAATCGTGTCAAAGGTAATACTTTTTTTCGTACTGCATAGCAAAGTTACTAATTTTTTTTGAAAAATAGTCAATAATAGGGAAAAATGGCAAAAAACATTTTTGAGCCAAACCTAAGAGGGGGCAATAACCGTGCATTTTTTTGGGCAAGGAGAAAAAATAGTGTCAAAACGAAATTATTTTTCAAAAAAGGTTTGCAGAAACGTAAAAACTGCTTATCTTTGCCCTGCTTTTTAAGTCAAGCACGGAGAGATGGGTGAGTGGCTTAAACCAACAGTTTGCTAAACTGTCGTACGGGATTACTGTACCGGGGGTTCGAATCCCCCTTTCTCCGCAAACGGGCAAAAAGCCTGAAAACCTCTGCCAAAGCAGAGGTTTTTTTTATGCAGTAAGGTGGCAGGGAGTTTACTCACGATGCCACCTTACTGCATAAAAAGTGCCATTCCAAAGTAATGCACAGGCTTTTTGCTGGGTTGCAAGGGCCTCGCGGCGAGCGAAGGGGATCACAAGCCGCCGTAGGCGGTGCAGTAATCCCAGCCCTACCAGACACAAATGCCACCTCTTCGAGCTTGAAGAGGTGGCCTTTGGATACCATTAATGAAATGAGCGTCGGACTACCTACCCTTATACATCTCCTCGTAGTAGCGTTGGTAGTCGCCCGAGGTGACGTTTTCCATCCACTCCTCGTTCTCTAAGTACCAGCGCACCGTCTTTTCGATGCCCTCCTCAAATTGCAGCGAGGGTTCCCAGCCCAACTCCTTCTGTAACTTTGTGGAGTCAATAGCATACCTCGCATCGTGGCCCAAGCGGTCGGTAACGTAGGTTATCAGACCCAGCGAGTGGCCCTCGGGATTGCCAAGAATCCTATCTACCGTCTTAATCATAACCTTGATAAGGTCGATGTTTTTCCATTCGTTGAAGCCGCCAATGTTGTATGTTTCAGCCACCTTACCCTCGTGGAAAATAAGGTCAATCGCGCGGGCGTGGTCCTCGACATAGAGCCAGTCCCTAACGTTCTCGCCCTTGCCATAGACGGGTAGGGGTTTACCTTTGCGTATGTTGTTGATAAACAGCGGAATGAGCTTTTCGGGGAACTGGTAAGGGCCATAGTTGTTGGAGCAGTTCGTGACGATTGTGGGCATACCGTAGGTGTCGTGGTAGGCCCTAACGAAGTGGTCGCTCGAAGCCTTTGCGGCCGAATAGGGCGAGTGGGGGTTGTACTTGGTTGTCTCGTAGAAATACTCGTCGCCATAGGCCTTATGACCCTCCGACGAAGCTACGGTCTTAAAAGGAGGCTCGATGCCCTCGGGGTGGTTCATCTTCAATGCGCCATAGACCTCGTCGGTGGAGATGTGGTAGAAGCGTTTGCCCTCGTAGCCTTCGGGGAGGCTCTCCCAGTAGAGTTTTGCTGCTTGGAGGAGGCTCAGCGTGCCCATAACGTTGGTGCGGGCAAAGGTGAAGGGGTCTTTGATGCTCCTATCAACGTGACTCTCGGCAGCAAGGTGGATTATGCCGTCCACTTTTTCGCGCTGCATCAGCTCATAGAACGCCTCAAAGTCGCAGATGTCCATCCTCACGAACTTGTAGTTGGGCCTGTCCTCCACATCTTTGAGGTTGGCCAAATTGCCTGCATAGGTCAGCGCATCGAGGTTAATGATGTTATAATCAGGATATTTGTTCACAAACAGCCTGACAACGTGCGAGCCAATAAATCCCGCTCCGCCAGTGATAACTATGCTACGCTTGAAGTTCATCAATACACTTTTTGAGCGATTCGCGCCACTCGGGAATCGCTATATTAAAGGTGCGAATAAATTTGCTCTTATCGAGCACAGCACTCTGCGGACGACGGGCTTTGGTGGGGTATTCGGCTGTGGTGCAAGGTCTTATGGCGCACCTTTCGTGCCCTGCCAAGCGGGCAATCTCCTTTGCAAACTGCCACCAGCTGCACTCGCCCAAGTTGGTGTAGTGGTAGAGTCCCTCGCGGAAGTTTCGCTCGGAGATTATCCTCACCAGAGCCTCGGCCAAGTCGCCTGCATAGGTGGGTGTGCCGAGCTGGTCATCGACCACATTTATAGCCTCCTTCTCGGCCGTCAGCCGTAGCATTGTACGCACAAAATTCTTGCCGTACTCGGAGTAGAGCCACGCTGTACGAACAATTATATGGTGGCACCCACTTGCCTTAACAGCCTCTTCGCCAGCGAGTTTGGTGCGACCATAGGCGTTAAGTGGCTGGGGATGGCTCTCCTCGGTAAGCACCGCACAACAACCGCCCATAAAGACGTAGTCGGTGGAAATATGCACCAGTAACGCATCGTTGGCCTTAGCCGCCTCGGCCAAGTACCCAACGGCTGTGGCATTTAGCTGGTAGGCCTTCTGCTCCTCCTCCTCGGCTTGCTCAACGTTGGTGTAGGCAGCGCAGTTGATGATGATATCTATCTGGTTATTAGCGATGTACGCGAGTACTTGTTGGCGGTTAGTTATATCCAATTCTGCAATATCGGCGAAGATATAACTATCCTCCGCGCCCACACTTGCTCGCTGTATGCACCTACCCAACTGCCCCTCAGCACCAGTAACTAATACTCGCATAACTCGCTCAAAAGAGGTCGGTTTTTATCCTTCTCGGAGAGGATTATTTCACTCTCTGGGATGCCCCAATCAATGCCAATCTTGGGGTCGTTCCAAGCGATGCCATCCTCGGACTCGGGGTGGTAGAATTCGTCGCACTTATACTGAAAAATAGTGTTGTCCTCCAAGACCACATAGCCGTGCGCAAAGCCCTTAGGGATAAACATTTGGCGGTGGTTTTCACCACTCAATTCGGTGGCTACATATCTGCCAAATGTGGGGCTCGCGGGGCGAATATCAACAGCCACATCGAGCACCTTGCCACGCACAACTCGCACAAGTTTTGCTTGCGCATAAGGCTCTCGCTGAAAGTGCAGCCCACGCAACACACCCCTCTTGGAGAGGCTCTCGTTGTCCTGCACAAAAGTTATCTCTATGCCCGTCTGGGCAAGGAATCGCTCGGCGTTGAACGACTCAAAGAAATATCCCCTCTCGTCGCCAAACACCTGAGGCTCAATAATCAGTACGTCCTCTATTTCGGTTCTAAATACATTCATTGTTGTTGGGATAGTTTGAGCATATACTTACCATATTCGCTCGAAAGCATAGGCTCGGCGAGTTCGGCAAGGCGCTCGCTCGAAATCCAACCATTATTCCAAGCAATCTCCTCCAAGCAAGCAATCTGCACACCCTGACGCGATTCGATAACCTCCACAAACCTTGCGGCATCGAAAAGGCTTTCGTGAGTACCCGTATCTAACCACGCAAAACCACGACCAAGCGGTTGCATATAGAGCTTGGCGGAGCGGATAAAAGCGTTGCTAACCTCGGTAATCTCCAACTCGCCACGAGCCGAAGGTTGCAGCCCCTCGGCAATCTTAACTACTTCATTTGTATAGAAATAGAGTCCCGTTATGGCAATGCCGCTCTTGGGGTCGGTAGGCTTCTCTTCGATATTGACAACCCTACCATCGTCATCAACCTCGGCCACACCAAAGCGCTCGGGGTTGGGTACGCGATAACCGAAAACGGTCGATAGATGTTCTTTCTCGGCCCTCGCTACTGCCGCCTGCAACATACCCGTAAAACCCTGACCATAGAAGATGTTGTCGCCCAAAACAAGGCACACATTGTCATTCCCAATGAACTCCTTACCGATGATGAAGGCCTCGGCAATGCCGTTGGGTTGTTGCTGCGTGGCGTAGTAGAACCTCACGCCATAGTTGCTACCGTTGCCGAGCAAGCGCTGGAATGCAGGCAAATCGTGTGGAGTGGTTATGATAAGAATCTCGTGTATGCCCGCAAGCATCAACACCGAGATGGGATAATATATCATCGGCTTGTCATAGATGGGCAAGAGCTGCTTGCTGATTCCCTTTGTAATCGGATAGAGCCTCGTGCCACTACCACCAGCCAATACGATTCCTTTCATATTTTGTTACAATTTCGGATTCTTCTCAAACAAGAACGCAAATGTACTTCTCATTAGTTCTACAATGACACTTTTTTGGTAGATTTTATGATATTTCCAAGTGTAGGAGAACTTATTGCGCACCTGCACAAAGCGCGACTTCCACGCCGAATAGCCCTTGTTGAATAGCCCCTCGCTCTTGTATAGTGTGTCGTTCAACACACGCTCTGCGTATGGCGAGGTGGTGTGAATTTCGGGATTGGTAATCTCCAATCCAAAATGTTCCACCGAGATGGCGGTAAGCGCATCAGCAAACCTTGTCAGATGCATCTTGTCGGCCCACTGGTAAAATTCTGTCCAATTGATGTTGTTTTGCTCGGCTTTAAGCAAAAGCGCCCAGTCTAAAATGTGGCGCAGCCTTATACCTTCCGAGAGAAAGTGGTTCAGGCCGTGCATTGTAAGAAACAGAGCGTTGAAATCGGGAGAAGGGACAATAAGTTTTGTGCCAGGTACATAGCTTATCTTGCCTCGGAGGGCAACATTCTCCAAATGTCGCTCCAACTCCTTAATCTTGCGACTACCGCGCACTGGAAGGTAAAAACGGTGATTTTCAACCAGTAAGCCACGATATTTGATTGTCGAGTCTTTGTAGTAATCACGACTTACCTTTGCGCCAATCTGCTCGCATATTTGGTTGGCAACCTCGTAACCATCGCTCGTGGTGCTGCCGTCTTTTACCAAAAAACAATCCAAATCACCACACTCGCGATGCGCAGGAGTAGGGTAGTACGTACCGATAGCAAGACCCTTCATTACAATGGTTTGGATGCCCTGCTCGGCCCAAAGATTGGCCAGAAGAGCAGATGTCTTGCGCTGTAACTCGTGACGGTTTTCGATAGCCTCAGTACTCAGAGCCCACTGAATCTTGATGGCGCGAGGTGGCTGGCATTCCTGTGGTAGCTTGCTAACCACATCGTGTACTATCGCCACAACACCCTGATGCGCCGCCAAACGAAACAGCTGCTGCCACTCCTCCGTAGTGAGATTCTGATATGCCGTAGCATCAACATCACCACCCAACAGCGCACTCCGCAAGGCGGAGAAGAGTATCTTTATCGGACGCCCCATTATTTATTATAAAGTCGAACTATAAATTTCTTTTTGACGTAGGCGGGCATAAATGCGAAGAAGAAGTAGAGCGTAGCATGCAATTTAGACCAACCTAAAACTTCCTGATAAACACCAATATTATATTTTATTAAATCCATTTTTTTGTTCGAAATGGAACCCTCTCTTAAACGATATATTGCTAAAGGCTCTTTATAGCCTTTGGCCTCTTTGCATATTTTTAATACTTTTATCCAAAGGCCCCAATCTTGTCGCTTACGAATTAATGGCAAATATACTTTGCCAACCTTGTCAGTGTCATAAATTGCGCTAAGGCATCCAATTTTGCAATCTCTTAAATTGGATTTGAATGTGATGTTGTTTGGTGCAATGAGAATACCTTTGATATTACCTGCTTCATCGCAAGTCATATAACTTGTGCAAGTTAGAGCGCAATCATTCTGTTTCATAAATGCAATCTGCTTTTCAAGTTTGTTGGGATACCAACGATCATCACTATCGCAGAACGCAATATATCTACCTTGAGCTTGTTTAATAGAGTTATTTCTTGCGACACCTCCGCCAGAATTCTTCTCTAATCTAAATACCTTTATGCGAGCATCCTTATCTGCATACGATTGTATTATTTCAATCGTATTATCCTTTGAACAGTCGTCTGTAATGAGGAGTTCCCAATTGGTATATGTTTGAGCCAAAATAGACTCAATGGTTTCTGCAATGAAATCAGCAGAATTGTAGCATGGGGTTATGATGGACACAAGGTCGTTATTATGCATAGTTATATTATCCTTTGTAGTTAATGTCTATTAGATTGCCGCACATTTCTTGGAATTCGTCTGTAAAGAAGTCCATAAGTCCACCAAGAGAGGTGAAAGTCATTTCTCCAAAGTATATCTTGCCACCCAGATTATATAGATCAACACGCACCACAGGGAATGGTTTAGCTAATTTTTCAGCAATTAGCATCATTTGGTCAAAGTTTACTGGTTTGGGCAATATTTGTCCTTTCCTATAATGGTCATAAAAAATAGAATACTCGGGGTGTGCTTGCCACTCTAGATTGTACGTCATTACATCTGTTCCGTGTTTATCTCGATTACAGCAAGCCCAAATGTAATATGGTTTACCATTGAAACACCATATCTTATAGTCAATTATTGATGTTGAGTATTTGGAAGATATTTCATCATTAGCCATAAGCCCTTCGGCTATGATAGCTGGTTTAATTCGCATATAATGCTTTCCACCTTCCAATTCACCGTATTTAGTTTTGGATGACTTATCTATCTGTTGACGAATTTGCTCGATATCTACTACATTTTTATCTTTAACTAAAATGATATCACCCGAACCTTGAACAGTTTTTAATACAAAACTATTGGGGAGATGCTCAAAATTTATATCATCTGCGCTTTCCCAATGACCATAAAGAGGGACCAGAATATCAGTAAGACCACACTCCTCCACATAGCCTCTAACGGCATATTTGTCTGCCAAACGAGTCCATAATGTTGTATCAGTTCGCAACGACATATGGAGTATCTTTTCGTTCAGAGTCTGTGGATTGTTAAGATTAAGTCTCTTCTTGAATCTTGCCCAATAACGCATCTTTACTAACGTCTCGGGAAAATTACGTCCAATAAATTGCGTAGCCCATATGATGGGGCGACAAATGACGTTTAGAATAGGATTTGTTCTAATTCCCATGATTACTTTATTTTTCGTTTGATAAAATCAAATAGAATTGAAAATAGAATACGAAAATCGTATCGGTATAAGTTTTTGATAAAGGCCCAATGATGTGCTTTGCGGTAGCTTTTCAAGCCTTTGTCTGCAATATGGATATACTCTTCTGGGTTACGTTCCTGCCCGACTAATTTACTGAGGTGGTTCATGCGAAAGACCTTAGGGACCTTTTGCTTGTCAATAAGTACGGGTTTGTAGTCGTTGCCAATGTGTACATATTGGTATGTAACATTCCAATCTTCTGCGTCCACATTTACAATAATAGAGTACTTGGTGGGGCAATACGCCATATTAAATACGAAATTACCCAAGGAGTAGAATATGTGTTTGCCTTTGTATACCTCATATCCTTGTAGGATGTGAGGGTGCATACCTATGATTAGATCATACCCTAAGTCTATCAGCCAATGGGCAAAGCGAATCTGATCAATGCTAGGAAAATTAATAAACTCAACACCCCAGTGTATGTATGCGATTTTGAAAGCTGATGTTAAAGTGGCGTATTCAGCTACGATTTCTGATGCGTCTGGCATCGACCAGTATAGGGGCTTATCTTTACTCTCTTCTCGGCGCAGAGAGAAACCAGTTACTGAAATGCTCTTCCCTTGATGACTGAATGTGATGCTTTTATTATGTTCGGATCCAAAAGTCCCTTTGCAAATGGCTTTAAGCTGGCACTCCATATCAAGATAAGCCTCGCTACCATGCTCCATAACGTGGTTGTTAGCAATGCCAAAATAGTCAAAAAGTTGACATTGTTTGAGGAGTGATGGCTCAATCCTAAAACAATCCCTGCGATAATTGGAGTGCACTGTTTTGTTTGAGGTGACACACTCGAAATTACCAATCCAACAATCGTCGGGATCTTTAGTTATATTTTGGAATGGATTCGCCCCTTTTTTGATGGTCGATCCAACGCCAAATCCTACATCAAAATGATTATCAGTAAAACAAATATCTCCTACAAATCTAAGCATAGGTTATTATAATAATCCAAGTTGTTTAAATAATTCTTGTGTTAAAATGCTTCTACAATCGTATTGCAGAGCCTTTTTACGAATATGGTTAACTTTATTTATTAATGTTTCGGGGTGTTCAATAATACTTTTCATTGCTGTGGTCAGTGCATCAACATTGTGTACGGGAATAATCCATCCATCTTTACCATCTTCGATAACATCTGTATTGAGATTCCAATCAGTTGCAATTATGGGAAGTGATGAGATGTATGCATCTATTACTACTCCTGGAAAACCCTCTCCATCCCAGTATGTTGGGAATAACATCGCATCATACTTCGCCAATTCTTCGTATCCAAGGCGTCCAGAAAGAAGGTTTAATACACCTTTATACCTGACATTTTCAAGTGAATCGACAGAGTTAAGGAATGATGTGTAGTCGTTTTCGATACGCCCAAAAAAAGTAACATCAAATTTCTCTGCATAAAGTTTGTTTAATTCTTTTACACTTTCAAAGATATAGTCACAACCTTTATATGGAGCTATTCGAGATAGAAATACGAAATGAATTTTGTCTTGTTGTATTTTTTGTGATTTAGTGGGAATGTAGTCTATGTATTTAGAATTTGGTACATATACTACATTATTCAATCCAGCGTTCTGTAATTCTTTACACATTATTGTACCTTGCACTAAAATAGCTTTTAGGTATTTCATATGGTTAGTCTTAATTTTGCCCTCTTTAACCATATTATGTAATGACCCTCCAACTACCCAATAAAAGACATTTTTCTTTAATCTTATGTGATACAAAAACTTTATTACAATATCTGCACTGATTGGACTCGCAGATATAACGACTTTAGCACCTCTGTTAAAGAGTAGAGTAAATAATAATTGAATTAGCACCCAAGGCCTCTTCTTCCAATTCAATGTGTCAACGGTTATGACCTTGTCAAACAGTTCATTAAATCGCTTGACAAATAGTTGGTTCTTCATAGTCTCGCCACAAGTGGGTGTATTCCCAAGATTAATGGCGCCAATAAGTATTACTTTATTTTTCATTTAAAAATTTTTCGTTATAGTATAGTGTGAGATATCGTTGTAGCACTTCATGGTGTGATTCGCATCGTGTAAAGTTGAGAATCTTCAATTTCTGTATTTTAGACAAAAAAGAGGGGAATAAATTCCTGATGTATAAGGATTTTAAAATGCGCCATTTATAAGGAGTGAAAGTGACTAATGGATGAAGTGATTTTACATATTTATCAAACTCGTCCTCTATCTGCTTTGGACTGGCAATAATGTCGTTTAGTTTCTCAATGTTATTTCTGAACGATTCATCATCCTTCAATATATTTACCGTAGGATGTTCCTTGCATTGAATATATGGAATCAAAGTTGGATGTATGTTTCCATTGCCAACCTCTATTTGGAGAGCAAAACCTTCATACCAAGATTGTGATTGTCTTGGTGTCTGCTCATCAAAACAAAAGTTTCCAAGTCCATAAAAGATATATTTCCCATTGTATATCTCATACCCAGAGTAGCAATGTTGATGATGGTTGATGACAATATCTGCACCTTCTTCGATGAAGTAACGATATTTGCGCTGCATATTGGGCGTTGGTAGTTGATAACCCTCTATTCCACTATGAGTTATCAGTATTACATATTCGGCCTCGGCTTTCGCAGTCTTTATGTCACGACTTATATCTATAATATCAATTGGGTTGGATCCGCCGTGTTGGGAGTTCGCAATTGAGAACTCGTGTTCGCATGCATTGATAAAGGCAATTTTTACCCCTTTAATAGTCTTATATAAGATGTCCGATGCTTCTTTCTGAATCTTACCACCTCCCACATAGTCTATACCATACCTCTTGAGAATATCGATGCTGTTTGTTACCCCTTTTTGTCCACAATCAAAAAAATGATTGTTGGCCAATGTGACACATTGGAACCCCACATCTTTTAAAAAATGAATTGAGGATTCGTTTGCGTATAAAACTGGACCGACTTTGGTTATTCCCCAATCTTGTTTTCCAATCGCATATTCAAAATTTGTAATCGAATAATCGGAATGACTAATAATGTCATAGAAGTCCTTCAAAATCTCCTTAGTATTGTTATTTTCAATATTTTGAGATATGCGATCCTGCGGACAAAAATCGCCCGAAATAAATAATTTAATCATTGTATTCTTATTTGTTTGGCAGGGTAATCATATCACCCATTTTATAAGCCCATGTATCAGGTTTGAATTTTGCAAAACCACTTGAATCGAAGAATGTGATTTCCCCAAACATTACCCGCCCATCAACCTCATATAGGTCAATTCTGGCGTGTGGTATGCCAGCAGATAATTTCGCGGCGATAGCCTTCATTTCCTCAAATAACTGTGGTTTTGCAATAGGCTTATTATAGTTTGGACCACCTTGTTCAAATGGTAGATGGTTGAAGTCCATATCAAAATAGTCAAAACAAGTTTCGGGTTCTATATATCGTCCGCTGGCTATGAGCATTATTTTAGGCTCTCCGTCAAAACAAAAGAATTTATAATCATTGATAAAAGATTCTCCATTTGTAATATATTCTTCTGCAATAATTCGCGGTTTAATATCTTTATATGGCCACTCGCGCAATTGTTTATATATGTTTTGTTTCATGGATTTATTTAAACGGCGACGACATTCGTCTCTGTTAAATGTCGTTTTGTCTTTACAGATATATACTCCATAGCCACCTCCTCCATGAGTGGTTTTGAGAACAAATTGTTTTGGTAGCGCATCAAAATCTATGTCTTCAAAGCGTTCCCACACGCCAAGCGTAGGAATGATGTACTCGTCGCCAATGAGGTTAGATACATGTTGTTTGACCTGACATTTATCAACCATTGTCTTATATATCGGTTTTCTATCATATAATTTTAACCATTGTAATTTTTCATTAAATGTTGAGGGAGACTCCAAGTTTAGTTTTCTCTTAAATTTAATCCAATATAAACATTTTAGATAGCTTTCGTCATTGAGAAAACCAAACAATTTTTCAAAGCAGTGAGCAAAAATAACTGATGGTTCATGAAATAAATAGTAAAAGGCCTTCTTAATACGTTTCATATGTGTCACATTATTAAAATAAGTTGCACAAGAGTATCATCTAAAAGATGATACTTGTTTGAGGTCGATATCAATGTGTAGAGTTTACGAATTACAAAACAATTCTAAATATCTTTTTGCAGTTTGAGAAATAGAGTAGTTATTCTTGAATGTTTCAATGCCGTTATTGCTGATTTTTTGTAAATCATTGATGGAGGTAGTTGCAAAGGTCATAAGCGACTTTGTGTAGTCGTTTAAATTTGAGCTGGAAGAAATATAACCATTTACTCCATTTTCAAGCATATTGATACATCCACCTACCGGTGTTACGATTGGTATGCATCCGACTGAAAAAGCCTCGATTATGGTTATCGGCATACCTTCCATTACTGATGATAAACAAAAAGCGTCGGCAACTGACATTATCGCCCTAATATTTGGCTGTTCTCCTATGTAAACTATTCTATCCGATAAGTATGGCTTCATTTGCTCAAATAAGGCCTTATCTTCTATTCTACCAGCTATTAATAGTCTGCCATTCACTCCTTGTTGTATCATTTTCTCAAAAGCCTCCACAAGCATTAATTGATTCTTAACCTTGTGAATACGCCCCGCATGGATAAATAAATGATCCACTCCATCGTGGTACGACTTAAACTGATTAGACACCTCTTCACAAGGAACATAATCGCTACACCCATTAGGAATCATATGGGTTGAGAAACCATAGAATCTCTCAAATGACTTTTCGGATTCTTCAGAGATGGTTATAGGAGTCACTAGCTTGGTTTTAAACAGAAATTTTCTTATCCATTTTGATAAGCCAGCTCCTGCTTCTCCACTTGCCTCGCTATGAATTGTTGCAAAAAACTTAACTTTACGGCATAATATTGCTGCAGGAAGAAGATACATTATGGCAGCCAAGTGAGCGTGAACCACATCTGGTTTATGTTTGCGAATATGTCGCAATATGCGAAACATACATCTAAAATCCGCTCCAGGACGTTTGCCCAATGAAAATGTTTTAACACCTTCTTTAATATAACAAGTCAAAACATCTTCATCGGAACGGTCGTACATTGTCACAATAGAACAATCGTGCCCAGCATCGACAAAAGCATTAGACAAGTCGATGACAAATTTTTCACCACCACCCGTTGCTAGGTTAGGTATTATTTCTATTATGTTCATTGTCGGAAGACTTTAATTGTAGAATGTATGCAATAGGAATAAAAGGAAACATTAAATAATAGGGATTCAGGAATTGTATGGATTGATCAAAAATCAAGCAAGTGATGAGTGGTATATAAAATAGTAACGGCAATTTTTTTGTTACGAATCGTATCTTATAATATAATGCAGATATTAGAAAAATAAATATACCTATCATTCCGCAGCAAACATAAAGTTGCTGAAACCCGCTATGCATAGCTAGTGGATATCCCACAACTTCCGTATAATGTACAACACCCGTTCCGCCAATATAAAATTTTGGATTATTGATAAAAATATTATGATATACTCTGAATATATCAGTTCTACCACCACCAGTATCCATATTGTCTAACGTAAAACGTCCTATAAAAACTTCTGCAAGATCATTGAAATAAATTAGAATCGCATAAACCAAACTACCCAATATTAAAATGGTCAAAATAATTGTTTTAATATTATTGTGTTTGCTTATTATGTATAGAATAAAGGCTAATATAGACACCAAAATCCAAGTTCTTGAGAAACTGATAATCCCAACTACAATAGACAATACCATAGAGAGCCAATATACTGCTCTATTCATTGAGTAAGTTCTTCGACCAACCATCAGGCAAGAGAGTGCAGTTATGGAATAGAATGCCATAGAGTTAGCATTTAAGTCAAATTGGCCTACTAATTGTTGTTCGGCATTTGAACGAATACCACTTCTTAAAGTACCTAAAAAAAGTTCTTCAAAGCCATATAATGTTCCCATTTTTAATATTACTATTACACTCGCCAGTATAGCACCAATAGTGTATAGTTTAATACAATCAAGTCTTGAGACTCGATTGTCTTTGTTAAAAACAAGAAAGTAAAAAACTAAAATGAATGAGGAAAATGATAAAACTGCTACCAATGAACTTTCAAATTCATACCCACTCAAATGCCAAAATTCTAGTAGTACAATGCATAGCGGTGGTATTAATTGCCAACCATTAATTATTTTAGACTTAAGTATAAGGATGATATATGTGGCTAACATTGAGTATCCAGGGATTCCGCATGTTAATGGTAATATAAAGAATACAAAGGATATACACTGTTTGTATGGCAATATGAGCATTAATACAGCCATAAAGCCAACCACAAGTGGGCCACTAATAAATGACACCACAAACTCGCGAGCCAATAGTATCCCAAGAAATAAAATGATGGAAATTAATAGATTTCTATCATCTGTGTTGTGTCTATAATCTATACTGTTAGGCATTCTTAGTCTTGGTCGATTCCAGTCCTTACAATTCTTGCTGGATTACCAGCTACTATACAATTAGCAGGAACATCTTTTGTGACAACAGAACATGCAGCAACCACTGAGTTGTCTCCAATTGTTACCCCCTTACAGATGCGCACATTTGTGCCTATCCAACAATTTTCTCCAATAATTATTGGGGCATTCGCAGAATGTTTCCACATTCTCATGTCATCTCCTACGGGGGTTAATCTCATTTTTTTTCTGAAAGATGGGCTGATTGGGTGGTTGTTATTATCACAAATGGTTGTATTATCAGCAATGGCAGTATAAGCGCCAATTTCTATTCTATTAACACAAGATATTTGAGTTGTATGGCCAATTTTTGAATGTTCATGCATTATGACCACTCCAGAATGTTGAACAGTAATTTGTCCTTCTGGCCAACAATTATCTTTTAATATCACATTTTCTTTCTTTGCACCATCCCTCAGTTCAACACGTGAATTTGGACTATAATGATGATTAGCTCCAATTAAAGTAGCATTGTTACTAACGATTCTCCTTGCTCTCAAGTAAAGAAGATAACTAATAATTTTTTTACTTAACATTTTTACATTTGTTTATGATTTTTATAAATATTGATGATATCATTTCTTTTTCTTTTTTATTCAACAGCAAGAGTGCACTTATGCATAGTACAACTAAGCATACTATAAATAGAATAATAAAACCGCCTAAACTATCTGATATATGGTCAGATATAAATAGTGAAATCATAAGTGGCAAAATGCATAGCGAGCAACAAAAGAGTACCACTTCCCGTATGTATCCTATGAGGCTAAAATCAAATACTTTTTTTACTACTAATAAACAAGCAATTTGATTAATTATTGTAATGACAATTCCAACGTAAAAAACAGATTGTGCTCCAAATCCCATTTTTAGAAACAACCACGAAATCGGCAAAATGCTACAAATAATGAAGCTTGTTGTGAGTTGATATTTTCTCATTTTTCCAGTAGCATGTACTACTTGTGTGAGAGGTGTATTTAACACACTTATCATCATTGTAATTATTACTAAACGAGTAAATGATATAGTATAGTCTGGAACATTGTTGCCTAACCATAGTTTTAATACATAATCCAAATCAACCATTACGGGGATTGCTATGATGCATACTAACATAAATGATATCTTTGACATGCTAAACATCAACGAAACTACTCTTTTATACTCTCCTGCAGCATATGATTGTGTGAGTTGAGGCTTGAATGCTAACACTAAATTTGATGCGAATGTTTGGATTGCGGAAGAAACCTGTGTGGCAATACCGTTTGCGGCATTCACTACGGTACCGAAAAAACTATTAAGAAGGACATTTACACCCTGTCCTTTGGTCATGTATGCGAATGTTCCAAACAAATTCCATCCTGAAAAAGAAAACATGGTTTTGAATAGTTGCCTATCAAACTTCCTTTTAAACTTTAAGTGGGGAAATTTGCGTTTACAATACCCGTAATATAGGATGAAATTTAGAAATCCAACAGAAGATAATAATAGTCCATAAGTGATTAGTCTATCACCATATAAATGAGGAATTGTAAATGCTGTTAATAATTTTATAATCACATCTAAAACACTCACTATTGCATAAAAGTCCATTTTTTCATAGGCAATAATAGCTGCACTATATGGCACCTGCAGAACAACAAATACTAAAGAAATAATTGAAAATTGAAAAATGTAATTCGCTGCAACTATTCTATCGGAAGGTATTTCCATTTTTGAATTTAGATACCATAGGCCGAAAGATTCCAATAATACAACAAGTAAAATAGCAAGGGTCATCTGTATTAATACTGATGTATTATACACATTTATTAACGCGCTTTCCCCATTGCGTCCTAGTTCGTAATTATAAAAGCGTTGAACACCATTAGACATAGATGTATTTAAAACTCCAAACATTGATACAAATCCACACACAACGTTATAAATGCCATAATCTGACACCCCTAAAACTTCTAGAACGATACGAGTTGTATATAAATTTACAATCATAACTATAGCAAGTCTTAAATACAAAAAAACTGTATTTCTTGCTATTCTAGTATTGTTTTTATCTATTGTACTTGACATAATAAATCGACTTCAATGATGTTACTACCTTACTTTCCAAACTTCTCACAGGCCTCGTGGTAGGTGTCCAAAGAGCCGATGTCGAAGCGGCCAGCGGTCATCTGCCAAGCGTGCATCACTGTTTGCTCGACCATATAGTGTGCCAGGTTGCCGGGCGCGTCCTTGCCGCAGCCATTCGCAACCGCCCCGCGCACCAAGTCGAGGTCTTTCTTCAAATAAATATAAAAAGGAGGCACTGCCCACTCGCTCTTAGGCACTGCGGGTTTCTCCTCCATACCCAGCACCCTCCAATCGGCATCCACCTCAATCACGCCAGTGCGTTGGAGTTTCTCAACCGAGGGTTGGTGGTGGCACATAATGCAGCTTGTGCCCTTCGCCTTTGCAAAGTCCACAAACTCCTTGAAGCTGAAAAACAGCAGGTTATCGGCTGCCACGACCAGCATATCGTCATCAATGGCGAGTTTCTCCATCGCAAACAGCAGGTCGCAAACCGCGCCCAAACGAGTATCGTTCGTTTCTGTGCCGTCATCGACAATGGTCACGGGTTTGGTGTAGTTGAGACCCGCTGCCCATTCCTCAAAGATGGGTGCAAACTTGTGGTTGGTGATGATTATGTGTTCATCAATCTCGGGTATGGTGTCGATGTCGTCGAGCATCCTACCGAGGATGGTGCTTTCGCCTATTTTCAACAGCGGCTTGGGAAAGTTCTTGGTCAGTTCGCCCAAACGAGTGGCGTATCCAGCCGCAATTACTATGTTTTTCATAAAGTTATCAGTTGTCAGTTATCAGTTTACAGTATTTTTTATTGTTTCTATAAGGGCTGATAACATTCTCTTAATTTCTTCAATTTGTTCTTGCAGTGGAATGTAATCTTCAATCGAGATATACCCTAAATCTTTACTCAACATCAAAGTATAATCCACCTCGCTTGCAGATGCAAAACTTATGTGGAGAAAATTCATAAAGTCCTTTTTAGAAATTCGACCACATCCCTCTGCTATGTTTATTGGTATAGACGATGTCGCTCTGCGCAATTGTGATATTAACCCATATTTCTCGTCATCTGGGAAATTTTTCGAAATTCGGTATACTGACAAAGTTAAATCATGGGCTTTCTCCCACACCTTTAACTTCCTAAAATCTTGCATAACCTAACGATTTTATATCATAAACTGAGAACTGAATACTGACATCTGAATACCGATTTTTATAGCCGCGTGTGGCTATAAAAATCTCGCTCCGTCGTCGGTTTTGCAGAAGTGTACCTCGAAAGTGCCCTCATATTCGGGGAAGCGACGGAGGTACTCGGCCGTCAGTTTCTCGCGTATGGACTCCTCTTTGGCGGGGTCCACGAGGGCAATGCAAGCGCCCTTGAAGCCTGCGCCCGAAAAACGTCCGCCATAGACGCCATCCAAATCGCGCATAATCTCGTAGATGGCAATCAGCTCGGGCGAGCCGCACTCGTAGTTGTGAATGGAACTCTCGCAGCTCTCGAACGACAACTTGCCAAAGAGTTCGAGGTTGCCCGACTCCCAAGCCGTAACTCCCTTACGCACACGCTTATACTCCGAGTAGAAGTGCTCTGCACGGCGTGCAAACCTTGCGGGCATACGCTCCTTGGTTTGCTCAAAAACCTCGCGTGGCACATCCCTCAAGAATGTTTTGTCGAGGGTTTTGAGGGGTTGGTCGGTGTAGGCGAGCATATTCCAAGCCGCCGCCTTGCATTCGCTTACGCGCAGGTTGTAGTCGCTTGACACAAGCGAGCGGGTCAGTCCCGAGAAGAATATGCCGAGGTGGAAATCAGGCATCGAGGGATTCTTGGGAATCACGCGATACTCCTCGGTGGCGGTGTCCAAAAAGAGGAGCGAATCCTTCTCACTCAGCACGATACACGACTGGTCGAGGATGCCGTTGTTCAGACCGATATACTCCCTTTCTGCCTCCGAAGCGATGCGGATAACCTCCATTTTCGTGAGCTCAATGTCGTTGGCTTTGGCCAGTGCCATAACGTAGGCAGTCAGTACCGCAGCGCTCGACGAGAGTCCGCCAATGGGGAGTGAGCCTTTGATTACGCCCTCCACGCCTCTGCGCAGCTTAAACCTCTTAGAGAGAGCATACTTAGCGCCACGAGCGTAGTCGCTCCAATGGCCCTGCTTAACCCTCACGAGGTCGTCGATGGGGAACTCCGCCTCGCCGGGGAAGGTGAGGCTTTTGAGGCGCACCATACCGTCGTCGGTGGGGCTAAACCAGAAGTCAACGCCTTTATCGAAGGCAAAACCGCTCACCAAGCCGTGCTGGTGGTCAACGTGCGCACCCAGAGGGCACACTCGGTAGGGCGAAAAAATATGATACTTATAGTCCATATAACGTTATCAGTTTTCAGTTATCAGTTGTCAGTTTTATCCATAAAACTCCTTGTACCACTCGGCGAATTTGCGGAGGCCATCACGCAGAGGGGTGTGGGGCTTGAAGCCGAAGTCGCGCTCCAAAGCCGAGGTGTCGGCAAATGTCACAGGTACATCGCCGGGCTGCATCGCAACGAGTTCTTTGTGCGCCTCGAAGTCGTAGTCCTCGGGCAACACACCCGCCCTTACCAACTCTTGTTGCAGGATGTCCACAAAGTCCAAGAGGTTCTCGGGGTTGCTGTTACCTATATTATATATAGCATAGGGAGGCTCGGGCAGTCCGTCCTCGCCAACTCTGCGCTCGGGTGCTTTGTGCATCACACGCTGCACGCCCTCCACGATGTCATCCACGTATGTGAAATCGCGCTTGCAGTTGCCGTAGTTGAAAATCTTGATTGTTTCGCCCTTGCGGAGCATATTGGTAAAGCCGAAGTACGCCATATCGGGCCTACCGGCAGGGCCATAAACCGTGAAGAATCTCAGGCCGGTGGAGGGGATGTTGTAGAGTTTGCTATATGAGTGAGCCAAGAGCTCGTTGCTCTTCTTGGTGGCTGCGTAGAGCGACACTGGGTTATCCACCTTGTCGTCGGTGGAGTAGGGCACTTTCTTGTTGCTTCCATATACCGAGCTGCTCGAAGCATAAACGAGGTGCTGTACGCCACGTTTGCCACCATCGTAGCTGTGCCTGCAAGCCTCCAAGATGTTGTAGAAACCAATCAGGTTGCTCTCGATGTAGGCATCGGGGTTGGTGATGGAGTAGCGCACGCCTGCTTGGGCTGCCAAGTTCACCACTACCTCAAAGTCGTTCTCCTCGAAGAGCTTGTCAATGAGCGCTTTGTCGGCCAAGTTGCCCTTTACGAACTCCCACTTGCTCTCGGGGTGGGCGGCTGCTATCTGGCTCAGGCGCTCCAAACGATACTCTTTAATGCTGACGTCGTAGTAGTCGTTCACACTATCGAGACCCACAATCTCAATGGGACTCTCGGTGTTGAGCAATCTTTCGACCAAGTTGGAGCCTATAAAACCAGCTGCTCCCGTAACTAATACTCTCATTTTTAACTAATCTCTCTTGAAAATATCTCGTGTATAAACTTTTTCTATCACATCGTCGAGCACCGAGTCGTAGCGGTTGGCGATGATGGCTTGTGAGCGTGCCTTAAACTCGGCAAGGTCGCCCACGACCTCCGAGCCGAAGAACGTAGAGCCGCTCTCCAACGTAGGCTCGTAGATAATAACCTTTGCACCCTTAGCCTTGATGCGTTTCATAACGCCCTGAATGGAGGACTGGCGGAAGTTATCCGAGCCTGCCTTCATCGTAAGCCTATAAACACCCACAACCACCTCCTGCTCCTTGTCTGCATCCCACTGGCTCGAAGCGGTATAGTATCCCGCCTTGCGCAAAACCTGGTCGGCAATGTAGTCCTTGCGGGTGCGGTTGCTCTCCACAATGGCGGTCATCATCGTCTGGGGCACATCCTCATAGTTGGCAAGCAGCTGTTTGGTATCCTTGGGCAGGCAGTAGCCACCGTAGCCAAACGAAGGGTTATTATAGTGGGTACCGATGCGGGGGTCCAAACCGATACCATTGATGATAGCCTGCGAGTCGAGACCCTTAACCTCGGCGTAGGTGTCGAGCTCGTTGAAGTAACTCACACGCAAAGCCAAGTATGTATTGGCGAACAACTTAACAGCCTCAGCCTCCTTCATACCCATAAAGAGGGTGTCAATATCGGGTTTTAGGGCACCCTGCTGCAACAGCCCCGCAAAGGTGTGTGCAAACTCCTCCGCTCTGGGGTTGGCGATAGCCTTGATGGCAGCATTCTCCTCGTTGAAGTTCTTCTCGTTGATGTCGATAATCTTGGGGAAGCCCACGATGATACGGCTGGGGTAGAGGTTGTCGTACAGAGCCTTGCTCTCGCGCAAGAACTCGGGCGAGAATAGCAGGTTGAACTTTTTGTCCCTCAGCTCGGGCTTGTAGAGGAACTGCAAGGCGTACTTCACATAGAGCGAGCGGGTGTAGCCCACAGGGATGGTCGATTTGATTACCATCACAGCGTCAGGATTGACCTCCACAACCTTCTCGATAACCGACTCCACTGCCGAGGTGTCGAAGAAGTTGCGCTGGGGGTCGTAGTTGGTGGGAGCGGCGATAATCACAAAGTCGGCACCCTTGTATGCCTCCTCAGCGTTGAGCGTCGCCACGAGGTTCAAATCTTTCTCTGCGAAGTATTTTTCGATATACTCGTCCTGAATGGGCGAGATTCGCTTGTTGATTTTCTCAACTTTCTCGGGCACAATATCCACAGCCACAACCTCGTTGTGCTGCGCCAGCAGGGTTGCTATCGACAACCCCACATATCCCGTTCCTGCTACTGCGATTTTCATTTCTCTTATGTGGTTTTGTGGTTAAATCTTATTCCAATCGAACCAATAGTTGGGTTCGTAACGCCAGCTGTCCGACAGACATTCAGGATAGGTTTTACTCGAAAAGACCATCAGCAGCGAGTCGGGCTCGGTGGCGCGAAAACAGTTTGCATACCCCTCGGGCACGCAAATCACTTGACTCTTCTCGGCACTAAGATTGTATAACTGTGGAGTAAGAGTCTTGCTTGGGTTATCCCAATTGTCTATCTCTACAAACGCTCCCGTGAAACTACCTTTAAGACACCAAAACCACTTTTTCTCGTCTTGATGTCCGTGCCAACCACGAATAATGTCAGTGTTGGCATTAGTGATTGTGTAGCTACGCTTAATATCTGAAAAGTCGAGGTTGTTGGCCGAGAGAATCTCTCCTCTGTGGTCCATAAATACCTCTCCTTCTACAACTTTTATCTCTGCCATTATTGAAAATGTTAGAATTTCTTACCGAAAATAATTCCGAAGAATGTTTTTGCCAAAATCTTGATGTCAAACCACCAAGACCTATGACCGAGATAATAAAGGTCGTATTCCAATCGTCGCAACATCTTTTCCATAGTGTCGGTGTAGCCATTGTAAAATGTTGCATATGAAGTAACGCCAGGCCTAATCTGGTAAAGGTATTCGTAACGTTTGTCGTGTTCAACTATTTGGTCAATGTAGAATTTTCTCTCCGGGCGAGGTCCTACAAATGACATGTCACCGATAAACACATTCCACAATTGAGGCAACTCATCCAAGTGGTGGGCTCTGAGCGTCTTGCCAATTTTGGTCAATCGAGGGTCATTCTCACCACCACCGTGGCTAAGCTGTGGTCCCATTTTTTCTGCATCCAAGCGCATGGTTCTAAACTTGTAGATATAGAATGGCCTACCAAATCGACCAATACGTTCTTGTTTATAGATTGCAGGGCCACCATCTTCTCGTTTAACCCTAATTGCGCAATACAAGAAAAGAGGCGAGAATACAATAAGCGCAATAAACGATGATAACATATCTACCAAACGTTTAACATTGCGAGAGAAGAAATTCATTCCATCCTTAATGAACTTATCTTTCGGAACTAAATGGCTGATGTGGGTTTGTGTGTTAAAGCCTCCATTTGCTGCAAGCTCTTCTTTGAGCTTGTAAATCCAACGGGTATAGTCATTGGGGTCAAATTCTGTGTTGAGCGTTATAATGTAATGCTCATCATTGTTGCCCTTGATAATGCTATAATCGTCTCGCAAGTGTTTGAATGAATTTTTGCTAATGAGCGTATATGGCATCTGCTTAGTGGTAGAGTAACCTCTTAGGCTATCCATTAGGCGAGACTTTAACAATAACCTTAATGCGTAGGCTGAGTGTCCATATGCAATCCACGAATGCATCTCTTCGTTAAAGTAGAGATGAATTGTTGAACGATTGTTGGTTTGTTCGTTCTTAATAATCAATTCAGAATTCATAATTGTGTTAGTTATTGTGAAGGGAAGTGTGTAGTGTAGTCTGATATATAGGTTTACTGCTAGTTAGCGTAAACTTGCATCTGAGTGTTGTGATTTCTCCTCAATCTTCTCCACCTCGGTGGCGCGGTAGGCAGCGGTGGCGACGGCGGCAACGCCCTCAATCTCAACCACAACGCATTTTTCGTGGCGGGCCGATGTGCGTACATAGATGCCCTCAACTCCTCGCAGTGGCCCTACCAAAATCCTCACCCTGTCGCCCTTGCGAAGTCCACCCATCGGGTCGAGCATCTTGGCCTGCTCGCTTCTACAAATGGCTATGAAGTTTTCCATCTGGTCGCGAGGCACAAACTGCTTTACGGGTTGTCCATCCTCATTTTTGCCCATCATATAGCGCAAGTAGGGGATGTAGAGCGTCTTTACCTGCTGCAACACTTCGAGCGAAGTGTGAACGAAGATGTAGTTGTGCAGCCTCGAAACCTCGCGAAAGCAGTATTTGCCTGCTGCCTGACGACGACGCACCCTCTGTGTTGGCACAAACGCCTCAATGCCGAGCTGTTCAAAGATTTTACGTGCTGCAAATTCTCGCTGATAAGTCACCCTCATTACATACCACTGAGCACCTTTGGCTGCTGCAATCATCTCAGTCAAACTCTCTGCACTGCCAGACGATGAGTCTGCAATAGCGTGCGATGCTGGAATGTTGGTGGCACAATTAGCCTGCTCAATCATTGGTACAGATGTTGATTTGGGTGTCATTTTCAAAAGGCTACGCTCCCTTTCGCTTCACAATTAGATATAATCTGGGGACATTGGCAACCGCATAACATATTGATTACCAATCATTTACCCCCCCCATTGGGGGAACAATAACCTTAGATTTGAACATTCGAGAGCTCGTTGAGCGCCGAGTATTCAAATACAAAAGTATTGAAAAATTGTGTATAAACCAAAGAAAAATGTCACTTTTTACCTATATATATTTTTAATGATGATTTATCTGTGGCCAAAAACAACATTTTCTGGTTGCAATTTTGCCACTGCGAGTGGTTGGTAACTCCGAGCGAGTTGGGCAAAAGAGAACATAAAAATAGAGGGTCAGCCCCGTTGGGCCAACCCTCATTTGGTCGAATGTTTGAAGCAGAATGTCAAATTACTGCTGTGCTTTTTCGGCGCGTTTGCGGTCAATCTCGCTGAGTAGAATCTTGCGCATACGCATATACTTGGGGGTAATCTCAACATACTCATCCTCACGGATATACTCCAATGCCTCCTCCAACGAGAACTTCACAGCGGGGGCAAGGATAACCTTATCATCCGAGCCGCTGGCACGCATATTGGTCAGCTTCTTGCTCTTGGTGAGGTTGAGGCAGATGTCGTTGTCGCGGGTATTTTCGCCCACAACCTGACCGCAGTAAATCTCGTCGCCCGGCTCAACGAAGAAGCGACCCCTATCTTGCAACTTGTTGAGTGCATAGGCATAGGCCGTACCGGTCTCCATTGCCACAAGCGAACCCGAGGTGCGCATCTCAATCTCGCCCTTATAAGGCTCAAATCCCCTGAGGCGGTGGGCCATAATTGCCTCGCCTGCGGTGGCTGTGAGGAGGTTGCTCCTCAGGCCGATGATACCCCTCGAAGGGATGTCAAATTCAAGTCGTGTGCGCTCGTTGCGCGATTCCATATTGCGGAGTGTGCCTTTGCGCTTGGTTGTCAGCTCGATAGCTTTGCCTGCGTAGTCGTCGGGCACGTCGATAGTAAGCTCCTCGATAGGCTCACACTTAACACCGTCAATCTCTTTGAAGATAACCTTGGGCTGACCTACCTGCAACTCGTAGCCCTCGCGACGCATAGTCTCAATCAACACCGAGAGGTGCAGCACGCCACGACCATAGACGATAAATTTGTCGGCACTCTCGCCGGGCACAACCCTCAGTGCGAGGTTCTTCTCCAACTCCTTGTCCAGACGCTCTTTGATGTGGCGGCTGGTGACATATTTACCATCTTTGCCATAGAAGGGCGAGTCGTTGATTGTAAAGAGCATACTCATTGTGGGCTCGTCGATGGAGATGGGAGGCAGAGGCTCGGGGTGCTCGAAGTCGCAGATGGTGTCGCCAATCTCGAAACCATCGATGCCTACCAGTGCGCATATCTCGCCACACTCAACTCTCTCCACTTTGGCTTTGCCCAGACCCTCAAACACCATAAGGTCTTTGATTTTGGTCTTTACGAGTGACCCGTCGCGCTTGGCCAGAGTCACGTTCATACCCGAGCGCAACTCTCCGCGAGTGAGTTTGCCCACAGCTATACGGCCCAAGTAGGGCGAGTATTCGAGCGAGGTGATGAGCATCTGGGGAGTGCCTTCAACCTTCTCGGGCTCAGGTATATCGTCGATGATTGTATCCAACAGGGGGGTGATGGAGTTGGTGCGCTCCTTGTAGGTGTGCGACATCCAACCCTGTTTGGCGCTGCCGTAGATGGTGCGGAAGTCGAGCTGCTCCTCGTTGGCATCGAGAGTGAACATAAGGTCGAAAACCTGCTCGTGTACGAAGTCGGGACGGCAGTTGGGCTTATCGACTTTGTTTACCACGACAATAGGTTTCTTGCCCAGAGCGAGTGCTTTTTGGAGCACGAAACGGGTCTGAGGCATAGTGCCCTCGAAGGCATCGACCAAGAGGATGACGCCATCGGCCATATTGAGTACCCTTTCAACCTCGCCGCCGAAGTCGGAGTGACCGGGGGTGTCGATGATGTTGATTTTGTAGTCGTTGTAGATTACCGACACATTTTTCGAGAGAATGGTGATTCCGCGCTCGCGCTCCAAGTCGTTGTTATCGAGTACGAGTGTGCCGCTTGCCTCTTGGTTGCGTATGAGGTTGGCTTGTAGAATCATCTTGTCCACGAGGGTGGTCTTGCCGTGATCGACGTGGGCGATAATTGCGATGTTGCGTAGTTTCTGCATTCTTCTTTCTGCTTTATTTTGGCCGCAAAGGTAGTAATTTTCGATGTTTTTGTACTACCTTTGTATAAAAATAAAGGTATAAAAAATGATTGACACACTTTCACAGATTCAATTTGCCTCCCAGCGAGGCCAGAAAATCGTTGTTGCCCCACTTGCCCAAGCGCTTGCTCAGCTGCTGCCCGAGGGTAGGGTGGTGGCTATTGTCGATGCCGAGGTTGATGCTCTTCACAACCTCTCGGAACTACTGCCCGAGAGTGTGCTGATACCCGCAGGCGAGGAGAACAAAAACCTCCAACTGGCCCAGATGTTGTGGGAAGAACTTATTGATAGTAAGGTCGATAGAGATACGTTCCTGCTTGGCGTAGGTGGTGGTGTTGTGAGCGACTTGGTGGGCTTTGTAGCCTCCACCTATATGCGTGGCGTAAGGTTTGGACTTGTGCCCACAACGCTTATGGGGCAGGTCGATGCCGCCATTGGGGGCAAGTGTGCTGTTAATGTGGGTGGCTATAAAAATATGGTAGGGCTCTTCTCGCCTGCCGAATTTGTGCTGTGTGATGTGCAGCTACTAAGCACCCTGCCCGAGCGAGAGTTTCGTGCCGGAGTGGCCGAGATTATCAAGAGTGCCATTGTGGGCGATAGGGAGCTTTTTGAGTTGCTCGAAAGGGGCTCTTTGGAGCAGTTGCGTCAAGATAGCGGGGTGCTTGCCGAGGCGGTGCGTCGTGCGGCTTTGGTGAAGTGCGGGCTTGTGGCCGACGACCCCTACGACCGAGGTGTGCGCCGACTGCTCAATCTGGGTCACACTATGGCCCACGCTATTGAGAGTCGGAGCGACCAACTCACTCACGGCGAGGCTGTTGCGGTTGGCTTGGTGTGGGCTTCGCAGAGAGCAGTTGAGAGGGGGATGTTGTCGCCCGAGGAGGCTTTGCGCATCGGCTCAGTGGTGGAAAAATATGAACTTCCAACCTCCATTTCGCTCCCCGAGGAGGAGCTGTGGGAGGCTATGACTCACGACAAGAAAGCCTCGGGCGGAAAGGTGCGTTTGGTGCTGCCTCGTGGCGTGGGCGACTGCGTGGTTGTAGAGGAGTAGTAGCGAGATAGTAAAATAGGGCCGAGTGAGGCCCTATTTTTGTTTTAGTATATGGGATAAAGCGAGCCCCAGAAGGTGGTTGTGGGGTAGAACGACGACGACACCGAGAGGTTTGCTCCGCCAGTCTTTGAATAGACTTCCAGCGTGAAGATGTAGTCGTTTGACGAAAAGAGCCACGACTCAAACGAAATAGTCCAGCCGTTGTCGGTCTCGATGGTGGTGAAGTCGGCCAAGTTGGTTACGGCAGTGTTGAAGATTTGTAGTCGGTAGGGCGGGGTAAATCCTTGATAAATAGGCAGGTGGATGTCGGCCCAGTCGCCATAGATGGCAAGCTCGATGGAGGGGTTACTGATGAGTTGCGAGCTACCTGCTGGCTCAACATTGAACATCGTTGGGACAAAACGATAGTGGTGCGACAAGACTGTGGAGTCGATGAAGTGCTCGTAGGCTGCCTGACGTGCTTTGCGCCTTTCGATGCGCTCCAAATGCTTGGCGCTGAGTTGCTTTTCGCGTTTGTGTGCAGGGCTTGTAAGGGCCATACTTTCGGTTGGGATGTTGCTTGTGACGACAATCGGTACGACCAATGCTGCAAGGGTCGCAACGATAGCAAACAGAAGTAAAATTTTTTTCATCTTCGAGAATTTGTTTGATTGTTGAGTGTGTGAAATGTCATTTCTCTGAGTGAGAGCAAAATTCTTGCCCAAGGTGACAAATGCCGAAAAAATAGTTACCTTTGTGGCGCACAAACAATACCATATATATTTTAGGTAATCAGGTAAGGATGAAGACGGTTTTCAAATTTAGTAGCTCCAAGTTGTCGCAGATACCCGACCACGGCAAGCCCGAGTTTGCCTTCATTGGTCGTAGTAATGTCGGCAAGTCGTCGCTTATAAATATGCTCTCGGAGACCAAGCTGGCTAAGGTGTCGGCCACCCCGGGCAAGACCAAACTCATCAATCACTTCTTGGTCGATGAGAGGTGGTGGCTGGTCGATTTGCCCGGCTATGGCTATGCCCGCACCTCGCAGAGTGTGCGCCGCGAGTTCTCCACTCTCATCACCGACTACGTTACTAAGGCTAAAGGACTCTACTTCCTCTTTGTGCTGGTTGATAGTCGCCACGAACCAATGAAAATCGACCTCGATTTTATGCAACTTTTGGGTCGTGAGGGAGTGCCTTTTGGTGTGGTTTTCACCAAGTTGGACAAACAGAGCCAGCGCCAAACCAACCGCAATGTCGAGCTCTACCGCCAGACCCTCTCGCAGTGGTGGGAGGAGCTGCCCCCAATGTTTATGACCTCCTCCGAAAAACGCCTCGGCAGGGACGAAATACTCGGCTTTGTGGAGCAGTGCTTGGCCTCGGCTGAGGCAAAATAGAGGGGCGCGACGACTGCTCGTTACGCAGATGAGTGGTAAATTGTTTGGTAAATGTTGATAAATAGCGCCGGAAAAATTGCTAATTCCGCTTTTGGGCGCTATCTTTGCAGTCACGATAAACCCAAATTCTAACACATAATGGCAATTCACAAACTAAAAATCTTTGCTTGTCGTGGCTCGGAGGCTGTGGCCGCAAGGATTGCCAAGAGCTACGGAGTGGAGCTTGGCGACCTGACTGTAAGTCAGTTTAGCGATGGCGAGTTTCAGCCCGCCTTCAATGAGAGTATTCGCGGTTGCACCGTTTTCATCGTTCAATCGACTCCTCCACCAGCAGAGAATTTGATGGAGCTGCTTCTGACTATCGACGCCGCTCGTAGGGCTTCGGCACATATGGTTGTTGCCGTTATCCCCTATTTCGGTTGGGCTCGTCAGGATCGCAAAGACCGTCCTCGTGTGCCCATTGGCGCTAAGCTCGTTGCCAATCTGCTCACCTCGGCCGGTTGCGATAGGGTCATCACTATCGACCTCCACGCCGACCAGATTCAGGGCTTCTTCGACATCCCCGTTGATCACGTCTATGCTTCGAAGGTCTTTGTGCCCTACATCAAGAATATGAAACTCGAAAACCTTTCGGTGGCTACTCCCGACATCGGTGGTGCAAAGCGTGCCAACTCCTACGCTTCCTACCTCGAAGCTCCTCTGGTAATCTGCCACAAACACCGCGAAAGACCCAATGTTGTGGGCACTATGACCGCCATTGGAGAGGTTAAGGGTCGCGATATTATCATCTTCGACGATATGGTCGATACGGCTGGTACTCTGACTAAGGCCGCAGGTATGTTTATGGATATGGGCGCTGCAAGTGTGCGTGCCGTCATCACCCACCCTGTGCTTAGTGGCCCTGCTTATGAGCGCATTGCCGAGAGTCAGCTGACCGAAGTTATCGTCACCGACACACTGCCTTTGCGTGCCGACAAAGACACCTCGAAATTCACTGTTTTGAGTGTTGCCGATATGTTGGCCGACGTGATTGAGCGAGTGCATAATTATCGTGAGATTTCGTCGCAGTTTATCTTTGGCAAGAAATAATCTTTTCGAGTAAAAGCTCGTCTTGCTGGTGAATTTTTCACCAAATTTCAAAGGTGGCTTCCTCACTTACGCCCAAGTAAGCTGTGGAGCCACCTTCTTATTTGGCAAAAAATTCCCACAGCAATACTGGTGCTTTTTCTTCAAAAAGAAACGCATATAACGAGCGACTGCTGCGTTATACATCGATAAGCGGACTCCTCATTTACGATTGGTAAACTGCGGACTCGCCTTCTTGTTTGGCACAAAATTTCCTCCGCACTATGCGTTTTTTTAGTCTAACGTCTAAGGTCAAACGACCTAAGGCCAATATAAAACTCGGGTATTAAAAAAGATACCCGAGTTTTTTTACAGGGGTCACAAGGGTCACAAGGGTTACAGGGGTTACAGGGGTCATAAGGGTCATAAGGGTCGCAATGGTTACAAGGGCGTTTTTCGCCCTACAACCACTCCTCCCCTATGTCAGGGGAGGTGGCGCGAAGCGACGGAGAGGTTAGTTGCGCCATCGGCGCAGGGCTGAAAGCTGATTGCTGACTGCTGATTGCTTCCTCTCAATTCTCAATTTTCCATTTTCCATTTTCAATTCTCCATTCTTTTCCCTACTTTTGTATTATGGAGCAGATTGATTTGGTCTATTTGTGGGTCGATGGTAGTGACCCCGAGTGGCAGCTCGCCAAGGAGCGTGCCTTGCAGGAGTGTGGCCGAGAGCCCGATAGGCAGGCCACAGCTAAGGGGCGTTTTGCCAACAACGACGAGTTGCGTTATTCGTTGCGCTCGGTGGAGAGGTATATGCCTTGGGTGGGGCGCATATTTGTCGTAACTGCCAATCAAACACCCACTTGGCTCAATACCGACCACCCCAAAATCAGGCTCATATCTCACTCCGAGATTATGGATGCCTCTGTCCTGCCCACCTTCAATTCGAGCGCCATTGAGATGTCGATTTGTCGCATCGAAGGGCTCAGCGAGAGGTTTATTTTGGCCAACGACGACTTTTTTGTTGCCCGACCCCTGACGCCCCAATTTTTCTACAATGCCGAGGGAGTGCCCATTGCTCGCTTGTCGCGCCACATCCCCAAGAAACAATCGCTCTATATGGGCAAAGTGCGCAGAGCACAATCGCTTGTGGCTGAGAAGTTTGGCTATATGTGCCCCAATCCTCCTCACCACAATATGGATGCCTACCTCAGAAGTGATGTTGAGGCCTGCTTGGAGGCTTTTGCTCTGCAAGCCGAGGCTACCCGTAGCCACCGTTTCAGGGCCGAGGGCGAGTTTCATCGTAGTGCTTGGCTCTACTATGCTCTTTCGCAGGGCAGGGCCGAGAAACGAATCGTTACCCACTATGGCGCTGCCACCTCTTTTGGCGAAAAGTTGGGCTGCTGGCTTAGGGGGCGCTACTGCTGCGAGTCGCGTGAGTTTGGACTCCACCGCTCGGGCCTTGCACGTCGCCTCAGGCGCTACAATCCGGCACTCTTTTGCCTGAACGATACGGAGCGCACAACCGACGCTCAGAGGAACGAGATGGTTGGGCTGCTCGAAGAGCTGTATGGCCAGAAGAGTAGCTTTGAGAAATAGAGTAATAATCGAAAACAGAGATAGTTATGGCAAAAGTTAAGAAGGCATACTACTGCAAGGAGTGTGGCAATGAGTCGCCCAAATGGTTTGGTCAGTGTCCTGCGTGTGGCGCGTGGGGCAGTTGCTCGGAGGAGGTTGTGGCTCGTGTGAGCGAGAGCACCACCCGACGCCCTAGCGAGAGCCGCCCACAGAGGGTGGCCGATATAGCCGAGGCCGACCACCGCAGGATTCAACTTTCCAGCACCGAGGTCAATAGGGTGCTTGGCGGAGGCTTGGTTAGGGGCTCTATGGTGTTGCTTGGTGGCGAACCGGGCATTGGCAAGTCCACCCTGAGCCTTCAAATTGCTTTGGCCACCGAGGGGATTAAGACGCTATATGTCAGTGGAGAGGAGTCGGCCTCGCAGATAAAGATGAGGGCTTCGCGATTGGGCAATGTGAGCGACGACTGCTATATCTACCCCGAAACCCTCTTGGAGAATATTCTGAGCTATACGGAGGAGATGAAACCCGACTTGGTCGTTATCGACTCCATCCAGACAATCTACACCGAGGCTATTGAATCGTCGGCCGGAAGCGTGTCGCAGATACGCGAGTGTGCTGCAAGGCTGTTGAAGATGGCCAAGGAGAGCGGCACGTCGGTCATTATCATTGGCCACATCACTAAGGATGGTGCTATTGCAGGCCCAAAGATTCTGGAACATATTGTCGATGTTGTAATCTCGTTTGAGGGCGACAACAACAATGTTTACCGACTCTTGCGTGGCATAAAGAATAGGTTTGGCGCAACCTTCGAGATTGGCATTTTCGAGATGCGCGAGGAGGGCTTGGTGGAGGTTGCCAACCCCTCGGAAATACTCCTCAGCCACCCCGACGAACAACTAAGTGGCGTGGCTGTGGGTGCTGCTGTCGATGGCATCCGCCCCTATCTTATTGAGGTGCAGGCTCTGGTGAGCAATGCCGCCTATGGCACTCCCCAGCGCTCGGCTACGGGATATGACTACCGCCGCCTGAATATGTTGCTGGCTGTGTTGGAGAAGAGAGTGGGGATGAAGATGTTTCAGAAGGATGTATTCTTGAATTTTGCAGGTGGGTTTAAGGTACAGGATACGGGATTGGATTTGGCTATTGTCGGCTCTGTTATCTCCTCCTACTTCGATAGGGCCATTGGCGAGGGAGTCTGTATGGCTGGCGAGATTGGCCTTTCGGGCGAGGTGCGCCCCGCGCCCCGCACCGAGCAACGTATTGCCGAGGCCGCACGTCACGGATTTGGTCGCATAATCGTCAGTGGCTACCTTGCGGGCAGAGGATTGAGAGTGCCCGAGGGTATAGAGGTGGTCTATATCAACACTGTGTCCGAATTGCCCAAGGCAATGTTCTAAGGGGGAACAGTTTTTTGCCAACGCCCATAACGTAGTTATGGAATAGAGAGTGAATGTTGAAAATTTGTTGGTAAAAATGTTTCGTAAGAATCCGAGAAATACATATATTTGCGGTGCCGATTGAGGTAATTCGTATGAGACAAATTTTTATAAAAGGGCAAAGTGTTGTGAGAGAGCAGTTTGGCGCTGTGATTCTGTGTCGTTTGACATTGGAGTCAGGCGTTTTCCCCGATAGTAATAGTTGAGGAGTATTCTTTGAATACCCCTCCTTTTTGTTTTATATGACAAACTGAAAGAGGAAATTTTAACCAAAAACAATTTTTTATAAACAATTAACAATTTTTCACAAACTAAAAACAAAAAGTATGAAGAAATTCTACACATTGGTTGTTTCGTTGTTTGTAGCATTGAGCGCAATGGCTCAGGTTACAACTTCGAGTATGAACGGTTTGGTGACTGACGAAAAGGGCGAGCCAGTAATTGGCGCTACTATCGTGGCAGTTCACACTCCTTCTGGTACTGAGTATGCAGTAGCTACCAACACCAGCGGTCGTTTCAATATCAATGGTATGCGTATCGGCGGTCCTTACACCGTTGAGATTTCGTTCATTGGTATGAGCACCAAACAGTACAACGACATCTACCTCAAACTCGGTGAGCCCGGTGAGGTAAATGCAACTCTCGCGGCCGGTACTGAGATTGAGGAGATTTCGATTGTAGGCCAGAACGCATTTGTTGCACACAAGACTGGTGCTGCCGACAACTTCTCGCTCGAAAAGGTTGAGGCTATGCCTACCATCAACCGTAGCGTTTATGACATTGTGAAACTCACTCCCCAGGCTTCGGTCAGCAAAAATGGTGGTATGTCTTTCGCAGGTTCTAACAACCGCTACAACTCCTTCCAGATTGACGGTGCTGTTGCCAACGATACCTTTGGTCTTTCGGCCGACGGTACTAACGGTGCTCAGGCTGGTGGTAACCCCGTTTCGCTCGATGCTATCGAGGAGATTCAGGTTGTAGTTGCCCCCTTCGACGTACGTCAGTCGGGCTTTACCGGTGGTGCTATCAACGCCATCACCAAGTCGGGTACTAACAAGATTAAAGGTAGTTTCTCGACTTATTACAACAACCAGGAGCTCATTGGTAAGAGCAACACCACCTACCTCGATAAGGTTGGTAAGAGTGAGCGTCTGAAATACGACAAACAGTATCAGGAGACCTACTCGTTCACCATTGGTGGCCCTATCATTAAGAACAAATTGTTCTTGTTCGTATCGGGTGAGTACTTTGGTAAATCGTATCCTAACGTTTACAGCCCCGACAACGACTCCTATATGAATGAGGACCAGAAACTCAGCAAACCTGTTACCATTGGTGACAAGACCTATGAGTATCTGACTTCGGAGCTTGCAGCCGAGATGATTAAACACTACGAGGCTACCTACGGCGAGCACATCGACGGTTTCAGCGAGAGCTTCGATCCCCATCAGGTTAATAGCCGCTCGCTCAACGCTTTGGCACGTTTGGACTGGAACATCAACAACAATAATAAACTGATGTTCCGCTATCAGTTTGCCGACTCCTACTCGGATAAGTACAGCTCGGGCTACTACACCTACTACTTCAACAACTCGGGTTACAAGATGAAAAACCGCACCAACACTTTGGTATTGGAGCTCAACTCGCGTATCTCGGAGAATGTTTCCAACGAGTTCCGTGCTACTGGCGTGTTTGTACGCGACAAGCGTGACATTGCCTACAAGGGTGCAAATATGTATATTCAGGACAAGATTACTGTTGACCTCGGTACTGAGTACTCGTCGGGTGCAAACGGTATGAACTCCGACAACTACACCATTTCGGACAACTTGTCTATCTACTTGGGCGACCACAACATCACCATCGGTACTCACAACGAGATTTTCAAATTCTCCAACATCTTCTTGCAGTACGCCTACGGTGGTTACACCTATAAATCGGTTGCTGACTTCTTTGCCAACAACCCCAGCCAGTTCAACTATAAGTACGCCGACCCCAACCTGACTGGTGGCGAGAGCGTATGGGCTGCTACTACTTGGGCTGCACAGTTTGGTCTGTATGCACAGGACGAGTGGAAACCCAACCGCGATTTCACTCTGACCTACGGTATCCGTGCCGATATGCCTATGTTGCTTAACAATCCTACCGAGAACCCCGATTTCAACGAGAGCAAATATGCTATCGACAATGGCGAGTTTGTAGGTACTACTCCTAAGGCTCAGATTCTCTGGTCGCCTCGTGTAGGTTTCCGCTACTGGCTCGACTACGAGCACACCTTCCTCGTACGTGGTGGTGCTGGTTTGTTCACTGGTCGTGTACCTTTCGTTTGGATTTCCAACGCATATAACAACACCGGTATGGAGGCGAAGTCGATTACCATCAACAACCCCGTTAGCACTGTTGGCGACGGCTTCCAGTTCACCAGCAATCCTTACGATATGGTTGCCAATGGCACTATCAAGGCAGGTGAGTCGGGTGCTACTATCAACACTCTCAACGAGAACTTCAAGTATCCTCAGGTATTCCGTGTAAACCTCGGTTTGGACAAGGAGTTCGAGGGTGGTTGGAAACTCACTTTGGACGCTCTCTTCTCGAAGACTATGAACAACGTATTCTTCAAGAACCTTGCAATTACCAGCAACAACGTTGTTTACGCTGTTAATAAAGACGTTGAGGCTACTGCTCCTTACTACACCATCGATAGCGGTGCTTACTATGCAATCGTTGCTTTGGACAACACCAACAAGGGCTACACCTACTCGATTAGCGGTAAGGTTGAGAAGTCGTTTGACTTTGGTTTGGATTTGATGGCTGCCTATACCTACGGCCACTCCTACTCGCTCAACGACGGTACTTCGTCGGTAGCTTATTCCAACTGGAAGTACAACTACTCGCTCGATACCAACTCGCCCGACGAGTTGAGCTACTCGCTCTTCGACCGTCCTCACAAACTCAACTTTATGGCTAATTACAGCACTCCTTACTACGCTGGTGGCCGTATGAAGACTTCGTTTGCTCTTACCTATGAGATTCAGAGCGGTCAGCGCTTCTGCTACACTATGGCTGAGGATGCCGACTTCAACGGTGACGGCCAGAAGGGTAACTCGCTTATGTATATCCCCACTCAGGAGGAGATTGGTATGATGAACTGGACCGATGTTGAGAGCGCTGTTGCTTTCGAGAAATACATCCGTGGCGATAAGTACTTGTCGAGCCACCGTGGTGAGTGGAGTACTCGCTACGCCGGTATCCAGCCCTTCGACCACCAGGTTGATTTGCACGTTGCTCAGGATTTCATCTACGACAAGAAAGAGGGCCGCAAAGTACAGGTTACTTTCGACGTTCTCAACTTTGCCAACTTGCTCAACCCTGCTTGGGGTGCTTATTACAGCGGTACATACAACCTCACAGTGCTGAAAGTTACCCAGATGTCGGGTGACGCTGAGGGCAATATGACCCCCACCTACAAGTGGAACGATCCCAAGTTCACTCCTTCGGACTTCTCGTCGCGTTGGAGGTGCCAGCTTGGTCTGCGTGTAACCTTCTAATCTCTGCTGTGGAGATACAAATCTAAATATCGAGCCGGCTGTGACCCGCCAAAGTGTCACAGCCGAGCCTCGAAGAGTTGGAATAATATAATAATAGATAACAAACGAATATGAAAAAGATTTTTTCGATTTTTGGTGCTCTCTTGGCTGGCGCATTGATGTTCTCGTGCTCCGACCAGTATGAGGAGGAGATTACCTTCGGTACCGAGATTACGACAAGTACCCAGTCGTTGGGTGAGTTTGCTCAGGAGAATGCCGAGGCAAAGACTCTGGAAGTTACCGCCAACGGCGAGTGGATTGCAGTTGCTCCCGCTTGGGTAGAGGTTAGCCCCGCATTTGGTGGCGAGGGTACTACCACCGTTAGCGTAAGGACTAAGGACAACTACGAGTTGGTAGAGAAAGATGGCGAGCTTGTTTCGGAGCTTGGCCCAAAACGCTCGGCTAAGATTCAGTTTGCTGGCGAGCAGAACTACGACAAGATTCCTGTTGATGCCGATGGCGATGGCGAGCAGGATTTGGATAAGGATGGCAAACCCGTATGGGAGTACCTCGATGCAATTGCAGAGGTTAGCCTTTCGCAGGCTGGCGACCCCAACAAGTGGGATCCCGCAGTTCCTCGTCCTGTAACTATGCAGTACTTCAACGAGGTTGCTACCGTTGGTGACGGCTTCACCTATATTCTTACCGGTAAGATTACCGAGGTTGCCAACACTTCCTATGGTAACTTCTACTTCGAGGACGAGACTGGCGTTGCTTACGTTTATGGTCTGCTTACCCCCGATGGTAAGGCTCAGACTCAGTGGGCTGCTGCTGGCTTGAAGGTTAACGACGTTATCACCGTTCAGGGTGCTCGTGCCGAGTATAAGGGCGATCCTCAGATGAGCAACGCTACCTATATCTCCCACACCGTAGGCGAGGCAAGCCCCATTGTTGATGCTACCGTAGCTGAGTTCTTGGCTGCTGAGAAGAGCGGTACTCAGTATCGTATCAGCGGTGTTGTTAGCTCGATTGTTAAAGCCGAATATGGCAACATCAACCTGAAAGATGCTACTGGCGAGGTATATGTATATGGTATCGGCGCTAAGGGCGAGTTTGAAGGTATGGGTATTGAGGTTGGCGACATCGTAACGCTCATCTCCAACCGTGGCGAGTACAACGGTACTCCTCAGGCTGCTAACTCTACTTTGGAGAAGAAGATTGACGTAACTGCTATGACCGTAGCCGAGTTCCTTGCAACCGAGGAGAGCAAGAACAACTACTATATGCTCACCGGTACTGTTGATGCTCTGAAAGATGGCGACCAGTATGGTAACTTCAACATCACCGACGAGAGCGGTAGCGTATATGTATATGGTCTGTTGGCAGGCTGGAAGGGTGCAAGCAAACAGTTCCAGAGCACTCTCGAAGCAACTGGCTTGAAGGCTGGCGACACGCTGACCCTTATCGGCTACCACACCTCCTACAACGATGCCGATCAGGTAGGTGGCGCATTCTACTTCTCGCACGAGGCTGGCCAGGGTGGTGGCGAGGAGCCCGAGCCCGAGCCTACTCCCGTTGTGACCATTTCCGAGATTACCGAGGAGGGTACTTTCAAAGTTGAGGGCGCAACCGTTTTGGCTTCCTATGCTCGTGGCTACCTCTTGGGTGATGCTACTGGCAAGATGTTGGCTTACCTCGGTTCCGACCACGGCTTCGACTTCGTTGAGGGTGATGTTCTGACCGTTGAGGGCTCTACCTCCATATACGGTGGCTTTGCTCAGTTCACCGCAGGTAGCACCCTGACCAAAACTGGCACTACTACCGTAGATCACGGCACTGCCGAGGTTATGGATGCAGCCGCTTTGGATGCTTACGTTGCAGCTCCTGCCATTAAGTACATTAGCTACACTGGCACTTTGGCCGTTAATGGTAACTACTTCAACGTGAATGTTGAGGGCACACAGACCGCTATTGGTAGCATCCAGTACCCCATTAACGGCGAGGCTATCAAAGCATTCGATGGCAAAAAGATCACCGTTACTGGCTACGCTATTGGCGTAAGCAGTGGCAAGTATGTTAATACTATGGTTATGAATGTTGTTGAGGCAACTACCACCGAGCCCGGTGGCGACACCACTGGTAACGTTTTGGCTTGGACTCCCGCCGATTTCAAGGCTGTATATGAGGCAGTAGGTGCTGAGACTCTGGATGCAGCTGCATTGGCTACTATGACTGCTACCGATGACCTTACTATTAACGCTGATGGCGTTACTTATAAGGGTCTTGAATTTTTGCTTGGCGGTGGTAAGTTCAAATTCGCTGCTAAGAATTATAGCATCACCGTTACCGAGGGTGACAAACCCTACCGCGTACAGTTTGGTGGTACTGGTAGCTTGACCAAGCAGGTGCTTATCTTTGAGGCTCCCGCAGCTGGTACTTTGAAGGTTGAGGCTGTTAGTTCAAGTTCGAGCGAAGCTCGTACCCTTGTTGTAGCTACCGAGAGCGCTGAACTTGGTCAGTTTGTGACTGTTCTTCAAGGCTCGGAGGCTACTGGCGAGGTCTTTACCGTAGATTGCTCCAATGTGGCAGCTGGCGAGAAAATCTATTTGTATAGCCAGAAAAGCGGTATCAACATTTTCAATATTGAGTACGCTTACTAATAAGCTGTATGTATAAACAAAGATGGCTTCCGAATGCTCGGAAGCCATCTTTGTTTTGTTAGGGTGGTGTACCCGACCGAACACTCGCCCCACGACCACTCCTCCCCTATGTCAGGGGAGGATGCCCAAAGGGCAGGAGAGGTTAGTCGCGCCAAAGGCGCAGTCTAACGTCTAACGTCCAACGTCGAAAGACCTAAGTCCTAATATAAAACGCGGGTATCATTTTCGATACCCGCGTTTTTTTACAGGGGTAGCAGGGGTCACAAGGGTTACAAGGGTCGCAAGGGCGTCTTTCACCCCACAACCACACCTCCCCTATGTCAGGGGAGGTGTCGCGCAAGCGACGGAGAGCGGAGCAAGCTCCGTTTTGTTAGGGTGGTGCTCCTGACCGAATTTTCGCCCCACAACCACTCCTCCCCTATGTCAGGGGAGGTGTCGCGCAAGCGACGGAGAGGTTAGTCGCGCCAAAGGCGCAGAGCTGACTGCTGACTGCTGATTGCTAACTTTCAATTTTCAATTCTCCAAAATGTTTTTCACTTCCGACTCGACTTTTAGTAGTCGCTGACGGCAAATCTTAATAAGCTCTGTGGCACGTGAAACACGAGCCGCGAGGGTGTCGATGTCGGCCTCGCCACTTTCGATGGAGCGCAGTATGGACTCCAACTCGTCGAGTGCCTCGTTGTAACTAATCTCCTTGTTTTCCATTGTGTTATCTTGTTTTTATTGTTTCTTGCTGCTCTTTACTACCGCCTCGGTCTTGCCTTTGGCGAGAGTGATTTCAATGGTCTGACCCTCGGCCAAAGCAGAGGCATCCACAACTGCCCTACCGCCACTACGCACCACGGCAAAACCCATTGAGAGTATGCGCTCGGGCGACGAGGCTGCCACTGCCGACTCGGCCATAGCAAGACGGTTGCGGTTTCTCTCGATGGCTGCCACCGACGAGTGGTGCAACTGCAACTCGGCCCTTTGGAGCGTGAGCGAGGCCGAGGAGAGGTGGGTGGAGGTTGCACCGATGAGCTTGGCAGCGTGGAGTGTGAGGGTAGATGATTGGGTCGTCAGGGTGTGCTGTGCGAGGGTTGCAATGCGCTGATAGCAGACCTCAGCCTCGCCCAGAAACTCCTCGGCCATAGCCACCAACATATCGGCCACAGCGGTGGGGGTTTTCAGCGAGCGTGCCGCCACCAAGTCGGCCACCGAGATGTCTTTGTCGTGACCGATGCCCGTAACTACGGGTAGGGGAAATTGGGCAATGTGCGACGCGAGCACATAGGAGTTGAAACACTCCAAGTCGCTCTGCGAGCCTCCTCCTCGGAGTATGGCCACAATGTCGAACTCCTCCTCGCGCTGGGCTATCTGCTCCAACGCCCCTATAATCGACTCCTCTGCGCCACCGCCTTGCACAATGGCCTCAAATAGCTCGGTGCGTATGTCAAAGGGGCTCTCGGCAATATGGCGACGGAAGTCTTGCAGGCCTGCGGCTGTGGCCGACGACACCACTGCAACCCTCTGTGCCACAGCGGGGAAGGGAAGCTCTTTGTTGAGCCCGATAACTCCGTCGGCTTCGAGTGCGGCTATGGTTTCGCGCTTGCGCTGCTCACTCTCGCCGAGGGTGTAGGTGGGGTCGATGTCGCTCACCACGAGCGTCAGCCCATAGGCCTCGTGGAACGAGATGTTTACCTTAATCAACACCCTCATACCCGCCTCCAACGATGTGCCTGTGGCGGAGCGGAAGTAGCTCTCTATCGTGCTCCAACGATTGCGCCATATTGCAGCCGAGGCTTTGGCTTTGGGCGCACCTTCGCTTGCCCCCTTCTCTATGAGTTCGAGGTAGCAGTGGCCCGAGTAGCGGTTGGTCTTAATCTCGCCAATTTCTGCGCATATCCACACCCCCAACGGAAATTGCTCCGCAAGCGAAAACTTCACTTGGGAGAGCAACTCGGAGAGCGATATGTGTTTTTCGCCAATCATTTGTCTCTTTTTTGGTTGTATGCCATACAAAGGTACGGAAAAAAATTCCTATCTTTGCGCCCAAATGTAGATTTTTATGGTAGATAACGCTATACTCAATCGCCTCGACGGACTGAAAATTAAGTTCGAAGAGATGGGTCAGCAGATGACCGACCCCGAAGTAATTGCCGATATGAAACGCTTTGTCCAGCTCAATAAGGAGTACCGCGAGCTGGAACCACTTGTTGCTGCGGCAGATAAGTTCAAAAAGACCCTCGCCAACATTGCCGAGGCTAAGGATATTCTCGCCAACGAGAAAGACGAGGATATGCGCGAGATGGCTCGTGAGGAGCTTTCCGAGTTGGAGCCTCTGGCCGAGAGGTTGGAGGAGGAGATTAAGCTCCTGCTTATCCCCAAGGACCCTCAGGATGGCAAAAATGCTATCGTGGAGATTCGTGGCGGTACGGGTGGCGACGAGGCCGCTCTATTTGCTGGCGACCTGCTGCGTATGTATATGAAATATGTAGAGAGCAAGGGCTGGCGCTACGAGATTAACTCCTTCTCGGAGGGCTCGGCCGGTGGCTATAAGGAGGTTGTGATGAAGGTTACGGGCGAGGGTGTCTATGGCACACTCAAATACGAGAGCGGTGTTCACCGAGTTCAGCGTGTGCCTCAGACCGAGACTCAGGGTCGTATCCACACCTCGGCTGCTACGGTGGCAGTCTTGCCCGAGGCCGACGAGTTCGATGTGGAAATCAATATGAACGACATCCGCAAGGATACCTATTGCGCCAGTGGCCCCGGTGGTCAGTGCGTCAATACCACCTACTCGGCAGTGCGCCTTACCCACATCCCCACAGGTATTGTTGTGCAGTGTCAAGACCAGAAGTCGCAGCTCAAAAACTTCGACAAGGCTTTGGAGGAGTTGCGTACCCGTATTTTCAACTTGGAGTATGCCAAGTATATGGACGAGATAGCCTCGAAGCGTAAGACAATGGTTTCTACGGGCGATAGGAGCGCAAAGATTCGCACCTACAACTATCCTCAGGGCCGTATTACCGACCACCGTATCAACTACACCATCTACAATCTTCCTGCCTTTATGAATGGCGACATTCAGGATTGCATTGATCAGTTGGTTGTGGCTGAGAATGCGGAGAGGTTGAAGGAGAGCGAGCTCGGATAAAAAACGCATATAACGAGCGACTGCTGCGTTATACATCGATAAGCGGACTCCTCATTTACGATTAGTAAACTGCGGAGTTCGCTTTCTTGTATGCCTTGCATTCATCTCGTTCTATGCGTTTTTTTATTCTCCCGAGGGGTTTTTGTAAGGGGGGCTTCCGACCGAGTTTTCGCCCCACGACCACTCCTCCCCTATGTCAGGGGAGGTGTCGCGAAGCGACGGAGAGGTTAGTGTGTCGAAGGCATAGCCTACCACCTCCCAACCTAATACCTTAAGGGCATTAAGGGCATTAAGGGCATTAAGGTATTATAGGGCATATTCCCTAAGTTCCCTAAATTCCCTAACATCCCTAAACAATTTTGAATTAAAAAAAACTCGGGTATCGAAACTGATACCCGAGTTTTTTGCTGTGTTGGTGGGCCCAGAGGGGCATGATCCCACGACCTTCGGATTATGAGTCCGCTGCTCTGACCAACTGAGCTATGGGCCCGCACTCGTTATGAGTGGTGCAAAGGTAGTAAAAAAATCAATAAATCAAAACCTCAGCCGTCAAGATGCTGTTAAAAATCGCGAGCTTTACTATTTTATGCTTCTTGGTCAAGTATTACTCTTCGAGGTGAGGTACGACAACGCCAGTCCAGTTGCAGCTCACTTTGCCGTCGTTGCCGGTGATAAGGTTGGTCACAACGGTGTGAGTGCCATCGCCATTGTCGGTGATGTCGATTGTGCCATCAACCAAAACAGCATACTCAACCGACAAGTCGTCGTTTACCCTCTCCAAAAAGCTGCCCAGAGCTGTTGTTGCGCCATACATCCTGCCCGGATAGAATACGCCCGGTTCTTTGGTGAGTATGCCAACCTCGTTTACATAACCTGCCTCGTAGTGACCTGCAATGCCGGCACCGGGCTGGTTGTAGAGTCCCAAGTGGAGTTTGATGCCGGGCTCATTGACGTGGATGTTGTCGTAGGTGAGGTTGTCGGTTGTGAAGAGCATAAGCACGTGTCGGTCGCAATTCTCATAGGACTCATATAGGTAGGTGCGAGCGGTGGTTGGGTTTACGGTAACGTCGCCATCCAGCTCGGGGTTGTACTCCTCGTCATCGCTCTTGTCTTCGAGTGTAATCTCGCCCTCGAAAGTGAATTTCATAGGCTCGCCCTCGACCGTAACAAATGAAGCATCAATCTTATAACCCTTGTCGGTATGTTTTACAACCACCGTGCCATCTTGGAAGTAGTGGTCAACGATTCGGTACTGGTCGCCCACCTTCTCAACATTTTCGGTGGCCAAGGTGTAGCCTGCTGTGAGTACATTAGGGCCACGTTGCTCGCTCCAAGTGTAAGTGCCCTCGGGGACAATGGGGTTGGTGTGATCCTCGGAGAGTGCGCCCCACACGTCGATATAGAGCAGCCAGCGACCGGGGGTCATAGGCACATCAAATCCCGCTTCGGTCTGGCCGAATGAGGTGTCGTTGGAGAGGAGGAAGTAGTAGTCGCCAATGCCTTCGTCCCAGAAGTTGCCGAAGTAGATACCGCCGGCGCAGTTGTTGAGTACGATAGTGCCGTCGGGCAGAACGAGCTCTTCTTTTGGATTTTCCTTCTCGTTGTTGGGCTGGTCGTCGGGGGTGTCGTTGCAGGCCACAAGTGCGAGGGTGGCCAAAAGTGGGAAGAATATCTTGTTGAGTTTCATAGCTTATGGGTGTTGTTATTGTTGTCTGTTAAATATAACTGTTTATCGTCCGCTTTGTTTGATTTTCAGACTTGTGTTGGCATCTGAGTAGGTTGCTCCTTCGGAGGCAAAGTATTTCAGATAGATGTAAGTCGAGCGCTCCCTCTTGGTGGTATTGGGGCTTACGGTGAATGTTATGGTGCGAGCTTCGGGGTTGTGTATTACACGTTTGCCGTCGCTACCTTTGACGAGGGTGTCGTCGTAGGGCTCTTCGATGGTAATAACGCCTGTGGTGTGGTCGTTCTCAACATCGTATCTAACGGTGTAAGTGCCACCATCCACGCCAACCGAGAAGGTGTTGGAATACTCGGTTGAAACTACGCTCTCATCGGGCCATACGAAATAGGGGCGGTCATCGACGAGCTCGACGAGCTGCATATAGACCTCCGAAATGGCTGCATCCTCGGCATCGTTTACGGCATAGGCGTAGATATACCAGTTGGTGTCGTAGCTGTATGCGGTGTTTTTAATCAGGTAGTCGGTCTGCGCTCCAACCACAGGCACAGGGCGGTAGTAGGTGGATTCGAGGTCAATTTTGGGGATGTTTGTTGGGTCGCTCTCGTGGCTGCTGCTCTCAAAGTCTTTCTTGGCGATGGCTCCAATCACATATTTATTCTCTAAGTCGGAGGGGGTGCAATCAACAACTATGCGGTCGTAGTGCAACTCTTTGGCGGTTATCTCAAAGGTGATGTTTTTCATCTCCAAACTTGCCACCTGCGAAATGCTCAGCACACACACCTCGGCGTAGCTGTAAGTGATGTATAGCTCACAGGTGCGCTCAATGGGGTAGGGGTTGGCATCGTAGTCGAATACAATCTCTCTATCCTCCACTCTAATGTTGTGAATCCAGCTGCTGCCGCCCTCGCTGAGTTGGAAATCCATCACGCCACCCTCGTAGGGGAAATCGACGTTGTATTTCAGACGGTATGTGCCGCCCTCGGTGGTGTCGAAGTGAACGGAGTAGTTGATGAGCGAGAGTGTGGGGTAGGGGTAGAACTGGAATTCGTATGCAACGGGCTCGGTGGCTACAATGGGTGTGCGGGCCTTGTCGTTGTCCCTCACCACGCCAGCTACCCAGAGCAACATAGGCTCTTCGGGTGCGCCTTGAATGGTCAATGTTTCGGAGAAAGTGCCAGTGCGGAGGTAGTCGTCGAGCAGGTCGCCGTAGAAACTATTGCGGTAGGCCTCGGCTTCGAGCATAACGTAGGCGGCCAGACCACCATTCTGCTCAATAAACGATTTGGGGGCAATGCTCACAAGGTAGCTCATCTGGTCGTTGGTGGGCACTACCGTCACGTCTATTGTTTCGGGGGTGATGTTGGTGCCTGTGAGCGAGAAGCTACACTCCATTGTCTGCTGCTCGATTGTTACTATGGCCAACTCTTTGTTGTTGTAGCCGAGCGAGAGGGTTGTTTGGCGCAGGGTTGCACCAACGCCCACGTTGGGTTGCACGGTGAAGCTGATGCTGCTCTCATCAACAACAATGTCGGTGAGCCACTCCACCGTTGGGGTTGAGGGGGTGAGTGTTGCTCCTGCAACGGGGTTACCAATGGTGTATTCCAAACGGGTTGTGCCACCCAATGCACCAATGTTTACACTCTGCTCAATCTCAATGGTTGTAGTGGGCTCTTCGGGCTGCTGACAACCGCTGGCCAACATTGCAACGATGGCCACAAAAACCGAAATTAGTGTTAATTTTCTCATAGTTTGATAGTTATGTTTTCTTTGTTGTATTCACTCGTTTTTGACGATGACAAAGATAGTTTATTTTTGGAAAAAATACCACATTTGGCCCATAAGGTTGCCTTATCTGTGTTGGAGGAGTGGCTAAAAATGTCTATATTTGCACTTATATGAATAAATGAATACTCTTAACTACTATGAAAACGAGAATCGTGTTTGCCACATTGGCTCTGATGGTGCTTTGTGGCTGTACTTCCAAGAAGTGTGGTTGCCCAGCAGAGGGAGCTGTTGGCAAGGTGGAGAAGAGTGCCGAGGGCGAGGTGTACCACATCCAAACGGCACTGCCTATTGACTATGCCGAGCAGATGGATTGGGTGCTTCGCTACGACAAGAACGATGTTGAGGAGTTGCGCCAAAGGGCTCAGACCGAGGAGAAGGAGTGCGATGTGCTCTTCTTTGGCAGCTCGTCTATAAGGCTGTGGAAGACTCTGGCCGAGGATATGGTTCCCCTGAGGGTGGTCAATCGTGGCTATGGCGGGGCTATGATGCGCGATGTTCACTACAACTACCACACTGTCTTGGCCGACTATTCGCCCCGAGCTTTTGTATTCTATTGCGACAACGACTTGGGTGGCTTTGGTCGCGATATGCACCCCACCGAGCTGTTCGATATGTACCGCTTGCTGGTGGAGCGTTTGCAGCGTGACTACCCCGACAAACCCATCTTCATCCTCTCCATAAAGTTCAACAACAACCGCATCCAGAAGATAGAACAACACAGACTGTTTAACGCCATTATGGCCGACTATGCGGCTCATACCGAGGGCGTTACCTTTGTTGATGTCAATACTCCGATTCTCAATTCGGATGGCACAATCAACGACAATATGTTTGAGCCCGACCGCCTCCACGTCAATCGTGAGGGCTATGCTGTTTGGGCTTCGGTTTTGCGCCCAATGCTTTTGGAGGCTCTGAGGTAGATACTAACGGGGCGGTTTGGTACGTTTGGAGCGTAGAGATTAGACTTTTTATGGCACAGGCAGAGCAGAAACAGTACGATGTTGTCATCATTGGTGGTGGCACAACGGGTGTCGGTACGGCACGCGACTGTGCTTTGCGTGGCCTGAGGGTGTTGGTTGTTGAGCGTAGCGACTTGGCTACGGGGGCTACGGGGCGCAATCACGGCCTGCTGCATAGTGGTGCTCGCTATGCCGTTACCGACTGTGAGTCGGCTGCCGAGTGTATTGCAGAGAATCGCATCCTGCGCCATATTGCTCGCCACTGCGTTGAGCCTACCGACGGACTATTTATCACTTTGCCCGAGGACGACTTGGGCTATCAATCCACTTTTATTGAGGCTTGCCATAGGGCAGGTATAGATGCCGAGGCTATTGAGCCCGACGAGGCTCTCCGATTAGAGCCTGCTGTCAATCCCTCGCTCATTGGTGCTGTCAGAGTGCCCGATGCCTCTATCGACCCATTCCGACTTGTTTCGGCCAATATGCTCGATGCCAAGTTGCACGGAGCCGAAGTGCTCACCTACCACGAGGTGGAGGGGTTTGTTGGCTCGGCCACACGCATTGAGGGGGTCGTTTTGCGCGATGTTAGAACGGGCCAAAGCCGTAGGGTTGGTGCTAAGGTGGTTGTCAATGCTGCCGGCATTTGGAGTAGCAAGATTGCACAGATGGCTGGCGTTGAGGTGGCAATGTACCCCTCGAAGGGGTCGCTTTTGGTCTTTGGCCATAGGGTCAATAATATGGTCATCAACCGTTGTCGCAAGCCTGCCGATGCCGACATTCTTGTTCCGGGCAACACCATCTCACTCATAGGCACAACTTCACGACGTATTCGTTTCGACGAGATTGACCGCAACGAGGTTACGGCCGAGGAGGTCGATGTACTCATCGACGAGGGTAGCAAGTTGGCCCCTGCGTTGGCCACCACACGCATCCTGAGGGCCTATTCGGGTGTGCGCCCGCTCTTGGCCGATGGCGATGGCGGCTCGGGTCGCAACCTCTCGCGAGGTATGGTCTGCATCGACCACGCCGAGAGAGATGGCTTGGAGGGATTTGTTACTATTGCGGGCGGTAAGCTGACCACATACAGACTTATGGCCGAGTGTGCTACCGACCTTGTGTGTAGGAAACTTGCTTTGGCGGTGGCTTGTACTACGGCCCAACGTCCTCTGGTCGGCTCGCAAAATGAGCCGAGGCTTGCCACCAAGAAGGGACGTAAGGAGTTCATTTCGATGGGCGTAGGACGCAAGGGTGCTGAGGGTCGTCACGGCGATAGTGTGGCCGACATCGACTTCCGCCAGAGTGCCGATAGAGCATTGGTTTGCGAGTGTGAACAGGTGTCGGTGGCCGAGGTGAAGTATGCCATTGAGAGCTTGGGAGTCAAGCGTTTGGTCGATTTGCGTCGTCGTGTGCGCTTGGGTATGGGCACTTGTCAGGGCCATATGTGTGCAATGAGGGCGGCAGGTTTGGTGGGTAGGGCCACAGGCTCTTCGGAGCAGGCGCTGGCCGATGTGGCCGAGTTTATTGAGCAACGTTGGCGTGGTGTGCGCCCTGTGGCTTGGGGTGGCTCGCTTATAGAGGCTCAGTTTACGCAGTGGTTCTATGAGGGAGTTTGTGGCTTGGGCGAGATGACCGAGGCCACCGACGACAAGCAACAGGAGGAGAATGATAGTATAGAATGAGATACGATACGGTCATAATTGGCGGAGGACTTGGAGGTCTTATTGGCGGCATTACCCTTGCTCGCCGGGGGCAACGTGTGGCCATTATTTCCAGTGGCAAGAGTGCGCTCCATTTCTGTTCGGGCTCTCTGGAATTGTGGGGAGGCTCGCGCGAGGAGTTTGAGCAGCTGCCCCAGAGTCATCCGTCGCACCCCTATAATAAAGTAGGTATGCAGCGCTTGGTGCGCTACTCGGCCGAGGCAAAGGAGCTTTTCGCAAGGGCAGGTGTGCCACTTGTGGGGGGCTTGGAGCAGGTGGCCGATAGTCGGAGGTTCGGAAGCAGCCACTATCGCCTAAGTCCCATTGGAGCGATAAAACCTGCGTGGCTCACTATGGATGAGTTTGTTACCTTCGCTGAGCCTGAGCCTAAGGAGTACCCACGAGTGACCATTGTTGCTATTCAGGGCTACCTCGACTTCTACCCCGAGTTTATAGCCAGCTCGCTGCGCAAACGTGGTGTGGAGTGCAAGGTGGTGACGGTCACGAGTGCGGCTTTGGAGGCTTTGCGCGAGAGTGCCACCGAGATGAGGGCTGTGAGTATTGCTCGTGGCTTGCAGGGCGAGGCGCTCGACGAGTTGGCCCACATAATAGGCAAGGCTGTGGGCAAGGATGCAGACTTGGCCCTTGTGCCGGCAGTTTTTGGATTGAAGAGTAGGGCGGCCTATGAACGTGTGGCTCAGATTGTTGGAGTGCCTGTGAGGGTTGCGCCAACGGTGTCGGCCTCAGTGCCCGGAGTGAGGATGCAACGACTTTTGTCGGAGGAGTTCCAGCGCTGTGGTGGCGAGTATATATTGGGCGATAGGGTGGTTGATTACACCTTAGAGGAGGGACGCATTGTCTCGTTGCGCACAGCCAACCATAGCGATATGGAGTTTAGGGCCGATAGCTATATTCTCGCCTCGGGTAGTTTCTTTGGTCGAGGTTTGGAGGCTCAGCCCAATGGCATACGCGAAGTGGTCTTTGGCCTCGATGTGGAGTGCGACGACTCGCGTGCCGAGTGGTGTGGAGAGCATATTTTAGATACCCAGCCCTTCCAGCGCTATGGTGTCAGGTGCGACGAGAGGTTGCGCCCTTCGATTGCGGGAGAGACTATCGAGAATCTCTATGCCGTAGGCTCGGTGTTGGCGGGTGCCGACCCTGTTAAGGAGGGTTGTGGTGCTGGTGTGGTTGTGGCCACAGCTTTTATGGCAGCGGAGGATATTTTGAGTTGTAATGATAAAAAGTAGCACAAGGAGGCAAAGCTATGAAGTACCAACAGAGCAACATCAGCGAAAACAACTTTGAGCAGTGCACAAAGTGTACTATCTGTACGGTCTATTGCCCAATGTTGGAGGTTAATCCTCTCTATCCCGGCCCTAAGCAAGCGGGCCCCGATGGCGAGCGTTACCGACTACGTGAGCCAATGTACTACGACGAGGCCTTGCGCTACTGTCTTAACTGCAAGCGTTGCGAGATGTCGTGCCCCTCGGGTGTGCGTATTGGCGACATCATCACTCTGGCAAGGATTAAGAATAGCAAGGCTCGCCGAGCACCGTTGCGCGATAGGTTGCTTGCTCATACCGATATGTTGGGTTCTGTGGCCAGCTATGTTGCCCCTGTGGTCAATAGTACGCTCTCGTCGAGGTGGTTTCGCAAGGCGCTCGACGGGGTGCTGAGTATCGACCAACGCAGTAGCCTCCCCAACTACACAGGCGAGCGCTTTACGACTTGGTATCGCAAGGAGGAGCAGGCCGCAAAACAGAGCGCCTACCCTCGTCGCTTGGCCTACTTCTATGGCTGTTGGGTCAATTACCACAACCCCGACTTGGGGCGTGCAATGATAGAGGTGTTCAATGCTGTTGGGTGTGGGCTTGTGCTTATGGACGATGTGCGTTGCTGTGGTAGGGAGAAGATTTCAAGTGGTATGTTGCGTAGCGCCCAGAGCGATGCTAAGGCCAACTTGGGGCAATTCAGAAAGGCCGTTGGCGAGGGTTGTGCTGTGAAGGTTGTGGCCACGTCGCCCGCCTGCATCTACACCCTCAGAGAGAGCTACCACAACATTTTGGGCTTGGATGTGGCCGACTTAAAAGAGCGTCTGACGCTTGCCACACGCTTCCTCTATCGCCTTATGGAGCGTGGCGAGATTAGGTTTGCCTTCCGCGAGGACTACCACCGTCGTGTGGCCTACCACTCGGCCTGCTATATGGAGCGTTTGGGTTGGACGCTCTACTCCACATCGTTGTTGAGGCTAATTCCGGGTCTGGAACTTCTGATGTTGCCTTCGCAATGTTGCGGTAGGGCGGGTAGCTATGCACTGCGTAGCGAGAACTACTCCTTCTCGGAGGCTATCGGAGGGAGCTTGTTTGGGGCGATTGAGTCGATGGATATAGATTGTGTTGTGACCGATTGCGAGAGCTGTCGTGAGCAGATTGCCTCACACACTTCTGCAAGGGTACTTCACCCCATTGAGATTTTGGCCGAGGCGCTCGACCTGCCCAAGACCCGCGAACTCAACGGAGTGAAAGAGGTAGAGTAGGCCCAAAGGTGGCCTGCTGAAAAGAAAAGCCGACCCAAACGGGTCGGCTTTTTGTGTGCTATTGTGCTTTGTTGTTGTCAATCTTGTTGCGATAGACCACATAGCGCTGGAAGAGGTACTCGGTGGAGAGATTCAGCAACATATTGATGGCCGTAACCAAGTATTCGTTCCACCCAATGCCCTCAGCGAGCCAGTTGCCCAGCAGGGTGGTGGTGGGTGTGAAGATGCAGTAGTAACCTACGACCTTCAACATCGCAACAGCCATATTGGCCGACGAGCGGAAGGTAAATTTGCGGTTGAGTGTGAAGTTCCAGAGGATTGACAGCAGTAGCGAGGGAAGGTAGCAGGCGTAGTAGGGCCAACCAGTTAGCTCGTTGAGGAGCGTGAATGAGCCAATTTGCACAATACCAGCGCTTGCCGAGAAGAGTACAAACTTCACTACGCGCCAAAATTCTTTGTTGTTTTTCATCGGTTTTCTTGTGTGGTTTGATTTCTGCGAGCGAAGATAATGCCACCAATATAGATGGGCAAATAGTGGGGTAGATAGACTACGATATTCAAATAGCTGTTTTTTTGGGGGGGCTATCTGACGAGTTTGTAGCGGTGGCGGTAGCGCCAGAGGAAACCAATGCTCATAAGTAGTGCTCCGCTCTCGGCAAAACTTATGGCCCACCAAATGCCGTCGATGCCTATCAACAAAGGTATGGCGATAACCGCTCCGCACTCAAATATGAGTGTGCGCGAGACGGATATGATGGCCGAGATAGGGCCGTTGTTGAGGGCCGTAAAGAGTGCCGAGGTGTAGATGTTTATTCCCGCCAGAAGAAACGCCAATGAGTAGATTCTCAACGCTTTGAGCGTGAGTAGGTAGAGCTCTTGGTTGTAGCCCACAAAGAGTTTTGAAAGGGGTGCAGAAAGTAGCTCTGCGGCCACTGTTAGACCAACGGAGAAGATAGCAATTAGGCGGTAGCTGCGATGCACCACGCCCCTAAGCTCGCTGTGGCGTTTTGCTCCGTAGTTGTAGCTCACTATGGGAGCTGAGCCGGTGGAGTAGCCAAAGAATATGGCAGTGAATATAAACAGCAGGTAGCCAATCACTCCGTAGGCTGCCACACCATCCTCGCCTATGTATTTGAGTAGCTGAGCGTTGTAGAGCATCACAACTATCGAGGCCGAGATGTTGGTTGCCATCTCCGAAGAGCCGTTCAGACAGGTCTGACGCAACGCCCCATAGTCCCACTTGGTCGAGCCCAGATGGAGCAAACTGCTGTTGGGCCGCAAGAAATAGACAAGAGGCCCTAAGCCTGCCACACACTGGCTCAGTGCAGTGGCGTAGGCAGCACCCTCCAATCCCCAGTCAAAAAGGGCAATGAAGAGGTAGTCGAAGAGGATGTTGGTGAGGCCTGCTGCAATGGCAAATTTGAGTCCCAGCGAGGGGCGGTCTGCCGCCACCATAAATGGCTGAAACATACATTGCAACAAGAATGCAGGCAGGGCAACGATGACAATGCGCCCGTAGCGTATGCAGTCGTCGAGCATCTGCCCCTCAGCTCCAAGCCAAATGGATATGCGCCTGAGCAGTAGGAGCGCCACGATACTCAGCGTGGTGGCTACTCCGATTGTGACGTAGGTAATGAGCGAGAATGTTCGGCTGGCCCTCTGGTTGTCGCCTTCGCCGAGGATTTTGGCCACCAGAGCGCTACCTCCCGCACCCATCATAAAGCCCAACGAGCCCACGACCATAATTACGGGATAGATGAGGTTGATGGCCGCAAAGGCGGTCTTGCCGGCAAAGTTGGAGACAAAAATACCATCCACAACGCTGTAAATCGAGGTGAAAACCATCATCACGATTGTAGGCAGCGTGTAGCGCAGCAGTTTGCGGGTGTTGAAACTATCGGCTATGGATATGGCTTTGCCCATTGTTGGTGTTGTTGTTTGTGGTTTGTATCTCCGCGAGGGAGGTGCAAAAGTACGTTTTTTTTGGGGAATAATTCTTTGACGTGGCTGAAATTCCTAAATTCTTTCGTACTTTTGTGCTCTATGCTTCGACGATTGCTCCATATTCTACTCTGTGGCCTCACGCTTGTTGTGCTGTGTGGCTGTGGCTCGTCTGCCCGTAGGGTGGAGTGGGGCGAGGAGCTATATGTGCCCCACGCCTCGAAGGGCTACACCATTCTGGCCACCGAGGGCCAATCGTCTGTGCTGCGTATTCTCTCGCCTTGGCCCGGTAGCAAGGGGGTTGTGAAGGAGATTTTCATCGCCCGCGACGGAGAGAAAGCACCCGAGGGTTTCGAGGGCATAACCATCGAGTCCAACCCTCAGAGGGTGGTTTGTATGTCGTCGAGCCATACGGCATTTATTGATGCACTCGGTTGTGTGGAACGCATTGTGGGCGTGAGCGGGGCGGAGTATTTGTCCAATCCCTATATTGTTGAGGCAGTGGCCGATAGCAGAGTGAAAGAGGTGGGCTACGATGCCTATGTCAATTACGAAGTGTTGGCCTCTATGCGTCCCGACGTGGTGTTTATCTATGGCACTTCGGGCGAGAATGGCGCAATGTCGGCCAAGCTCGACGAGATGCACATCCCCTATGTCTATATTGCCGACCACACCGAAACCACCCCTCTGGGTAAGAGTGAGTGGGTGGTGGCCTTTGGCGAGATTTTCGACCGCAGAGCCGAGGCCGAGGAGATTTTTTGTGGCATTGCCGAGCGCTACGAGAGCCTGCGCCTTTCGGTGCTCGGAGCAGAGGGCCGACCTAAGGTTATGCTTAATGCCCCCTATAAGGATGTGTGGTTTGTGCCTGCCGACGATAGTTATGTGGTACGTCTGATTGAGGATGCCGGTGGCCAGTATCTGTGTGGTGGCGAGGGACGCAAAGGCTTGTCGCGCCCTATAAGTGGCGAGAGCGCCTATGTCTATCTCTCGCAGGCCGACTTTTGGCTTCATCCCAACGAAGCCCGCACAAAGGCTCAGCTGGTTAGCTTAAACCCCAAATTTGCCACAACAAAGGCAGTTGGCTCGGGCAACATCTACAACTGCACCGCACGCAGCACACGCTCGGGCGGTAGCGACTTTTGGGAGAGCGGAGCACTGAGGGCCGATGTGGTGTTGGCCGATTTGATTTCAATCCTCCACCCCGAATGTATGCACCAGGAGCGTGAACTCTACTACTACGAAAAGGTAAAATGAGAAGAAGGCACAACATACTCTTTACACTCTTGGCTGTGGCTACCCTGATTTTGTTTGTGGTGGACTTGGCTATTGGTAGTGTGGCCATACCTCTGGGCGATGTGTGGCGAGGGTTGTTTGGTGGAACTCCCGATGCGGCAAGCGAGCCTATGCAACTGATTGTCCGCAACTTCCGACTGCCTAAGGCTGTTATGGCTCTGCTGGCAGGTGCTGCCCTCTCTACGGTGGGATTGCAGATGCAGACCCTCTTTCGCAACCCATTGGCAGGGCCTTATGTGTTGGGTGTTAGCTCGGGTGCGAGCTTGGGTGTTTCGATAATGTTGTTGGGATTGCCCCTGCTGGGTGTGGCCACCTCCGACCCTATGGTGCATAATGTGGGTGTGGCAGGAGCGGCTTGGATTGGCTCGGCCCTCATAATGATGGTCGTTATGGCCGTTACGGCACGCATCAAGAACATTATGACGGTGCTCATACTCGGTATGATGTTTGGTAGCGCAGCCTCGGCTCTGGTGGAGATTATGCAATACCTCTCGCCCGAGGGAGCGCTCAAATCATACGTCGTTTGGACTATGGGCTCATTGGGTGGAGTGACCCTCTCGCAACTATGGGTGGTTGTGCCGGTAATTGTTGTGGGATTGGTGCTCTCGGTGCTGCTCATCAAACCTCTCAATATACTCCTCTTGGGAGAGAACTATGCCCGCACAATGGGACTCAACATAAAGCGCACACGTTTTATGGTGACACTCACGACGGTGATGCTGGCAGGTACAGTGACGGCCTACTGTGGCCCTATCGGATTTATTGGCCTTGCTGTTCCCCACGTTGCCCGTATGCTCTTCCGCGAGGCCGACCACAAGGTGCTTGTGCCTGCAACGATGCTCTCGGGTACGACCATAATGCTGCTGTGCGACATCGCCACCTCGCTCCTGTCGGGCGATGTTACACTTCCAATCAACACCGTGTCGGCACTTGTTGGAATACCTATTGTGGTTGTTGTGATTTTCCGTAACCGCAAGATAATGATGTAGTTTGGCCCTATGCAGAACACCGAAAGAATATACACCATCGAGCTCCACGACCTTACCCTCGGCTATGGCCAGAGGGTGCTTATGGCTGGGGCAAATGTGGGCTTCGGTTGGGGCGAACTTACAGCCCTGATTGGCCGCAATGGTACGGGCAAAAGCACCCTGCTGAGAACTATTGCCGGATTGTCTAAGCCTCAGGGTGGGGTGATTACAATTGGCGGCCACGATGCGGCACGACTCACAATGAAGGAGTTGGCTGCACAGATAGCTTTCGTCTCTACCGACGACGTGAAGGTGCAGAATCTGCACGTCTGGGACGTTGTTTCGCTCGGACGTGCCCCCTATACCAATTGGGTGGGGCGACTCACCGAGGAAGACCGCCAGAAGGTGGCCGAGGCGCTGAGGTTGGTTGGTATGGATGGCTTTGCCGAGGCTTCTATGGATAGCCTTAGCGATGGTGAACGTCAGCGAGTTATGATTGCCCGAGCGCTGGCTCAGGATACTCCCATAATCTTGCTCGACGAGCCTACGGCCTTCCTCGACCTGCCCAATAAGTATGAGATATGCTTGCTTCTGAAACGCTTGGCCCACCAAGAGGGTAAGTGTATTCTCTTCTCCACCCACGACCTGTCGATTGCGCTCGAATTGTGCGATACGATTGCGATGATCGACCAGGGACAATTCCACTACGGAACAGCCCAAATGCTCATCGAAAGTGGCCAGTTGGGCCGACTTTTTGAGAGTAGTCAGATAGAATTTGATAGAGAAAGAGGAAACGTGCGATTAAAAAAGTGAAAAAATGCGAAATTAGTTTGCATTTTACCTTTTTTTAGTTACCTTTGCACCGCTAAAAAGCTACCTAAGTTAAGTAGTCGGGGCCCATTCGTCTATCGGTTAGGACGCAAGATTTTCATTCTTGAAAGAGCAGTTCGACTCTGCTATGGGCTGCAAGAAAGTAAAAAATTTAAAAAATATATAACTATGGCAAATCACAAGTCATCTAAAAAGCGTATTCGCCAGACTGAGACACGTCGTGTAGCGAATAAGTACTACCACAGAACAACTCGTAACGCTGTGAAAGCATTGCGTGGTACCACCGACAAAGCTGCTGCTGAGGCTCTTCTTCCTAAGGTAGCTGCTATGTTGGACAAACTCGCAAAGAAAAACGTTATTCACAAGAACAAAGCAGCCAACCTGAAAAGCGGCTTGCAGGTTCACGTTAACGGTTTGTAGTAGTCCGTTAAAGGTTTGCGCTACGGCGTAGTTGCAAACCTCAGATGGTGACTGTAGCTCAGTTGGCAGAGCGTTGGATTGTGGTTCCAAATGTCGTGGGTTCGAGCCCCATCAGTCACCCAAAGGGAGTCCTTAGGACTCCCTTTTTTTCGGCTGTGCCTTGTGGGCGATAGCTGCGTTACGCTTGCTTCGGAAATCCTCACTTACGCCCAGTAAGCTGCGGTTTCCTCAGCTACGCAAGCCTTGCTCTCGCCTCACAAAACCCAGCCGACCCTCTCCCGACCCAATGCGGACTCGCTCCTTTGTTTGGCACGAAACTCGCCTCGCAAAACCCAGCCTCTGGGGTCTAACGTCCTAAGGCAAAATATAAAACTCGGGTATTAAAAAAGATACCCGAGTTTTTTTACAGGGGTAGCAGGGGTCACAAGGGTTACAAGGGTCACAAGGGCGTTTCGCCCCACGACCACTCCTCCCCTAAGTTAGGGGAGGGTCTGCGAAGCAGGGGAGAGGTCTGTCGCGCCGAAGGCGCAAAGCTGACTGCTGACTGCTGACCGCTGACCGCTCAGAGCGGTAGATGCCAACCGCCTGCCTACGGCAGTCGTGGCAAGACGGACAGCAAGCTGTCTTTTGTGAGGGTGGTGCTCCAAAAACGTCTAACGCCCTATGTCAAACTAATTTTGAATTTTGAATTTTGCATTTTGAATTGAAAGAACGCGGGTATCGAAAACGATACCCGCGTTCTTATAGGTTGTGGCGTTTGTCAAAACATTCTACCATTCGGTTTTCCAGAGGCCGTGAAGGTTGCAGTACTCATATACGGCAATGGGCTTGCGGTTGCACAGGCATACCTCCACAACGGGTTTGTCTTTCAGGTCGAGGCGCATACCGCCATCCTCAAACTCGATGTAGATGAAGCTGATATGGTGCTCGGGCAACATTGGGTGCTCAACACTACCCACCTTGATGCGATATTTGCAGTTGTCGATTTTCTCCACAACGGGGAGGTGTTTCTCTTGGCTTGCCTCAACGGTGTTGGCTGTGAGCTCGGTCATCTTCTCGCCGCAGCAGAAGGGAACAACGCCGCCATCAACGGCCTTAACGATTACATTACCACAGTGGTTACACTTAAAAAATTTTACTGCCATAGTTGTTAGGTTTTTTATGGTTCTACTTAATTATGTTCTCTTTTGTATAGCAAAGATAATACCATTTGCGCTAAAAGTCAAATTGATAATTTTTATAGCACCATAAGCTCCTCTTATGTTTTGCTCGGTTGTTTTTGACATCTGCGCAAAAACAAAGCGAGCAACCCAACAAGGTTGCTCGCTCTTAGTAGTCCCACCGGGAATCGAACCCAGATTTACAGTTTAGGAAACTGTCGTTCTATCCGTTGAACTATGGAACCGTGTGGCCTGCGGTGAGGCTCACTCTCTATTTCTCTTCTTCGGCGGAGGCTTTGGTTGCAAAAGCGCGGCGAATATCCTCTGCGTAGCCTGCCTTGATGCTGAGCTCGGTCTGGATGACCATATTTTTCAGCGCCAAGACAGTTGAGCTACCGTGACCCACGATGACTACGTCGTTCACACCCAGTGCGGGAGTGCCACCCTTAATCTCGTAGTTGAGATTGTCGAGAAACTCGTCGTCAATCTTGCGGGCTTTGGCTATGTAGCGCAGGCTCTCGGAGAGTTTCAGCAATACATTGCCCATAAATCCGTCGCACACAACCACATCGGCTTTGCCGAGGTAGAAGTCTTTGCCCTCGATGTTGCCCACAAAGTTAATCTCCTTTGTTTGGGCCAACATCTGATAGGCTGCTTTGGCAGCGGCGTTACCCTTGCTCTCCTCCTCGCCTATATTCAGCAGGCCCACCTTGGGGTTTTCGAGTCCCCAGAGGTCTTTGGCGTAGATGCTACCCATAATGCCGTACTGAGCCAGCACCTCGGGTTTGCAATCTACATTCAGGCCCACATCCAAGAGGAGGGTGTAACCGCCCCTGACATTGGCGATGGCTGCCGACACTGCGGGTCGGATGACGCCCTCGGTAGTACCTACCGTAAACATAGCGCCTGCCATCATTGCGCCAGTCGAGCCGGCGCTGGCGATGCCGTCAATCTTGCCGGCTTTCAGATACTCAAAACCTTTGCGAATGCTCGAATCGGGTTTTGCCTGAAATGCTTTGGCGGGGTGGTCGTGCATTGTGATTACCTCCGTTGTGGGGACAATCTCAATCCTCTGACCCTCATAGCCCTCGGCCTTCAAGCACTTCTCAATAGCCTCTTTGTCGCCAAAGAGCACTACTTGGGTGGTGCTTTCCAACTGACCAATGGCCTCTACAACACCCTTGACAACTGCTTCGGGGGCGTAGTCGCCACCCATTGCGTCAATGCCTATGCGAAGATTACGCACCATTAAGTAATGGTTGAGATTTACTCAGCTTTTTTCTCGATTGCCAATTTGCCACGGTAGTAGCCACACTCGGGGCATACACGGTGGTACTGTACGGGCGAACCGCAGTTGGAGCATACTGCTACGGTGGGAACAGCTGCTACGTAGTGAGTTCTACGTTTGTCTCTTCTGGTGGACGAAACCTTGTGTTTAGGATGTGCCATAGTTGTGTTTGTTTTTTTATAAGTTATCTATTTTCTTAATTTTCTTCTTCTGCGCTTTCTTCCATCGAGCGTTTCAGTGCTGCCAGCATCTGGCCACTCTCGCCTGCTGCGAGGCTTGCCTCCTTGGGCTCGGCTATCTGCTCAAACTCCTCCTCGCTAACAATACTAAATCGACCAATCATCTCGGGGTTGCAATCCTCAATGTTGTCGTGTACTCTCTGATAGGGCAGCGCGAGCAACAGCGTTTCGTAGAGGTATTCGGCCAAATTTATCTGCTCTTCTGCGGGGTTGAGCCACATCACCTCTCCGTCGAACTCATACTCCTCTTCGCTAAACTTGACGTAGAGAGTATCTTCCGCCTCAATGGGGTATTCTATCTCGTCAAGACACCTGTCACACTCTACACAAGCTGTGCCATTTAGCTCCACTTGGAAGGTAATCATTGCAGCGGCTTTGGTCATTGTTACCGTTGCAACCACGTCTGCATCAATCATTTGGTCGTCTTGAAGGGCTTCTAAAAACTCCTTGTTCAACTGAAACTCAAACTGATGCTCCCCGGCCTTTATGCCTTTCAGTGGGATACTAAATTCTCTCAGTGTGTCCATAGTTGCCTCAAATTAGCGGGCAAATATACTAATAAAATTCAAAATTCAAAAATCAATAATCAAAATTGTTGAACCTTTATCTCATTTGGCCGCTATGTTTGTCACTCTGTGGCAGAGAGTTTGCTATGCAGAGAGTTTGCAGGCTGCTTCTTGACGAAAAAACAAGCGGCAACCCTTTTGAGGTTGCCGCTTTGGTAGCGAGACCCAGGATTGAACTGGGGACCTCATGATTATGAATCATGCGCTCTAACCAGCTGAGCTATCTCGCCGTTTGCCGAAAAGCGATGCAAAGGTAAGAGTTTATTTTTTCTTACCAAATTTTCTGAGGTATTTTTTTTGCATTTGCCCCATAAAAATCTTTTTTGCTATGAAACGCAACGCTTCCATACCCCTTGTGCGATGGCTCGATTCGGTGGCCATTATTGCCAGCCTTGTGCTGCTCTTTTCTCTCTCGATGGACATCATCACACGTCGCAGCTATGTTCTCTCGCCCGGTGTCGAGGAGCTGCAACTTATTGTCTGTATGGTGTTTGTGATGGATTTCATCCTCCAAGCTATGCTCTCGCCCAAGCCGAGTCGGTACTTTTGGCGCAACATTATCTTGCTTGTGGTCTCTATCCCCTACCTTAATATGTTGCAGTGGGGAGGTGCGGAGCTCCCTAAGGGGGTCTATATTTTGTTGAAGTCGCTCCCTCTGGTGCGCGGTATGGTGGGTGTCTATGGGCTTATCAAATATATTACACCCACGCGCGTGAGTGCCATAATGTGGAGCTACATCGCCCTGATTTGCCTGCTTACCTACCTTGCTTCGCTTATTTTCTACTCCTACGAAGAGGGAGTAAATCGCTCGCTGAGTGGTTTTGGTGAGGCTCTCTGGTGGGCGGGGCTGAATGTCACCACTGTGGGTGCGCCCATCTTTGCCGTCACCCCAATCGGAAAAGCCCTCACGGTGCTACTGCCCGGACTCGGTATGGTGCTCTTTCCGCTGCTGACGGTCTATGTCACCCACCTTGTTGAGCGTAGCGTTAGACAAGGGTAGAAAAAAGTAGCGCTCCCGATTGGGTGGGGCGCTACTTCTAAGGTTGAGTATCCAATGGCCCGAGCCTACTGCTGTGCGTTCTCCTCGGCCATAAGCTGATTGAAGCAGTGGCGGCAGATGGGTTCGTAGGTATCCTTCTCGCCCAGCACAACGAGCTTGTCGTTTTTGGTCAGACGGTGGGAGTGGTGGGCGATGTTGCCACAGCGCACACAGATTGCGTGTACCTTATCCACCAACTCGGCCTTGGCCATAAGCATAGGCATAGGGCCGAAAGGTTTGCCGAGGTAGTCCATATCCAGACCTGCCACAATAACCCTCACACCCCTATTGGCCAGAGCCATACAAACATCAACAATGCCCTCGTCGAAGAACTGAGCCTCGTCGATGCCCACAACATCCACATCGGTTGCCATAAGCAGAATCTGCGATGACGACTCCACAGGGGTCGAGGGGATGGCGTTGGAGTTGTGCGAGACAACCTCATCTACCGAGTAGCGGATGTCTATTTGGGGTTTGAAAATTTCAACTCGCTGGTTGGCAAAAAGTGCTCGACGCATACGACGAATGAGCTCTTCGGTTTTGCCCGAGAACATCGAGCCGCAGATTACTTCAATCCAGCCGGGTTTGCTTGCTTCTAAAAACATATTTTTCTGTTAGGTTTTGGGTTATTATAATCTTTATTTGCGACCACAAAAGTACACCACCTCATTCGACTTTACAAGTCCTTCGAGGGAATAGTTATTAACAAAATTATAGTCCCCCGCCCTTAGCGGACACCCCATAATTTTGAATTTTGAATTTTGAATCGTTGGTATCTACTCCACGCCAAATTCAAAGATTATGTGTCGCTCGTAGCGTTCACCCTTGCGGAGTACTTGTGGCGGGAAGTTGGGGTGGTTGGGTGCGTCGGGGTAGCCTTGGCACTCAATAGCCACGCCAGCATAGTCGCCATAGCGTTTGCCGCCTTTACCCATAGGGCAGCCACTGAGCCAGTTGCCCGTATAGACCTGAACGGAGGGTTGGTCGGTCAGCACCCTCATAGTGCGACCCGAGACGGGGTCGGTCAGCAGTGCGGCCTCGCGAATGACCCCCTCGGTGTATCCGTCAATAGGCCAGCAGTTGTCGTAGCCCTTGCCAAAGAGCAGGGCCTCGAAGGGCTGGTCGATGTCGCGACCAATAGGTTTGGCAGTGCGGAAGTCCATAGGTGTGCCCTCCACCGAGCGGAGTTCGCCTGTGGGGATGAGTGTTTGGTCGGTGGGCAGATAGGTCGATGCGGCAAGGCGGAGTGTGTGCGACTTTATGTCGCCCTCGCCTGCGCCGGCCAAGTTGAAGTAGGCGTGGTTGGTTAGGTTGATGATTGTCGCGCCATTGGTTTGTGCCAGTAGCGTGAGTTCGAGCCTATTATTATCGTCCCAATCATAGACAGCCTCCACATAGAGGTCGGAGGGGTAGCCCTCGTGTCCGTCGGGCGAGTCGATGGCAAATACCACTCTGTTCTCCTCCACACGACCTTCCCAAAGGCTCTTGTGGAAACCTGTTGGGCCACCGTGAAGTGAGTTGGGGTCTTTGTTGATTGTCAGGTGGTACTCCTTCTCGTCGAGCACAAAGTAGCCTTTGGCTATGCGGTTGGCGTAGCGTCCGGGCACTTTGCCCATACAAGGGCCTTCGGTCACATAGTCCATACGGTTCTCATAGCCGAGTGCCACGTCGGCCACGTTGCCCTCTTTGTCGGGCACGCGGATGCCAACAATGGCTGCGCCCATATTGCACAATTCCACTTCGTAACCTTTGCTATTGCGCATTGTATATACCACCACAGCGTCGCCCTCGGGGGTGAAACCTGCTACTTTCTGTTCAATATCCATAGTTGTCTGTATGATTTGCTCGGTTGATTATATCTGCTACTAATTGTTGTGCTGCTCATCTATCTCGTCCTCAAAAATAAAAGGCGAGGGCAACTCGTTTGGGTCGTCGAGGCTTGGCAACACATCCTCCACATCGTAGTCGGTGCGGTTGCGCTCCGAGAAGAGAAAAATTTTCTTGGGCACATAGCCCCAGATTGTTGCCAAAAAATTGGTTGTAATGTTCGATATGAGGTAGTGCCAGTGGAGGTGGTCGGTGAAGAACCACATCGACACCATATTCATACCCATAGCAAAAATGGTTATGAGTGTGAAGGCTACAAACTCCTTGCCTCGTGAGGCTATCTTGCGCTCGGTGAAAATCCACGTCACGCTGAAAATGTAGGACGTGATGACTATGGAGGTGTAACCTGCAAGGCTCGATATCAAGTAGTGGATGTTGAGCACGTCGGTCATAATCCACACAATGAGTAGATTGATGAGGTAGGAGATGGTGCTACCCAGTCCGTAGCGCCACATTGTTAGAATCTCCTTGCGAGTTTTTTGTTTGGCTTCTTGTCTCATTTTGGTGGGCTTTGTGTGCAAAGTTAGCGAAAAAATCGTATCTTTGGAAAAAATAGTACAGATATTATGCAAACACGAATAGATAAGTGGCTCTGGGCTGTGAGAATCTTCAAGACGCGCAGCGACGCAGCCGAGGCTTGCCGCACAGGCAAGGTGACAATCAACGGCACTGAGGCCAAGCCCTCCAAAGAGGTTAAGGAGGGCGATGTGCTTACAGTCAAGAAAGTACCTGTTATGCGCTTTACCTACCGTGTGGAAGGGATTGTTGAGCGTAGGCTTCCGGCTAAGGATGTCCCCACCTACTGCACCGACCTCACCCCCGAGGAGGAGATGGCCAAGCTCAACCCACCCAAAGAGACCATCTTTGTGATGCGCGAACGAGGCGCAGGCCGTCCCACCAAGAAGGAACGCCGTGAGCTCGATGCCCTCTGGGAGCAGTTCTGATGAAGATTGGTAATAAATAAAAACAGTATATTATGAAACGATATTTCGACTTTAAGCTCTCGGGGCGCACGATAGTGTTGCCTTTGTGGGCTATGTTTGTGGTGGCCATTATCTCTGTGTTGCCCGAGCTATATGCCGAGGATTTCTACGTTATGACCAATGGCAATGTTGTTGCCGATGCGGTCTATTTTGCAGTTACGATCTGCGTCGGATTGTTGTCGCTTATTGTCCCAACCCTGCTGCTCTACCCAATTACCAAAGCCACCATTGAGGCTTGCGGTATGGATGGCGAGAAGATTGCAACCGACTACTCCTTTGGGCGCTATGCTGGCCTTGTTGTTAAGGGGTCGTTGCTGAGCCTTGTGACCCTCGGTATCTATCTGCCCTGGTTCTTGGTAAAGCTCACCCGCTACTTCTTCGAGGGGGCAACCTACCGCCTACGTCCTTTCGGATTCCACGCCAAACCTATGCCTCTGTTTGTCATCCTTACGCTGCTGCTGTTTGTGCCAATGGTGCTGCTCAGCATACTCCTCGCCTATGTGGTTTTGGGCTACGAGTCGTCGGGTGTTTCGGAGGTGACTATGGCACTTGCGGCTGTGTTGATGGCGATTGTTGTGGTGGCGTGGTCGGCATTCTTCTGCACCATTATCACAGGCTGGATGCTGAATCTCAGTGTGGGCGATGAGCGTGTTGTAGGCGATATTCCCAAGACCAAGACCACAATTTTTATTATGGGTCAGATTTTGCTGACAATCATCACTTTGGGACTCTATACCCCGATGATGGAGTTGCAGATTATGCGCTACTTTGCCGAGTGTACTCGCGTGGGCGAGGGTAAAGATGCCCGCCGACTGGGTATGACTCTCCACCCTTGGCGCGACTGGGGTTATGTGTGGTTGCAACTACTGCTTGTTGTGGTTACTTTGGGCCTCTATATGCCTTGGTACTACGCCAAGATTCTCAATCGCTTCATCCCACGAATTTATGTTGAAGATTAGAGGCCTCTAATCTTCAACATCTGCCGATGGCCGACCTAATTCCAATATAAAACGCGGGTATTAAAAAAGATACCCGCGTTTTACTTATAAGCCCTATAAGCCTTATAGGCCCTAATCTCCCTAAACTCCCTAAATTCCTTAATCTCCCTTTCAACTTTCAACTCTTACCCCTCCATTGCCTGCTCAATGAGTTTGCGCCACTCGTCGGGGAAGGGGAGCGACTTTTGGGTGGCGAAGTCGAAGCACACCACAACGGTGCTGCACTCGGCATTGCATCCGTCATCGCTCTTGTCGATGAGCCTCTGGTGGACGGTCATACTCTTTGTGCCGAGCGCCACAATGCGGCTCTCAACCTCTATGGGCCTACCCAGCAGCGTCTGGCGCATCATATCGGTCTTGATGCTGGCCAGCACGAGATTGACCCCACGCCAGTCGATGCGGTCGCCAAGTATGGTGGCATATAGCTCCATCTTGCCGAGGTCGAAATACTCTTGCAGGTGGATGTTGTTGATGTGGCCGAGGGTGTCGGCGTCGGCAAAACGTTGTTGTATTTTGGTGGTTACAATCATTGCAGTTTTCTACCTTAGGATTTTGAACTCCCCATCCTCCTTAATCATCATTATTGAGGAGGGTTTGCGTGTGGGGTTGCCCTCGAAACGTGGGTCGATAATCATATCGACACCCTCTTTTATACCCTCCACTATCTCCTCAAATCGGGTGGGGGTAGGCTCTCCCGAGAAGTTGGCCGAGGTCGAGACCAGAGGCCTACGCAGACGTGCCACAACCCTACGGCAGAAGTCGTGGTCGGGCACACGCACCGCCAGCGACCCCTCCTCGGGTATGAGATTCTCGGCCACGCCCACAGCACCGTCGAGTATGAGTGTCAGGGGCTTGTCGGTAAGCTCCATAAGGTCGTAGGCCACCTCGGGCACACGACGTATGTAGCGCCCCACATTTACGGCCGTATCCACCAGCACAATCATCCCTTTCTTATTGACGCTACCTTTCAGAGCATAGATTTTTGCCACAGCCTCGCTGTTGGTCGCATCACAACCAATGCCCCATACGGTGTCGGTGGGGTAGAGAATTATTCCCCCACGTTTGAGTACCTCTACGGCTCTGTTTACCTCTTCCTGAATCATATCCTTATTATATTATATGGTGCAAAGATAAAATTATTTCTTTGCAAATTTTGCTCTTCTATTGGTTTTTATTACTTTTGCGCCACTTAGAAACAAATAATAATAAACCAAGGCGTTGCATAGAACTCCCTTATCGGCTCTGCCGACCAAGTCAACTGCCTGAGGCGGGGATTTAGGGGGTGGGTAAGGATTGTAAAGCGGCTCCGCCGCCAGCGGTGAGAGTCAAAGAATTATCCGTGGGGAGAATGTGCAGAAGTCTATAATAGAACAACAACAACTTATGGGAAGGGCATTTGAGTATCGCAAAGCGCGTAAGCTGAAACGTTGGGGCAATATGGCTCGCACGTTTACTAAAATTGGTAAAGAGATTGAAATCGCAGTTAAGGCAGGTGGCCCCGACCCCTCGGGCAATACCCGTCTGCGCGTCTTGTTGCAGAACGCCAAGGCTGAGAATATGCCTAAGGAGAACGTTGAGAGGGCTATCAAACGTGCTATCTCCAAAGATACATCCGACTATAAAGAGATGGTTTACGAGGGTTACGGCCCTTATGGTATCGCTGTGCTCGTTGAGACCGCTACCGACAACACCACCCGCACTGTGGCTAACGTGCGTAGCTACTTCAACAAATGTGGCGGTACGCTCGGTACAAGCGGTAGCGTAACCTTTATGTTCGACCACCTCTGCGTATTCAAAACCGCAATGAAAGAGGGCATCGACATCGACGAACTCGAATTGGAGCTTATCGACCTCGATATGACCGAACTCTTTGTTGATGACGAGAACATCATCAACATCTACGCCAAATATGAGGCCTTTGGTAGCATCCAGTCCTACCTCGATGACCACAATATGGAGATTGTCAGCGGTGAGTTTGTTCGCATCCCCACCGACACCAAGGAGGTTACAGCCGAGCAGCGCGAGGCCATCAATAAGCTCATCGAGAAGCTCGAAGATGATGATGATGTGACCAATGTATATACCACAATGGCCGAAGAAGAGTAAAAAGCGCATATAATGGGTGCTTTTTGCACCAAACTGCGATAGGAGGCTTCCTCATTTGCACTTAGCAAACTGCGGAGCCTCCTTCTTGTTTAGCGCAAAATTTCCTCCGTTCTATGCGCTTTTGGGCAAAATTTCAAAAGCGACATCTTCATTTGCGTTAAGTAAACTGCGGAGGTGGTTTTCTTGTGCGCCTTGCATTCATCCCGCTCTATGCGTTTTTTATGGTTGAATGTAGGTATTAAAGGGGCTTTGCAAAAGCCCTTAATGAGCACTTGTCCTTTCCCCAAAAAAACTCGGGTATCTTTTTTAATGCCCGAGTTTTTTACAGGGGTGGCAGGGATAATAAGGGTGGCAGGGGTTACAAGGGTCACAGGGGGCACAAGGGTTACAAGGGTCACAAGGGTCACAAGGGCGTTTTTCGCCCCACAACCACTCCTCCCCTATGTCAGGGGAGGTGTTGCGAAGCGACGGAGAGGTTAGTCGCTGAGAAAACTGGGAGAACTGGGAACTCTCAGTGAACCCAGTGAACCCAGCAAGCCTTATAGGGCTTATAGGGCTTATAGGCCCTCTTCCCTAAATTCCCTGCACTCCCTACACTCCCTACACTCCCTGCACTCTCGCCCCTCTCACCCTCCTGCTCCCTTTCCATTTTCATTTTTCCGTTTTCAATTTTAAGTTTATTGTTAATAACTTTTTTTAATAATTGGAGGGTTGGTGTGCTAATTGTGTTATATTTGCCTACTAATTGCACTCTTTTATATAATAGGTGAGGCTATGTGGTAAGGGCGAAATGTTGCGCTGTGGGCCAATGGCCGAGAGTGATTATTTTATTTTCAACTGAACTTGAAAGATTATGGAAAAGAATGGTAATAAAGTAGAGGTAGAGATTGTAGCAGGCATTGGTGAGGGTGCTGAGGGTATCCAGCAGGTCATCCCCATTATGGCCGAGGACGACCTCTCGGCGAGCGTTAGCATACCCGAGCAGTTGCCCATATTGTCGCTACGCAGTTCGGTACTCTTTCCGGGTGCTATAACTCCAATTACGGTAGGACGTGAGAAGTCCATAAAACTCGTCAGGGATGTGGAGCGCACAGGTGGCATTTTGGGCGCTGTGTTGCAGAAGAATGTCGATGTGGAGCACCCCGCCTCGGAGGATATGTATAGGGTGGGTACGGCTGCCAAGATTCTCAAAATTCTCGAAATGCCCAATGGCAACCTGACGGTAATTCTTCACGGTTTGGACAAAATCGAGGTTGTTCACTACACCCAGATGTTGCCCTATATGAAGGCCGAAGTGAATGTGTTGCAAGACGTTACGCCCGATAGGAGCAATGTTGAGTTCCAAGCTCTTGTCGATTCGGTCAAGGATGTGGCACTCGACATTATAGGCATCTCGCCCGGCATCCCCAAAGAGGCTACATTTGCAATCAAGAATATCGACTCCGATAGGGGTATCATCAACTTCATCTGCTCCAATATGGAGTTTTCCGATGCCGAGCGCCAGAAGTTGCTCGAAGCCCCCGGTCTTTTGGCTCGCACTCGCAAGTTGCTCGAAACGCTCATTGAGCAGCGTCAGCTTGTGGAGTTGAAGAATCAGATTCAGGCTAAGGTTAAGCAGGATATAGACCAACAGCAGAGGGAGTATTTCATCCAGCAGCAGATTCGCACCTTGCAGGACGAGCTGGGGCAGGATGAGATGAACGACGCCCAGCGTTTGCGCGAGAGAGCCGCCCACAAGAAGTGGAACGACGAGGTGGCCGCCGCCTTTGAGCGTGGTGTGCAGAAGCTCGAAAGGCTCAACCCTGCTGTGGCAGAGTACTCAGTGGAAATCAACTACTTGGAGACTATGCTCGACCTGCCTTGGGAGGAATATACCGAAGATAATATGAACCTTGCCTCGGCCCGAGAGCAGCTCGATTCCGACCACTTCGGTTTGGAGGAGGTCAAGGAGCGCATCCTCGAACACTTGGCTGTGATTAAGCTCAAAGGCGACCTCAAATCGCCCATCTTGTGCCTCTATGGCCCTCCCGGAGTGGGTAAAACCTCGCTCGGCCGCTCGGTGGCGGCAGCGTTGGGCAGGAAGTTTGGTCGCATCTCGCTCGGTGGTCTGCACGACGAGTCGGAGATTCGTGGCCACCGCCGCACCTACATTGGCTCAATGCCGGGTCGTATTATCGACACCATCAAGCGTTGCGGCTCGTCTAACCCTGTGATTATTCTCGACGAGGTGGATAAGGTTAGCCGCTCCAATCACGGCGACCCTTCGAGCGCACTCTTGGAGGTGCTCGACCCCGAGCAGAACTCCACCTTCCACGACAACTACATCGACATCGACTACGACCTGTCGAAGGTGCTCTTCATAGCTACGGCCAACAATGTGGCCAACATCTCGCAGGCCCTGCGTGACCGTATGGAGATGATAAACATTGCGGGCTATGTGCTCGACGAAAAGCTCGAAATTGCCGAGCGCCACTTGCTGCCCAAGCAGTGCGAGGCTCACGGCATTGAGGAGGGTAAGATGACCCTCAGCCGCGAGGTGCTCTCGATGATTATCGACGACTACACGCGCGAGAGTGGTGTGCGCTCGCTCGATAAGCAGATAGCCAAACTCGCCCGCCATCGTGCCAAAGAGATTGCCTTCGAGGAGAAGTTTGAGAGCGCAATGAGCGTTGAGAAGGTCAAGGAGATTTTGGGCGCAGCTAAGTTCTCGCGCGATAAGTACGATGTGGGTGGTGTTGCAGGCGTGGTGACAGGCTTGGCTTGGACAGAGGTCGGTGGCGACATCCTTTACATTGAGTCGTTGCTCACCCCCGGTAAGGGCGCACTCAACCTTACGGGCAACTTGGGCGACGTGATGAAGGAGTCGGCTACGATTGCGTGGGAGTGGGTGAAGGCCCACCACGCAGAGCTGGGTATTGCCCCCGAGATGTTCGAGAAGAACGACATCAATATCCACGTTCCCGAGGGCGCTGTGCCTAAGGATGGCCCAAGTGCGGGTATTACAATGGTTACATCCATTGCCTCTACCTATACGGGCCGCAAGGTTAAGGAGCGTTTGGCTATGACTGGCGAGACCACACTGAGGGGTCGTGTGTTGCCCGTTGGTGGCATTAAAGAGAAAATTCTGGCTGCCAAACGTGCCGGCATCACCGAGATTGTTCTCTGCGAGGACAACCGCAAGGATATATTGGAGATTAAGGCCGACTATGTTGAGGGCTTGACTTTCCATTATGTGACTAAGGTGGAGGAGGTATTGAAACTCGCCTTGTAGTCCCGAGCGCGCCTTGTCGGTGTTTTCTGCGTTACGCTTGCCTCGGAAATCCTCATTTACCCGAGTAAACTGCGGTTTCCTCAGCTGCGCAAGCCTTGCTCTCGCATCACAAAACCCAGCCACAGGACAAGTCCTGTTTTGTGAGGGTGGTGCTCCCGACCGAATTTTCGCCCCACAACCACTCCTCCCCTATGTCAGGGGAGGGTGGCCGAAGGTCGGGAGAGATATGTGCTTCTTTTTTACGAGATAGAGATTGTAAGAGATGGTTACATCCCCTTCTCGCAAAGGAATGCAACGCCCTGATGTATTTGCGCAAAAAAGCGAGGGCCTATGATGGACAATTCTGATTGAGGTTGTTCCTTATTAGATTTCTACATCAAACCACAACTAACAACGGTGTACTTCATTCGCTAAAAGTGTTGTTCCTTATTAGATTTCTACATCAAACCACAACCAGTAACCAACGATATATCTTTAATGGAGTGTTGTTCCTTATTAGATTTCTACATCAAACCACAAC
>JAZNFV010000015.1:0-2916 GCA_045576155.1 Tidjanibacter sp.
AGCCCAAGCTGCTGAGTGGTTGGAGCGTAATATGGACAACCCTGCCGCAGTATATGTTCTGGCGTATGAGGTCTCGTCTAAGGCACTGTTGGAATATTATGACGAGCTATTGCCAATGATTAACACTTCGCCACTTAAACCCATCGTGGAACAAAGCAAGGCAAGTGCAGAGCTTGCAATGGTCACCAAACAAGCACAAGAACTAATCAAAGAGGGGGCAGAAGCACCTATATTCACTCTTCCAGACAATCTTGGTAATAGTGTGTCACTGGACTCGTTTAGAGGTAAATGGGTGGTGCTTGATTTCTGGGGCACTTGGTGTGGCTATTGCATAAAAGGCATACCCGCAATGAAAGCAGCCTACGAGAAACACAAGAGTAAATGTGAATTTATCAGTATCGATTGTAACGAAAGCCGCGAGAAATGGCTCGCAGGTGTCGAAAAGTATCAGATGCCGTGGGTACACCTATATAACTCCGACGATGTTGCTCCGAGGGAAAATGTGAGTGCCATATACGCCATTCAGGGCTACCCAACAAAGATTATCATCACCCCCGAAGGCCTTATCTATAAAATATTTGTAGGCGAGAGCGAAGATTTCTACAACGAGTTAGACAGGGTGTTGTAAAAAGACTCATCATCGCAAATATCTGTGAACTTTGAGTGGGGGTAAGCTCGTGCGGGCCATTGTGTCAAACGAAAAAAGCAGCCCGTTTGGACTGCTTTTCTGCTCCAAACAAAGCCTCCCTTATCAGCGTTGCGGTTAAGGCGAGAGAAAAAATAGTGGTTGGCAATCGGTGGTTAGCTCTGCCGATTGCCTTTTTTCGTATCTTTACACCCGAATTTAATATCCTATATCCTCCAAATTCCATAAAGCAATAAGCATCACCATACAGCTTTTGTATGTATCTTTGCAATACGAAAGTTGAAACGAAAATGAAAAAACTGAGTAAAGAAGCCCTCATAGGCTATCCTGCCGGCATAATCACAGGTATCACTTACGGACTAAATCCGTTGTTTGCCGTGCCCCTGATGAACAAGGGCGCAGCCATCGAGTCTATACTATTCTTTCGCTACGCCTTTGCTGTGGTGATTTTGGGCGCGTTCCTTTGGCTCACAAAACAGAGTTTCAAGATTACAGCAAAGCAGGCGGGCGTATTGCTCGTTCTTGGCTTGCTATACACATCGAGTAGCCTATTTCTCTTTGAGGCTTACAACTACATCGCATCGGGATTGGCCACTACGCTGATATTTCTCTATCCCGTTCTGGTGGCGATTATTATGGTCTTTTTGGGTGTCGTGCCTTCGTGGCCCGTATGGCTTGCCATAGCGGCAACTTTTGGCGGTGTGCTTATTATGACACAAGGTAGTGGTGGCGAGGCGATAGACCCTTTTGGCGTTCTGTTGTCGCTTGGCTCGGCATTGGTCTATGCACTCTTTATCGTTATCATCAACCGCAGCAAAGCTATTGCCGAGATATCCAATACACTACTCACGTTCTATGCCCTAATGGTTGGAGCGGTTGTTTTCTTGGGAAAAATAGCCCTCTCGGATACCGCAATGACAGCGGCCATTACCTCGGGTGGCGACTGGCTGAACTTGGTGGGCTTGGCACTGCTACCGACAATTGTTTCGACAGCCACACTCGCCATTGCAACCCGCAATATTGGCGCAACAAAGGTCTCGGTGCTTGGTGTTTTTGAGCCTATTACCGCTATTCTTGTCGGCACACTGATGTTTGGCGAGCCTCTTACCACCAACATCGTAGTCGGCATCTGCATCGCCATTGTAGCTGTAACATTTATGATTTCGGTAACAAAACGGTAGTATTTACACATTCACCCCGTCTATCTCTCGCTGCAAGATGTCAAGAAACTTCGCAGCGTGAGCACCGTCCATCTGGGTATGGTGGAATTGAAAAGATACGCTCAGAGTTGTCTTGAACAATCCGCGCTTGTACTTGCCCCAAATCATAAACGGATTGTTGAAAACACCGCTATACATACCCACAGCGCCATCTATTTCATACTGCGCCAAAGCCGAAGTGCCAATAACCATACTCTCTGCCGAGAGGTCGTGGTCGGTGCAACTCTCCGCCACCTGCTTTGTAAGGCGCAGATAGTCGCTGTTGAACTGCACCAAATCCTCGCTGTAAGGCACATCGCACGAACTTACCTCGCCCGACGTGTTGGCAACAATGGTGTTTACAGCGATGGTGTCGTACTGCATCAACTTATCGCCTACGGGCAACATATAGAACTCCTTGACTTGTACGGCGGCACGACCAATGCAGTAGCACATCAGCATATTAAATTTCAGCCCTCGCTTGCGGCTGATTCTCACAAGGCGTGATACATCGAGTGTCTTGAAAAATGTAACCATCGGCATTGGCGCCTGCATCCACATCTCAAAGGCGTAGGCGCGGGTTGTCTCTTGGGGATTTATCTCTCTCATGGCTGTAAATGTTTTGATAAATAGCTGTAAAATTTTGATAAAGGGCCGCAAAGGTAATAATTTCCTTGCAAAGTCCGCAAAAGGAGGGTGAACTTTTGTTTGCATCTCCTGACCCCTGAGAGGGGGCAATTGGGGTCGCTCGTGCGAGCCTATTTATGCAAAATAAGAAAGGTTGGCCATTAGCCAACCTTCTTATTTTGAGCGGAAAACGAGAGTCTGTCCATCTGCTCCCCACTCTGTATATCAAGCAATTACCTTTGCCCAGTACTATACTCCCAATTCGAGGGACACTTGGGAGGGTTCAGGGTGTCGTTTTCTAGCCCGACTTTTGCCATACAAACTTCAGAACTACAGTTGCTTACGACAAATTTACTAATAATTTTTGAATTGACAAAATCGAAGAGAGATGGACTCTATTTGTAGCCACCTCTCTTCGGTTTACTGAACATTAGCACTCGCCTT
>JAZNFV010000016.1:0-100439 GCA_045576155.1 Tidjanibacter sp.
CTCACAAAACAGGACTTGTCCTGCGGCTGGGTTTTGTGAGGCGAGAGCAAGGCTTGCGTAGCTGAGGAAACCGCAGTTTACTGGGCGTAAATGAGGATTTCCGAAGCAAGCGTAACGCAGCTATCGCCCACAAGGCACAGCCGTTAGTCGTTAGACGTTGGACGTTAGACTATTGAGCGCTGCTATCTCCTCAGCCCACAACGCCTCGTCGATAGTTTCAAGCACCAAAGGCATATTGTCAAATCGCTCGTCGCGAGCAATAAATCGGAAGCAGTCCCAACCTATCTGGCCGTGACCAAGCCTCTCGTGGCGGTCGATGCGGCTACCCAGAGGGCGCATAGCCTCGTTGAGGTGCATACCTCTCAGGTAGGAGAGCGGCACGATGGAGTCAATCTTGCGGAAGGTGGCCTCGCACGCCTCCATTGAGCTAAGGTCGTAGCCTGCGGCAAAGGCGTGGCAGGTGTCGATGCAGTAGCCCACACGGCTCTTATCCTCAACGTGGTCTATGATGAAGGCTATCTGCTCGAACTCGTGGCCGAGGTTTGTACCCTGACCTGCGGTATTCTCTATCACGGCCGTCACTCCCTCGGTCTTGTCGAGTGCTATGTTGATGCTCTCGGCCACACGACGAAGGCTCTCCTCGATGCTCACACGTCCGAGGTGGCTACCAGGGTGGAAGTTCAGACGGTCGAGGCCGAGCTGCTGACAACGACGCATCTCCTCCACAAACGACTCGCGCGACTTGGCAAGCCCCTCTGCATCGGGGTGGCCGAGGTTGATGAGGTAGGAGTCGTGGGGGAGTATCTGGTGGGGGGCAAAGCCGAGCTCCCGGCAGGCGGCCTTGAAAGCCTCTATGTCGCTCTGACTAAGGGCAGGGGCTAACCACTGACGCTGGTTTTTGGTAAAAAGTGCAAAGGCAGTTGCGCCTATGGCGTGGGCATTGCGGGGTGCATTGAAAACACCTCCTGCGGCCGAAACGTGTGCTCCAAAGTATTTCATAGTCAAAATAGATTCTCTACGGTTTATGCTTAATAGTTGTGCTTTTTATCGCATTACAAATATACGCATATCCAACTAAAAATGCTATATTTGCGTTGTAATAATTATTTATATAGGTATAGTCAAAACTTATTGCTCCTATGGCGCTTGGCAAGGGTAAACACTTTGTGCTACTACTGGTGGCACTCGTGGCAGGGCTCACACACAGCTCGGCCCAGTTTACCATTAGGCGTAGCCAACCCCAGCGCGAAGATGCCAAAGTGCCAACGCTGCTGGAAACCCTCTCCGAGAGCCGCATCAACTCCCAGCTGACCAACGACTACTACGACCACGCCGCTTGGGTGGCCGAGCGCAACCGCATACGCAAGGAGCGCAACCTCTTCGAGTTGGAAGGCTCATTCCAGACCTCGGCGCTCCAATTTGAGAATTGGACTGCTGGTGGCGACAACACCTTCTCGGGCTTGGCCACACTCTTCCTGCACCACCGCTATAAACACAATAGGTTTACGCACGATGTGAGTGTCAATGCTCGCTATGGCATCAACTACATTGACAATACCCCATTCAAAAATGTTGATGAGGTGAAGATTTCGGAGGTTATGTCGTGGAACATACGCAACAGTTGGTCTTATTCGGCCACCATCAACTTCCGTACCCAGCTCACCGACGGTTTCCAATCGCGCACCGACCAGACACTCATATCGACACTGCTCTCGCCCGGTTTCTTCGACATCTCGGTGGGTTTCACCTACGCCCCCAATGGCGCTCCCTACAAAGTCACCCTCTCGCCAATTGCGGGCAATATGATCTCTATGCTCGACGAAAGGCTCTATATGCAGGGTCTGAATGGTGTGCCTGCGGGCGACAAGATTTTCAGCGCCATAGGCCCTTCGCTCAACGCCTCGTTTGACAAGAAGTTCTGGAAGGAGAAGATGCGCTACCGCTCGACGCTCTACATCTTCACCAACCTTAGCTCGCCCCCAACCTGCCGTTGGGACAACTGGTTTGATGTAAACTTGTCGAAATACCTCTCCATAAAACTCTATGGAGTGGTCTATTATCTCCAATCGGCCAGCCCTCGCGCACAATATCAATACTCGGCTACCGTTGGTTTATCGTATAAATTCCGCAACAAATAGCATTTCGGACTATGACAAACAACAAAAAAGGGCTATGGTTTCCTACGCTCGCAGCTGTGATGCTTGCTGTGGGTCTTTGGATGGGCCTCTCGCTCGGCTCAAAACTGCCACACAACAATAACCGCCCCACCCCACAGGAGTACCCCTCGGTTCAACGAGGTGGCTCGAAGATAGACCAGACACTATCGCTCATCGACCGAATCTATGTCGATAGGGTCGATACCGACTCCATTGTGGAGAATCTTATGCACGAGATGCTCTCGCAACTCGACCCCCACTCCACCTACATACCTGCCAAAGATATGCAGGAGATTAACGAGCCTTTGGAGGGCGAGTTCGACGGCATTGGCGTTGTATTTAATATGACCACCGACACCGTTGTGGTACTCAATACGGTTGCAGGAGGGCCAAGCTACAAGGCCGGCATACTGGCAGGCGACAGGATTGTGATTGTCGATGGCGACACCGTTGCAGGTCGCAAAATGCCCCAAGACGACGTTATTGGTCGTCTGCGTGGCAAGCGTGGCACAAAGGTGAAGGTTGGCATCCTCAGGGGCAACAACCCCGAGCCTGTGGAAGTGGAAATTGTCAGGGACAAGATTCCTCTGCTGAGTATTGACGCAGCCTTTATGATACGCCCCGAGATTGGCTTCATCAGGCTCACCAGCTTCTCGCGCACCACCCACCAAGAGTTCCTTAAAGCCGTAGCAAAACTGCGCTCGGAGGGGATGAAAAAACTCATCTTCGACCTCAGAAGCAACTCGGGTGGCTACCTCGACCAAGCCATTGCTATGACCAACGAGTTTCTGCCCGAAGGAGAGCTGATTGTCTATACGGAAGACCGCAATGGCAACCAGCAGAAGGAGTACAGCACCGGTCGTGGCACACTGACCGACATACCCGTTGTGGTGTTGATAGACGATTACAGCGCCTCGTCGAGCGAGATTCTGGCAGGCGCACTGCAAGACAACGACCGAGGCACGATAGTAGGCCGACGCTCCTTTGGCAAGGGTTTGGTGCAGAGCCAGATACCGCTCAGCGACGGCTCGGCACTGAGGCTTACGGTGGCTCGCTACTTCACCCCCACAGGTCGCTCCATACAGAAGCCCTACACAATGGGCGGTGGCGACTACGGCAACGACATAATTGAGCGCTACGAACACGGCGAGATGTTCTCGGCCGACAACATCCAGTTCAACGACTCGCTCCGCTACACCACCCCCAAAGGTAAGGTTGTCTATGGCGGAGGAGGTATTATGCCCGATGTGTTCGTTCCCATCGACACGCTCAATATGACCCCATACTACTATGCCGCAACGGGACTCAACGTGCTCTATCGCTACACAATGGAGTATGCCGACCTGCATCGTCGCGAGATAAACGCCATTGAGAGCTTAGAGCAGTTGGAGGCCTTCCTCGATGGCGACAAGAGGCTCTTGGAGGACTTCGTGGCCTATGCCGAGCGCAAGGGCATTGAGCCAAACTGGGAGCAGATTGCCACCTCGGAGCTACTGCTGCGCTCGATGCTCAGGGCCTACATTGCACGCAACACCTCGTTGCAGGATGTGGGCTACTTCTCGCAGATTGTGCCGATAGACGAGACCATCTTGAAGGCTTTTGAGATTCTAGAAGGGCAGGAGTAGCAGCGAGTGCCACAATGGGGCAAAGTAGGTGGTGGGCGACTGACAAAATGGCAGATGTCGGGTGTCTGGCACAAAGGTTGATTGACTAAGGGTCAAAACCACTTACCCCAACAAGGTGGCGGAAAAAACAAACGATAAACTAACAAAATAAAAACTTTAAGCAATTATGAATGTTAAACCACTTTCGGACAGAGTGCTGATTCTGCCCAACCCCGCAGAGGAGAAGACCGCAGGCGGTCTGTTTATCCCCGACACAGCAAAAGAGAAACCATTGGCAGGCAAAGTTGTTGCCGTAGGCCCTGGCACAGCCGAGGTTAAGATGGAGGTTAAAGAGGGCGACACTGTTCTCTATGGCAAATATGCCGGCACAGAGCTCCACATCGATGGCGTGGACTACCTGATTATGAAACAGGCCGACATCGTGGCAGTGATTGAGGGCTAATTGTTTGAAATTCAAAATTCAAAATTCAAAATTGCGAGCGAAAGTAATTAAAAGCCCCCGCAAGAAGAATTAAAATTATTTTGACTTAGGTCGGTAGGCGGTAGTCATCATTTGACTTAGGCCGTTAGACGTTAGACCTTAGACGTTAGACTAAAATTAAAAGATTATGGCAAAAGAGATTAAATATAACGTAGAGGCTCGCGAGCTTCTCAAAGAGGGTGTCGATGCCCTCGCAGATGCAGTGAAGGTAACACTTGGCCCTAAGGGTCGCAATGTAATCATCGGCAAGAAATTTGGTGCTCCCCACATCACCAAAGATGGTGTGACGGTGGCCAAAGAGATTGAGTTGGAGGACAACTTTACCAATATGGGCGCACAGATTGTCAAGGAGGTTGCAAGCAAAACCAACGACGACGCTGGCGACGGCACAACCACCGCTACGGTGTTGGCTCAGGCTATCATTGGCGTGGGTATCAAGAACGTCACCGCAGGTGCTAACCCTATGGATCTGAAACGCGGTATCGACAAGGCCGTAGCAGCCATTGTTGAAAGCCTCCGCAAACAGAGCCAAGCTGTGGGCGAAAATCTCGAAAAGGTGGAGCAGGTGGCTACAATCTCGGCCAACAACGACGGCTCCATCGGCGCACTCATTGCCGAGGCTGTGGGCAAAGTGAAGAAAGAGGGTGTCATCACCGTTGAGGAGGCCAAAGGCACTGATACACACGTAGATGTGGTTGAGGGTATGCAGTTCGATAGGGGCTACATCTCGGCCTACTTTGTGACCGACACCGAGAAGATGGAGGCCGAGCTCGAAAGGCCCTACATCCTGCTTACCGACAAGAAAATCTCCACAATGAAGGAGCTTATGGGCATCTTAGAGCCTGTGGCACAGAGCGGTCGCAGCCTGCTGATTGTGGCCGAGGATGTCGATGGCGAGGCTCTGAGCGCACTGGTTGTCAATAGGTTGCGTGGTACACTGAAAATCGCTGCCGTTAAAGCCCCCGGCTTTGGCGACAGGCGCAAGGAGATGCTTGAAGATATTGCCACCCTCACCGGCGCTACGGTAGTATCGGAGGATAAGGGCATTAGGCTCGACGGTGCAGGTATCGACGTTCTCGGTACGGCCGACAAGGTGACTATCACCAAAGACAACACCACCATCGTCGATGGCGCAGGCGACGCTGAGGCTATCGCAGCTCGCGTGGCACAAATCCGTCGCCAGATGGAGCAGACCACTTCCGACTACGACCGCGAGAAACTCCAAGAGCGTCTGGCCAAGTTGGCAGGTGGCGTGGCTGTACTCTATGTTGGTGCAGCCACCGAGGTGGAGATGAAGGAGAAGAAAGACCGCGTAGAGGATGCTCTGGCCGCTACCCGAGCAGCCATCGAGGAGGGTATCATCCCCGGCGGTGGTGTGGCCTACATACGTGCTGCTGCCACCATTGAGAACCTCAAAGGCGAGAACGACGACGAGACCACCGGTATTGCTATCGTGCGTAGAGCCATCGAAGAGCCTCTCCGACAGATTGTTGCCAACGCTGGTGGCGAGGGCTCGGTTGTTGTCAATAAGGTAAAGGAGGGCGAGGGCAACTTCGGCTACAATGCTCGTGCCGACCGCTTCGAGGATATGTTTGCCGCAGGTATCATCGACCCCACCAAAGTGGCACGTGTAGCTTTGGAGAACGCCGCATCGATTGCTTCGATGTTCCTGACCACCGAGTGCGTCATTACCGACAAGAAGGAGGAGAACCCCGCCCCTGCAATGCCAGCAGGCGGTATGGGCGGCTACTAATAGCCCCTCAATAACACAGAAAAACGCGGGTATCTTTTTCGATACCCGCGTTTTTTAATTCAAAATGCAAAATTCAAAATTCAAAATTATTAGGGAGGTTAGGGAGTTTAAGGAGTTTAAGGAATAGGGCCTATAAGCCCCATAGGCCCTATCATCCCCGTAACCCCTTAATGCCCCTAAGGCCCTTAAAGCCTTTAAGGACTTAGGTCGTTAGACGTTTGACCTTAGACCTTAGACTGCGCCTATGGCGCAGGACAGACCTCTCCCCTGCTTCGCAGACCCTCCCCTAACTTAGGGGAGGGGTGGTTGTGGGGCGAAAGACGCCCTTGTAACCCTTGTAACCCTTGCGACCCCTGCTACCCCTGTAAAAAACTCGGGTATTAAAAAAGATACCCAAGTTGTTGTGGGTCAGAAGAGGGTCGGCTGGGTTTTGTGGAGGGATTTTTGTGCCAAGCAAGGGAGCAAGTCCGCAGCTTACTGGCTCGGGAGAAGGTCGAGTGCGATTTGTTGAGGAAATTTTGTGCCAAATGAGAAAGCGACACCGCAGCTTACTGAACGTAAGTGAGGATGTCGCTTTTGAAATTTGGTGCAAAAGTTACCAACAAGGCGCACTCGACAAAAAAAGGTGGATTGTAATTACAATCCACCTCTCAGTTGGGCTGCACGGACTCGAACCATGAATAACAGGACCAGAATCTGTTGTGTTACCATTACACCACAGCCCAATAGCGAGTGCAAAAGTAGTGCTTTTTTCGTTATCTGCAAACTTCGGGGCAACATTTTTTTGAAAAAAAACATCTCTCGCCCCCTACAACACCCCTTTCGGGGCAGATAAGGCTACCATATCATCCATCTACCGCCCGTCTCGCCACTGCTCGGATATAAGAGATTGACCTTGTTGATGAAGCCGGCAGCGGGGTTGCTCAAAGATGACCACCAGCAGTACTGGAATGTCACCAACTGGGCCTTGGAGCAAAATTGGTATATCTCGCCATACTGACCATCGGGGCAGGCGAAGGATATCCACTTGGTTTGGATGGGGTGAGGTACAACAACAGCGTCGTCGGAGGCATCATATACAAGCGAGAAAATTGCCGTATCCTCGGTGGAGGCCGTAGAGTCGAAGTAGAGTTTCACATCGGGACTGCTCGACGAGGGCTGTTCGTTGGAGGTATATTCGATGCCGATGTTGATGTAGCCACCGCCCAGAGTAGCGTAGCTTGGCGAGGCGGGGTCTTGGAGGAGCGACATACTACCACCCTCTATGGCCTCGCCATCGACCACCTCAATCTGCCCTAAGTAGAGGTCGTAGATACGATTCAGGCGCACGTGGTAGGCATCCGTCTCCATTATGTTTATGATGTTGTAGTTTATCAACACACGCCCACCGGTGTTGCGACCCATATTGGCCACGTCGTCCATTGTGAGCACACTACTATCTATCTCGTTGATGAACAAGACTTCGTTGTTGTCGGTGATGACAAGCGGGTTGTTGGCATCGGGCACAACACGACCAAAGGTAGTGATGTAGTCGCCCCAAGGGCGGTCGTCCGATGTTGGAGGCAGAGAGGAGTCGTAGTTTATATCGAAATTCATTTCGGAACAACCGACCATACTCGCCAAAAGGAGCAGATAGGAGGCTATTTTTATAATCGTTTTCATAGAAAAACCGTATTAAGTGGGGGCAAAATTAGTTAAATGTATATTTAAGTCCAAACCTCAGGTCGAAACTCAGAGGATGGATGGTGCGGTAGTTCTCGGGGTAGTTGGCAGGGGCTTGCCAGTAGGAGCAGCCCACCTCGCCAAAGAGGCTCACACCGCCCCACAGCCACATATCCACGCCCGCAGCTGCATCCAACGACACGGTGACCAGACGAGCCTCGGAGAGCTGTTCTGTCCTATTGAACCTACCGTCGAGGTAGAAACTATCCTGAGCCGAGATGAGCAGCTCGCCCGTAACACCCACGCGACCATAGATGCCCACGCGACCCACATCAGCCATCCTCAGCGAGAAAGCCAAAGGTACACCCAAGTAGTCCATACTGCGACGCAGCTCGTAGGAGCTAATAAGTCCCGACGACTCGCTATGCGACGAGAGCCTTGTGTAGAGCAGACCGCTCTCCAACGACAGCCAATCTGTCAGGGGGTATCGAGCCGTAACGCCAATGGTCAGAGGGATGGAGTGTTCCAACTTGGTGGTTTTCTGCTGATTGACCATAACAGGGCCTAAGAAACCATCGCCCGCAACGCTGTTGTGCTCCTGAACAAACATCTGCGAGTGGGCCACATTGTCCATCCTCACATTGCCACGAGTGACACCGCCACCTGCCATATAAACGCCAATCTCGGTGGGCAGGATACGCTCTTGGTTGCTCTCTTCCTCGGCAATCACCGAGCGCCAATACTCCTCCCATTTGCTCGTATCCCTATTCTCGCTTCTACTGCGGCGGCTCTTGGTGGTCTGTCGGCTCTTGTCGGTTTGGTTGCGGGAACTCTCAATGGTAGGCTCGGTTGCGCCCAAAGTTGCCGCCAAGCTCAATTCCTCTTTGGTAGGCTCTGCTGGGATGGTGGTAGCAAGCGCCAAATCCACTTTGGGGGTTGAACTATGGACATCGCTATCCACATTTGCACCACTCACCAAAGGGAGCTTAGGCTTAGTCACCATAGTCATTGGGGTGTCGATAGTTAAAAGGTTGCTGCAAACCACCTCGTCGGGCATCCACAGACCCTCCTGCTCGCCACTGCGCACACCCAGCAACACCGCCACAACCACCACAGCGGCCGCACTCGTGGCTGCAATAGCCCTAAACCACCCTCTCGACCACAATGGCAACGTGGGGGCGGGTGCAGTTTCGGGGGTTGATGTGGCTGTGGGCGACGCTACGGGGGCAACACCTGTGGCAGCAAGCGTCTTTTCGATGCGCTCAAACATACCGGCAGGAGGCTCCTCGCGAAACCCTCGAAGCTTATCGCCAAGCTCCAACTCAAACCTATCCTCTATTCTATTATCTTTCATTGTTGTAAACTCTTTTCTAATTGGATTCTTTCACTCTCTCGTACTCTTCTATCAACTCGGCCAACCTCATCCTCGCTCGTTGGTACTGACTGCGGCTGGTCGATTCGCTCACATCGAGCATCTGGCCTATTTCGGCGTGGGAGTAACCCTCAACAGCATAGAGGTTTATCACCGCTCGGTAGCCCTCGGGAAGCCGCTCCATAATGGTTGCCAGCTCCTGCTGTGTGAGGCTCGATAGCACCTCGGGCGGAGCTCCTCCCGTAAGGCTGGGTGGTAGGTCGCCAACGTCGCTCTCCAAAGTCTTGTGCGACGAGCCGTTTCTCAGATGCGTCAAGGCCGCATTGACAAATATACGCCTTAGCCAACCCTCAAAAGAGCCCTCGCCACGATAACTATCTATCTTGGTGTAGGCCACAACAAAACCATCGTGAAACACATCCTCCGCAGCAGCACGCACCTTCACATAACGCCTTACAAGAGCAAACATCTCCGACGAATAGCGCTGGTACAATTCTCTGCGAGCCTCTGCGTCACCATTGCGGCAACCCTCTATGATGCTCTCGATAGTCATTGGCCTTTCTCTCTAATAGTATAGATGCACAAAGGGGGCAAAACGTTGCACGCCCCCGAAGATTTTTTTCAGTTTTCAGTTATCAGTTGTCAGTTATCAGTTGTCAGCTCTGCGCCTACGGCGCAAGGAAATTCAAAATTCAAAATTCAAAATTGTTTTGGGAGGTTAGGGAGTTTAGGGAGTGTAGGGAATTTAGGGAGTGGCCTATAAGCCCTATAAGCCCTATATGCCCTATAATTCCTTAAAGCCCCTAAGGCCCTTAAAGCCCTTAATGCCCCTAAGGACTTAGGTCTTTTGACGTTTGACCTTAGACGTTAGACCCAAAAAAGAGGCTGGGTTTTGTGGAGATTATTTTGTGCCAAGCCGAGCGAGCAAACCGCAGCTTACTGGGTCGGGAGAAGGTCGAGTGCGATTTGTCGAGGGTTTTCAAGGCCTGCGCAACCGAGCAAACCGCAATTTACTTGGCCCGAGAGAGTATTGGCTGGGTTTTGTGAGGCGAGTTTCGTGCCAAGCTAAGGAGGGAGTCCGCAGCTTACTTAGGTAAGTGAGGAACTCACTCTCTGACGCTTGGTGCGAAAATCGCCCACAAGGCACAGCCATTAGATGATGAACTCTATCTCCTTGAATAAATACGGCACAACCATCCCCTCACTCTCCACCAACAACTCGCCCGAAGATTTCACTCCGAGGATTACACCCTCGAAACGCTTGCCATTGGGCAGACGATAGGGAGCGAGTGTGCCCTTGCGATAGATGAGCTTGTCGTAGGCGGCCTCAATCTCCTCGGGAGCGCTTTGGAGCTGGGCGTAGCGGGCCTCCAAGTCGTCATAGAGCCTCTGGAAGACTTCGTTGAGGTCGAGCGAGTGGCCGGCAACAAGGGCCATAGAGGTGGGGTTGGGAACCCACTCCTCAAACTCTTTCTGATTGACATTCAGACCAATACCCACAATGGTGCGTGCGAGCTTGCCATCGGTGCCGAGGTCGTGCTCGATGAGTATGCCGCATATCTTTTTGTTGCCAACGTAGATGTCGTTTGTCCACTTGATTTTGCTGCGGATTTGGAAGTGTTCGAGTGTGTCGGTGAGGGCTAATGCCACCGCCTCGGAGAGCAGGAACTGACGCTTAGCCTCCAAGAAGGTGGGCTCCCACACCAACGAGAAGGTGAGATTCTCGCCCGCATTGCTACTCCAACGGTTGCCACGCTGACCACGCCCTGCGGTCTGCTCACGCGCAATGACCACATCGCCGTGACGATAGCCGGGTTTCTTGACCTCCGTATTGGTCGAAGGCAACGATTTGTATATCAGTACAGCCATTTATTTTGAGTTATCAGTTATCAGTTTTCAGTTATCAGTTCTGCGCCTACAGCGCAGGGAAATTCAAAATTCAAAATTCAAAATTGTTTTTGGGAGGTTAGGGAATTTAGGGAAGTTAGGGAGTGGCCTATAAGCCCTATAAGCCCCATAAGCCCTATATGCCCTATAATTCCTTAATGCCCCTAAGGCCAACTCGTCTTGCCACGACTGCCGTAGGCAGGCGGTTGGCATCTACCGCTCTGAGCAATCAGCAATCAGCAATCAGCTCTGCGCCTATGGCGCAACTAACCTCTCCTGCCCTTTGGGCATCCTCCCCTGACATAGGGGAGGAGTGGTCGTGGGGCGAACATTCGGTCGGGAGCACCACCCTCACAAAACGGAGCTTGCTCCGCTCTCCCCTGCTTTGCAGACCCTCCCCTAAGTTAGGGGAGGGTTATTATTTCGACTTAGGTCGGTCGTCGCCTTTCAGCCTTAGGTTGTTTGACGTTAGACGTTAGACGTTAGACCCAAAAAAGAGGCTGGGTTTTGTGAGGCGAGTTTCGTGCTAAGCTAAGGAGGGAGTCCGCAGCTTACTTAGGTAAGTGAGGAACTCACTCTCTGACGCTTGGTGCGAAAATCGCCCACAAGGCACAGCCGCCTTATACCGACACCCCAAACTCCCTCAAAGCCTCATTCAACGAAGTCTTCTTGTCGGTGCTCTCCTTGCGCTGGCCGATAATCAGCGCACAGCTAACGCCATAGTCGCCAGCAGGGTAGTGGCGGGTGTAGTTGCCGGGGATAACCACCGAGCGAGGGGGCACATAGCCTCTGTATTCCACTGGCTCTGGGCCTGTTACGTCAATGATTTTGGTGGAGGCTGTGATGGTTGTGCCAGCGCCCAAGACCGACTCGCGGCCAATCCTAACGCCCTCAACAACAATACACCTCGACCCAATAAAGCAGTTGTCCTCGATGATGACGGGTGCGGCCTGCACAGGCTCCAACACACCACCGATGCCCACACCACCGCTCAGGTGGACACCCTTGCCAATCTGGGCGCACGAACCCACCGTAGCCCAAGTATCGACCATAGTGCCACTATCGACATAGGCGCCTATATTGACATAGGAGGGCATAAGGATAACGCCACGCGCAAGGTAAGCGCCTCGGCGGGCCACTGCGTGGGGCACAACCCTGACACCCAACTCTTTGTAGCCGTGTTTGAGGGGCAGTTTGTCGTAGAACTCCAAGTCGCCCGAGTGGGTAGTGGTCATCTCGTGGGTGGGGAAGTAGAGGATTACTGTCTTCTTGACCCACTCATTGACCTTCCAATCGCCCTCTTCGGTGGGCTCTGCAACACGCAGTTTGCCCTCGTCGAGGAGGGTTACAACCTGCTCAATAGCATTGAGTACCGCAGGCTCGCGGAGCAATTCGCCATTCTCCCACGCAGCCTCAATATGTTTTTTCAGTTCGCTATACATAGTATTCACTGGTTTGGTTTTCCACACAAATATACAACAAATAATGGGAAAATGGGCCTAAAAAGCGACTTTATAGCCACGATTTCACATTTTGTATTATCTTTGTAACATCACACCAGAGGTGGTGTGTATTTTTTATTTTTATCGAACTTCTCTATGAACAACAACGAACAACCAAAACAACTCGACGACAAGACCCCACTTGTGGAGGGTGCTCGCAGGCTCGATATGAGCAAGAAACCACGCAAGGTGTCGTGGTGGCTACGCCCCGTAATGTGGATAGCCTCGTTCCCGGTGACGTGGATTCACCGCACCCACATCAAGAAGGTGGGTATGGAGGGTGTCAAGCGTCCCTACTTGCTGCTCTGCAACCACAACGCCTTCTACGACTTTATGGTGGCAGTCAAGGCGACCTTCCCCAACCACGCCTACTACATTGTAGCCATCGACGGTTTTGTGGGCATTGGCGGCCTACTCCATTGGCTTATGGCTCGTGTGGGTTGCATCCCCAAGCGTAAGTTCACCAACGACAGCCGTCTGGTGCGTCAGCTCAGGGAGGTAAAGGAGCGCAAGAAGATTGTGGCCTTCTACCCCGAGGCTCGCTACTCGCTCTGTGGCACAAACGCCATCCTGCCCCCCTCTATCGGCAAACTCGTCAAGTTGCTCAAAATGCCCGTCGTGACCCTCATCACTCAGGGCAACCACATCAACTCCCCCTTCTGGCACACTGGCGACAGGTTTATCAAGACCGAAGCCACTATGAAACAAATCCTCACAGTGGAGCAGATTGAGCAGATGGACTACAACCAGATTATGGAGGTTATCGACCGCGAGTTCTACTACGACGACTTTGCTTGGCAGCGCGACAATCAGATTCGTATGACCAAGCGCACCCGCGCCGAGGGTCTGCACAAGGTGCTCTACCAGTGTCCCCACTGTGGCAAGGAGTATCGTATGACCAGCAAGGGCGCTGAGTTGTGGTGCGAGGAGTGTGGCCACCGTTGGTTTATGAACGAGTATGGCCAGTTGGAGGCTATCGAGGGCGAGACCCACTTTGCCCACATCCCCGACTGGTATGAATGGGAGAGGGAGAATGTGCGCAAAGAGGTGGAGAGTGGCACGTATGGCATCGAGGTAAGGTCGGATGTTAGGGCTCTGCCCCACCCCCGCAACTTTACCGAGCTGGGCGAGGGTGTGCTCCGACACGATATGAACGGCTTTCTGCTTACGGGCAACTTCGATGGCATCGACTACTCGCTCTGCCTGCCTGCCGACCAGCGCTACTCCATCCACATCGAGTATGACTACCGTCGTTGGAAGCGCGACTGCGTTGATTTGAGCACCCTGACAGACACTATGTTTGTATTCCCTCAGGGCAACGACTTCTCCGTAACGAAAATTTCGCTTGCGACAGAGGAGATTTATAAGTTCCTACACAAGAAGTAATCCGCTGTTGTTACCACACAAAAATAAGTGGACTTGCCGAGCAGGGCAAGTCCACTTATTTTCATATCGTAGTTATTTGGCTACTACTCTTCAAACCCCGGCTTACGAACAACACGCAACACCTTACGCGAGCGCTGAGTCAGATAGACACCCTCAACACCCGCACCCTCAACAAACTCCACAAGGTGGTCGCGCAGGTAGCCACGAATGGTAAGCAGCTCCATATCGGTGTTGTACTTAACCGTAAAGCCCGCCTCGTGGAACGCCTCGACAATCTCCTCCAAGTAGCGAGTCTGGTCGATGCAGAGTGCCATACTAACAGCCGAGTTCTGCACAAGATGCACTTTGGCACGATGACGCTCCAAGATGGCGAAAATCTCAGCCATACGCTCCTCCAAAATGAAGGAGTAGTCCTTGGGCTTTATCGAAAGGAGTATTTGGTTCTTTTTCAGGATGTAGATGGGCTTGTCGATGGGCTTAGCAATCTCGGCCTTGATGACACTGCCGGGCAGAGAGGGGTCGGCAAAACACCTAACATAGAGTGGTATGTTTTTGTTTTGCAGAGGTTTAATCGTCTTTGGGTGGATAATTTGAGCGCCACTGTAAGCAAGCTCAATAGCGTCGAGGTAGGTCAGCTCGGGGATGTAGCTCACATCGTCAAACTGCTTGGGGTCGCCATTGAGGATACCCTCAACATCTTTCCATATCGACACACTCTCTGCACCGAGGATGTAGCCCGCAACGGCAGCCGAATAGTCGGAGCCTTCGCGACCAATGGTGGTGGTTGCACCCTGCTCGGTTGCGCCAATGAAACCCTGACCCACAACAACCCTCTGCGCCACGCACTCCATAGCCCTCAGCAGGCGAGGTGTGGAGGCCTCGATGTCGATATTTGCATCGCGGAAGCGGTTGCTGGTGAGGAATATACGCCTCATATCTAACCACTCGCTACCCACACCGGCATAGTTTAGGTATTCGCTCACAATGGCTGTCGAGATAAGCTCTCCGAAGCTCACCACCCTATCGTACCACTCCTCGTAGCTGCGGCTCTTGGGGTTGGAGAGGGTGATTATCTCCTCCAACTCCTCGTAGAAACCGCGCACACGCTCGGGCAGGTAAGGCTCACCCCAGAGGCCATTGAGGATGTTTGCGTGGTAATCGACCACATCCTGCATTGCCTCCACAGCCTTTCCTGTGCGGCCCTCCCAGAAGTGCTCCATAACTCTCTCCAAAGCATTGGTAGTCTTGCCCATAGCCGACACCACAATGAAGAGTGGCCCTTGGGTTGAGCGTGCTATCTCGGCGAGGTTTCTTACCCCTGCGGCCTCCTTAACAGAAGCACCGCCAAATTTATATACCTTCATCTTCTTTTATTTTTTTCTATTGTTTTGCAGCTTTTTGTAAAAAGCTGCACCAAAAACTTTTAATGCTGGTGCGACTGTCCAAACTCATTCGCCCTATATTATAGACTTAGGTCGTTAGACGTTTGACGTTAGACGTTAGACGCCTCAGTAGCACCACCCTCACAAGAGACAGCTTGCTGTCCTTTTTGTAAAAAGTTGCACCAAAAACTTTTAATGCTGGTGCGGCTGTCCAAACTCATTCGCCCTACAACATATCCACCCAAATAGTTAGCATTCAGCTTTATGGCAACATTAAACGAGTTTCATCACTACGTCCTTCGTTAATCATATTATTCTCATTGGGCATATCAAGCAAATCCTGTCCATCGTCCAAGTTGTCGCTACTATCCGTTGCTATTTTGCTTCCTTGCGGAACTTGAAACCATACTCTTCCACAAGTCGGCTTAGTTCTGCCATAAGGCGTTAATTCAAAATGCACTCTTTCTTTCAATCTCTTTTCTAAAACCGCATATACAGATAGTGATATTTTAGCATACATCGAATCTGGATGATATGAGAAATAAACACTCTCTACTTTATCGCTCTGCGTTGACACAATCAAGAGCACACCCAAGTCCCACATTTCGTTTTGGTATTCACTATTAAATATCGCAACCTGTTCTTCCGTAAACGCTTCATTTACAATTTGTCGCGCTACGCACATCTGCTCATTTGCATTCACAAATGAATTCTTTGCTTCTGGCACAAATGACTGAGAGGTAATCTTTGTCTCTTCTCGCCAATTGTGCGTATTGCCTATATTGTATAATATACATTCCTTTGTAACACCATAATCTATTGTTTCAACAATATAGGTGTCATCCTCTACGCGAAGGCTGTCTATGGTTATTTGTTTGACCTCGTCCTGCAACATCGTGTTAAACTGAGCAAAACAAACCTGTGGCATACTCCACAGCACCAACATCAGCCATAATCTCACTCTCGTTTTCAATTGCAGTTCCTACTTATTCTGTTATACTACTTAAATTTTGTTTGGTAGTTAGTTGTGGATTATAAACTTATGTACATAATAACTTTCGCCCTCCTCGCTAAACTCACCAACGTTAGGGAGGTTAGGGAGGTTAGGGAGTGGCCTATAAGCCCTATATGCCCCATAAGCCCTATAAGCCCCATAAGGCCTATCATTCCCTTAATGCCCTTAAAGCCCCTAAGGCCCTTAAAGCCCTTAGTCGTTTGACGTTAGACGTTAGACGTTAGACGTTAGACGTTTTTGGAGCACCACCCTCACAAAAGAGGACTTGTCCTCCGGAGCTTGCTCCGCGAACTCTCGTATGGCGGCGGCGGTAGCCTCAGGCTCTTCAAAGTAGCCGAGATGACCCGAGTTTTCGAGCCATACGACCTTGGCCTGTGGGTGGTTGGCCACCATAGCCTCGGCCCTCTCTACGGGGATGTAGCCATCTTTGCGACCCAAGATAAAGAGCTGGGGCACAGAGGAGTTCCTCAGCAGCTCGTTGCTATCCTCCCTCTCCTTCATACCTCTGAGCAGAGCCACCACACCCTCGGGCTCAGCAACCAACACCTGCTCCTCCAAGAAAGCCACCTCGTCGGCCATACGGCGGAGGTTGTCGGGAGCAAAGCCCGCCTTAGCGGCTGTTGGAGCGAGGAGGTCTTTGTGACCCTTCTCCACCAAGGCTATCTCCCTATCGCGGTCGGCCAACTTCTCGGGGCTGTCGGGATTGGGGGTGGAGCTTAGCAGCACCAACCCCTCCATACGCTCGGGGTGGAGGCGGAGAGTCTGCAACGCCACATAGCCACCCATAGAGTGGCCCACAATGATGGCCTTTTCAATCTCCAACTCGTCGAGCACACCCACAACCGTATCGGCCAAGAAGCTCATTGTGTGTATGGGGCCCATAACCTGCGAAATGCCGTGACCGGGCAAGTCCATAGTCACAATGCGGTACTCCTTGCTCAGCAGGCCGGCGAAATCCTCCCACACATCGAGGCTCTCCAAGTAGCCGTGCAACAACATTATGGTCTTTTCGCCTTTGCGAGTGTCGGTTATGCGCAGAGCACAACCATTGGATATGATAAATTTTTCCATAAACGTTTCTCTACAACTAAAAATTATTTCAGACCGAAGAGAGCCTTCAAGTTATCCACCTCGTCGAGCTCCTCCCAGCCGAAGAATTTGATGGTCTGGGTGGTGGTCTGACCATCCCTTGTGAGTGTCACCTCCTCGGTGTAGGGACGACGACCAAAGTGGCCATAGGAGGCTGTGGGCTCGAATATGGGATTCCTCAGGCCAAAACGACGCACAATGCTTGCAGGGCGCAGGTCGAAGTGCTCGGCCACAATCTCGGCAATGCGACTATCGCTCTGAGCCACCTTCGATGTGCCAAACGTATCGACAAAGATGTTGATAGGCTCAGCCACACCAATGGCATAGCTCACCTGCACCAACATTCTGTCGGCCACACCTGCGGCCACCATATTTTTTGCAATGTGACGTGCTGCATAGGCTGCCGAGCGATCTACCTTCGAGGAGTCTTTGCCCGAGAAAGCGCCACCACCGTGAGCGCCTCTGCCACCATAGGTATCGACAATGATTTTACGACCCGTAAGACCTGTGTCGCCGTGAGGGCCACCAATCACAAACTTACCCGTTGGATTGACATAGAGGATGTAGTTGCCATCAATCAGCTCGGCCAAGTGGTCGCCTGCCTTTTCAAGACGGGCCTTAACGCGAGGAATCAAGATGTGGCGCACGTCGTCGGCAATAACCCTCTGGCAGTCGTCGAAGTCGTCGTGCTGGGTCGAAACGACAATGGTGTGTACCCTCAGAGGAGTGCCGTTGTCGTCGTACTCAATAGTAACCTGACTCTTCGAGTCGGGCCTCAGGTAGCGCATAACCTCACCCTCGCGACGGATGTCGGCCAACTCTTTGAGGATGACGTGCGAGAGGATGAGCGTTGCAGGCATAAGCTCGCGGGTCTCGGTGCAGGCATAACCAAACATAATACCCTGGTCGCCAGCGCCTTGTTCCTCCTCGGTGGCACGAACAACACCCTGATTGATGTCGCCCGACTGCTCGTGGATGGCCGAGAGAATACCGCACGAGTTGCCGTCGAACTGCAACTCACTACGGTTGTAACCTATCTGGTTGATGACCCTGCGTGCCACGCCCTGAATATCTACATAGGCATCCGAGCGCACCTCGCCCGAGACAACCACCAAGCCTGTGGTGCAAAGGGTCTCGCAGGCGACTTTGCTCGAAGGGTCTTTACGCAAAAATTCGTCGAGGATTGCGTCCGAAATCTGGTCGGACACTTTGTCGGGATGTCCCTCGGACACCGACTCTGATGTAAACAAAAAAGCCATAATAACTTAAAGTGTTTTTGTGGGCACTGATGACTCGCCCGCAACTGTGGGGCACAGCCAAGAGGGCCACGAAAGTTAAACAAATAATTTATTATGGATTGATTGGCAGGGAGCTGAGTTGGGGGCAAAGTTCTCACATATTGCTTTTTAGCACTTTTTTGTCGTCTTTGGGACGACGTGGTTGCAAGCAGCCAAATCTTTCCACGCCGCAAAGGTACAATAAAGAATTGAAAATGGAAAATTGAAAATGGAAAATTAGCTATCAGCGGTCAGCGGTTAGCGGTCAGCGGTCGGTTTTTGGGGGAAGTTAGGGAGGTTAGGGAGTTTAAGGAGTTTAGGGCCTATAAGGCCTATGCCCCCTGCTACCCCTGCGACCCTTGTAACCCTTGTGACCCTTGTGACCCCTGCTACCCCTACTACCCCTGCTACCCCTATAAAAAAACTCGGGTATCTTTTTTAATACCCGAGTTTAATTTTTTTGACTTAGGTCTTTCGACGTTAGACGTTTGACGTTAGACCACAGCAAGAGGCTGGGTTTTGTGAGGCGAGAGCAAGGCTTGCGAAGCTGAGGAAACCGCAGTTTACTTTGGGTAAATGAGGATTTCCGAAGCAAGCGTAACGCAGCTATCGCCCACAAGGCACAGCCGAAAGCAAGAATCGCCTTACCACCTCCTGCATCTCACGATTAAAACAATGAGGAGCATCGTAACGCTCGCAGCGCAACCTATCGCCCGCCTGCTGACCGAGCCACACCCGCTCCATCTTACTATATGCCTCCTCCACCCCCTGAGGGAAGAGTTTGTCCTTCGTGCCCGAGATGAAGAGCGCAGGTCGGGGGCAAATGAGCGCTGCCACATCGGGATTGTCGAGCCAGCGCGAGAGGAAAGGTATCTGCATCGTGAAGGCCGAACCGCCTTTCAGTTCGTTGTTGCCTGCCGCAAGCAGCGCATCCGAGGTGGCCATCCAGCACACCGAAGCCACAGCTGCCACCCTATCGCTCAGGGCAGCGGCCAACCAAGCCCTATGTCCGCCCATAGAATGGCCATAGAGAGCTATGCGCGAGGCATCGACCTCGGGCTGAGCGGCCAGAAACTCAATGCTTCTCAGGTCGTCCCACGTTATGAGTCCCACCAGTGTTGTACCTAATTTGAGGCAGTTGGAGGCCAGAGCCTGCTGGGTGTCGTAGTTGGTATGGCGACCATCCTCGCCCTCGCCCCTATTGCCCCAGAGGAGTGCATCGGTGGCAAGCACCACATAGCCTTGCGATGCAAACCAGTCGCCCGTAAATACTCCGTCGTAGTTTTTAGCGACCCACTCTTCGGCCTCGGCCACCACCTCGCCACTCTCGGCTATGGGGCGCACCATCTTCTCCTTGCCTATGGAGAACTTAGCTCCGTGATCGTGGAGGGCTACAAGTGCAGGGAAAGGGCCTTCGCCCTCGGGCACAAGCAGATAGGCCAACACGAAGTTGCCCTGCGAAATCTCAAACTCAATCTTATGGGCCACATAACCACCCCTATCTTCGGAGGCCACAATGCGATAGGAGGTAGTCTGAGGAGCTTGGGGTGCAAGGCCCATAAGCTCCACCACTTTGGCTCGCGCTTCGGTGCGCCACGCCTCGAAGTCGCCCTCGCCACTCCACGCCATAGGGTAGGTCGTAAGGGGTTGCCACCCTCGTGGCATCCTCCCCACAACCTCCTGAGCCTCCGCTACTTGGAGCGACAGAAGAAAAGCGAGTATGAGTAAAAGTTTTTTCATTATCATTCAAAAACGACTAACGTAACAGGGGTAGCAGGGGTTACAAGGGTTACAGGGGTTACAGGGGTCGCAAGGGTGTCTGTCGCTTTGCGACGGAGAGGTCAGTCCTGCGCCTCGGGCTTGGGGATGATGAAACTCCCCTCAATGCTCTCCAAGAACTCCTTTCGGGTGCGGTCATTGACAGCGGCTATGGTGCTCTCGGGCTGTCCGTGTTCGTTGCGGGTCATACCAAAGAAGAGCTCGGCAATCTCCAAGCTACGATCCATATCGTTCATCACCTCGAAGCGTTCATAGGGCAACAGCACCGAGTAGATGAGGTGTTCGAGATATTGGAACTGCTCAACGAGTTGGTCGGTGATGAAATCCTGCTTAGCGTCGGGGAAGGTGAAGTAGTAGTAGATTTTCTCGGTTATATTGTGAGCAAAATCTTGTGCGAGCCTGTCGCCCTTCTCAATTGCGCCTGCTGCGTAGTAGGCATCGATGTAGGGGAACGACTGGTAGCCGTGAGGCAGCTGCGACAAGGGCAGTTCGGCCAAGCCCCTATCGAGCACCTCCACAGCCTCCTCGCTCCTACCCTCGGCCACCAGTGCCTCGGCCAAGCGAGCAAATGCGCCCCTCACCTGCGAGGAGTTGATGTTGTAGCGCGAGAAATTGTCGATATAGACATCGGGGTCGCTGACGTTGCCATAGCGATAGACACTCATCAGATTGTTGTAGAGGTAGTCGGTGTCGATGCGACCCATTGTTGCGACGCTCTCCACAGGTGTCTTTATGGGCACAAGGCGGTAGGCAAAACCGTCGAATTGGAGATAGTCGTTAAGGCCCAAGTGTTTGAGCAACGAGGGTTGCACAAAATAGACAGGCCTGCTCCAATCGAGCTGAACGAGCATATCGAGAATCATCACCTCGGGCTTTTCGAGCGTCGAGGAGGTGATGTTAATCTCAATGCTATCGAGCATAAGGTGGGCATCCTCGGGCTTGACAATGCCGGCCCTGAGGGCGTTCTCCTTATTGACCGCCAGCGAGAGTTTGTGCTGGGGCATAAAGTCGAAGTCGAGCTCGTCGGAGTAGGCAATCTTGGTGTTGGGGTGCTCGCTACGCACAATATCCATAGCCTGCTTCAAATCGACCCTATAATCGACAATATCCTCCACCAAGATGTAGTCATTGACATACATATACTTCTCCTTCGGGAACGAGAAGGGCACACCCTCACTCTCGTTGTGGCGAGCCTTCATCTCCTCAACATACCAGCCACCACCGAGGTAGCTCTGATTCATAATCCTCACGTCGGGCCTTACACCCTCCACCTCCTGATTATACCACATTGGGAAGGTGTCGTTGTCGCCGAAGTTGATAACTATTGAGCCGGGGAGTACTGTGGAGAGGTAGTTGTAGCCCATATCGCGCATAACGTAGCGGCCACTACGGTCGTGGTCGTCCCAGTTCTCGGCACACAAGATGGTGGGCACCGAAAGGCACACCACAGTAGCCACCGCAGCCGAGGCCACCTCACGCTTGCCAAAGAGTTTGCCCAACCACTCCGTCAAGGCCAGCACTCCGAAGCCTATCCACATACAGAAGGCATAGAAAGAGCCGGCATAAACATAGTCCCTCTCGCGAGGCTCTCCCGGGGGCGAGTTGAAATAGACCACAAGGGCCACACCCATCATCACAAAGAGCCACATAACCACCGTAAAGAAACGAGGATTCTTGCCCAACTGCCATACCAAACCAATGATACCCAAGATGAAAGGTAGGAAGTAGTAGCGGTTGCGGCCCTTATTATTAGCCATCTCCTCGGGCAAGTTGTCTTGCGGGCCAAGCATAGCCTCGTCGATGGGTTTCACACCCGAGAGCCAGTTGCCGTCGGTAATCTCGCCCACACTCTGATTGTCGCTCTGGCGGCCCACGAAGTTCCACAAGAAGTAGCGCCAATACATAAAGTTGAGCTGATAGTCGAAGAAGTAGCGCAAGTTTTCGCCAAAGGTGGGCACAGTATAGCTCTCGCCTGCATAGCGCACACGACGACCCTTGACTCTACCCCACGACTGATAGCCCTCAATGTGGCGCTCGTTGCTCGACCACATCCTCGGGAAGAGCATCTTAAACTCGTCGGGATATTCATAGCCGGCAATGGTCTGACGGCCAACGTAGCGGCCATCGTCGCCAACATAGTATTTGGTGCGATATTTTACATCTAAAATTGGTGCTGCATACGACACACCCGAGAGAATAGGCTGAGCCTCATACTGCTCGCGGTTAAGCAGATAGAGCAGAGCATAGGGGTTGTCGGGGTCGTTGGAGTTCATTGGCGGATTGGCTGCCGCGCGGATAATCACCGAGGCATACGACGAGTAGCCAATCAAGATTACCGTAAGGCTCATTACAACAATGTTGGCCAACTTCAAGCGACGTTTCTGGGTCTGCCAAATGGCCACACCCAGCGCCACAAACAGCAGCACTACATATATGGCAAAGCCTACATTCACAGGCACGCCCAAACCGTTGAGCATACGGTCAAACCACGCACCCACCTGAGTTGTGTAGGGGATGATGATGCTATTGACAAAAAGCAGCAACACGCCGCTCACAAGCGTAGAGATGACCACACCTTTGAGGCTCACCTTCTCGGTCTTGCGGAAGTAGTAGATAAAGACCAAAGCGGGGATGGTCAGCAGGTTGAGGATGTGGACACCAATCGAAAGGCCCATAAGGTAGGCAATCAACACTAACCAGCGTTCATTGCCCTTCTGGTCGGCCACAGCATCCCATTTGAGAATAGCCCAAAAGACCACCGCAGTCATCAGCGACGAGAGTGCATAGACCTCGGCCTCGACCGCCGAGAACCAAAAGGTGTCGGTGAAGGTGTAGGCCAATGCGCCCACCAAACCTGCGCCCATAATTGCCACCACCTGACCACGCGAAGGCTCACTCTTGCGCCCCACCAACATCAATCGGGCGATGTAGGTGATGCTCCAAAAGAGGAACATAATGGTGGCAGCCGCAGCCAAGCACGACATAACATTGACCATAAGAGCCACCTTTGTTGTATCGCCAAAAGCAAACTGGGTGAAGAAGTTGGCAATCATCATAAAGAGAGGCGCACCGGGAGGGTGGCCTACTTCCAACTTATAGGACGTTGGGATAAACTCGCCACAGTCCCAGTAGCTGGCCGAAGGTTCGGTTGTGAGTATATAGACCAGAGCCGAAACAAGAAAAGTGGCCAGTCCGAGCAGGTTATTGATTCTATTGTAGCTTTTCATAAACAAATAACTATCCAAATAGACGAATTATTTTGCAAAGTTACGAAAATAATGAGTATTTTTACAACCCGAATAAACACTATAATTACAACTATGGCTACAAAGTTAATGCTATACAACACCCTCTCTCGCACAAAAGAGGTGTTTCGCCCCATCAACGAGCAGCACGTTGGTATGTATGTCTGCGGCCCAACCGTCTATGGCGACCCCCACTTGGGACACACCCGCCCCGCCATCACTTTCGACCTGCTGTTCCGCTACTTGAAGGCGCTGGGCTACAAGGTGCGCTATGTGCGTAACATCACCGACGTGGGCCACCTCGAACACGATGCCGACGAGGGCGAAGACAAAATCACCAAGAAAGCAAGGCTCGAACAGCTCGAACCTATGGAGGTGGCACAATACTACACCAATCGCTACCACACCTTTATGGACAAGCTCGGTGTGTTGCCCCCCTCGATTGAGCCTCACGCCAGCGGCCACATCATCGAGCAGATTGAGCTTGTAGGTCGCATCCTCGATGCAGGCTATGCCTACGAGAGCAACGGCTCTATCTACTTCGATGTGACCAAATACAACGAGCGCTTCCACTATGGCAAACTCTCGGGTCGCAACCTCGACGACGTGCTTGTGGGCACACGCGAGATTGACGGCCAGAGCGACAAGCGCAACTCCTACGACTTTGCCCTCTGGAAGAAGGCACAGCCCGAACACATTATGCGCTGGCCCTCGCCTTGCAGCGACGGTTTTCCCGGCGGGCATCTGCAATGTACGGCTATGAGCACCAAGTATTTGGGCGAGCAGTTCGACATTCACGGTGGCGGTATGGACCTTATGTTCCCCCACCACGAGTGCGAGATTGCCCAGTCGTGCGCTGCTTTGGGTCACGACTCGGCTCGCTACTGGATTCACAACAATATGATTACCATTGGTGGCCAGAAGATGGGCAAGTCGCTAGGCAACTTCATCACCCTCGAACAGCTCTTCACTGGCGCTCACGACAAACTCGAACAGGCCTACTCGCCTATGACCGTCAGGTTCTTCATCCTGCAAGCCCACTACCGCTCGACCCTCGACTTCTCCAACGAAGCTCTGAAAGCTGCCGAGAAGGGCTACGACAGGCTTATGAAGGCTGTGGAGGTGCTTGGCAAGCTGAAAGCCTCGGAGAGTTCCACCGTCGATGTGGCCGACCTTCGCACCCGTTGCGAGGATGCAATGAACGACGACCTTTCGTCGCCTATGGTTATCTCGGCTCTGTTCGACTGGGTGAGGATTATCAACTCCATAGCCGACGGCAAGGAGCAGATTTCGGCCTCCGACTTGGAGGAGTTGCGTAGGGTTGTAAACCTCTATGTATTCGACATCTTGGGTCTGCGCAACGAGCGCACCGAGGGTGCCGACGACAAGGTTGCTCCTCTGATGGATATGATTTTGGAGATTCGTCGCAACGCCAAAGCCAACAAGGATTGGCCCACCGCCGACCTTATTCGCAACCGCCTTTCGGAGGTGGGTATCCGCGTCAAGGACAACAAAGACGGCTCAATGGATTGGGAGCAGATTTAGTCCCACCATATTATTATATATAGAGAGTTTTTTACACAAAAAGGGGGGCAACCGTCGGTTGCCACCCTTTTTGTGTGGTGCAGTCGCCACCCTATCGGGCGAAGTTGAAAATCTCCTCTCCGGGGGTATAGACTTTGGCGGGGCGCACAGCCTTCGTATAGAGATTCTGGCGCGCGGTGGGGCGAGCTACGGGAGCTACGGCCACCTGACCGCCTGCGGGGTTGATTGCGGCAGGCATCTCCAACAAGTCGGCATTGGTAAGCCTATAATACTTGCCGTCGATGTCGGCCACAAAGAACATAAAGTCGAAGAAGGGGTAGCCCTGAACGCTATCGTCGTCGTAGCGCACCAAGGCCCTCTGGCCACCGTCGAGTATGCCTGCAATGCCTATTCCATACTCGCCTGCCTCGATGGTATACATACCGCCCTCGTCGTCGAGACCCAAGAAATAGACATCGCCAATGCCGGCTTCGCCGAAATTAACATCCTCAGCCACCAGCTGTGCATAGAAGAAGAGCGCATCGAGCGAGGCGTTGTAATCGACCTTCACCATAAAGTCGGGGTCGTTCTCCCAGTAGGACATATAGAAGAACTTGTTGGCCAAACCGTTGGAGAGGTTGATTGTGTAGCTAACGCCATTGTTGCCCACAACCTCCCAGTTGCCGAGCCAAGCCTTGAAGTTGCCTGTAGCCACCTGCTCCTTCACCTCGAAGGTTTCGGAAACGGCATAAAGACCTGTGAGTGTGCCCTGCTCATTGACACCCAGAGCCACAGCTTTGTAGTAGCCGGGGTTGAGGTTGAAGGCGTCGTAGCCGTCGCCCACAAAGAGCATATCGGCCAGGGTGTAGGATGTGCCGTTGGCGGAGTTGAACTCGGTGAGGTAGTTGCGGAGGTCGGTCACGAGGTAGCTACCCAACTCCAAGAGTCCTTCGGGGTCCCACTCGCTGGCATAGACAGCAGTCAGCAGATAGGGGTTGTGGTCGGTGCTGGTCACTTTGACGATGTGGTCGAACTGCTGGTCGTAGAGCGTGCCTGCGCCAAGGTAGCTGACGCTCCACGCCTCATTGACCCTCATACCGCTTGGAGTGCCGCCACCGCCGCCGCCATTGCCGCCGCCATTGCCACCACCATTGCTGCCCTCGGCTGTGGTGAACTCAAACACACCGTAGCCACCATAGACCTCGCCTTTTTCGGAGAGTCCGAAGGCGATGTATTTGTAGGTGGTGGCGGGAGTGAGATCTTTGAGTATGGTCACATAGCTTTTGCTGGCGCGGAGCTGTGCCACGTCGGAGCTTGCGAGGAAAGCGAGTGCGGCCTCGTCGATGAGTGCTTTTTCGCTCTTATCGACCTCGGCGGTCACAAAGCCCAACCAAGTGTCGGCAGTCGAGCCATTGTGCGACACCTTCACTTTGGCTGTGGTAGAGGTGATGTCCTCCACATCGACGGAGAGAGTGAGATCGTGATTGAGGTTAGGATTTTCGGTCTGCTCCTCTTGGTTGTCACAACCTCCGAGGGCTATGGCAGCCACCGCCGCCATAGCCATCAGAGCCAAATGTTTCACGAATTTCATAAATCAATTCTTTCTAAAATTCAGTGTAGTACGTTACTCTTTCTCAGTGTTTTTGTAGATACAAATTGCTGCCTGAGCATCGGTTGCAAGATTTGCTGTTGTCGAATAAGTAGAGAATCCACCCGACGAAGACACATAATTGAAACGAACTACCTTGCCAGAACTCTTGGACGTAATAGTTGCTTCACCATCTGCTGCAACATCAATTGTCCAAGCACGACTATTGGATGCTTTTGTTGTGTGCATTTTCAAACCACCAGTAGTGTAATACATATAATATGTGGTTCCAGATAAATCAAATTCAAATGCTACTGTACCATCACTATACCCTTCCACAAGAGTAAACTTCTGAACATCTTTACTATTAACCTCCTCCGAAGAAATGGAATTACCGTTAATTACCACTTCGCTCTTCTTGGAGTTAGCATTGTTGGCATGAGTACTTGTAAAGCAACCAAGTGCGTAATTTGCGTTCTTGGCTACAATGATTACCTCGTCGCCAATAGCGAGTTCGCTTGCATCGGTTACAAGTACCCAACCCTTAACCTTTGCGGGGTCAATCTTCTGGGTAACGGTGACGGTGGTCGAAGCCAAACCGGTCTTGAAGGTAACATCTACGCTGCGAGCTGCCTCAGCCTCGTTGGTGGAGGTGAAGGTAACGGTAGCGGTGGTGTTCTCCGAGGTGGGGTCGGTGGTGTAGCTAATCGTTGCAAAGTCGCAATCGCCCATCTCGTAGGTAACATCCAAGCCCGAGGTGGTTGCAATGCTGATGGTTGCAGTAGAACCAGCAGTGTACTCAGCAGCGGTAGCGGTAGCCTCAATGTTGTAGTGCGAGATGTAGTAGGCGGGCTTGCCGCTCTTACCTGCGGTCTCAACATCTGTCAGACGAGGAACTGTGATGGTAATCACGTCGCCTACTTTCAGATTGAGGTTGCCTGCAACATTCTGATTGGTTGATTCATCTACAAGACCCCTAACTTGGATAGGATCGCCGCTCTCATCATCAATGGTAAATACAGCGAGGCTCTGGAAAATATCCTCTGCCTCGATAATCCTACCAGTCAGCTCGTAGCGTACATATTCATTGTCGCTCCTGTCGTTTGCGGGGATTGCAATGTACTCAGCAATGGTCATCTTGGGGATGAAGCCCTTTTGGAGCAGATTGAACTCCCAAGTGATGTCGGTCTGACCTGCAAGGGTAGCAGTGATAGTAACGGTAGTCTCACGAACAGCACCGAGGTTAGCCTCAGCAGTGTAGGTCAGGCAGTTGTTTGCTTTATCGAAAGCGAGCGAGGTAATCCACTCAGCATCGGTGGTGGCGGTAATATCCCAGTCGCCAACATAGTTGAATACAACCTCGGGGATGGGAGTAGCGCTAACGGCTGCATCTTCGGAAATAACTGCATCGTTGGCGGTTACGTCGGCAGCAACTACGGGGATAGTACCCTTAACACCCACCAAGCGGTAGAGGCTCAGAGCTTGGCCAGTGCTGGTGCTACTGATAAAATACTTGCTTGTGTTGTAGGAGATATAGTTGCCACTGAACTCACCTGCAACATTTTTGATTGTAGCAGCGCCGTCGGCGATGGTAACATTGAAGGATGCGTTCTCATCAACATAGGGCTGATTTTCGAGTTTTGCTACGCTTGCAGATGAAGAGGTGATGCTCGAAACAAGGAAGCCCTTGTTGGTTGCATCGTAGAATGCGAAAGTACCATCTACCGAGCCTGCGCCCAAAACAAAGGTCTGAACATCAAGCGCAGAGGGAACGAGGTAGTAGTTGCCAATCTTGGTAACAGCGGTCTCGGAGCGCCTGTCGGAAGCGATAGTGGTGCTCATAGCCACATCGTAGTCCTTAGCAGCGATAATCACTTTGTCGCCTGCTTCGAGGGTTGCAGCGTCGGTCACAAGCTCCCAAGTGTTACCCTTTGTAGTATCAGCACCCTGAACGATAGCCACAGAGGTGGTTGCCAAGCCATCGGTAAAGGTAGCCACAACCTCACGAGGAGCACCCTCGTTGGTAGGCAACTTAACGGTAGCCTCGGTTGCGTTCTCGGTGTAGATGAGCTGTGCAAACAACTCGCTAACGCTACCAGTGATAGTCTGAGGAGTGAGAGTACCACCCTTAGCGATAGTTACTTTCACATCGCCACCGCTGTATGCAACGTGGTCTGTTTCGACAGTTGCCGAGAGGTTGTAGTAACCCTGGCAAAGAGCGTGAGCCGAGCTGCTACCACCGTAACCACTATTCGTCTTAGTTGCCAAGATGGTAACTACATTACCTAAGGCATTTGCATCGGTATTATAGAAACTGCTCTTATTGTCGGCCGTATAAACATACCTAAATTTGGCCGTATTGCCCTTACCATCGGAAATCTCAGTATCAGAGGTGTTAGACTTAACGCTTGTAGTGATAACACCAGTAACAAGATACTCAGCGTTTGCATCTACGCCCAACTTGGCAAAATCCTCAACAGAAATAGGCTGAGGCTCGCCCTTCTGAACAACTTTGAAAGTCTTTACGATGTCATCTTCGCCATCGTGCGAAGCGGTGATGGTAACAACTGCGTTGCGCACTGCACCAGTGTTGGCAGTAGCGGTGTAGGAGAGTTTCTCGTCGGCATAGTTAAGAGTGAGCCAATCGGCATTGTCGGAAACGCTAATAGTCCAGTCGCCAACATAGTTAAATGCGACAGTTTCAAATTCAGCACCAGTTGCACCCTCCTTACCAATCACAACAGGACTGTTCTCAGCAGGTACGGTAAATTGTGCCTCGGGAGTAGGAACAACACCTTTCACACCACCTGCAATTTTGTAAATGCAAATGTCGTCGTGTTCGTTAGTAATGGTACTCGTACATCCAAATCTACGGTTGCTTGTTGTGTTGCCACCGCTATAAGCTCTATACCTCAGTTTCTTGTATGTATGGTCGCTATCGGTTGCTTCAAGAGTCGCCGTACCATCCTCAATAGTAGTATAGAACAAAGACCTACCACTGGGAGTTGTTTGCACTTTCAGATTGTTATTTGTGCTATAAGTACATATATAACCACTATAACTGTCGCCATCATACTCGTTTGGCTGATTATAGAACTCAAAGGCATTCTCCTTGCCAGCACGAGGAGCAACCACAAGGTGCTGAATCCTATTGTTTGCCTCACTTGCAGCAGCAATGGGGTGGTAGAGATAGTCGCCAATCTTAACAACCTCGGTATATGAAGCATAGGGATAAGAACTTGCCCATTTACCCATTACCCAATTATAATTCTTCGAAACGAAGGTCACAATGTCGCCTGCTTCGAGTTCGTTTACATCCCTAACAAGCATCCACTTGTCGCCGGCAACAACGCCCTCCATATTCACGCCAAAGCGGGTAACCATACCTGCGGCGAATTGGAGCGACTTACCATCGGGAATAGTACCCTTCTTAACATAGATTTTATCCTCGGTAACAATGGTTACGGTGTATTCGTCGCCAGCAGCGAGGGTGGTGGGCATAAGGGTGAAATAAACTGCACCGTTATTTACCGCGCCATCGATAGTAATGGTATCGCTACCCTCTGCAACCACGAAGTTGTGAGTGCCATCCTCATTGGCGATATTTTCGAGGTCGGCATTGATAGTACCTGCTATATTTTTGCCGTTGGCGGTGAAAATAACCTTCTCAATCGTACCCTCGACACCCTTAATAGACATCTTAGCCACAGCAGCCAAGCGAGTGAACTGCAAATACTGAGCCTCGGTGGGCTGTGCTGCGGTAGTAACCACCTTCGACACCATCAAATCGGCATTGGGGTCGTAGGAGGCATCGCTGTACATAGTCTGATTGTTCGATAAGTAGAGCTTTGCAGCATAGATACTCTCGGAATCACTCTCATAATAACCGGATAGGGGATAGACAGCCACATACTTATACTCACTCTGGCCTGCATTGTGGTCAAAGGTTGCGGTGATAGTAGCTTTGCCCTCATCGTCTTTGGCATACTCTACATTAGTGGCAGAAGCAAGCGATGTGGTCTGCTCCAAAACTGCGAAAGTTTCATTATTACCCCAAGCAAAAACAGGTACGTCGCCCGAAGTATCGACCGATGTACGGCTCTCTGCTGCCGAGTCGGCAACAAAAGTTACAACAACCGACTCCTTAGCCTCGATTTTCTCCTCAATATCGTTCTGGCAAGCGGTAAGGCCCATTGCAGCTACTGCAAAAAAGGCCAACATTTTCATAATCCTTTTCATAGTCCAGAAAAATTTTTAGAGTTCAATCCATTCATCGCTGCCCTCTTCTCCGCCAATATATCCGGAGTCTTGACCGGGCGTACCTGCCCCACCAAATGGGCTGGCTGCAATACCGTTCTCCACAACTACATCCTCGACGCAGATTGTGGGCTGTGTGTAAATACTCTTTTTCATAGTGTTTTTTGTTTGTTAAGTTATTGATTGTTTGATTGTCTGATTGTCTAATTTTGTTCCTTCACGCACCTAACCGATGCACCATAGCAACGTGCGCCATAGGAGTACCACGCAGCCATCTCAGCACCGTCCATAAGAGGATAGATGCCGTAGTAGATGTCTTCGAAAGCCACGAAAAGCGTTGCCGCCTTGCCAAAGCCCTGATAGCCACTACCAAAGCTCTCCGATGTCCAATAGAGCATCCTCTCGCTCGTCTCGCCCATAAGGCCCGACACATCGAAGTTGCCCACGCTGGGGAAGTAGTCGCCATTGCCACCGCTCCACGTCCAACCGTAGTCGGCAGCCTCCCAGTCGCGACCCACATAGGAGCAAGCGTAGCCCGCAGGAATCTCGCCAAAAGCACCAACAGGAGGCACTACATAGCCCACTGGGCAGGGGTCGAAGATAGTCTTATAGTCGCTACCTCGCTCGCCACTACCCCAAAGGTTGGAGTCGGACTGCTGCATAAGGCCACCAACGCCCTCCAAATCCTGCAACAAGTACCAGTCGAAGACATACTCGCCAATGGGAATATCGACCCTGCAACCGAGGAAGGTGGTGGGATTCTGCAAAGCGTAGTCTATATTGCCGGGGGCGCGGAGTGCCACAGGGGCAATCTCGCCCACATAGCTCCACTCAAAAATACCCTCGCCCCTCTGCTCGTTGTTCACATTGAGCACCGCGCGCACAGCCTCAATCTCGGCCTGCACTCTCTCATACTCCTCCTCGCTCTCCAAGATGTTGAAATCCTCGTCGTGGCGATGGGTGGGCACACTCTGATACTCCACTGGCGAGGGCAGGAAGGGCTCTTTGCGACCCCACTGGTAGAGCATACCACGATTGGCCACATCGCCCACATTGTTGTTCAGTGCGCCCAAGTTGCGATCCATCCACACCAAGCCATCGGCACTGGTGGATGTGCCAACCTCGTCGGCCACAACCCAAATGTGCCAGCTCCAAAGTATCTGGCCATCGGCACTATGGAGTGTCACCAAAGCGTTACCCTCGCTCTTGCCCGTAGCAAAATAAATCTGTTTCTGTTCGGGCAGGTAGAGAGGTGTGCCGTCGATAATCTGTGTGCTGCGGGTTTTGTCGCCGTCGAAGGTGGCCTCCCACGCCAACTCGGCATAAGATGCGCCCTCAATGCGTGAGCCACAGGCGGCAATGTAGTTGGAGTTGCCGTCGCGCTTGGCGTTACCCTTGACAGAGGCATCGAAGCGGTAGGTGGAGTTGGGTTTGGCGATGTAGCAGTTGGCCGTACCCTCCTGCGAGAGTATCTTGGTTTCTGAGCCCTCCTGCAACACTTTCAGGCGTGCTCGGGCCACGTCGGGGTCACTACCGGCAACCACATCAATCACACCCAAGCGGCTTGGGCCAGAGTTGTTGGCATCGACATAGATGGTTATGGCGTTGCCCTCGACGCTCACATCGAGCCAGTCGATTTGGTGTTGCACCTCCAACTCAATGCGGTTGGAGGCAATGTAGATAGTCTTGATACCACCCTTCTCGGCAATGGTTGTGGTCTGCGACGAGAGCTCCACAAAGGCGTAGTCAGCCTCGGGCTGCAACACCTCGGCAGGCTCGTTCTGGCAACCCACCAAAACACCCATCATCAGGGTAGCTAAAAGAATAATATATTGATTATAACGTTTCATATCGTCTTGTTGTTTATTCCTTTTACACATTCACTTCTCCTCTTTTGCAGACTATTGCCACGATGAGGGCATCAAGTCGTAGTCGTCAAGACCGCTGCACCCGGCAAAGCAATCCTCGTGGGCCGAGGTGCTGGAAGGCACGGTAAGGAACTCCGTACCTCGTGTACGCTCGTAGAGGTGTACCTTCTGCTCCACTCCGTCATCGCCAACGATAATCGTATAGGGCGACTCGCCGGTGAGCGAAGAGCAACCATTGAAGCAGCTGTCGATATAGTTGATGCGCCTAACCGTATCGAAGAGCGCTGCGGGCAGGCTCGCAAGCGAGCTACAACCCATAAAGCACTCCGAAAAAGTGATGCTCGACGTCTTTGTGCCGATGGCAGCAAAGAGCTCGGCGGGCAGCTCGGTCAGCGACTTACAGCCCGAGAAGGTGCTCTCGAAAGAGGTGATAGCGGGCGACTGAGCGAAGAGCTCGGCAGGAATAGTTTTCAGCGACTTACAATCCTTAAACATACCCTTCACAGTTGTGATCTTCTCCTTGCTACCAAGCAGGTCGGCAGGCAGACTCTCCAACGAGCTACAACCATTGAAGGTGTCGGAGAACTGGGCGGCCAGACTATTCTGGGCAAACAGACCTGCGGGGAGCGTTTTCAGCGCGGTGCAATTCTTAAACGTAGCCGTAAACTTGGTTTTCGATGCAGCCAGAGGGTCAAACAACCCCTCGGGCAAGCTCTCCAAAGCTGTGCAGCCCTCAAATGTGTAGGCCAAAGTGCTCACCGACGAGCTCTCGGGGAATACGCCACTCTCGATGGTGGTCAGGCAGTCGCAACCATTGAATGTATTTTCAAAGCCCTGAGTTACGGCCGTATTCTTAGCAAACAAGCCCGAGGGCAAGGTCTCGATGGCCGACCCCGAGAAGGCATACTTGAAGCCGGGCGAAGTGACTGCCGTAAAGGTCTCAAAGAGGCCTGCGGGCACAGTTTTCAGGTTTCTACATCCGGCCAACATATAGGAGAAGTCGGCCGAGGAGTAGTTGCGTGCGTCGGCAAACAGAGCCTCGGGTATGCTCTCCAAGGCGGAGTCCTCAAAGGTCGATTTGAACTCATAGGCGGCAGTCAAACCCCTAAACAGACCCTCGGGAATCTCTCTGAGCGAGGTGCAACCCGAGAAGCAATACTTAAACGACTTGGCAGCCGTAAGTCCGTCGAACACACCCTCCTCAATCTCGCTCAAAGCAACGCAATCTTGGAACACAGCACCGATGGTCTTAACTGCCGAAAGACCCTCAAACAGACCTGCCGAGAGCTTCTCCACACCAGTGCGGTAGAAGATATATTCGAGGTTAGTGACCGACGAGTTGTTGGTAAACATACCCACAGGCAAATCCTTCAAGCTCGTGCAACCGGCAAAGAGATATTTGATGTCGGTAGCCGAGGTAGCCTTGCTCAGAAAATCCTTAGGCACGCTATCGAGATTGACACAAGCCGAGAAAGCGCCCGTAAAGATTGTAGCATTGGTGCAGTAGGAGAACAGAGCTTCGGGCACCTCCTTGATGGCAGTTGCGCCAAACGTGTAGTCGAGTTGTTTGGCTTTTGGACAACCTGCAAAGAGGTCGGCAGGGATGCTGGTGAGCTTACCTGCGCTCACAATAGTTTTCAACTCATCGAGGTTGCCCAAAGTAACGTTGGTAACAATGTAGCCCGAGCCTGTGCCGTAGAAGGTGTAGGAGAAATCTTCGGCAGCAGCGCAGTTGGCAAACAGACCCTCGGGGATGGCACTGATAGAGCCGGAGTGGCTAAAACAGTCCTCAAAATTCTTGGCCACAGTGGCGTGGCGGAACAGACCCTCGGGAATTTCCCTAAGGCTCTCGCAGCACGAGAAAGCGCCAATAAACGACTTAACACCCGCAAACGAGCCTGCTACATCGTTGGGAATGCTCTCCAAGTTGTTGCAACCCAAGCACATATCGGCAGCATTGGTCAATCCCAGCAGACCCCACGAAATGATATTCTTCAACTCGGGAGCCAGATTGTCGCCATCGCTAAACTCCAACGACTTAGCCTCGCCTGTGATTGATATGGTGTAAAGGCCGGGCTCTTTATAGATATGGCTACCGCGACGCGAGTCGAAAACCTCCACCTCAGAGCCGTCGCCCCAATCAACACTTATCGAGCCACCCGAAGAGAGGGTCAGCACAGGGGCAGCAATCAGCGTATAGTCGGGCTCGGTAATCTCCACCTCATAGATGAGTTCGTCGGTGTCTGTACCAATCTGATGCACCCTGAGAGTGGCTTTGGCCAAGTTGTCCTCGTCGCCAACCACAACCTCCACCGTGCCGAAGCGCTCCAAGCCGTTGGCATTGGATGCCACCGTCACCACAATCTCGCCCTCACCCTTAGTGGCGGTAAACCAGTCGCTACCGTCGGTCGTAATACCCCATTCAAGCTCGGGGTTGGAGGTGAGTATGATGTGTCTTTCGCCTCCGCCATCGTCGGTGGCCACATTGTGGCTCGAAAGCACCACAAAGGCATTACCATCCTGCATAACTGTAAGTTCGTCACAGAGCGCATCCTCCTTGTTGGGCACAGTGAGCCTAATTTTTGTGGTGCGCTGAGCATTGAACTTGTTGTCGTCGGCAGTGAGCCTCAGACCCTCCTCGCACTGTTCCACAAGCAACCACGAGCAGGTGCAGTCAAACGACCACTCATCCACATTGCTCTCCACAGCCACTATCTGCTGCAACTCCGTATGGGCCTTTACCCTAAGGCTGTTCTGACCCAGCACCACCTCGGCATTGCCCGAATGGTTTTGCCTAACGGCCACCTCAAAGCAGGCCTCCTCATCGCCACGCGAGGCCCTAATTTCAATCACACCACTACGAGCCTCTGTGCCACCATTGGCCTCGGCTGCAATGGTCAGGAAGTAGTCGTCGGCACTCACCGAGAGCCAATCGCCACCCTCAACAACATCGTAGCGCCACTCGGCTTGGTTGGTCAGCACATCGAGCACAACTTCGCCTCCGCGAGTGAGGAAACGTACCTCGGCCTTAGCAGCGTCGGCAGCCTCAAAAAATCCGCTCTCGGAACTTACCTCCAATGTCAGGCGACCTTCCGATTGAGGAGGAACTATCTCCACAGGGAGATCCTCCACACAAGCCACTGCACCAAAAAGCAGGGCCACACTCCACATTATCCTACTGAGTTTTTTCATCTTCACATCAACAATTAGAGGTTCGTAGTCATTTCGTCATTATGCTTTCTGAGCGTGATGGGCGACATTGGGAACATTGTGGGGCGATAGTTCGAGCCGAGAGCCACTTTGTTCTCGTTCTCGTCGTAAGTCCACAAGCCAAAGCCAACATAGTTGAAACCTGCAACAGTGGGCATATCAAAAGCAATCACATTTCCATCCTCCTCGGGCAAGGCCTCCACCTCGTAGGCCGCAAAGGAGAACTGACGGTCGGAGACCAGAGTGATGTAGAAAAAGACGTTGTAGGAGAATACTGTCCATCCAAAGGGAATCACCATACCTCCCGTAGAGCTGTCGTAGCGCACCTCCAACTCAGTGCCGGGGTAGAGAAAATTCTTCATCACCAGCGTCTGGCCATAGACTCCCTCCTCGATGTCGAAGATAAGGTAGTAGTCGCTTGGATTGGGCGAGTAGTCGAGGCTATTGAGCGAGCCGTTGGGCGAGTAGAACCACTTTGAGGAGACAATCTCCCACTTTCCAACGAGTTTGTAGTAGGGGTTGTTGGCCCTGATGTCCTGCTTCACCTCAATGTCGAGGCTCTCCTGCTGCACACCACTACCCACCGTTAGGCGCAGCGTTGCAGTCAGAGGCTCTTCTTCGAGGTTGGGAGCTGCCACAACAACAACTTTGTTGTCCTTCTTGTCGCACTCAACACTCAGCCACTCGGCCTGGGTCTCTACACTCCACTCGTCGTTGGCCACAACCACAAAGCTAATCTCGCCACCCTCGGAGTCGAAAGCATAGTTGGTCGCAGCACTCGTACTCCAAGAGAGCTCCTGAGCGCCCTCCTGCGAAACAGCCACCTCGTAGGGCTCGAAACGACCCTCGGGACTAACCAAACGGAACGAGGCACTACGAATGGTGGAGGCTGTGTTGGGCTCAACACTCACCTCTACACCCTCGGCCACACTCTCGATGGTCGCCCACTCGGGCTGCTGGGTAATCTCCAACTTCCACGCCTCCTCCTCGGGGAAAGGGGCAACCGATAGGAGCTTTGCTCCACCCTCGGCATCGAATACAACACTCTGCTGCGAAAGTGTCAGTCCATAGACAACAATAGGCTCAGGCTTGCTACACGAGCTAAGTGCCAGTGCAGTTGCAAGACCGAGCAACAATGCCGACTTCACGACTCTCAATTTCATATAAATCAATAGGTTATTAGTAAATTTTTCGCTGAAAAAAAATATATCCGATTAGCCCACTCACAGCAACCGAATATGCAACTTTCAAAGTTAGAAAAAATTATATGGTGTTAAAATTACCCCCCCCCGTAAAATTATTAACAATTTATCAACAATGTATTGTTTGTAAGTGGGTAATGATTAGCGATTTAGGCAAAACTGGGCGGAATCGAAAAGTAGTTGCAGGGGGGCATTTTTAGCCATTGGCTGTTAGCTGTTGGCTGTTGGTCGGGAGGGAGGGAGGTTTGGGAATTTAGGGAGGTTAGGAAATAGGGCCTATAAGGCCTATAAGGCCTATAAGGCCCATAAGGCCTGTAAGCCCTATAACCCTTGCTACCCCTGTGACCCCTATAACCCCTGTTACCCCTGTTACCCCTGTTACCCCTGCCACAAAAAAAACGCGGGTATCTTTTTTAATACCCGCGTTTTATATTTGCCTTAGGTCGTTAGACGTTAGACGTTAGACCCACAGCCAGAAGGCTGTGTTTGTGCAAAAGTTACCATCAAATCGCACTCGTAAGTGCGGCATTCTCATACACAAACCGCACCCCATCGAACAACTCCACATCTACCCTAACTCGCACAATGCCAGCGCTATTCCTATCGAGCAGGATTGTTCCCGAGCGCAGGGGGCGGAAGGGAGCGTAGTAGTAGAGCGGGTCTTCATAGACAAAGATGTAGTCGTCGTTGTGGAACTTGGTTTGCACATCAATCTCATTGCCCAAAAGGTCGGTGCGTAGGCCCACCACAGCATAGGTAGTGGCGGTGAGCACCTCCTCCAAGGGGGAAAGTTTGAGCATAAAGTATCCCTCATCATCGGTGGTGATGAACGACTCTACGGGTATCTGTTCCTCGCCCAGATGGATGTAGCCATAGGGTGCTTGGGGCTTCTCCGAGGGCTCAACAGGCTCATCGGGCTGACTACACCCCACAACTCCAAAGCAAACCGCTCCACAGAGCAGGAGTGCGAGCCTCAACGGGCCAAACGAAATAGAAAAAGGTTTGTTCATACCTCGCTGATGATTAGTTGATTATGGTTGCTTTGCCGTCGTAGGCGATGTCGCAACCGGCATAGTTGGTAAATTGCACAAACAGGTTGCCACTCTCTTGGTTGAGATTGCAGGTCAGAGTGCCACTATAACCATTGGCCTTGCTAAAAGTTTCGCCATTGAAGGTTACGGTAAGGTGGGGGCTTTGGGAGAAGCCGCGAGCGTTGCCATCGAACATTGTCGAGGGCATAGTCACCAGTGCGCTCTCGCCTGCGTTGGTAGTGAGTGTAACACTCCACACGTCGCCACTGCAATCGACCTCGGCAGAGACGATGGTGCTCTTTGTGCCGTTGTAGAGGATGTAGTTGGTCTCAACCACAGGCTCATCGAGGGCCGAGCGGCACTCGCCCTCAAACTGAATGGCATAACCGACTGTGCCATAGGTCATTTGCAGCTCAACGGCATAGTTGCCCTCCTTTGAACTTTCCACCCTCAGGCTGCCCGAAGCGCCCTGCATATCGCCACTGGCAATGTCCCATCCTGCGCTGGCATCTACATTATCGACCAAGCCCATAGCAAACTGCCCCGCAGAGAGGCTCTCCAAGCTCAGCTCTCCTGCGCCCACCTTGGAGCTTTCGATGCAGAGATAGACGTACCACGTAACAATCTCCAAGTCGGCGAAATAGTCCACACCACCGGGGGTGAAGTAGAGGTAGGTCATACCCTCCTCCTCCAAGTAGAACGAGGCACGTATGGGTTTGCTCTCAGCGCCACGCACGATGCTATTTTCATTGACACTGATTCCCTTATCGGCCTCTGCCTCCAAATTCACAGCCACCAAAGTGCCGTCTGCCAATTCGAGCGAGGCCACAAAGGTTGCCTTGTCATCCTTCAACGTCAGGCGGCATTTGCCCCTAACGACCTCCTCGGTCATACCGGGGGCAAGGGTCTCAATCTGGGCCGACAAGAGTGTGGATATGATGGTGTAGGTGCGGTTTTCGGTCACGGGGTCGAACTCCTCGCCATTGAGCAGGGGCGATATGGCGGCAAAGAAGTAGTTGTTGGTGGCCAATATCTCCTCCTCGCCCGAAACCCTACGCTCGGGGGTGGCAACAATGGCCAAGTTTTCGCCCACCATATAGAAGGCCACATTGCTAAACGACGACTGCTGGCCATTGACGAGGAGGCTATTGGTGGCCGTAGCCTCGGGCAGAGGCTCTACAACGGGTGCGCTCTTGCCCCTCTGCACAACGTTCACAACCACCTGCTTATCCATAGAGGCAAACTTTATGCTACCCCTACGTTCCTCTTCCGACTTGTTGTCCCAAGCAACAACATTCACACTTGTCTGCTCGGCTGCCTCGCCCGAGAGAGGGCTCACACCGAGCCAATCGCCACCCTCAACAACCTCGGCACTCCACTGGTGGGAGGCGCTGATTTGAAGAGTCTGAACAAGGTCGCTCTCGGCCTCAAAGGTTATGGCAGTGGGCGTAACAGTCAGGGTGGTTGCTTCATCTACCTGTGGCTCTTGGCAGGCAACAAAACCGGCTGTCGCAAATGCCACCAAGAACATCAATTTCTTTGCAATCTGTTTCATATATTAGTCTTTATTTCAATCACTTACTATTGCAGCACCATAAACTCTTCCATCCTCACATCGGCCTCCACAGCATAGCTCGCCTCGGAGCTATCACTGAGGGTGCAGACAATCCTATGTGCCCCGTTCTGGTCGCGTTCAACCACAACCCTACCCTCGTCTATACGGGCATAGTTGGGGCCCCACTCTCCTACGGTGAGTTCCACATACCACGAGCCCGACCAGTAGGGGTAGGTAAATCGGTTGGGAAGACCGGGGATGAGCGTATAGGGGACTAAATTATCTCGGTCGATGGAGGTGTCGGCATTGCGGGTAGTCATCTCGTATGTGCCTGCGGGAATACCCTCGGCCACATCGCTCTGCCAAGAGACAAGCAGGTCAAGACGCAGAAACTCGCCACTTTCGGAGGGCTTACCCGAGGAGAAATCGACCCCATCGGAGGCCAAAAAGAGCGTAAAGCAACGGTAGCTCTCGTCGCGCAGGTAGTAGATGTCGCCCCTATCCTGCAAATACATCCTACTCAACCCATTGAGTGTGACATCGGCAGTCAGCGTACTATTGGGCACTTCGGGCTCTACATAGCTCTTTGGCTCTATTGCGCCACTCCACGAGAAGCGATGCTTGCGACACTTTTTACCCACCACAACGCCCTCAATCTCGAAGTGGTTGCCCGAGCGGACAATCTCCACAGCGCCATCGTCAAGCAGGTCGTAGTCCATTGTGGTTGTGCCCTCGGCCACATCGGCCCAGAAGGTTGCATCGGCTATCTCCAAGCGCTCGCCCGGAAGCTCAATCACGTTGGTATAGCCACTCACAAACGTACCCGACGAGAAGTCGCCCGAATTGGCCTGCGACAAATAGACACCCGCAAGGTAGGCCACATTGGCAGCTTGCTGGCTATCGTAGGGGGTGTTGAGCAAAATCTGCACCACACTACCCGGCCCAATGGGGTTGCCCGCAGGGTCTATCTCCATATCGGTGTAGAGTTTAATGAGCCAACCGTCGGAGGTCTGCTCGCCAACGTCGTCGCCCACATAGGCAACCTCGATGTTGGTAAAAACCACCTCGTGGGCTTCTCGTTCAACAAAACCCTCGGGCTGAGAATTGTCGGTGGGCTGAGAGTTGTCGCAACACACAAACAGCACCGCTACAAGCAGTAGCCACAACGAAATCAAGCCTCTTATAGAAAGTCTATTCATAATCTTCTCCACTAATTCAACTACAACAAACGACGTGCGCCGTCGGAAATAACCACAGGAATAACTTTGGGAGCGTGTCCGTAGCGCTGCTCGAAGCGCTCGGTGGCCACACTGATGAAGTTGTCGTAGAGCGACTCACGAATCAGCGAAATGGTGCAACCGCCAAATCCGCCACCCATTATGCGCGAGCCACTGGCGCCACACTCCTGGGCCACCTCAACAAGCAAATCGAGCTCGGGGCAACTTACCTCGTAGTCGCGAGAGAGCCCCCAGTGGGTCTGGTACATCATCTGACCCACCCTTTCGAGGTCGCCCTCTTCGAGCGCTCGGCACACTTCCAGCACCCTCGCCTCCTCGCCAACAACATAGCGAGCCCTGCGGTAGTCGTCTAAGGAGAGTTGTGGGCGGAACTCTTCGAGATGTTCCATAGTCACACCACGCAGAAACTTACGCCCCATAAGCGCAGCCACCCTCTCGCACGAGGCACGACGCTCGTTGTAGGGCGAACCTACAAGCTCGTGCTTCACACACGAATTTAGCAGCACAAGGCGGTAGCCATACTTAGCCGCATCGAAGGGGAAGTACTCATACTCCATCGTCTGGCAGTCGAGCCTTACCAAGTGACCCTCTTTGCCGAAAATAGAGGCAAACTGGTCCATAATGCCACACATAACACCACAGTAGTTGTGTTCGGTGGCCTGACCTATGCGGGCCATCTCAAAGGGCTCTATACCAAGTTGCCAGAGGTCGTTGAGTGCATAGACAAAGGTGCTCTCCAAAGCTGCCGACGAACTCATACCCGCACCCAAAGGTACATCGCCACAGAAAACCGTGTCGAAGCCGCCAATGGTGTAGCCTCGCTTTTGAATCTCGCGACAAACGCCAAACAGATAGCAAGCCCACTGCTGGGAGGGTTTATCCTCTTCCCTGAGGCCAAACTCGCATCCCTCGCCCAAGTCGTTGGCCCAAGCCCTAACTCGCTCAGTACCATTTGGGCGTATGGCTGCAACCATAGCCCTATCGACTGCGCCGGGGAAGACAAAACCGCCATTGTAGTCGGTGTGTTCTCCAATCAGATTGATACGTCCGGGAGAGGTATAGAGTATGCCCTCTGCATTGTAGAGTTGTCTAAATCGCTCCAATAAAGCATTGTTATCCATAGTGATGGTATTATTGGGTTGGGTAAACATAATCGTTCACTACCACAAAAATAGGTAAAAAATTGGATAATTGTATGCAATTTGGCCCTAATTTGTGTTATCTTTGTAACTTACTAATATGTTTTTGCACAATGAACCACACTTTCGACATCGCAATCCTTACGAGCGCCTCCGAGCAAGCAGCCTCCCAGCTGAACGAATTGCTCCTTAGCCTCGATGCCACACCTCGCCCACCCCTATCAGCCGAGCGCCTTGCTGAGGTAGTGGCCAACCCCAATGCCACACTCTTTGTGGCCCAGTCGGAGGGCGTGATTGTTGGCTCGCTCACACTTCTCTACTACCAAACCCCACTGAACGACAAATGCTGGATTGAGGATGTGGTCACATCGCCCACGCAGCGAGGCAGGGGCATAGGTCGCGCCTTGGTGGAGGCGGCCATAGCCTACGCCCACAACCACCATCCCTCAGCCACCCTTTGGCTCACCTCCAACCCCTCGCGCACCGCTGCACGCAATCTCTACCATTCGGTGGGATTCGAGGAGTACAACACAGGCGTTTTCCGACTGACAATCAAATAATTACACCCAATACATCATCCCTATGAAAAAGACTCTACTGGCTCTCTTTGTGGCCCTCACGGCGCTATGCTCGGCCAAGGCACAGCAGACCCTCAGCATCGACTTCAACTCCTCAGATGAGTATTGGTGGGGACTGGCCACCGACTTTGGTCGCATAATGCCATTCACCGACCAGCACGACATCTCTATCGACCATACCCGACAAAACCTCAACAACCAAACTACGCCCCTGCTCCTTTCAAACAAAGGACGCTACATTTGGAGCTCAGGCCCAATGGTTTGCACCATAAAGGAGGGTGTAATCCACATCGAAACCCGAGGCGAGATAACCGAGGCAGTAGCCTCCGACCGCTCGCTCCGAGGGGCTTACCTTGCTGCCTGCAAGCGCTTCTTCCCCCCATCGGGCGTTGTGCCCCCCGAGGAGTTCTTCACTCAGCCCCAATACAACACTTGGATTGAGCTGACCTACAACCAAAATCAAGCCGACGTGATGGCCTATGCCGAGGGTATAGTCAAAGGTGGCTACCCCACTGGCGTGCTTATGATTGACGACAACTGGCAGAAATACTACGGCAACTTCGAGTTCCGACCCGACCGCTTCCCCAACCCCAAAGAGATGATAGATAGGCTTCATCAGATGGGTTTCAAGGTGATGTTGTGGGTCTGCCCCTTCGTTTCGCCCGACAGCAGCGAGTATCGTGAGCTGGCCGCCAAAGGCTACCTCATCAAGCGAGCCGACGGCAGTGGCCCTGCTATTGTGGAGTGGTGGAACGGCCACAGCGCCGCCTACGATATGAGCAACCCCGAGGCGGTGGCCCACCTCCGCAAGCAGCTTGTCGATATGCAAGAGAAGTATGGTGTAGATGGATTTAAGTTCGATGCTGGCGACCCCGAGCGCTACCGTCAAGGCGACGTTCTGCCCTACGACGGCCACTCCTACGACTGCGAGCAGACCGAGCTGTGGGCCAAGTTTGGACTCGAATTTCCCTACAACGAGTTTCGTGCCTGCTGGAAAATGGGTGGCGAGGCTCTCGTACAACGTCTGGGCGACAAAGACTACTCGTGGACCGATGTGGCCAAGCTCGTTCCTTCGATGGTGGCCGCAGGACTTATGGGCCACCTCTACACCTGCCCCGATATGATTGGAGGCGGTCAGTGGGCCTCGTTCATTGGCGTGGGTGCGGAGAATATCGACCAGAGGCTTGTGGTGCGTTCCTGTCAGATACACTCTATGATGCCTATGATGCAATTCTCGGTAGCTCCTTGGCGCATCCTCAGCCCCGAGAACAACGCCATCTGCCAACACTACGCCAAGTGGCACGCCGAGCTGGGCGACTACATCTACTCTTTGGCACAAGAGGCCTCCAAGACGGGCGAGCCGATTGTGCGCCATATGGCCTACGAGTTTCCCGACGAGGGTTTTGAGGAGTGTGTGGACCAATATATGTTGGGCGAGCGCTACCTTGTAGCGCCTGTTATGGGGCCCGAGGATGAGCGCACAGTGCGCCTTCCCCGAGGCACTTGGCGCGACGACAGGGGCGAGCTCTACGAAGGTGGCCGCGAGTGGACAATTGACACACCCCTCTCGCGCCTTCCGTGGTTTACGAGGGTCGATTAGCCCTACCACCAGCCACCGCTTTCGGCCGGTGTGCTAAGAAAAAAAAGAGATTAGGAGGGATTTCCTCCTAATCTCTTTTTTTCGCTATAATTACCAAACGCACAGCAACTTATCTCAAACCACAAGCGCCACTTTTGGCATCATTGCCAGACCCCTACCTGTTGCGGAAGATTTCGCAGACTATGGCGGTGGCTATGGCCACATTTAGCGACTCGCTCCCTCGGCGGTTGCGGGGATAGGGAGGGATGTAGAGGTGGTGGGAGGTGAGGTTCTGCACCCGAGGGCTTACTCCCTTGCCCTCGTTGCCCATAACAACAACACCGCCGGCCGAGAGTTTTGCACTATGTATATCGTCGCCATCGAGCGTTGTGGCATAGATAGGCACTCCCCCTTTGCGGGCTTCGGAGAGCCACTCGGCAAGCTCTGTATAGCAAACCTCCACCCTCAGCAGCGCACCCATAGTTGCCTGCACCACCTTCGGAGCAAAGCAGTCGGCTGTGGTGGGCGAGCAGACAATGTGGCTTATGCCATACCAATCGGCTGTGCGAATTATAGTACCCAAGTTGCCGGGGTCTTGAATCTCGTCGAGGCAAAGCACCAACTCCTCGGCAGTAGGCTTAGGCACTCTCCTTTCGGGCAACCTTACCAGAGCCAACGAGCGGGGCGCACTTTTAAGGTGCGAGAGGCGCTCCATATCCTTCTCGGAGGCGAGTTCGGCACGTGGGTGGGTGGCGTGCTGGCTACCCTCCGAGGTGAACAATCGCTCGATAGACCAGCGCCCATCTTGGATAATCTCGCCCACGAGTTTGTCGCCCTCGGCCACGAAGAGTCCTCGCTCCAAGCGGGCCGACTTATCGGCCAAGGAGCGCACCAGTTGGAAATCTGCTTTTGTAATCATATTGCTCTTTCTGAAAAAAAAATCTTCTCGTAGAGGTAGCTACAATTAGTTTGCAAACCAACCAACTGCCTCTTAACCGAAGATGAAGATTGTGGGTCGTTTGTGCATCTCGGGCAGGGGGTGGTTGCGCCACTGCTCCACCCTGAGGGTGCGGATATACTGGGTGGGCGAGGTTATATCCACCGCCACCGTCAGGCGCGTCTGGGGCGAAAGTGTCAGCAGCAAGTCGGCAAAGAGCTTTTCGTTGCGATAGGGTGTCTCTATAAAAATTTGGCTCTGTTTTTCGCTCAAAGCTCTGCGCTCGAATTGTTTGATAGCCCTACTACGCTCGGCAGGCTTGATGGGCAGGTAGCCGTTGAAAGCAAAGCTCTGGCCATTTTGTCCGCTGGCCATAAGTGCCATCATCAGCGACGAAGGGCCAACCAATGGCACTACCTCTATGCCCCTACTCTGGGCCGCAGCAACCACATCGGCACCCGGGTCGGCCACACCGGGCAGGCCCGCCTCGCTAATAATACCGCCACTTGCACCCTTCAACAAAGGTGCAAGCAGAGGCTCAACCTCCATAGCCGATGTATGTTCGCTACACTCCACAAATGTCAGCTCCTCGATGGGCCTACCTATCTTGGCGGCCGAGAGGAAGCGACGTGCCGAGCGCACATTCTCCACAATGAAGTAGTCGAGCGAGGCCATAATAGCCCTATTATGTTCGGGGAGCACATCGTAGGGGTTGCCCTCGGCTATGGGGCAAGGTATCATATAGAGCTTGCCGTAGTTATTGGGGGTGGATGCCATAGTTCGATTCTTTAACGGGAGTTTCAATCAAATTACTCCCTTACATATATACGTTTTACGCGCGTGGATATGGAGGTCATAATCTCGTAGGGGATTGTACCCAGCAGCGAGGCCATCTCTTCGACACTCCTGCCTTCGCCACCGAAAATCACAACCTCGTCGCCCTCCTCGCAGGCAATATCGGTCACATCAACCATACAGCTATCCATACACACTCTGCCGAGTATGGGGGCATCGTAGCCACCCACCTTTACGGCCCAAGCACCCTCGCCAAGTCGGCGGTCGAGTCCGTCGGCATAGCCAATGGGGATGGTGGCCACCTTTGTAGGGCGCGAGATGACACCTCGGCGGCCATAGCCTACCGTTTCGCCCACGCCAAGCTCTTTGATTTGCACAATGCGTGTGGATAGTTTCGCAATGGGTCTTACACCCTCGCCAACACCATAGAGTCCAATACCAAGTCGGCACATTTCATAGGTCGAAGAGGCAAAATACTCCATACCGGCCGTATTGTTTATATGGCGCAAGGGCTTATAGGGCAGCGAGGCCATAATAGCCTCCGACACCTCGGCAAAGCACCTCTGTTGTTGCTCCACAAAGGCTCTCTCCTCGGGCATATCGGCAGTGGCAAAGTGGGAGAAAATGCTCCTCACGGTAAGCACCCCTTTGAGTGTCGCCAAGCGCTCGCAGAGCCACTCCACATCGCCCATCGTAAATCCCAAGCGGTGCATACCGCTATCTACTTTCAGATGAATGGGATAGTCGCTCTCGCCTGCGCTCTCCACCGCTGCCGCAAAAGCCTCCAACGAAGAGCGGTTGTAAATCTCGGGTTCGAGGCGATAGGAGGTCATCAGCGCAAAGCTATCGGCATCGGCATTGAGCACCACAATAGGCATAGTTATACCCTTCTGGCGGAGTGTCACACCCTCGTCGGCAAAGGCTACGGCCAAATAATCCACACCCTCGTGTTGGAGTGTGGCGGCAATCTCGTAGTCGCCGTGACCATAGCTCGAAGCCTTCACCATAGCCATCAGTCGTGTGCCCTGAGTGAGCCTCTGGCGGTAGTGGTTGAGGTTGGCAACCATAGTCGATAGGTTCACTTCCAACACCGTTGTATGGCACTTACGCGAGAGGGAGTGGACAATCCTATCGAAGCCCGACATTGGGCCTCCCTTGACAAGTATGGCCGAGTTCTCAAACCTATCCTGAGTGAGCACTTTCAGAAATTCGTCGGTGGAGCTATAAAACTCGTCGGTGTCGGCAAAATAATGTTTGTGGGCCGCAATGAATCGTCCCACACCAATGGTCAAATCAACCCCTGCGGCCTCCACCGCGCGGGCAATGCGGGCATAGACCTCCTCGTCGGGCAGGGCACTGTAAAGCATATCGGAGAGAATAACCACCCTACGTCGGCCACCCGCCACCTCGCCCAGCGAGTCGAGCGCTATGGTCAGAGAGTTGATGTCCGAATTGTGCGTGTCGCTCAGCACCACCGAGCGACCCAACCCCTCCGAAAGAGCCAAGCGCAACCTCACAGGCTCCATATCGGCCAGACGCTCCTCCACCTCGGTGCGGTTGTAGCCCAGCAGGTCGTAGAGTTCGCCCACCATAGCTCGCATACTATCCACCCCACGCTTCGACTTAACGGCCGCCACCGCCTCGGTAATATAGTGATTGGAGGCGTTGTAGATGACGTGGCGCGTGCGGGCAAAGAGTATGGCCTTCTCGGCAGCCTTATGGCTACGGTCGATGAAGTTCTCGTCGTGCTGCTCTTCGAGTGCTGTAAAGATTCCCACATCGGGCCTGATGATTGCCTCCAAGCGAGCCATCTCGTCGGGGCGCGATATGCCTGCCTCAATGACGGCTATATCCTCGTCGCCCTCCATCATCAAGAGCGAGAGGGCCACTCCAAGCTGTGAGTTGTAGCTGCGAGGCGAGCGAAAGACCTTCACACCCTCGGGAGCTGCCTCGGCTATCCACTCCTTCACAGCCGTCTTACCAATAGAGCCGGTGATGGCCACCATAACTCCGTCGAAGTGGCTGCGGTAGTTGGCTGCGAGCTTCTGCAACGCCCTAAGAGAGCGCCCAACAACCACAAATCCCGCCTCGGGATAGGCGCTCCAATCCATCTGTCGCTCAACCATAAACGCCCTAACGCCCCTACGATAGAGGTCGCCAATAAAGTTGTGGCCGTCGTGGTTGATGCCGGCAATAGCCACAAACAAGGGGGCACTATCGGTGGCAAAGCTGTGGCGTGAGTCGGTCATCACACTCCTCACAACCACATCCTCGCCATAGTGTTGGCCTCCAACAATGGTGGATACATCCGAAAGTCTATACTTCATAACTTTATACTTTTAGTCTAACGTCTAACGTCAAACGTCTAACGACCTAAGGCAACAAACTCTCAACCCAAACTTGGGTATCTTTTTTAATACCCAAGTGTTTTTTTGGAGGGCGCTGAGAGGACTGAGAGGACTGAGAAGTCCCAGTGAACCCAGTGAACCCAGTGAACCGGTCTTAGGGGTCTCAGGGGTCTCAGGGGTTTCAGGGGTCTCAGGGGTCTTAGGGGTCTTAGGGGCTTTAAGGGCTTTAAGGCACTAAATTCCCTAAACTCTCTAAATTCCCTAAGCTCCCTAAACCACTTAGCCTCCACCCCAAAAAGGCGGAGAGTAGGGCAAGAGCAAGGCTTGCGAAGTTGGCGGAGTCCGCAGTTTACATAAGAGTAAATGAGGACTACGCCAACGAGCGTAACACAGCTATTGCCCTGCTATACGTCTTTTTTATTTCAGAATCTCGTCGATAAGAGCCTGCGTCTCGGGCTTATGGCCTCGGAAGGCAACATAAAGCTCCATAGGATGACGGATGCCACCCTTTGAAAGCACCTCCTCACGGAAGCGATTACCGCACTCGCGCGAGAAGATACCCATCTCCTTGAAGAGCTCGAAAGCGTCGGCATCGAGCACCTCGGCCCACTTGTAGCCATAGTAGCCAGCAGCATAGCCGCCCGAGAAGATGTGGCTAAACGAGCAACCCATATGAGTACCCTCAACAGCGGGGAGCACCTGAGTGGATTGGGCGGCCTTACGCTCGAAGGCTACAACATCGTCGATAGGCTCGGTGATGGTGTGGTAGGCCATATCAATCATACCGAAGGATACCTGACGGATATTGCCATAGGCAGCCAAGTATTTCTTCGATGCGATAATCTTATCCCTCAACTCAGCGGGCATCTTCTCGCCGGTCTGGTAGTGTACGGCCACGATGTCGAGGAACTCAGGCTGGATGGCCCAGTTTTCGAGCACCTGACTGGGAAGCTCCACAAAGTCGCGATAGACATTCGTACCCGTAAGCGACTCGAAAGTACCTTTGGCGAAGAGGCCGTGGAGGCAGTGACCAAACTCGTGGAGGAAGGTCTCAAACTCGTCGAAGGTCAAGAGCGAAGGAGCGCTCTCGGTGGGTTTGGTGAAGTTGCCACAGAGCGAAATGAAGGGGCGCACCTCCTCGCCATCAATAGTTTTCATCTCGCGGAAGGCGGTCATCCAAGCGCCACCACGTTTGGTTGCGCGGGGGAAGAAGTCCATATAGAGCACGCCGAGGAAGTCGCCATTTTCCTCCAACACGTCGTAGGCCTTAACGTCGGGATGATAGACATCAATCTTGTCGTTCTCCACAAACCTAATACCATAAAGCCTCTCTGCCAGAGTGAAGATACCCTTTTTGACATTCTCCAACTCGAAGTAGGGTTTCACATCCTCCTCGTTGTAGTCGAAGGTGGCTACTTTATATTTCTCATTCCAGTAGGCCCAATCCCAGGGCATAATCTCATACTTAGCGCCATTCTTGCGTGCATAGCGAGCCACAGTCTCGTAGTCCTTCTTGGCATATTTGATTGTAGCGGCGCGGAGCTCTTCGAGGAAGCCATTGACGGTGGCGGTGTTCTCGGCCATACGCTCCTCCAACACGAAGTCGGCATAGCAGTCGTAGCCAAACAACTTGGCGCTCTGCAAACGAAGCTCCGAGATACGCTTAACGATGTCGAGGTTGTTCAGCTCACCACCCATACAGCGCGAGTTGGAAGCCCTCCACACCTGCTCTTTCAGCTCACGATTGGAGGAGTAGGTCAGGAAGGGGAACATACTTGCCTGTTGGAGAGTTACAGTCCAACCCTCCTCGCCACGAGCCTTAGCCTCGGCAGCCATAGCGTCGCGCACAAATGCGGGAAGTTCGGCCACCTGAGCCTCGTCGGTGATGTTGAGGCTGAAAGCGTTGGTAGCAGCCAGCACGTTCTGCTCGAAGCGCAACGAAAGCTCCGACAACTCCTCAGAGATTTTCCTATACTGCTCCTTCTGCTCGTCGGAGAGGTTTGCACCCGAGCGAACAAAGCCCTTGTAGGTATTGTCGAGCAGTTTGGCCTCCTCCTCGTTGAGAGTAAGGTTTGCGCGGTTGTCATAGACAGCCTTCACCCTCTGCCAGAGAGTGGGGTTGAGATTCACGTCGTTGGAGAAAGCAATCAGTTTGGGCTGCACTTCCAGTGCGAGAGCCTGCATCTGGTCGCTGGTCTCGTTGCCGTTGAGCACAAAGAAGATGGTCGAAACGTGACCCAGCAACTCGCCGCTACGCTCCATAGCCAAGATTGTATTCTCAAAGGTGGGAGCTTCGGGGTTGTTGATGATAGCATCCATCTCGGCACGAGCCTCTGCCAAAGCATAGTCAAATGCGGGCATATAGTGTTCGAGTTTGATTTTCGAGAACTCGGGAGTACCATAGGGGGTCTCACCCTGATTGATAAGGGGGTTGTTGCTAATGGAGTTGCCACAACCACACATCATAGCTGTTGCCATAATAAAAGTGAAGATTTTTGTTTTCATTTGCTCTTTTTTATTTAATTAAATTAGTAATTTTTCTATTGCTACAAGCGACTAATCTTGTCGCCCTCGATGCGCACCACAAATGCGCCTGCAAAGTAGCGGTTGGCATCTTTGCAGATTGTGCGTGCCTCCTCCAAACTTGTGGCTGCAATCAGGCAGCGCCACTTGCCCGAGGATGTTTTCTGCTGAACAATGCGACCACGATATGGGCCAAACTTACGGTCGTTGGGGTCGGACTCCTTCGACAGGGTGCAAATTTGCACAAAATAACCACTCAGCGCCTTCTCAACCTGCTGTTCGGGTTTGGTGGCGGATTTTTCGGTTGGTTTTGTGATTGGTTTTTCAGTTGGTTTTATTGCGGGTTTAGCAGCAGGCTCTACCACCGGTTTAGCGGTAGGTTGTTGCTCGCTCTTGGGAGCGGTCGGCTCGGTTGGCTTAGGCTCGGCCTTCGCATCATCCTTCGTGGGGGTGGCGGAGGCAGTGCTCTCGTCGGCCTTGGCGTTGCAAATCTCCCTATACTGACTAAACGCATCGAAGAGAGCCTTAACGACCTGCTGCTGACCCACCTCGCTGTGGAGGTAGTCGCGGTCTTTCTTGTTGGTCATAAAGCCCATCTCGGTCAGCACCGCAGGCATAGCCGTACGCCACAAAACAAGGTAAGGGCCTTGACGTGCGCCTCTGTCGGTCACTTTGGTGGTCTTGGCGTAGTTCTTCTGCACCAACTCGGCAAAGAGCATACTCTGCTCCGAGTAGGCATACTGCATCAGCGAGAAGATGATGAAACTCTCGTCGCTGTTGGGGTCGTAGCCCTCATATTTGGCCTCGTAGTCGCCCTCCATAACGATTACAGAGTTCTCCCTCTGTGCCACAGCCAAGTTCTTGGCCGACTTGTCGTTACCCATAATGTAGGTCGAAGAGCCGTTGGCCTCGGTGTTGCCCACAGCGTCGGTGTGGATGCTGATGAAAAGGTCTGCGCCGGCACGATTGGCAATATCGCCCCTCTCGTGCAACTCCACAAAACAGTCGTCCTTGCGGGTGTAGATAACCTCCACATCGGGGTAGGCCTCGTCAATCATCTTGCCCAGAGCCAAAGCCACCTTCAAGTTTAACTCCTTTTCTAAGTGTTTGCCCCACGAGCAGCCGGGGTCTTTGCCACCGTGACCTGCGTCGATAACCACCGTCGAGAGTCGTCGCTCGGCGGAGTCGATTTTTCCTTGCGCGCATACGAGCGCAGGGAGCAAAAGCGTTAATATAAGCAGTAAAGAGGTTGAATGTTTCATTGTTTTTACTATTTTTGCTGAATGATTCGACCACACAAGTGGCGTAAGAATCAGACATTTAGTGGTTTTTGCCGACTCTGTCGGCAAAGGTAATAATTTTTTGTGAAATTTTGGACTACAAACGCATAAAACAGACTATTTTTTTGCTGGCGGCACTGCTATGGTCAGCTACGCTGGGGGCGCAAAATCTCTCCACCGAGGAGAAAATTTTGCATCCCACAGCCGACTCTCTACTCTCCGCAAAGAGCATTGAGCCCAACAATAGATTTGCTGCTCGCCAGTCGGTTTTTGCCACCCCCGACTCACTCGCCCAAAGGGCCGACAACAAAGCCATCGACTCTCTGCTCGTCTTACCCTCCGATACGGCAGGCCGACGCAAAGAGCGCAACTTCCTCGACGAGGTAATCAGTGGCAAAAACAAAGACTCGCTCTACTACGACGTCAGGGGCAAGATGGTACACATCTACGAGCAGGGCGACGTGACCTATGGCAATATGAACATCAAGGCCGACTATATGCGTGTCTCGATGGATAGCAAGGAGCTACTTGCCTACGGTAAGGCCGACACCTCGGCCTATGGCCACACCCGCCCCGAGTTTACCGAGTCGGGCTCGACCTACACAATGGATACCGTAACCTACAACATCGACTCAAAGAGGGCCAAAATCAAGGGCGTTGTCACCAAAGACGGCGAGGGCTACCTGACGGGTCGCGAGGTGAAGATGATGGACGACAAGTCGTTCAACATCAGGGGCGGTGTCTATACCACCTGCGAACACACCGACCACCCCCACTTCTACATCCAGATGACCAAGGCCAAGTTTATCCCCGGCAAGAAGATTGTCTCAGGCCCATTGTATTTGGTTATTGCCGATGTGCCTCTGCCACTGCTCATACCCGAGATTTTCTTCCCGATGAATATGGAGCGCAAGACGGGCTTTATTATGCCCAGCTATGGTGAGGAGAGCAACCGAGGTTTCTTCTTGCGCGACGGTGGCTACTACTTCCACATCAACGACTATCTTGATTTCAAGATTACGGGCGGTATCTATACGCTCGGCTCGTGGGAGGTCAATGCAGCCTCCACCTATCGTGTGCGCTACAAGTTCAACGGCTCGGTGGGAGTGAACTACGCCCAGACCGTAACGGGCGACAAGGGTTCGAGCGACTATATGAATCAGGGTAGCTTCCGCGTTATGTGGACTCACTCGCAGGATGCCAAGTACAACCCCAACTCCACCTTCTCGGCCAAAGTGGACTTCTCCTCGCCCGGATTCAACAAAAACGCCTCAACCGACCTTACGACATACCTCTCCTCGCAGACCAACTCATCAATCAACTACTCCCACTCGTGGAAAGGATTTCCTATGAACCTCTCGATTGGTCTGACCTACTCGCAGCAGCTCAATACGGGTGACGTGTCGCTGGGTATGCCTAATATCAACTTCAAAGTCAATCGCTTCTACCCCTTCAAGCGCAAGGTTATGGTGGGCAAGGAGCGTTGGTATGAGAAGATTGCAATGACCTATCAGGCCCAGATGCAGAATACACTCAAAACCAAGTTTGAGGATATGTTCAAAAAGGAGAGTCTGGACAATATGAAAAACGGTGTAAAACACACCCTGCCCATCAGCGCCTCGTTCAATGTGGGCGGTTTTCTGAACGTCTCGCCCTCGATTAACTACAACGAGAGGTGGTATTTCCGCCGTGTGGACCAACGTTGGAGCGACAAGCAGAATGCTATTGTGGCCGACACAACGCGCGGTTTCTACCGAGTCTATGACTACAACGCCTCCGTATCGGCCAACACCACCCTCTATGGTATGTATCAGTTCAAGAATCCCAACAGCTACCTGAAAGCTGTGCGCCATACAATCAACATCTCCACCTCGGCCTCTATTGCGCCCGACTTCGGCAACCCCAAATATGGCTACTGGAAAGAGGTACAGGGCAATGCCGAGGGCACAAGGATGCAACGCTATTCGCCATTCTCGGGCGAGATGTATGGTGTGCCCAGCAGCAGCCCCAATGCGAGTCTGTCGCTCGACATATCGCAGACCCTCGAAGCCAAAGTAGCCAGCGACACCGACACGACGGGTATGAAGAAGGTGAAAATAATCGACGACTTCGCATTCAGTTTCAGCTACAACTTCTTGGCCGACTCAATGAAACTGAGCAACATACCTGTGCGTATCCGTTCAAGCATCATACCCAACTTCGGTATTAACATCTCGATGAACCTCGACCCCTATGAGGTGGACAAAACTACGGGCAAACGCTACGACAAGTTGCTCTTGAAGCGAGGCATACCCGGACGTATTGCCTCAACGGGTTGGTCGTGTGGCTACACGTTCCGCTCGTCGGATCTCTATACGGAGGCCACCATAAACGACATCTCGAAGCAGTATCCCGAATACTCCAACCCATATTTCTACGACCCCAACGACCCGCTCGACCCAGCCCTGCGTCGTCAGCTTATGACCTCGCAGTACTACGACTTCTCGATGCCCTGGAACTTCTCGTTCAACTACTCAATCAACTACACCAACAATGGTGTGGTTAAGAAGATAGTCAATACGCTCAGTTTCCAAGCCTCACTGACGCTCGACAAAGACCGCAAGTGGGCAATCAACTACTCGGGTGGTTACGACTTCGACTCCCGACAACTCACCCCGGGTGCAATGACTCTGGTGAGGGACTTGCACTGCTGGCAGATGAACTTCACGTGTGTGCCCTTTGGTTATCGTAAGAGTTGGAGCTTCAACATCAGCGTTAAGTCGTCGCTCTTGCAAGACCTCAAATACGAAAAGTCGTCGTCGCACTACGACAACCTCTACGAATAACCCCAAAGGCAGGGCGCAAACCTACTCAGCACAACAACAATGGATAATACGAAACTCGAAATAAAACTCGGCTTTGAACGCATACGCCGTCAGGTGGCCGAACTATGCTCCACCCCCTCGGCTAAGGAGTTGGTGGGTCAGATGGACTTCTCCACCTCGGCCAAAGAGGTAGAGTGGCGACAGAGTGTGGCCGAAGAGGTTAGGCTGGCGTTGCTTACCGAGCCACAGTTTCCTAAGGGGGAGATAGTGGAATTTAGCATTGTGGTGGCAAAACTCGCTGCACAAGGCTCTTTTCTGGAAGCCGACGAATTGTTACTTCTGAGCGGAGGTCTGAAAGGCGTTGGCGAGGCCACACGAATGTTTGTGGCAGCCCGCGAGCGCTACCCTCTTATGGCCTCCGAATCAGAGAAAGTTGAGTCGTTTCCCGACATTGTGAGCCACATCGACACACTCATCGACCGTCACGGCGAGGTGAGGGATAGTGCCTCGGCAGAGCTGTACGAGATACGTCGCTCCATACGCGCCCACGAGGGTCAGGCCGCCAAGAGGTTGCAGGCCGTACTGGCTGCCGCAATCAAGGAGGGCATTGTGGAGGAGGGTGCGTCGCTCTCCATAAGGGATGGTCGCAGTGTCATACCCGTTGCTGCGGCCAACAAACGCAAGCTCCGAGGTTTTGTCCACGACGAGTCGGCCACAGGTAAGACGGTCTATATTGAGCCTGTGGAGGTGGTGGAGATAAACAACGCACTGAAAGAGTTGGAGTATGCCGAGCGCAGGGAGATTATTCGCCTGCTGACAGAGTTTACCGAGAACATACGCCCCTATGGCAAACAGATGGCCGAGAGCCGTCGCTACCTTACCGGCTTCGACTTCCTCCGAGCCAAAGCTCGCTGGGCCGTAGCCAATGGTGCATACAAACCCATACTCTCCGACGAGGGCACTCTGCGACTCGTGGAGGCCCGTCACCCACTGCTCCAACAGAGTCACGCCAAGGAGAAGAAAGAGGTAGTGCCACTGGATTTGCGCCTCAATGGAGGCCGTCGCATATTGGTCATCTCGGGCCCTAATGCGGGAGGTAAGTCGGTATGTCTGAAAACGGTAGGACTACTGCAATATATGTTTCAGTGTGGTCTTGCCATACCTGCTGGCGGACTTAGCGAGTTGCCCATTTTCGAGCGCATCTTCATAGACATTGGCGACCAACAGAGCATCGAGAACGACCTCTCGACCTACTCGTCACACCTGACGAATATGAAGGAGATGCTCGCCGGCGCATCCCCCTCGACCCTAATCCTCATCGACGAGTTTGGCGGTGGCACAGAGCCAACCATAGGTGGAGCTATTGCCGAGGCTATGCTCGAAAGGTTTGTGGAGTCGGGCACTTACGGAATTGTCACAACCCACTACACCAACATAAAGTATTTCGCCTCCAACCACCAAGGTGTGGCCAACGGAGCAATGCTCTTCGATGTGCAGAACATACGCCCACTGTTCCGACTGGAAATGGGCGAGCCGGGAAGCTCGTTTGCCATTGAGATTGCACGCAAGATTGGACTTCCCGAACAGATTATCCGCAGCGCCTCCGAGAAGGTCGGCACAGAGGTTATGAGCCTCGAACGTCAGTTGCGCGAGGTGGCCCGCAGTCGCAACTACTGGGAGCAGAAGCGCGAGCGCATACGCATAGCCGATAGGCGTGTGGAGGAGATGGAGAGCGAGTATGCAGCCCGCTTGGCAGGGCTTAAAGAGGAGCGTGCGGCCATCATCCGTCAGGCCAAAGAGGATGCACGCGAAATACTCGACCAAACAAACCGCACGATTGAGAATACGGTGCGTGTGATACGCGAGTCGCAGGCCGAAAAGGAGACCACAAGGCTTGCCCGTCGTGAGCTGGAATCGCTCAGAGAGAGGGTTGAGAGCGATGTCGATTACCTCTCGGCCGAGAGCGAGAAGGTGGCCCGCGAGATGGAGAAGATTGAACGTCGTCGCCAGAAGCGTGCCGAGCGTAAGGCCCAGCGTGGCGAGGTGGATAGTGCGCCCAAGACCGAGCCAGAGCCGGTGGTACTACCCATAGTTGTGGGTGCAAAGGTGCGCATCGTCGGACAAGAGGGCGTGGGCGAGGTTCTATCGCTCAAAGGAAAGAAGGCCACCGTAGCCATAGGTCAGATTACCACCACCATCGCCATCGACCGCTTGGAGGCCATAAGCCAAAACGAATACAAGAAACAGATGCGCCCAACCTCAGCCCGCACCGTTGTGAGTGTGGATATTTCGAGTCGCAAGCTCGCCTTCAAGGACAATATCGACATTAGAGGTATGAGGGCCGGTGAGGCTATGGAGGTGGTGCAAGACTTCATCGACGACGCCATAATGGTGGGCATAGGCACTGTGACCATTCTGCACGGCAAAGGCACAGGTGCGCTCAAAGAGGAGGTACGACGCTACCTGCGCTACATACCACAAGTGGCCTCCGCCACCGACGACCACCCCGACCGAGGTGGTGCAGGCATTACCGTCGTAAAGTTCAAATAGCTGTTGGCCAGTTGGCCAGTTGAGGGTTATTAGGGAACTTAGGGAGTTTAGGGAGTGGCCTATAAGCCCTATAAGCCCTATAAGCCCTATAAGCCCCATAGGCCCCATAGGCCCTATGCTACCCTTGCTACCCCTGATACCCTTGTAACCCCTGTAAAAAAAACGCGGGTATCATTTTCGATACCCGCGTTTTATATTAGCCTTAGACGTTAGACGTTAGACCTATTTAATAACAACCCTCGGAGCATTATCGGGCACAACAGGGCCACGAGCGAAAAGGTCAATCAAATAGGCCGTAACCAAAGGTGAACGACCCTCCTCCGCACGACGTGGATAGGCATAGACTTTGTTGCCATAGACGTAGTCCGACATAGCCACCGTATAGAGCTCTTTGCGCTGCTCGGGGCGGATGACGACATCCACCGCATCGCCCGCAGAGTTGGTCACGATGGTATATTTCAGACCCGAAGGTATCAAATCCTCGCGGTGGGACTCTTTGTAGTTGGTGGTATCATTGAACTTATTGATAATCATCTCTTTGATTTCGTCAAGAGTCATTGTCGTTATGGCCAAGTAGCTCTGGAAAGGCTCCAACTCATAGATGTCGGCACGCGACACATCGCCCTCGGCCAGATAGGGCAAGCGAGTGCCACCGATGTGGTAGAAGGCAAGGTCTGTACCAGCCACACGACGGCCCTCGTCGGCCATAAGCTGAGCCAAGCCACGCTTGGAGGCCTCGGCGGTGAGTGTGCCAATAGACTCCGTTAGGAAAGGATTGTTGCCATAGGCCTCAACCTCCTCCGCGACAGAGGCCTTACCCTCCTCGGGCAGTGAGATATAGCGCGTCGTAAGTTCTGCCACCTCTCCGCCACGCATAGTGATGGTCGTAAGGCCAACAGCTTTGAGTTTGTTAGTGCCCTGCACAACAGCCACATCGCCCACCTTGCCCGAATAGGTTTCGTGGGTGTGACCGCTGACAATCAGGTCGGCATAGGGGAAGGCGGAGGCAAGGTTGGTGGTATCGCGGTCGAGGCCACAGTGGGAGAGGATGACCATAAGGTCGCACTTGGAGCGCAACTCCTTACCATAGCGCTCGGCAGTCCACTCGGGCGAGTAGAACTCCGTACCCGCATAGACGGGGTCGTCGCCATCGGGGTGGCCATTGGCATAGTTGGTCACGATGCCGAGGAAGCCAACCTTCACACTCCCGGCACGTTTGACCACATAGGGCTTAGGCTGCTGCCAAGCCGTAGTGCCCGTATTGACATTGGCCAGCACAAGGTCGAACTCGGCATCCTCAACACGCTTTTGGAGCGTATCGAGGCCCATATCGAACTCGTGGTTGCCATAGGTGGCAACGTCGTAGCCGAGGCGATTCATCTGCTCAATGATGGGGCGGCCTGCGTGGGTGGCCATATCGACAAAAGCGTTGCCCGTCCAGCGGTCGCCAGCATCGACAAGAAAAACCTTTGCGCTATCTTGCGCACGTGCCTCATCGACAAGCGTGGCCAAGCGAGGCATCATATCCAACTTGGCGTGGATGTCGCTCGTGGAGATGATGATAATGTGCTCTGTCTTGGGGGTGCAGGAGGCCACAGCCAAGAGTGTGGCGAGGGAAAAAAGTGTCAAGCGGATTGATTTCATATCCAATAAATGCTCTTTTTGTGTTAGTTTGTGACAAATGTACAAAGTTTTTTTTAACTTTGAAAAGTTGTTCAAGAAAACAACTTCTGAGAGTAGTATCATCAAACAGTAAGCCGATATGAATAGCAACAAAATCAAAATCGTATGTGAGAATATAGACTCCACAATGGAGGTTGAGTGGGGAACAACGCTCGGCTCTATTGCCGAGGGCATCCGCAGCAAGAGTGGCCACCCCTTCCTTGCAGCCTATGTGAACAATAGCATACGCGAGCTTGACGCACGTGTGGGCGAACCTATGAGTGTGAGATTTATCGACATCACCCACTTCGAGGGTTCGAGGGTCTATCAGCGTACCCTCTTCTTGGCACTCCACAAGGCTGTGCGCGACCTCTACCCCACCCACCGATTCCGCATAACCCACTCCATTTCCCGAGGCTTCTACTGCGAGATTGAGGGCATTAAGTCCACACCCGAGATTGTGAGCGCCATAAAGAAACGTCTTGATGAGATTATCGCAGCCGACCTCCCCATTGTGCGCCACAAACTGCTCAAAGACGAGGTTTTGGATATTTACCGCAAGCTCGGCTTCGAGGATAAGGTGGAGATTATCTCCTCGCGACCCCATCTCTACGTTACGGTCTATACGCTCGACGATTTGGCCGGCTACTTCTACGGCGCTCTTGCTCCCTCCACACGCTACATCCACCTCTACGACCTGAGGGTCTATTACGACGGCATCTACATTGCTGTGCCCTCACGCACCGCCCCCGATAGTTTCGAGCCTATGGTGGCGCAAGACAAGATGTTCGACGTCTTTCGTGAGTATCGCGAGTGGGTCGATGTTATGGGCGTGGCCAACATCGGACAGCTCAACCGCAAAATTGCCGAGGGCGACGGCGGCGACCTGATAAAGATTGCCGAGGCTTTCCACGAGAAGAAACTCGGAGCAATAGCCGACAGCATAGCTCAGGCCCACGCCACCAAAGGCACTCGTATGGTATTGGTCAGCGGCCCTTCGTCGAGTGGCAAAACCACCTTCTCGAAGCGTCTGGGCATACAGCTACGCATACTCGGACTGCTGCCCACAATGATTTCGCTCGACGACTACTTCCTCGATAGGGAGGATACCCCGCGCGACGAGAATGGCGACTACGACTTCGAGACCATCGACGCACTCGACATCGCCACCTTCAACGACCACCTCACACGTCTGTTTGCAGGCGAAAAGGTAGATATTCCACGCTACGACTTCATCACCGGTCGTCGCCAATGGCACGACGAACCCCTGCAACTCGGCCCTCGCTCCATACTCATCGTCGAGGGCATACACGGTCTGAACCCTAAGCTGACGGCACAGATTGAGGAACACCTCAAATTCAAAGTCTATATCTCGTGCCTGACGTCTATTTCGATGGACGACCTCTCGCGCATCCACACCACCGACAACCGCCTCATCCGCCGTATGGTACGCGACAACGCCTATCGTGGCACAAGCGCCGAGGCTACGCTCAAACGTTGGCAGAGTGTGCGTCGTGGCGAGGAGAAGTATATCTTCCCCTATCAGGAGAATGCCGATGTGATGTTCAACTCTTCGCTGCTCTACGAGCTGCCAGTCTTGAAGAGCCACGTAGTACCCCTGCTGCTGGGCGTGCCCGATACGGAGGAGGTCTATGGCGAGGCCACCCGACTGCTGAAATTCATCGACAACTTCTCGCTTCTCGATGGGCGCGAGATACCCCCCACCTCACTGCTAAGAGAATTTATCGGCGGCTCATCGTTTGATTAACTCTCAACTAAAAACGCGGGTATTAAAAAATGATACCCGCGTTTTTTAATTGAGAATTGAGGGTTGAGGGGTGCGAGGGAATTTAAGGAATTTAGGGAGGTTAGGGAATAGGGCCTATAAGCCCTATGCTACCCCTGTGAACCCTGTTACCCCTGCTACCCCTGCCACCCCCACCATTTTTTGCCTTAGGGCCTTTGACGTTAGACTAAAAAAAAGACCGAGAAATCCACGTCTGAATCTCTCGGTCATTCTTTCGGTAAGCAAAGGATTGACTATTTCTCCTTAGCAACGTAGCGTTTCTCTTTGATACGAGCTTTCTTACCAGTGAGGTTGCGGAGGTAGTAGATACGTGCGCGACGTACAACACCAACTTTATTAACCTCAATCGACTCGATGTGGGGCGAGTAGAGAGGGAAAATACGCTCTACGCCTACACCGTTAGAAATTTTACGGATGGTGAACATTTTGGTTACACCACGACCTTTGATTTGGATTACCACACCACGGAAGCTCTGGATGCGCTCTTTGCCACCCTCTTTGATTTTGTAGCTTACGGTGATGGTGTCGCCGGCCTTAAACGAGGGAACCTCCTTGGGTGCCCACATAGCCTCTTCTGCGATTTTGATTAAGTTGTCCATCTTTTATTTAATCGATTAAAAATGTTAAAGCGGGGAATGTTACGGACTCCTGTGTTCTCGTAAGAGATTCCTCCACCGGGCTGCAAAGATACATATAAAATTCAAAATTCAAAATTCAAAATTCAAAATTGATTCTATTTTTGCAACTCCAAAACATCTAACTTGCGGTAGGACTGCACATTAACCCCCGAAAATCGCACTCAAATTTTTCAACTACTTTGAGCCTTTCAGTGCTAAGAAAGGCTACAATTTGAGCCCTTTGAGCCACTCCATACGGGTGTAGTCGGTCAAATCGACTTTGATGGGGACTACGGCTATATACTTATTTTTCAGTGCCCACTCGTCGGTATCCTCTGCCTCGGGCTCGTGGTTGCAGAATCCACCCGTAAGCCAGAAGTAGTCCCTACCGCGCGGGTCTTGACGGCAGAAGAACTCCTCCTTCCAGAAACCTCGTGTCTGGCGACAGATGCGGTAGCCCTTAATCTCCTCGGGGCGGGCGATGGGGACATTGACATTCAGGCACAGAGGCTCAACCGAGGTCACACCCAGCATTGCGGGGATAAGCCTCTCGGCAAAGGCAATGGTTGCGTCGAAGTCGGCATCGTGGTCGTGGTCGTCGAGCGAGAGGCCCACCGAGGGAGCGCCATAGAAGCTGGCCTCGATAGCCGCACCCATAGTGCCCGAGTAGAGCACATTGATGGCGGCATTGGAGCCGTGATTGATGCCACTAATGTTGAGTGCGGGGGTAAGTCCCAGCTCGGGCAATAGCCAGTCGTAGGCCATCTTGACACAATCGACGGGAGTGCCGTTGCACGAATAGACCTTGATGTGGGGCTCGTCGCGTTGGAGGGTGAGGTAGAGGGGGTCGTACATTGTTATGGCGTGTGCCTTGCCCGACTGGGTTTGGTCGGGGGCGAGGGCTATAACATCGCCAAACTTAGCGGCACACTCGACCAACTGGTTGAAACCCTTGGCGCGGTAGCCGTCGTCGTTGCTGATAAATATAATAGGTCGTTTCATTGTCTAAGATATAATTGCAATTGCCCACAAAGATAGGTTAATTTGGCAAAATACGAAACTCCTCAAAGGAGACATAGGTTATTTTGGCGCAAGGTTTGCAATCGCAAAGAGTACAAACTAAATTTCATACGCCTATGAAACGCCATATTTTTACTACTTATTTATTTCTGCCTCTTGTGTTGTTGGGTGGCGGTTGTAAGCGCCACTCTGCCACCACCGCAGAGCCTACGCCCACACCTCGTGTGGAGGTGGCGCGTGTGGTGAGCGAGAGAGTGGTTGTGCCAATGAGGTTTCAGACCCTGCTCTACTCCAACTACGACGCTACAATCCAGCCCCGCGTGAGTGGCTACCTACTCTCGAAAGAGTTTCAGAAAGGTATGCCCGTAGAGAAGGGGCAGGTACTTTTTAGGCTCGATTCCCACCCCATTGAGTTGGAGGTTGTATCCAATCGTGCGGCGCTTGCATCGGCCAAGACCGCTCTGGCCGAGGCCGAGAACAACTACCGACGTGCAGTTCCCTTAGCCCGCATTGAGGCCATAAGCAAGAGTGCTCTCGACCAATACAAGGCCACCTATGCCTCGGCCCAAGCGCAGGTGGAGCTTGCCTCCTCACGGCTCGACGAGTCGCTCTTGCAGCTGAGCTACACCACCATAACATCGCCCATAAGCGGCATAATAGACGACACCGGCGCTACGATTGGCGACTGGGTGGGCGTGGGGACAAACTACTCCATCTTGGGCAGCGTGTCGAACATCGACGAGATTGGTGTCCACATCCCCATATCGTTTGCACGCTACTATCGTTTGCGCGAAACTCAGGGCGCAGATGGTGCTGCCTACGACAACTCCACCCTCCTATCGAACATCCGTCTGCACCTTGCCGATGGCTCTATCTACCCCTACGAGGGCACATACTCCTACACTATGCGCGATGCGGGCGACCAAAGTGGCTCGATTGTAATTGTGGCCTCCTTCCCCAACCCTTCGGGGGAGCTTAAAGTGGGGCAGTCGGCAGTGGTTGTGGCCGATGTCGGCTCGCCCGAGGGTGCGCTGCTCGTACCTCAGAGTGCTGTGGTGCAGACCCTCGACAAAGCCTCGGTGTGGGTGGTCGATAGTGGGAGTGTTGCAAGGATGACCCCTGTGGTGTTGGGCGAGAAGTTCGGCACTCATTGGGTGGTGGAGAGCGGCCTCGAAGGGGGCGAAATGGTGGTCACATCGGGGACTCAGAAGCTCCGCAGTGGCACTAAGGTTATTGCCTCAACGCCAACCGCAACAACCACAAGCACAGCCAACCAAAAAGAGAACAATAACGGATAAACTGCTCTATGGAAAAGTTTTTTATCAACAGACCCATCTTCGCCATCGTCATTGCGGTGGTTATAGTTATCTTGGGAGGCTTATCCATAGGCTCGCTCCCCATTGAGCAATACCCCAACATCACCCCTGTGGTGGTGGAGGTGGAGGCCAGCTATGCGGGTGCCGATGCCGAGGTTGTAAACGACGCTGTGGCCACCCCTTTGGGCGAGAGTATTATGGGCGTAGGTCAGATGCTTTATATGCAAAGCACCTCGGCAGGCGACGGGTCAATGTCGCTCCAAATACTCTTCGACATCGACTCCAACCCCGACATAGACGAGGTATTTGTGCAAAACCGCGTCTCCTCGGCCACAGCCCAGCTCCCCGCAGATGTTGTTCGTCAGGGCGTTACGACCCAGAAGTCGCAAACTGGCTTTCTGCTCATCTATGCCCTCTACGACAAGGGCAACATCTACGACGAGAACTTCTTGGCCAACTGGGCCTATATCAACATCCAAAACGAACTGCTGAAAATCGACGGTGTGGGCAAGGTGCAGATTATGGGTGCGGGCGAGTATGCTATGAGGGTGTGGGTCAATCCCTATCGTATGGCCTTCTACGACATCTCGGTGGAGGATATAGCCTCGGCCATTGAGAATCAGGCCACCATCTACGCAGCGGGCAAGCTCGGCGCTGAGCCTCTGGCCGAAAAGACCCCTTTCACCTACACCGTTACCACACCCCCATCGCTCTCGATGGCCGAGCAGTACGAAAATATTGTGCTGAAAATGGACTCCAACGGCCAGAGCATCACTCTGGGCGACGTGGCCCACGTGGAGTTGGGGTGTCAGACCTATGGCACATTTTCGAGCTTCGACAGCCACCCCGCAGCCCTCGTGGCCATCTACCAAAGCCCGGGTAGCAATGCTGTGGAGGTGGGCGGAAGGGTGAAGGAGGCTATGGCCTCCATAGAGGAGCGCTTCCCCGACGGAGTGGCCAGTGCCACAGTCATCGATGCCACCGAGAGCATTGAGGAGGGTATTGGCGAGATTTTCGCCACAATGCTCTTTACACTGTTGCTGGTTGTTGGCGTAATTTTCATCTTCCTGCAAGATTTCAGAGCCACACTCATACCACTTATTGCCATACCCGTATCTATTATTGGTGCGTTTGCACTCTTCCCCCTGCTCGGATTCTCCATCAACATCATCTCGTTGCTCGGCTTGGTCTTGGCCATTGGATTGGTGGTCGATGATGCCATTGTGGTGGTGGAGGCGGCACAACTGGGTGTGGAGAGTGGGCTCAGCCCCCGAAAAGCCACTCTCACGGCTATGAAGCAGGTGGCCTCGCCCATTGTTGCCACAACAGCCGTACTGCTGGCCGTATTTATCCCCGCCACACTTATGGAGGGAATTACGGGCAAGATGTTTCAGCAATTTGCAATGGGCATATCGGTAGCCTTAGTGCTCTCGGCCTTCAATGCGCTGACTCTCTCGCCTGCCCTCTGCTCGCTCCTTCTCCACAAAAGCCGTCGCCCCACACGTGGCCCGCTGGCGCTCTTCAATCGCCTCTACGACAAAGGCGTTGAGAACTACCTGAAAAAGACCTCCGTTGTGGTGCGCCACTCACTCCGCTCGCTGCTGCTTGTGGTGATTTTGGGCGGTGGAGCGCTCTGGATGTTCCATCGCTTGCCGAGTGGTTTCCTCACCGTAGAAGACCAAGGCTACCTTATGGTCTCGGTGGAGTTGCCCGATGCTGCAAGCGTGAGTCGCACACAAGGGGCAATAAGCAAGGTCTCGGCCCTGATTGCCGACATCGAGGGTGTCAAGCAAACCTCCTCGGTAGCAGGTTTCGACCTCATCTCGGGCGTGGCAGCCACCAATAGCGGAGTTATATTTGTCACTCTCGACGGCTACAAGGAGCGCAAAATGTCGGCCGAAGAGATAGCCTCGCTCATCAACCAGAGGCTCTACACCCTCACCGAAGGCCTTTTCTATGCCTTTGAGCCACCATCAATTCCGGGCTTGGGCGTGAGCGCAGGCGTTAGCTTTATGTTGCTCGACCAAGGCTCGGCAGACGTGCGCTACTTGGCCGCCACAGCCGAGGAGTTTATGGAGGCGGCTCGCGCACTACCCGAAATTGCCTCCATATCGACCCAGTTCGATGCCAATGTACCCCAACGCAAACTCGTCATCAACGAGCCTCTGGCACTCCAACAAGGAGTGTCGCTCGACGAGCTCAGGCAGATGCTCAGCACAATGCTTGGTGGCGACTACGTTGGCAACTTCAACCGCTTTGGCCGCCTCTACCAAACCTACATACAGGCCGATGCCGAGTGGCGACGCACCGAGGCCGACTTGGAGGGTTTCTACATCACCTCCTCCGATGGGCGCAGCATACCCATAGCGCCATTCGTCTCGTTGCGCGATACGGTGGGCGTGGAATACATCACCCAGTTCAACCTCTACGATGCAATAGAGATTAGCGCCACCCCAGCCGCAGGCATCTCCTCCGATACCGCAATGAAAGCTCTTAAAGCATTGGCCTCCGAGAAACTGCCCGAAGACGTGGGATTTGAGTGGAGCGGTGTGGCCTACCAAGAGGCCACCGCCACAGGTAGCACCACCACCTATCTTTTGGCCTTGGTATTTGTATTCTTGGCCTTGGCAGCCCTCTACAACTCGTGGTCGTTGCCTATGAGCGTACTCTTGGGCGTGCCTTTGGCCCTCTTTGGCGGTGTGGCACTGGTGAGTTTGATGCACATTTTCAACCCCATCTACATAGATAATATATTTATGAAGGTGTCGCTCGTCATGCTCATTGGACTCTCGGCCAAAAGCGCCATATTGGTTGTGGAGTATGCCGACAAACGATTCTTCGACGACGGTATGGAGCTACACCACGCAGCATTGGAGGCAGCACGTCTGCGTCTGAGACCAATCCTAATGACCGCCCTCGCATTCATCGTGGGCATACTGCCTCTGATATTCGCCTCGGGAGCCTACTCCGTTGCACGCAACATTATGGGCGTGGCTCTGGTGGGAGGTGTGGGCATTGCCACCCTGCTGGGCATATTCATCTACCCCTCCCTCTACTATCTCATCGGACGTATAGCAGGCTTTGAGGCAAAACGCGAAAGGAACAAACGTAAAAAATTGGAATATGAAAAAGAGAATACATTGCAGTAGGCCCACCCACAAGCCTCTCCTTTGGGCCTTGGGCGCTGGGGCGTTGCTCCTCGGCGGAGGAGGATGTGCCGTAGCCCCTCCCGATGTGCCACCCGTAGGCATCCCCGATGAGTATATCTTCGCTCAGGAGGGCGACACACTTGTGGTGGTGGGGGCTGAGTGGTGGGAGATTTTCGGCGACACCACACTCAACCGACTCATAGCCACCGCCTTGGAGCGCAACAACAACTTGGCCATAGCCGCCTCCAAAGTAGCGCAAGCACAAGAGCAACTGGCAGCCGTCAGGGCCTCCTTCGCCCCCGCAATCGACATCGAAGCAGACGCCTCGGCAACCTACACCACCCCCACAGGAGCATCGAAAAAGAGCATCGTGCAGAGCTACTCGCTCCTGCCACGTGTCAGCTGGGAGTTCTCGCTCTTTGGGGGCGTTAGGGCCTCCATTGAGGGCGCAAATGAGCAGTATATAGCCACCGAGTGGGGCTACCGCGCCACAAGACTCGCTCTGGAAGCTCAGGTGGCCACAACCTACTTCCAGTGGTTGCAGTATGCTCGCTCGTTGGAGATTTCCGAGCGTAGCTACACCCTGCGCCAACAAGCCCAGCAGAAGGCCGACTCACTCTACTACTATGGCTACACCTCGGGGGTCGATTTGCAGCAGGCACGCTCGCTTACGGCCACAGCCGCAGCCGACATTCCCGCCTACCGTAGAGCTATGGTGCAGACCAACCTCATACTCAATACGCTGCTTGGCGGCGAGCCCGAGTTGCTACCAATGCCTCCCCACTCACGCGAGTGTACTCACTCGCTCGGAGCACAACTCGATGGGCTCTACTGCGGCCATCTGACAGCCACGCCACTGCCGGCCTACATCCCCAGCGGACTACCCTCGTCGCTCTTGGAGCGCAGGCCCGACGTTATGGAGGCCTACCACAAACTGCTCTCGGCAGCAGCACAGACACAGGTGGCTCGTGCCGCTCGACTCCCCTCCATAGCCCTCACAGGCGAGGGTGGCCTGCTCTCCTCCACCCTCAAAGGGCTCACGTCGAAAAATCCCGCCTACTGGACTGCCGCCCTCTCGCTCACACAACCCCTACTCCGCTTCGGCAAACTTAAAGCCGATGAGAAGGTGGCCTTTGAGCAGTGGCGACAAGCCTCCTACGCCTACCGGCAGACCGTACTTTCGGCCCTCACAGATGTGGAGAGTGCGCTTGTGGCCATAGAGAGCTACAACAATCAAGCAGAACGCTACATCGAACTCTTGCAAGCCAACAATAGCCTCCGCACGATGACTGCGGCACTCTATGCCGACGGCCTTGCCTCGTCGCTCAACCTGATTGATGCCGAACGTAACCTCTACTCCTCACAGCTCGACTACATTGCCCTGCTGACCGAACAACTCACCGCCTACGTCACCCTCTATAAAGCCCTCGGCGGCGGCTGGTAAAGACGCCCTTGTAACCCTTGTAACCCCTGCTACCCCTGTAAAAAAACGCGGGTATCTTTTTTAATACCCGCGTTTTTTATAGGGCTTATAAGCCACTCCTTAAATTCCCTACATTCCCTAACCTCTCTAAATTCCCTAATCTCCCTCTTAATTTTCAATTTTCCATTTTCAATTCTCAATTCTCTTTTTTCTCTATCCAGCGGCCGTCGGCTTTGATGAGGTCGATGAGGTGGTCGATAGCCTCCTCTTGGGGAATATTGCGCTCAACGAGCGTCTTGCCTCGGTAGAGCGATATGCGGTTGGGCAGGCCGCCCACATAGCCGTAGTCGGCATCGGCCATCTCGCCTGGGCCATTGACTATACAGCCCATAACGCCAATCTTCAAGCCAACGAGGTGGTCGGTGCGCTCTTTTATGGCTGCCAAAGTGGTTTCGATGTCGTAGAGGGTGCGGCCACACGAGGGGCAAGCTATATATTCGGTGCGCGAGATGCGTACTCGGGCGGCTTGGAGTATGATGAGGGCTATCTCGTTGCGCTCCTCCTCGGAGAAGTGGGGGTTGTCGATGCGTATGCCGTCGGCCAGCGAGTCAATCATCATCACACCGAAGTCGGCAGCAGCCTCAATAGCAAACTGCTCTTTGTTGGCGGTGGTGTAGCGACGATGGAGGATGATGGGCTTGGTGTGACCTCGGCCCACAATTTTGCTCCTCCACTCTTGCACCGGGTGGGCGCTGGTGGCCTCAATTAGGATGTAGTCGTCGGGGTTGCTTACCTCACTCCACAGCACTGGTGTACCATAGGGGCGCGGGGTGTACTGGTAGGCGGAGAAATCCTCCCAGCCGACCTCGTCGAAATGCTCCTCGGGGCGACCTGTAAAGTGGGCCACAAGTTGCTGAGCGGCAGGAATCTCCAACTCGGGAGCTTCGGTGAGTGACACCCTCACAGTGTCGCCAATGCCGTCGGCCAGCAGTGCGCCAATGCCCACAGCCGACTTTATACGGCCCTCTATGAGGTTGCCTGCCTCGGTCACACCGAGGTGGATGGGGTAGTCCATCGAGGCCTCGGCCATAGCCTTCGATAGTAGTCGGTAGGCATAGACCATCACGCGCACGTTGCTCGATTTGAGCGATACAACAACGTTGTGGAAATCAAGCTGACGGCAACGCTCCAAAAACTCCATTGCCGAGGCGGCCATACCCTCGGGGGTGTCGCCATAGATGTCGAAGATCTTTTTGGCCAGCGAGCCGTGATTGACACCAATACGCAGAGCCACACCACGCTTGCGACACAGCTCCACAAGCTCCTCAAATCGGCCTCCTCGGTCGTTGTAGTTGCCGGGGTTGATGCGCACCTTGTCTGCTGTGGTGGCAGCAACGGCGGCCACCGCAGGCACAAAGTGAACGTCGGCCACAAGTGCTACATCGGGCCACTTCTGGCGCACAGCTTCGCCTATGGGGCCTAAGGCCAGAGCCTCTTTCTCGTCGCGCGTGGTGAGCCTCACAAGGCGGCCTCCTGCCTCGGCAATCTGGTCGATTTGTTTGACGCAAGCCTCCACATCGTGGGTGGTGGTGTTGGTCATTGTTTGTACCACAATGGGGGCTGAGCCACCAATGGTGTGGCTACCCACTTTCACCTCTCGGGTGGGGCGTCGGGTGTAGGATGTGAGCGAAAAGCAGTAGTGTTTCATTATTTTTCCTCCAATTTTAGGCAAATATACGGCGAATTTACGTTATCTTTGCCTTATGCGAGCAGATATGGACATAAAATTTTTATCGGGAGTGGGCGAAAAGCGTGCTTCGCTCTTGGCTACGGAGCTGGGAATACGCACTGTGGCCGACCTTTTGCACTACTACCCCTATCGCTATTTGGATCGCACAAAGGTCTATCGTATAGGCGAAATTACGGAGGAGAATGCCGCCAGCTTTGTGCAACTGCGCGGGCGCATCGTTGGCAAGGCCTACCTCGGCGAAGGACGCAAACAGCGACTTACAGCCACGCTGGCCGACTCCACAGGCCAGATTGAGTTGGTGTGGTTTCAGCGCACCTCGTGGGCCGAGAAGCAGATAGAGGTGGGCAGGGAGTATTTGGTCTCGGGCAAGCCTTCGTTCTTCGGCCCAAAGGCCAATATGGTACATCCCGAGGTGGAGACTGTCGAAAAGTTCCTCTCGCGTGGCAACAACGGTATGCAGGGTGTCTATCGCACCACCGAGCGACTAACCTCGGTGGGGCTTACCTCCAAAGGACTCTATACACTCCAATGCACCCTCTGGCAGCAGATTAGGGAGCAGATTGTGGAGACCTTGCCCGAGTATGTAATCTCTCGTTTCGACCTGCTAAGCCGCCGCGATGCTTTGGAGAACATCCACTTCCCCTCGTCGCCTCAGCTTCTAAGCAGAGCTATCTATCGTCTGAAATTTGAAGAACTATTTGGTGTGCAGCTCGGCATACTCAGCCTGAAAGCGGGGCGCACGACCCACAAAAACGGATTTTTCTTCCCTCGCGTGGGCGACCTCTTCGACGACTTCTACCACAACCACATACCCTTCCCACTGACGGGAGCGCAGAAGCGTGTCTTGAAGGAGATTAGGGCCGACCTCACCTCGGGCCATCAGATGAACCGATTGTTGCAGGGCGATGTGGGTAGTGGCAAGACGCTTGTGGCACTGATGACAATGTTGCTGGCAGCCGACAATGGCTACCAGTCGTGTATGATGGCCCCAACGGAGATTTTGGCACGCCAGCACTACGCCTCCATTGTGCGTATGCTCCAAGGCACAACTGCCGAGGGTCGTGTGGCGGTGCTCACAGGCTCAACGAAGACCCGCGAGAGGCGTGACATACTGGCCCGCACACTCTCTGGCGAGATTCTCATCCTCATAGGCACTCACGCCTTGATTGAGGATAGGGTGCAGTTTGAGAACTTGGGTATGGTTGTTATCGACGAGCAACACCGCTTTGGCGTGGAGCAGAGGGCTAAGTTGTGGACAAAAAATTCGCAGCCGCCCCACATCTTGGTTATGACCGCAACGCCCATACCACGCACTCTGGCAATGACCCTCTATGGCGACTTGGATGTGTCGGTAATAGACGAGATGCCCGCAGGGCGCAAACCCATAAAGACCTACCACCTCAAAGAGGCTCTAAGGCTTCGACTACACGGATTTATGAAGAGCGAGATTGCCAAAGGCAGGCAGATTTATGTGGTCTATCCGCTCATAAAGGAGTCGGAGGCGCTCGACTATCAGAATCTCTACGACGGCTTCGACCACATCATCCAAGCCTTCCCCCTGCCCGAGTATAAGGTGGGGGCAATACACGGCAAGATGGCCCCCGAGGATAAGGCCGAGGCTATGAAGCTCTTTGCCGAGGGAGTGAACAACATATTGGTGGCTACGAGCGTTATAGAGGTGGGAGTAGATGTACCCAACGCCTCGGTAATAGTCATAGAGAGTGCCGAGCGATTTGGCCTCTCGCAGCTCCACCAACTGCGTGGCAGGGTGGGACGTGGTAGCGAGCAGAGCTACTGCATACTGATGAGTGGCGACAACCTCTCGCGCGATGCCGAAGCAAGGCTCTCGGCAATGGTCGAGACCAACGACGGATTCCAACTCTCGGAGTTGGATTTGAAACTGCGTGGCGCAGGCGACGTGAACGGCACTCGTCAGTCGGGCGAGGCTTTGGAGTTGCAGATAGCCTCGCTCTCAACCGACGGACAGATTCTCGAACACGCACGAGTTATTGCCAGCCACATCTTGGAACGCGACCCACAACTGAGCAAACCCGAAAATCGCCTCCTTCTGGCACTCAAACAACGGTATAAAGCCCCCAACAGCATCGACTATGGGATGATTTCCTGAAAATGCACTATATTTGCAGGGCAAAAGAGCAACATAATCATTTCCGACAACAAACATTTTACTGTGAGATATGGCAAAAATTAGTATCAACGACCTTTATAGCCGAGGCGATAGCTCCTACGAGCAGGAGAGCACCCCCACCTTCGTGCCCCCAACGCCCACTCCCTCCGACGACGACAATGAGGCCAACGACGACGAGCCTACTGCCGAACCCGAGGAAGAACCCACCGAGGAGGAGCAGGGCAATGATGGCGGCGGAGGCCCTTCGGATGGCGACCTGCAAAAAACCCTCAAAGGCTACCGCATCATTATCATAGCCCTTGTGGCAGTATTGGCCCTTCTGACCTTTCAGCACTTCCGCGTCACCTCCGACATCAAGCGTGAGTGGGCTATCGAGCGCGATACACTCAACAACCAGATTGGCGGACTCATCACCGAGATAGACCAGATAAACCTCCGCAACGACTCGGTTAGCAACGAGCTTAGGGCTCATATTGCCGTTGAGCGCGATAGGGCCGACTCGCTTATGACCCGTCTTAGGAAGGAGCGCAACCTGAATCGTGAGAAATTGCGTAAGTATGAGAAGGAGCTGGGCACACTGCGTACAATTATGCGTCGCTATGTCCACCAAATCGACTCGCTCAATACGCTCAACAAACGCCTTGCAACCGAAAATGTCACCATCCGCAAGAAGGTGGCCGAGGAGACCTCGCGTGCCAACATTGCCGAGGAGAGGGCACAGGAGATGGCCGACAAGATTAAGCTCGGCTCTATCGTCAAGGCCCGCAACATCTCACTCGGGGCTTATAATACGGGCGGCTCAAATGTTACCCGAGCCTCGCGTGCATCGAAGTTCCGCACCGACCTCACACTTACGGCCAACGAGCTGACCATACCCGGCACTCGCAATATTTACGTGCGCATCTTGGGCCCCGATGGAGCAGTGCTCTCGGGTGGTGCCGACTGCATTATGGAGTTTGAGGGCGATATGATTAGCTACTCGGCCGAGCGAGAGGTGGATTACGACAACAAAGACCTCGATGTGAGCATCTTCTTCAACTATGCCGATATGACCGCAGGTGTCTATAAGGTTGAGATTTATATGGACGGCTACCTGATTGGCGAGAGCGAATTGGCCCTGAGGTAAAACTCCACCGCCAACCAAAATGAACAGATTAAAAACATTGTTATGAAAACCGAAAATAAACAGATAAAGAGCTGGGTGCTGTGGGCCATAGTTGTGGGCCTTGTGGTTATTGACCAGATAGTCAAACTCTCCGTCAAGACCACAATGACACTCGGCGAGAGCCACGATGTGCTGGGACGTTGGTTTCGCTGGTGCTTTGTTGAGAACGAGGGCGCTGCGTGGGGTATGAGCCTCGGTGGCGACTACGGCAAACTCATCCTGAGCCTCTTCCGCATTGTGGCTATTGGCGCACTGGTGTGGTTTGTGGGCCACCTGCGTCGCAAGGGCGCACCCCGAGGCGTGATTGTGGGCTTTGCCTTGGTGCTGGCCGGAGCTATTGGCAATATGGTCGATAGCGCCTTCTATGGACTTATTTTCAGCGAATCGACCTTCACGTCGGTGGCCGAATTAGTCCCCTTTGGCGAGGGCTATGCCCCCTTCCTCTATGGCAAGGTTGTCGATATGCTCTACTTCCCACTATTCTACTGGCCCGACTGGATGCCCCTCATCGGAGGCAACCTCTTCTTCTCGCCCGTATTCAACTTCGCCGATAGCTATATTACTATTGCGGTGTTTTATTTGATTATATTCCACTGGAAATACTTCAAATAATCCGAGCGCATCTTGCGGGCGACTACTGCGTTGCCCTACGATAAACCACCTCCTCATTTACGCTTAGTAAACTCGGAGGTGGTTTTCTTGTGCGCCTTGTATTCATCCCGCAATATGCACTCGTTTCGAGCGCGCCTTGTGGGCGTTTTTCGTACCAAACTTGGATAGGTGGCATCCTCATTTACGTTCAGTAAACTGCGGAGCCACCTTCTTGTTTGGCACGAAACTCGCCTCACAAATCGCACTCGACCCTCTCCCGACCCAATGGGTTGCAGTTTCCTCATCTTCGCAAGCCTTGCACTCGCAGGACAAGTCCTGTTTTGTGATGGCGCAGGACAGACCTCACCCCTGCTCCACAACCACTCCTCCCCTGACAGGGGAGGAGTGGTTGTGGAGCGAAATACGCCCTTGTGACCCTTGTAACCCTTGTAACCCTTGTAACCCTTGTGACCCCTGCTACCCCTGTAAAAAACTCGGGTATCTTTTTTAATACCCGAGTTTTATTAAGCCTTAGGTCTTTCGACGTTGGACCTTAGACGTTGGACACACAGCCGTAACCGAGTGCATCTTGCGGGATGAATACAAGGCGCACAAGAAAATCCCCTCCGAGTTTACTAAGCGTAAATGAGGAGGGGATTTATCGCAGGGCAACGCAGTAGTCGCCCGCAAGATGCGCTCGGGGCAAAATTCGGGGTGGAGCTATCCTCACAACAACCCCACCCCTCCCTTCATCAACTACACAAAAGCCTTCTGAAAAGCTTTTATCGGCGGTCTTTCGCCCTCGCACAAAGGGGATTCGAGGGGAAAGCCTATATCGGTTGCGCCAGCTCTGGGCGCTACAAATTCTTCAACGCATCGGCAAGGCGTACAACATTGCGCGTCATCGGCACAACAACTACACCATTCTCATCCAACAGCCACATAGCCGGGCTGGCCGAGGTGTCGAAATGGCACTCCTCCAACAAGCCTCGTGGAGCACAAAAGACGCTCCATCCGAGCGGGCTCTTCTGGTCGTCGAGCGGAGCAATGCTCTCGGGCGACTGACCCACAGCCACAAGCACCCATTCGAGTACTCCATTCTGCTGGGCCTTACGAAGCGGCTCGCACTCCTCAACACTCTGCATCATATCGACGCACGAAGGGCAGGTTGTATCAATCATCATCAGCAGCGTTGGTCGGGCAAGGTAGTCGCCTATGGCAACACTCTCGCCCCTGCGGTTAGTAAGCGCAAACTCCTCCACCCTCTGGCCCACATCGTTGTGGTTGATGTAGCCCAAATGTTGGCCCACATAGCTCTTGTCCTCCTCGGGTATGGACTCGCTCCTATTGAGGGCCACAAGCCACTTGCGGTAGATGAGTTGGTTGCGCTGGGGTGAGCCAATGCCATAGAGGTAGTTGGTGGCCCACTCGCCCACAACAAGGCTCAGCACCCTATCGCTCTCCAACACCTCCACAAGAGCCTCTATGGAGGCATCCTGTGCCTGAGGTTCGGCCTTAGCCACCAGCTCAGTCCACTTGCAGAATCGTTGTTCGGCCACCTCCACGTCGGCCACAACACTCTCCAAAGAGAGCCCGTCCCAGTAGCCATCGAGCGACACCTCCGATGAGATGCAGCCAACCAAGCCGACAATGGAGGCCAAGAGGATTAAGCGAGCAACAAAGGGTTTCATAGGGCCTCTAACGGAGCTATTTGATGTAATCTGATATGAGTTTGGATAGTTCGTAGTTCTCAATCAGGCCGTCGAACTTCTCTGCGCCAGCGCCATAGGCAAAGTAGGGCACGAGGATACCATTGTGGCCGCCATTGGCGAAGCCCACCTCCACAGCACCCGTTGCAATATCGCCCCAGAGGAGGGTCATTGCGCCAGTGGAGTGGTCGGCTGTTACTACAACCAAAGTTTCGCCATCCTGCTCGGCCCAGCTGAGCACGTCGCCCACAACGCGGTCGAAGTCGAGAATCTCCTCAACGGCTGCATCCACCCTATTGGCGTGCAACCAGTCGTCGATACACGATCCCTCGACCATAAGGAAGAAGCCCTCCTTGTTGTCGTTACTGAGCATATCGAGGCTCTTTGTGACCATATTGCGGAAGTCGTCGCCACGCTCGCCACTAAGCGCCGAAGGCATCTCCAAAGGGGCTACAACAGCAGCCACAGGAAGCTCGTCTGCCTCCATAAGTCCCTCGACACTCTCGTAGGTGTGGTAGCCCTTCTGGCCAATCTCGGCAAAGATGTCGCGACCATCGGTGCGCTTGGTGCACCAGTAGTCCATACCGCCACCTGCAATAAAATCGACACCCGAAGTGAGGTAGTCGGCAGTAATCTCCTCGGCCTCATCCCTGTCGGGATTGTTGCAGCAGAATGTGGCGGGGGTTGCGTCGTTCAAGCGGCACACCACAACCACACCGGTGCGTTTGCCTGCCTGCTGTGCCAAGTCCATCATAGAGTCCAACTCCTCGCCATTGGGGCGAGTGGCAACCATACCTTTGTTGGTCTTTTCGCCCGTAGCGAGCGCTGTGCCTGCCGCAGCCGAGTCGGTAACAACCCAGTCGAGGCAGTAGGTCTTCTGCAAGCCCACATAGGGCATCTGCACCATATTGAGTGCGCCACGATTGGCCACCCACGCAGTGGACACCTGCTCAACGCCCATACCGTCGCCAATCATAAAGACGATATTCTTGGGTGTGAGTCCCTCGGCGGGCTGTTCAACACTCACAGGGGTGTAGGGTTTGGGGCAGGTGTATTCGGTCACACCGCCCTCAACATAGGCTTTGCGAGGCTCCGAGTTGCAGCATCCTGCAAGGAGCATTGCGCAGGCGAGTACTACTATCGCTTTTTTCATTTTTTGTCGTATTCTAAATTTAACTCTATTTCTCATCCTTAGGCTTGGGTTCGAGCGAGAGGGCAACAATAGCCACCGTTGCCAACACCAAACCGATAGCCAACATTGGGCCGGGAATCTTGCCGTAGAGCACCAGCGAGATGATGATAGTAACTACGGGTGCTAAGCCCTGCATAGGCGACACGATGATAGCCTTGCCATAGCGGTAGGCGTAGTTGATAGTCAGCGCGCCCACAGCATTGAGGAACTGGATGCCAAAGACCATCCAGAACACCTTGCTCTCAATCAGGATAGCATCCCAACCGCCCTCGGTCATAAGCAAAGCAACGGGGATGAGCACCAACGACCACACAGTTTGGTAGAAATAGACACTCTCGGAGGGCATCCTATCGTTGGCAAACTTGAAGAAGTAGCCCTGCACACCCCACATAAGGAATACCAGAGTGGCCAAAACGAGCCAGCCGTAGCCCTTGATGTTGGTGTCGGTGGGGTCTTGCCACGAGAGGAAGAAAATTGCCACCAGAGCCACAACAATACCAATCCACTGAGTCCTGTTGGCCTTCTCTTTGAGGAAAATCATACTCATCAGGATAGTCACAATAGGCGACATCGAGATGAAGGGGAAGACAATGTAGGCGGGGCCCTCTTTCAGCGCAGCAAACAGCAGCAGCTGACCGCCCGAGCCGAGCAGACCAACAAGTGCGCCCGAAATGAGGCTCTTGCGGTCACACACAACCTTCCAGCCCGAAAGCCACAGGGCAACAATCATACAGGGAATCATCGACAAAGCCCACACAACATAGACCATTGTCGAGGGGCAGCCGGGCACTTCGCTAAAAGCGCCCCATACGCCCCAAGTCACAAGGGTGATGATGGCATACATCAACCACCCCTTCTTACCATTATTTTGGCTCATAATTGCTTACAACATAAAAGTTCTACTCTCACACGCTCTCTCCGCCTACTCCACAGTGATGGTGTGGATGCGGTTGTAGCCTGTCTTGGCATCCCAAACGTTGTCGTTGGCCAACTGGATGGAGAATTTGGCATCCTTAGCCAAGCTCTCGTAGCCATCGGGGAGGTTGAGGTAGAGTTTATACTCGCCTGCTGCCAAGTCGGCGGGCAGGGTGATGGTGGTGTCGATGGTGGTCACGCACTTCTCAAACCAGAAGCGGGGGTCGGTGTTGATTTTGAAGTTGTATTCTTTCGAGCCACCCACCAGCACGAGCTCGCAACCGCGAGGGTTCATAGGAGCTGCAAAACCGTTATTGGCAATGTTGAGCACAACGCGGAAGTCGCCACCGGCCACAGCCTTAGGAGTGAAGTAGGCGTTGGTCAGAGCCAGACGGTAGCCCAAGCGGTTCTCAATCTCGGGGAAGCATTTTTCCTGTTGCCAAGTGCTGATAACATCCTGATGGTAGCCGATGTTCATATAGCTCCAATGCTGCTCCTCCATACGCTGTATGGCATTCTCGCAGTGGTGGAGTTTAGCGCCAGTGCCGCAAGTCTCGCCACCCATAATGGTGTAGCGGGTCTCGGCATCCCAGAAGAGCCAGTCGCCAGTGCCACGTTTGTCGTCGAAAGTACCGGTGTCGCTGGTCGAGGCGAGGAAGCAGTCGTTGTGACCTGCCAAACGGGACAAGTCGCTGCCGTTGTGAGCGGTTGCTACGGTGATGGTGTCGGCGAGGGTAACGCCATACATCCTCATCTTGAAGTTGGGAGTACGAAGCTCCACCTGACGATCTTTGGGAAGTGCTTTGAGGAGTGCATCGACAACCTTCCTGCGGTCGGCATACTGCTCGTCGGTCTTGATTGGGTAGTGGAAGTTGGAGGTGTAGTACCACTCGCCCCAAACGCCAATGAAACCTGCCTGAACGGTGTAGATAACGTCGGCATTCTTGTTGAGGATGGGGGTTACCTGCTCAATGTGGCGGGCCACCATCTCCTGAGTTGCGTCCCAGGGTTTGTTGCTATTGGACTCGTTGTTTTTGTAGGCAAACCTCACGACAGCCTTAGCGCCACCCTCGCGGAGGTTGTTGAAGGTGGTCTGCATATTGTCCAAGTAGGCCTGCTCGATGTCGCTATCGATATAGTCGGTCAGGTAGAAGAGCGTCAGGAACAGGGAGCGACCTGCGGTGCGGGCAGCCGACACAGCCGACTTGCTCAGCGTACCATCGCCCACCGAGTGGTAGGATTTCTGGGTGTAGAAACCACGCTCGGGATTGACCATACGTTTGTCGTGCGAGGTGTATGTCACCTCGGTAAGGCCGTCGTAGTTGGGGCCTACCTCATCGGGAGTCTGCTCGCAAGCAACCACCATAGAGGTTGCAAATGCGGCCAAAAGAAATGCGCTGAATTTCATAGTTTTAGTTTTTTTATGTTATATATTTTGTTTCCGTAGTATTTGTTTCTCGTTTGGTGGGTCGCCCACAGTTTGTGCGGGGCAACCAAAGGGTTGGGTGTGATTCTCTCTTGCAAGCCACCGTTGGAGTGGACTATGCGGTCAAGTTGGTTTGAGCGGAAAGTAGCAACAAAAAAACGAGTGCCCCCAGAGGCTCTTTCCCCTTTCGGGGGCACTCCAAATCATAGAACTTATTACTCCATCTCGGGAAGGTCGATGTAGAGCATAGCGGGACGGTTCTCGGTAGTACCGTCGCCCTCGCCTACCAAATCCTCGGCCGAGTACTGAGGCAGCTGACCTATCGACGACCAATCCTCGGTCTCGACAATAGCGCCAATACCAATGGTGGAGGCCATATCGACAGCGATTGCGGGACGGAGCAACGAGCACTCAAACAGAGCTTTGTCCTCGCTCTCAACAACAGGCTCTATGGCAGCCACAACACCAAAGAGGCCGAGATCCTCCCAAGCCCACTCAGGCATCATATCAGCACCAGTGTAGATATCGACACCGGGGTTGTAGGCCGAAGTGCCACCATAGAAAGCACCCTGCAACATAAGGCCTGCGCAGTTGCTCCAAGCGTAGTAGCGACCAGTTGCGGGGTCGTTGTCTTGGTCGATGAAGAGATCCAAGTAACGCACGCCCGAGTAGCTACCAAGCTCCTCGATATACTGACCGCGAGGGTCAAATTCGAGATAGATGTAGATGTAGAGCTCGTCGGCGTGGAGTTTGAGAGTTTTCAGCACAGGGTAGGTGATAGTGCCCTCGGTGGGGAGGGTAGCCACAGCCACCTTGCTTGCATCCAGTGCGGCCCAGTCATCGAAAGCGCCATCAATGGTCACAGCACCCTTAAACTCCTCTTCCTCCTCTTCGGGCTCTTGGTTCTCAACGTCGGGTTTGGGGTTGGGTTTTTTGGTATCATCCTCCTTGTCGCCACAAGCGATAAGCATAGCCGCAACAGCAGCAATTGCAATAATCTTTTTAATCATAGTTTTTTGTGTATTAGGTAGTTAATAAAGGGTTATCGTGGGTTGATTAGTTGTGTACGGGAATAACAAGAGTACCAGTTGCAGGCAAAACACCCGATGCACCCCAATTCGACAAAACATAAGCTGCTACGCCAATATTCTTAGTAGAGATTGTGGGCAATTCTGCACGAGAGATTGCAAACTCTGCATATAATACACCATTTTCCAAAACTGGCATTGCGCCATTGATAGTGAACGTGCCGACCTCTGCTCCGTTCTCGTAGATTGTATTGCTACCCCACTTATACTGAATGAGGGCACTATTGTAGATGCACTGATTCTTCATAAGAGCATCACCAGTACCAGTCCAACGACAATCAGTATAAGTGCCACCAGTTGCTTGGTCATTATCCAAATCAAGGAATACGCCCATATGCAGCACATCACTTACTTTCTCAATCTCAACATAAACATAGATATTATCTTTGTCTGCATAGGTTTTCAGGGTTTTCATAGAAGCATAAGTTGCGCCATCGGCAACAGTAGCCACATTCTTAGTGATATTTGCCCAATCGGTAAATACGCCATCAATAGCGATTTCAATACCAGCAGCATCGCCATCGGCAAGCACCTCTTCGGGAGCGTCAATAGTACCGAGGTTGTAGATTTTGTTTTTCTCCAATGTGACAGTAGTCGATTTAACCACCTCGCCCTTCACGGTAGCCGAAAGAGTCATCTCACCCTTAGCAAAGAGAGGAATGTAGGTAGTACCAGTAGAGGTGGTAGTATATGTGTTGTACTGGCCAATACCCCAACTTTTAATCAATGCAAAGGCATTTTTGCTGGTAGTGAGGGTTACAAGATAGTCGGAGGTGAGTTTCAAGACTGGTGCAGCGCTCAACGAGATAGCCGACTGACCCAATGCATCAGTGCTACCATCCATAACGATACCATCCAAACCAGCCGAGCTGTCGCAGAGTACGCCCTGACCTGCAACACCGCAACCCAAGTAGAATACCGACATTGGTTGGCCCACAATTGCGCTAACGCCCTCGGTTTTGCAAGTAAATACAAAGCTATCGCCATCGGTTTTGGTGTAGGTAAACCAGAAATCGCGCTCGTCGCCATAGCCACCCCAAGCGTCGGTTACGCAGAGCTGGTCGCCCTCCTCGAAGGAGAGTTTGTAGCCTTTGCCCTCCTCAAAGTCGCCCAAAGCAACCCTTGTGGGCTCGTCGATGGTTACGCAAATCGAAACCGATTCGCCCTGCTGTTCGGGTTTAACGCCCTCCTCAATATCGTTCTGGCAAGCTACTGCGCCCAAAGCTACAATAGCACTTGCGAAAATGTAGAAAATCTTTTTCATCGTTTTTTCTCTTTTTTTGCTAATTGTTTGACTTTGGTTTACCACTCTACATCCTCCTCGTTCAGGTAGATGTCCTCCACAAGGCCGTTGGCACTTGCAGCAATGCCCTGCTCGATTACCATATAGGCGACCTCCAATGCGGGCGAAACGTAAGTGTTCTTTTTCATTTTGTTTGTTTTATTGTTCTTAATAAGATTAGTGTTTGTGTTCGAGAAGTTTTGCTTAGCTCCATCGCGGAGTATCACCCCCGCGATGGATGGTATTTTCTGCAAGCAGTCGGGCGGGATCTTAGAAAAACCCTTTTTAATTATTCACTTCTCCCGCTCGGTTTGCCGCAAAAAAGTGTTTTGGTTTTGTTCGTTTCTGCTAAACTAATGTGGAGCAACCGAAATTACTCAGCATAGTTGATAGTAACGTTGAACTGAGGAGCCAAACCGTTGGGATCCTCCTCCGAGATAACGTTGCAAGGAAGCAGACCGCAACGACCCCAGTCTTTCGACAAACCTACACCCATAGTGAAGCTTGCGCCGAAGTCCAAAGGAAGCATATCACGAGTTACCTGAATCTCGTAGCCAGCAGCGGTACCCATACCTGCGCAAGCACCTGCGATGCAAGCATCAACATCCCAGCTCCAACCCTCAGCACCGATCTCGCCGCTCCAAGGATAAGCCTCGCCACCATACTCAACAAAAGCGCCCTCGCTATATACAGCACCCTCGATGAGGTAGTCAACACCAGCGTTGCTCCATACGTTTGCATAACCACCGGTCATCTCATCGTTGTCGATGTTGATGCAGAGGTCGATGTGGTAAACGCTTGCAGGATCGGGCTCGTTCGACTCGTAGTAAACATAGATGTAGAGGTCGTCAGCGTAGATTTTAACTTTCTTCAATTCGCTGTGCAGGGTCTCGCCCTCGGGCAGAGTGGCCTCAACAACCTTGCTTGCGTCGAGAGCAGCCCAGTCACCAAACTGACCGTCGATAGTAATTGCGCTTACAAACTCGGGCTCGGGCTCACCACCGTCAACGGGTTTTTTGTTCTCTTCACCATTGTCGCCGCAAGCGATCAACATAGCAGCCATAGCTGCAATTGCAAAAAATTTTTTCATAGTTTTTGTTTAATTAAAAATAGTTAATAAAAGGGTTTTTTCTATTTGTTTTTCTTATTGTTTCGTAGAGGTGGGTGCTACGGGGCGTAGGCGCTACCCACGCCCCGGATGTTTGCACCACAAATCTTTTTCTATCGGGGGTTCTGACCGATGTCGTTTACGTTCAACTCATCCTGAGGAATCTGGAAGGGAATACGGTCGTCGGTGTACTCCACAACCTCCCAAGTGTGAAGACCTGCAAAGCGACGGTCCATCGACATCTTGTTCCTCCAAGTGTCGAATGCACGATGACCCTCGAAGCACAACTCCAAGCGACGCTCAGCAAGTACAACCTCCAACAAGTTGGCGTAGCCGTGATCCTGCCACCTGTGGTCGGTATCGTTCCATACGGGGATACCTGCACGGGTGCGGATAACGTTTACGTCGGCCAAAGCACCAGCCTCATCGCCAGCTTTCAGACGAGCCTCAGCACGGTTGAGAACAACCTCACCCCAGCGAACAATGATGGGCGACGAAAGGTTGGAAAGACCATCCTGATTGGAGAATTTCTTCTGCATATAGATGGGGTAGTTGTTACGCAGACCTTTCAGGCCAACGTTGGGACGTACATAGACTTTGGTCTTTGCACCCTCGTAGGTGATGAAGTACTCGGTGTAGCCGTTGATAACCTCAGGGGTAGCAACATACGATGTGCCCGAGTAGGTGAAGTTGCAAGTACCATCGGCATTCTTGGTTACGCCACGAACAACAGCGTTGTTTCGGAAAGCACCACCCTCATCCAAAGGCCAGTGTACCATAACCAAACCGTCGTTGGTGGTGTCGTAGAGCTCATACTGAGCCTCCTGACGTTTGTCCTCGGGGTAGCGCTCGAAGAGCTCCAAGAGGGTGTCGGAGTAGTAGTGCTCGCACCAGCCAATACCACCAGTACCATTGGGCGAGTAGTACATCGAACCCAAGCTACCAGTACCCTTATCCTCGGTGGCGGTGTGAGCTACGCACCAGAGCACCTCGTTTGAAGTGCGAGCGTTGGTGAAGAGGGTCGAGTAGTTAGAATCGAGCTTCGAGGCAATGTTGCCATAGTCGCCAGCGCTGCCGGTGAGCATAGTGTTCACAGTCTCGATAACCTTGTCGTACTCCTCCATATAGAGATATACGCGCGAGAGAAGACCCATAGCAGCCTCGTAGGATACATAACCTTTGTCGCCACGAGCGCTCTTGCCCTTCATCAGGCGAGCAGCCTCTTCGAGGTCGGCTACAACCTGAGCATAAACCTCACCTACGGTAGCACGCTCAGTTACGGAGCAGTCGGTAGAGGTACGCAAGATAACACCGGGGTTGCTCTCACCACGCGACAGAGGCCTTGCAAAGATGTTCACAAGGTTGAAGTGAGCAAGAGCCCTGAAAAAGTAGTTCTCGCCCTTCATATGTGCAGCCTCGTCGGAAGCGTTCTCGTCGAGAGCCTCGATGTTGGAGTTAGCCGAGTAGATAATCTTATAAGCCAACCACCAGAAACCCTGATTGTTGTTCATAGTTGCGTTGTCGTCGTAGGTGAACGCATAGGAGAAGGGGTCGGAGGTAATACCCGACAAAACTACGTTGTCGGCGCGATACTCTGCCATCTGGAAGAAGTGACGAACATAGCTATTGCCACTTGCGTAGATGTTCTTGTACTGCAACTCATCTTTGAAGAGCGAGTACACACCGTCGGTAGTATAGACAGCCGCAGAGGGGTCTTGTTTGAGCTGGGCCGAGGTCATTGTGTCGGTACGGAAATGCTCCTCTATCGTACACGAGGACAAGCCCATCGCTACCAAACTGAGAATCAAAAATATCTTTTTCATAGTCTGTTTTCGTTTTTGAATTTAACTGATAGGATTATTCGTATAAGATGGAGTCATTAGAACTTAACATCTACACCCATACTAACAGTCATAGGTACGGGATAGTTGGTCGAATAAGTACCTGCCAAGCTGGTACCAGCGGTATCCAAACGAACCTCGGGGTCCATACCCGAGAACTTGGTGAGAGTAAATACGTTGTCGGCCGAGAGGAATACACGAGCACCCGACAAACCTACCCTTTTCAGAACTGCATCGGGCACGTTGTACGACAAGGTGACGTTACGCAGACGGAAGAAGCTGCCATCCTCCAAGTAACGCGACGAAACCGAGTTCGACGACTTGGTAGCAGGGCCAAACCTCAACTCGGGGTGAGTGGCGATGTCGCCCTCCTGCTCCCAACGAGTCCAACCAAGACCGTTGTCGTGTGACATCATATTGTAGTCGTTGTAAGCACCGTCGGCATCCATAGTAATACGGGTGTAGTTGTAAATCTGGTTGCCATATACAAACGAACCGTTCATACTCAGAGTGAAGTTCTTGTAGGTAAGCGAAGTGTTGATACCACCGCTAAACAGAGGAGTTGCCTGACCTACAATCTGCTCTTTTGCCTCAGCAAATACGTTGGTAGTCTGAGGATTGCCCTCGTCGTCGAGAATCAGGTTGCCCTCCTCGTCGGTAGCACCGGTGTACCACAGAGGATCACCATTGGCGGGATCTACGCCAGCCCATTTGGGCAAGTACCAAGTACCCAGAGGCTCACCCTCGCGCACGAGCTGATTCATCTTGTTGTTGCTCTGCAAGAACTCGCCATTGGGCAGGCTCTTAACAACGTTGCGGTTGAGACCAATGTTGAAACCAACGTTCCAAGTCAGGTTGCGGTTGTTGATGATGTTGCCATCGACAGCAAGCTCAATACCACGGTTGCGCACCGAACCTACGTTGTCCATAAACTCGAAGAAACCGGTACTGGGAGCCTGAGGCACTGCAAGCAATAGGTTGGTGTTGAGAGTGTTGTAGAGCTCCAAAGTTACGTTCACGTTGTTATACAAGGTAGCGTCGATACCGAAGCTGGTCATATAAGCCTCCTCCCAGCCGAGGTTGGGGTTAGCCTGACGCTCCAATACAGCAGCAACAATATCCTCATATTTAGCAGTCAGGGCGTAGGAGTCCTGATACAAGAAATCCTCGATGTTGTCGTTACCGGTCTTACCGTAACCACCACGAATTTTCAAGAAGGTGATGGCATCGTTACCCATCAAGAACTCCTCTTTCGAAGCCAACCAAGCAGCCGAAACACCGGGGAAGTAACCACCGCGTGCATTGGGAGCAAACTTGGAAATCTCGTCGTAACGAACCGAAGCGGTTGCTACATACTTACCCTGATAGGAGTACTGTGCCTGTGCCAACCAAGCCCAAGCAGTCGAAGGATAGCTATAACCACCGATAGCCTGCATAACAGCATTGCTCAAAGAGTGCTGACCATTGGGGAGGTCGATACCCTCGGCCCACATCGAGCGGCTCGAACTGTGACCATACTCTAAACCTACGATACCATCAACGCTGTGGTCGCCAAACTCTTTGTGAGCTTTCAGAAGGTTGGTTGTGCCGAAGCCTGCACCCGAACCATTCGACTCATAGAGGTAGCCACGACCAGCGTAGCCGGGAACGTTGGTGCGAGCGTCGTAGTAGAGCTCATAGCCATAGTTGCTGGTGCTGAAACGGTTGGTAGAGGTTGCAATCAGCCAATCGGTAATATCCCAAGTCAGAGCCACGTCGGCAGTGGTGCTCTCCGAGGTGCTGCGCGAGTAGTTGTACTGCTCGTTGTGGAGCGAGTTGTACTTGTTTGCGCCATACCAAGTCTTGCCGTTGTCCGAGCGGGTTGCGCCATCAACATAGAGCACCTCGTCGGTCATATACCAGTTGCCCTCCTCGTCTTGTTTCTGAACGTAGGGAATATCCCAAGGCATACAGCGGTAGGCAGTCTCCAAAGTCACATACGACGAAGTACCCTGATCTTTCGAGCGGTCGTAGGCCACGCGAACATCCAATTTGAGGTTGTCGGTGATGGCGGTCGAGAGGTTCAAACGAGCCGAGTTGCGGTTGAAGTTGGTGTTGATAAGAGTACCCAACTCATCGTAGCTATCAACGCTCACGAAGTAGTTGGTCTTACCGCTCCTACCTGCCAACGATACGTAGTAGTCCTGAACAATACCAAGCTTAAACATCTCGTTTACCCAGTCGAAGTCCTGATCCAAGAGCTCAGCGGGACGAGTGGAGCTAAACAGCGCCTTCTTGGTAAATGCTTTCTGGGTGTAGTAGAGCTCCTCCGAATCCATAGGCGAGAAGCGACCCATATTGGCCTTCTTCATACCCACAGTGGCTTTCAGATTAACCACGGGCTTATTGCTCTTAGCCTGTTTGGTAGTAACAACGATAACACCACCCGAAGCCGAAGCACCATAGAGAGCCGTAGCAGCAGCATCTTTCAAAATGGTGATGGTCTCAACGTCGTTGGGGTTGAACGAACCGCCTGCAACGCCATCTACAACATACATAGGGCCTGCACCTGCGGTAATCGAACCCGTACCACGAATACGGATGGTTGCAGCCTCACCGGGCTGACCCGACGAGCTCATAACAAGCACACCGGCAGCCTTACCTTGAAGCATACTACCAACATCACTGGTGGTAAGGTCATTCAGGGCCTCGCTGTCGAGCGATACGATAGAACTCGAAATCTCGGCCTTCTTCTGTGTGGTATAACCCAAGACTACAACCTCCTCAATAGCTTTGGCATCCTGCCTAAGAGCTACGTTGATAGAGGTACGACCTGCGATTTTCTCCTCAACGGTCACATAACCGAGGTAGTCAAACGACAGGGTTTCGTTTGCTCCAACGGAGAGCAAATAGCGACCCTCAGCATCGGTAGTTGTACCCTCACCGCTGCTTGCGATAACGGTCACACCAATCAGAGGCTCACCACTCTCAGCATCGCTAACGGTACCATTAACATTTACTTTCTGTGCGAAGGCAGGCATTGCCATCACAACCAAAGCCAATGTAGCCAGACCGCCACGAAGAGCCTTCATAAAGCGTGAATTCTGTTTCATTTGTTTTAGTTTTTAGTGAATAGTATAAAATAATTTTGGTGTTTCTTATTACTATTTATATAAATAAGTATCACTACAAGAGGTCGTTCAGATTAACCAAGTTGAAAGCAACGAAGTACTTATCCATATCCCTCTCGATGCGGCCCAAGACAACCTCCTCGGCGTTGATACCAACCCTACCGAGGTTTGCAAAGAGCTGTGCGCGGGCGGCCAAAGCCTCGGGGTGCTGCCAGATGTAGCGGCAACCGGTCTGCACGAGCCACAAGCGACGCTCGCTGCTGAGCTGCTCGAAGCTCAGACCCTGCTCGTCGTCCTGCAACCATTTGAGCCAGCGACCCGAATCGCGCACCAAGCGAGTCAAGACAGCCACCATCTCGGAGCGAACAGCCACCTGACCCTCGGCATCGAGCCTCTTCTCTACCTCCTCCAACTCGGCCAAAGCCTCATACTCGCCAATGGTAAACTCTGGGCCTACGTTGGCTGCGCCCATACCCGTAAGTGGATACTCCTCGGGGTTGCTCACACCGTCGGTGTAGTGGCCTTTGATGTAGCTACCCAAGGGGCGAACCTTCGAAGTGAGTTTGCGAGCCACCTCGGGGTCGAAAACGGTAGTGTGGAGGTCAGTACCAACCTTACCCACAATAAAGCAAGGCCATACGTCGGCCAAACCAACAGCCTCCAAGCCCTTCTTCAACTCCACAATGAAGGTGTCGAAGGTGGTATCGTCGGCCAAACCACCGTGTACCTCCTCAGTACCTACCTCATAGGAGATGGGGGCAAAGCCACCAGCCCTGCGGTAGTCCTCAACGTGCTTGATGAGCTCTACGGTGCGGGCTGCAACCACCCTGATGTCGATAGTTTCGCCTTTGGGAACGTTAATATCGACGGTGGGATCGACGTGAATCAGGTCGTAGCCTGCTGCCACAGCAGCCTCAAACGACTCCTTCACACCCTGCATTGCATCCTCGGTTGACCACTTCTCAACCCTCTGCTTATCCTTCAACCAAGGCCCGCCGTGGTCGATAGCCACAATAGAGCAACCTGTGTAGTTCACCCTCTGCTCCTCGAAGCGGAGCAACTTGGTAAACTGCGACTGAGTCATACCGGTGTAGCCACCGTCGTTGTCAATCTGGTTGAGAGTTGCTGCAAAATAGATGGGGGCATTGTTACGCTTTGCAGCGCGATAGGCAGCCCTAATAACTGCGGGCGAGTTGGGGCAAACAGCGAAGATGGTGCGTTTCACACCGCTCTCCTGTTCGAGTTCGCCAATACGCCTTAAAAGATCTTCTGTTTTTGCCATTGCGTTGTCTGTTTCTTTATGATTTTTTTACACAAATAATTGCTTTGTACTTGTGGCTGTTGGGATTAGTCCTCGTAGATAATTACACCCTCAACAACCCTCGAAATGTTGCCCGAAACACTGGGCGCATCGGGGCTAAGACCCATATCAATCGACTTGAACATACCCAGCAACTGCGAGGCTACAACATAGCTCACACACGAGTAGTAGCGGTGCTCCTCGGTGGGTGCGCCCACAACCACACTCAGGTCGAAGTAGTCGCCATCAATCTTTGGCTCGGTCTGCGAAATAGCCACATAGCCCACAACATTGTTGTTGGCCCTAATCTGGCGAATCAGGTCGTACTCGTAGCGCTGAACAGTGGGCTCTTCGCTGAGCAGATAGACCAGCAGAGTATCTTTGTCGATTACAGCCTTAGGGCCGTGACGGAAGCCAAGGAACGAGTCGAAAGCACACATAACCGAGCCGTCGGTAAGCTCTTGGAGTTTCAGGCGCGACTCCTCGGCAATACCCTGCAACTCGCCCGAGCCGAGGAATACGGCACGTTTGAAGGGGCGCGAAGCAATATCTTTGATTGCGCCCTCATACTTCTCGATAGCCTTGGCGGTATTCTCGGCCATAGTCTGGATGTAGGCAGCGTGGGCCTCAATCGAGTCGATGTTGGCAATCATCGAGCAAGTGAGCAACATAGTCGAGTAGCTGCTGGTCATTGCAAGCGAGAGGTCGTTGGTCTCCTTAGGCAAGAGCATAAGAAGCGTATTTTCGGGGCTTGCAGCGGCCATCTTAGCCAGTTCGCCCTGCTCATTGCAGGTGATGAAGATGTGGGCAACCTCGCCCGCAACCTTATTCACCATATTGATTGTACCCACACTCTCGGGGCTATTGCCCGAGCGAGCAAACGAAACCAACAACACCTTGCTCTCTTTGCCAAAGAAGAGTTCGGCCGAGGTGATGATGTCGGTTGTAGGTATGCTGCGGCAGCCCGCAAACGAAGTGTTATAGAGTGCCTTTTCGAGCGCATCGCCAATGTAGGCCGAGGTGCCTGCACCAGTCAGCACAATGCTGTAACCAGCATTGATGTAGCGCTCAACAAACGCTTTGATTTCAGCCTTACGGTCACAAACCAATTTGTATGCTTTCAGCCACATCTCTGGCTGTTGGCATATCTCCCTGTAAGTGTGATAGTTTAGTTGCATCATTTGAGTTGATTTTATTTCGTTTTATAAATAATTTTCGCTGTTAGTAGTTGGCATTTGGGCCAAAGTAGTCTGTTTCAACACAATATCCGATAATGCAAAAATAACAATTCGTAACAAAGCATAGGACTTGAAAGGCTATTTTTTTGCACCCAAACATCTACGTTCAACTCAACAAAAAATTTACTACATTGATTTTCAACAACTTAACACACTGCGCGCACAAATAAAAATAATTTCGTAAGGTTTCGTTTCGTAACCTAATACAACCGTTTTGTAACCATTTTTGCCACTCCAAGCACCCAATATATACGCGCGAGCTATCCGAAAAGCCGACAGTAACCAAAACAAAACGAAACAGAAAAAATTAGCCCCCAAAAGGGTAGTTTTACAGACGCGCAACCTGCGCCACACAAAAAAAAGAGTGTCGGCTAAACAGCTAACACTCTTTACACTATCGAAAGTTTTGCTAAAAAGCTACACCTCCCTTAAACCGACTCCAAAATTAGTTTGGCGACACCACCACCAGATTGACGTTGGCCGATTTGAGTTGCGAGCGCAATTTCATCGACATTCCGTCGTCGGTAACGATGGTATCAATCTTCTCCACAGGCGAGATGAAAGCCAGTGCTCGCTTATTGATTTTGCTCGAATCGAAGACAGCAATCACCTCTTTGGCACGCGACATCATCACTTGGTTGATGTTGGCCTCCTCCACATTGGGGGTAGAAATTCCACTCTCAATGCTGAAACTATCCACACCCAAAAAGAGCTTGTCGCAGTAAAACATTTTCAGCACCGACTCCGACACAGGGCCTACGGTCGATTGGCTCGTTTCGCGCAGGTTGCCTCCGAGCATAATCACATTGAAACGCTTGTAGGCCAAGAGCTCGACGGCCACGTTGATAGCATTGGTTATGATTGTGAGCCTCTGGAACTTGTGGAGGTTGCGGGCAATCTCAATGGTGGTCGTTCCGGAGTCGAGCATAATGGTGTCGCCCTCCTTTATTATGGCAGCGGCAGCCTTACCGATAGCCTTCTTCTCGCGGTAGTGAATCAGTCGCTTGGAGTTGATGTGGACATCCTCGTAGGAGGATACAGGATTGGAGCCGAGTATAGCACCTCCGTGAGTGCGTATAACAAGGTTGCGCTCATAGAGTATATTCAAATCCTTGCGAATCGTCACCTCCGACACGCCGAACTCCCTACTCAGTTCCGACACCGACACCGAGGAGTTATTTTTGAGCTTCTGCAATATCATAGAACGACGACCTTTGGTCGAGCCATAAACATCCATAACACAGGGGTTTTTGGAAAAAACTTTGATTATTATAAAATAGGTATCAAAAAGATGTTGCAAATATAGGTATTAAAAAAACGAAACGCAAATCAAAACGATACGAAAGATTTTTTGCATCTCGACCGACACACGCCAAAGAAATGTATTTCAACCCATTAGCGCAGAGCACCCCAAAGAAAGCAACAAAATAACAGAACAAAAATAGTTTCGTTTTGATACATTTTCGACATATTTTTATATAATTGTAATTTGTAAGAACTTTTTTTCCCATCAACAAACATCAAAAATGAAACGATTTGACATAGCAGCCATCGGCGAACTCAACGTCGATGTCATCCTCAACCAAATTGACGGCTTCCCCGAAATGGGCAAAGAGAAATTTGCAGGCGATATGCTCCTCACACTCGGCAGCAGCACCGCCATCTTCGCAGCCAACGCCTCGTCGCTCGGCTCAAAGGTCTGTTTTGTGGGTATGGTCGGCAAAGACTCCTTCGGTGCGCTCGTCAAGAGCTCTTTGGAGGCCAAAGGTGTGGCTACCGACTACCTAATCGAAAATCCCGCCACCGCCACTGGTGCAACCATCGTAATGAGCTACGACGAAGACCGCGCCAACCTCACCTATCAGGGCGCAATGGATATTATGGGCTACGACGACATCTGCCCCGAGGTTTTCGACAACTGCCGCCACATCCACCTCTCGTCGCTCTTTATGCAGTCGGCTCTGTTGCGCGACATCGACAAGGTGTTGGAGGCAGCCACCTCGCGTGGCATAACCATCTCGCTCGACACCCAGTGGGACCCCGCCGAGAGTTGGGCTTTGGACTACAAGAGGGTGTTGCCCCGCATCACAATCTTTATGCCCAACGAGAAAGAGTTGCAGGCACTGACCCACACCTCCTCGCTCGAAGAGGCTATCGCAGCCGTTGAGCCCTACTTGGGCGAGGCTATGATTGTGAAGATGGGCTCGAAAGGCTCGCTTCTGGTGCGCAAGGATGGCAGCCGCAATATGCTCCCCTCGTTCCTCAATCGCAATGTTGTCGATGCCATTGGCGCAGGCGACAGCTTCAACTCGGGCTTTGTGAGCGCCTTTGTCAAGGGACTGCCCTTGGAGAAGTGTCAGGAGATTGGCAATATGACCGGCGCACTCAATACCACCGCCGCAGGCGGCACAGGCGCTTTCACCTCCCCCGAGGAGATTGACCAAAGGGCACAGCAACTCTTTGGCCACTCGCTCGGCCTCTAACACCCCCACACCCCGAAAGAGAAAAACTAATCCGATAGACGACTATGAAAAAACTTGTTTACATCCTGCTGGCAGCTGCCCTCCTTGCCTCGTGTGGTGCTACTGAGCAGAAGAAAGACGCACAGACCCTTTCGCGCGAGATTGCGGGCCAGATTCTACTAAAAGATTTCGACCCCGTTTCAATCTTCAACATCCCCACCACTAAGGTCGAGAAGCCCAAATATGAGGTCATCGATATGCACTCCCACGACTACAACGATTGCAACCCCGAACTCATTGCTCAGTGGGTTAAGACTATGGACGAGTGTGGCATACGCAAAACCCACATTATGCACTGCGAGTGGATTGGACTTTCGTTTGAGCAGATGATTGAGGCCTATGGCAAATACCCCGAACGCTTTGAGGTGTGGTGCTCGCTCGACTACACCGACATCGAAGCCGACGACTGGGAGCAGCGAGCTATGGCCCACCTCGACCACTGCAAAGCTCTTGGCGCATTTGGCATTGGCGAGATGGTCGATAAGGGCCTCGGCGACGAGTATGCTCGCCCCGTTAAGGGAACTCACATCCACCTCGACCACCCCAAGATGCAGAGCGTATTGGAGTATGCCGGCAAAATCGGTCTGCCCATCAGCATTCACGTTGGCGAGCCTATCTGGATGTACGAGCCTATCGACAACCACAACGACGGCCTGATGAATGGCGCTAACTGGAAGGTTGATACCACTGTGGAGGGTTGCTACGACTACGACGATGTTATGGAGTGCTTCGCCAACGCTGCCAAAGCCCACCCCAACACAATCTTCATCGCCTGCCACTACCTGAATATGTCGCACGACTGGCCACGTCTGGGTGCAATCCTCGACGAGTGCCCCAATGTCTATGTTGATATTGCTGCCCGCGTAGCAGAGTCTGCCGTAACTCCTCGCGCCACCCGTCGTTTCTTCGAGAAGTATGCCGACCGCATCTTCTTCGGCACAGACAACGGCACTTCGGCCGATATGTATCGCACCGTATTCCGCATACTCGAAACCGACGACGAGCACATCTACGACCCCAGCTTCGGCTACCACTGGTCGTACAGCGCCTTCGACCTGCCCGACAGCATCTTGCGCAAGGTCTATTACGAGAATGCCGAAAAACTTGCTAAGAAGCTGTCTAACGTCTAAGGTCTAACGTCTAACGACCTAAGTCCAAAGACGACGACCGACGACTGATAACTGGCCTTAAAGGCCTTAGGGGCGTTAAGGGCATTAAGGGCATTAAGGATATAAAGTCCCTAACCTCTCTAAACTCCCTAAATTCCCTAAGCTCACTATGAGTTTAGCGAGTTTGGCTAAAAGGGCGACTGACTTTTAACAGCCGCACCAGCACTAAAAGTTTTTGGGCGACTTTTTACAAAAAGGACAGCAAGCTGCCTTCTGTGAGGGTGGTGCTCCCGAAAGGCGAATTACTTGGGATAGTATTCCCAGCACTAAAAGTTTTTGGTTCCGCTTTTTACAAAAAGCGGAGAAAAGAAAATACAAACTAAAAATAGAGAAAATGAAAAAAATTGTTTTGACAGCTATGGCGGGTGCGTTGTTGCTGGGTGGATGCTCGACAGCCGAGATTTCCAACGGCGACATCACACTGCAAATCAACAAGCAGATGCAAACCCGCGTCATCTCCAACAACGAGGCTACCGGCTCGTTCCACGACGACTTCCAGTCGAGCGATGCACTTGTGGCCGAGGAGATTACCATCGACACTTGGGCTCTGAAAGAGAGCTCGCGCCACACCACCGAGCGTGGCGAGGCCATCACCCTGAGGGGTCAGTATCGTAAGGATGGTTTTGGCGTGGAGAAGGTGCAGACCATCATTGCCCCCGAGGGTTTTGAGGGTATGTTGCTTGTGGAGACCCGCTACATCAACAACGGTGAGAAGAGTATGCGTCTGAAAAGCGCCGAGCAGCACAAGACCACCATCGACTCCGAGGAGGTTATATGGTCGTTCCAGCCCACCTCCACCTCGGCCCGCGCCAACTGGATTCTGCCCGTAGATGGTAGCTTCTACCAGAAGAACTACCTCGGTATGAACAACTGCGACTATGGTGGCGGTATTCCCTTTGTAACGCTGTGGCGTAGGGATGGTGGTGTGAGTGTCGGCTTGGTTGAGCCTGTGCTGAAAACCATCAATATGCCCGTTGAGCGCATTGCAGGCAACGATTTTGCCACAATGAAGCTCGAAAGGGAGTGGGAGGAGCGTATGCTCTTCGCTGTGGGCGACACACTCACTATGGAGCGCTCCTTTGTGGCCGTAACTACGGGCGACTACTTCGAGCCTCTGTCGCTCTTCTCGCAGTATATGTATGCCCACGAGGGCATCACCCCCTCCGAGAGCGAGCCCGAGGCCTTTGAGCCTGTGTGGTGTGCTTGGGGCTACGAGCGCACCTTCACCGTTGAGGAGGTGCTTGGCACACTCGACAAGGTGAAAGAGGTGGGCTTCAAGTGGGTCGATATTGACGACGGCTACCAGATTGCCGAGGGCGACTGGCAGGTGAACAAACGCATTGGCGGCGAGAGCCAAATGCGTCGTATGACCCGCGAGATTCACAAACGTGGCCTGAAAGCCAAGCTGTGGTGGGCCCCCATTGCAGCCGACCCCGGCACAAAAGTTCTGCGCGACCACCCCGAGATGAAACTCCTCACGGATGAGTGGGTACCTGAGTATATCTCGTGGTGGGATAGCTACTACCTCTCGCCTGTCAATCCCCACACCAAGAAGTACACCACCGACTTGGTGAGGACTTTCATTGAGGACTGGGGCTTCGACGGTCTGAAACTCGACGGCCAGCATATGAACCTCTGCGAGCCCGACCACAACGAGCACAGCGGCCTCAACTACCCCGCTGAGGCTCAGGAGCGTATGCCCGAGATTTTCAAGGCTATCTACGACACCGCCCGCAGCATCAAAGACTACGCTGTGGTGCAGTTCTGCCCCTGCGGATGCGCCATCAACTTCTTCCACACCCCCTATATGAATCAGGCCGTTGCCTCCGACCCCACCAGCAGCGCACAGATTCGTATGAAACGTAAGGCCTACGCCGCCATCAACCCCAAGATGGCCTACTATGCCGACCACGTTGAGCTCTCCGATGGCGCTATGGACTTCGCCACCCAGCTCGGTATTGGCGGTGTGCTCGGCTCGAAGTTTACCTACCCCAAGAACAACCCCAATGTGAAGGTCAATTACCTCGACAACGACGTTCTGGTGGACTACCTGCTGACCCCCGAGAAGGAGGTTATCTTCAAGAAGTGGGTGGGCCTCTACAACGACTATATGCTCTCTACGGGCGACTATCTGAACCTCTACGACCTCGGCTTCGACAAACCCGAGGGCCACGTCATCGCCAAGAACGGCAATATGTACTACGCCTTCTATGCCGACTTGTGGAATGGCGAGGCTGTGGAGCTTCGTGGCTTGGATAGCTCAAAGAGCTACACCGTAACGGAGTACACCACCGACGAGAAGAAGAGCTACACCATCGAGGGTAGCGACCCCTACATCTACCCCACATTTGAGCTGAACTACCTGATTGAAGTCAGCCCAATAGCTGAGTAGTAAAAAAGATGCACCCCAATTTTGGGGTGCATCTTTTTTTACGGTCTAACGTCTAAGGTCTAACGACCTAAGGCAAAAGACGACGAGCGACAACTGATAACTGGCCTTAAATGCCTTAGGGGCGTTAAGGGCTTTAAGGGCCTTAGGGATATATAGGGCTTATAGGCCCTTTTCCCTAAACTCCCTAACCTCCCTCTGATAACTAGCCTTAATGGCTTTAAGGGCCTTAACGCTCTTAGTCAAAATAATTTTCAATTTTCATTTTTCATTTTTCAATTTTATTCTTATCTTTGCGGGCTGTTTAACCAAAAAAATTTTATCGAAATGCCAAAAATGAAAACAAACGCCGGCGCGAAGAAACGTTTTGACTTCACCGGCACCGGTAAGATTAAGAGGAAACACGCTTATCACAGCCACATCCTCACCAAGAAATCTACCAAACGTAAACGCAACTTGGACTACTCGGCAATCGTAACTCCTGCCGATGCAGCTAAGCTCCGCAAGCTCCTCGTTAAGTAATTAACCCGTAGAGCAATTGTTTAACCAAAGAGAGAATTAGCCCCGAAGAGTGGGAGAGAAACCCGCCGCCAATCTTTCGATTAAAACTTAAAATTTTATGCCAAGATCAGTAAATGCTGTAGCATCGAGAGCTCGCAGAAAAAAAGTTTTAAAACTTGCCAAAGGTAACTTTGGTTCAAGGGGAAACGTCTGGACAGTAGCGAAAAACACTGTCGAGAAAGGCTTGCAGTTCGCCTATCGCAACCGCAAAGAGAAGAAGAGAAATTACCGCAGCTTGTGGATTCAGCGTATCAACGCTGCCGCTCGTATGAACGGTATGACCTATTCTGAGTTTATGGGTAAATGCCACGCTAAGGGCATCCAGATGAACCGTAAGGTTCTGGCTGACCTCGCGATGAACCACCCTCAGGCTTTCGAGAAAATTGTAAACACGGTTAAATAGTTTGCACCGCAAAGTGCGAACTGACGAAGGAGCTTCACCACTCGGTGAAGCTCCTTTTGTATTTTACAGCCCCCTCCTTTGGCCACCCTCACCACACTCGACAAGAAAACAACGGAGTGTTTCATTGTTGCAAAAAATGAAACTAAGCGAAAATAAACGAAATGTTTTGCGAAACTTTCATAATAATTTGCTACTTTTGTAGCACTCAGCCGAAAATCGGAAAACAAACCACAAAAATAGTTAATACAAAAACCCTACGTTAATGAAAAAAATCCTATTCGTATCAGTAGCCACCATAGCAGCAATGTTGATGGCTTGCGCTGAGCCCGATGTACCCGAGCAGGAAGGCGAGGGCGACGGCAACAAAACCGAGCAACCCGCCGACCTCGACCCACTTACTGTCAAAGTGCCCGTTACCGAAAACTGGATTTACGACAGCACCCCCTATTTCACCTTCAATGTGGAGAATCCCAACGATGCAGCTATGACGGCCGAAGTGACTATCAGAATCTCCACCGACCGCAAGAAACTCGTTAGCGTAATCAATTACAGCGAGGAGGTTGAAGCCAAAGCCAAGAAGTCTATCAACGTCGATGTTACCGACGAGTTGGAGCCCGGCTTTTATAGGGCCGTATGTTTTGTCAATGGCAAGACCGCTCGCTCCTTTACCTTTGGTGTAAACCCCGACCAGCTCATCTCGGCTCCCGATATGCAGCCCGACTTCGAGGAATTTTGGAACACTGCCAAAGAGCAACTGGCAAGCATCGATATGAACGCCACCCTCACCGAGCTGCCCAAGAAGAGCACGTCTGCACGCAAGGTCTATTTGGTTGAGATGCAGTCTGTGCCCGACGGCTTGACTGGCGAGCCTGTGACCATACGTGGCTACTACGTTGAGCCTCAGGATGGCGAGAAGCACCCCGTTATCATCCACTTCTTTGGCTACGACACCCAGAACAGCACCTCGAAACCCACCTGTCCTTCGGGTGGCTCGTCGGACACCTACGCCGAGTTCTACCTCTCCACTCGTGGTCAGATTCTCAACAACCGCGACGCTGCCCACCGCGAACCCGACGGCAAGGGCGACAACAAAAACATCTATGGCGACTGGTTTGCCTATGAGTTTGGCAACCGAGATAGCTACTACTATCGTGGTGCCTTTATGGACTGCGTTCAGGCGGTGCGCTTTATGGCCACTCGCCCCACAAGCGATATGAACAACCTCTTTGCTGAGGGTTCGAGTCAGGGTGGTGCATTCTCCTATGCTGCTGCCGCACTGAGCGACTACCCCTTCACAGCCATTGCTCCCTGCGTGGCTTTCCTCGGCGACTTCCCCGACTACTTCAACATTGTTAGTTGGCCCGGCGACACCGCCCGCAACAACCAAGGCTCTATGACCGACGAGGAGATGTTTGCATTCCTCTCCTACTTCGACACCAAGAACCTCGCCACCCGCATCCACTGCCCTGTGATTGCTTGTAGCGGTTTGCAGGACGGCACTTGCCCTCCCCACACCAACCTCGCCCCCTTCAACAATCTCTCCAACGAGGATAAGCAGATGTACTACTATCCCGAGATGAAGCACGAGATTCCCAGCGGCTGGTCGAAAAAGTATGGCGACTTCTTCGAGGCGCACATCACCACCGCAGCCGAGTAGTTTTATAACAAAGGTTAGTTAAACTATAACATCGCAACTCTCTCTTGCGGCCACCACAAGCAGCAGGGAGAGAGGGCGAAGAAGATGAGGCCGAGGCCACTCCGAAATGTTTTGGGGTGGCCTTTTTGTTGGTCGATGTCGAAAAAGCGAATAATTTTGTATATTTGTAGAAACAATCTTTTCGTATGGGTGCGTTGAAATTTGGATTTATAATCGTCGAGGGCTGTGGCGAGCAGACAATGATGGCCGAGTGTAGCCTCAATCAGATGGTTGAGATTGAGGGCGAGGTGGAGTATAGGCTTGTGCCGGGCACTGGCGAAACGGTGCTTGCGGCCAAGTGCTTTGCCGAGCTGACGAGTGTCGATGCGGTGTTGGTCTTTCTGCCTGCGAGCGAGCACCCTGCGGTGCTCAGTGCCGCTCTCAATGGCCTGACGGAAGTGATGATAGAGTGGAATATGCCTATTGTCACCACCCTCTCCCACCCCGACGGGCTTTCGCTTGCTCGTGCTGCGGTGACTATGGTGGGGCTTCAAATGGAGATGGAGGCCCGCGCCGAGATGGCCCAAGCCAGCGACGTTATTAGTTAGACGACGGCCGACCGACCTAAGGCCACAAAAAAACTCGGGTATTAAAAAAGATACCCGAGTTTTTTTACAGGGGTAGCAGGGGTTACAGGGGTCGCAGGGGTCACAAGGGTTACAAGGGTTACAAGGGTCGCAAGGGTCGCAAGGGTCGCAAGGGATACAAAAGCGTCTTTCGACCCACAACCATACCTCCCCTATGTCAGGGGAGGATGCCCAAAGGGCAGGAGAGGTTAGTTCTGCGCCTCTGGCGCACCATAATTTTCCATTTTCAATTCTCAATTTTCAATTTGACTCTTCCCTCCCCTAAGTTAGGGGAGGGTCTGCGAAGCAGGGGAGAGGTCTGTCGCGCCTAAGGCGCAGAGCTGACTGCTGACCGCTGACCGCTGACCGCTCAGAGCGGTAGATGCCAACCGCCTGCCTACGGCAGTCGTGGCAAGACGGACAGCAAGCTGTCTTTTGTGAGGGTGGTGCTCCCGACCTAAGGCATTACGGGCATTAAGGTATTATAGGGCTTATGGGGCTTATAGGGCTTATAGGCCCTATCCCTAAGCTCCCTAAATTCTCTAAATTCCCTAATCTCCCTACTTCTCTCAACTCTAACTTGGGTATTAAAAAAGATACCCAAGTTTTTTGTGAACGATGGAGGGGGTTGATGAGGCGAAAGAGGGGGAAAAATCAC